>JAILRS010000037.1 GCA_024698045.1 Selenomonadaceae bacterium
GACACAACGGTTATTGTCGGCGGCTCGGCAATCAACGGTCTTAGCCACGGTGTCACACTCACCAGCGAGGAAGGCAGCAACTACACATTCAAACTTGCAGATGATGTAGACGTAACAGCCGAGACAATCGCTCCCGAATGGAAACTCAACGGCAATGTAGCGGCTTACATGATTGGAGCAAGCGGAGCATTCTTCAGCCTTGGCAGTGACTCCATAACTATTGATTACACAGCACAAACTGCCGGTAAATCTTCAGTTGAACTGGCAGGCGTCAGCTCTACTGTCAATCTCAGCGTTGAGGATAGTGTTATCAGTATTAACAGCACGGCAATCGACCCGAACGGCGTAACAGTCACGGGCAACGCCGACAACTACGGATTCAATCTCGGTGATGAATTCAACGGTAAATTCTTCGGCACGAGCGGTGTAGACAACATTACAGTCCAGGGCGCGGCTTACATCAACGGACTGAGCGGCAACGATATCATCAGCGTCATGGGTAACAGCGCAACAGTTGATGTTTCGGCAGACGATGATTTAATCAACGTCAACAACACAGTAACTTCGTTTGCGGTTGCAGGCTTCAGTGCAGGCGACACAATCAGCGGCGTCAAAGGTACATCAATCGCGACAATCGACGGTGGCATCAAAGTCGGTAGCTTGTCAATCTTCGGCATCACTGATATCGCGGCAACCAATTACAGTTGGAGTTCGGCAACCACCAGCGCAACTTACTATGAAGTTGAAAACGCCGGAGCAAGTATCAGCGGCACAGATCTCATTTACACTGGCTCCGACAGCATTGCAAAACTCTTCACGATTGCGGGCTTGAGTGCAACGACTGCGGCGGTCAATCGCGACGGCAAAGTTGTAACGCTCACGATAAAGGAAATCGGCGAAAACAAAGACGGCGCAACAATCAGCGGCGACTATAACTACATATTCGCACTCAGCGGCGTGGCAACCGAGGCAAGTGCAATCGAAAGTGCATGGACATTGTCGGGCACGACGGCTGTTTACAGTAACGGCGGATCCGGCGCATACTACGATTTGGATGACAGCAACACTGTAGTGACATATATTGCGCAGGTTGGTGGCGAGTCGCAGTTTGCAATAGCAGGTATATCCGACACGACCGGCATGACACCCGAAGACGGCGTAATCACTTTGAGCGAAAACAACTACGAAGGCGACGGCGTGACTATTCTCGGCGGCGACAGCTCTTTAACACTCAACAACACAGCATCCGACAAGAAAGTTACGGGCTCCGACGAAACCGATAACATCATCAACAGCGGCGAGAATGTAACAGTCAACGGCGGCGACGGTGCCGACAGCATCACTAACAACGGCGCAAGCTCCACGGTTGACGGCGGTGCAGGCGACGACACTATCTCCAACAGCGGCGAGAATGTATCAGTCAACGGCGGCGAAGATAACGACACTATCACCAATGAAGGCAACAATGTTACGATTGACGGCGGTGCAGGCGACGACACTATCTCCAACAGCGGCAACAATGTATCAGTCAACGGTGGCAACGATAACGACACTATTACCAACGAAGGCAACAACGTAACAGTGACGGGCGGCGACGGCAACGATTCAATCAACTTCACGGGCACGAGCGGCATAATCGAAATGTCCGACGGCTACGATACAGTCAACTACGCCGAAAATGCTTACAAGATAGACGCGCCCGACGCTTACGAAACAATGTTGGCCGATAACGGCGACTTAATCATTACTTCCGGCGATCAAACCCTGCTGGTGGACGGCAGTGCCAACATGTACGTAACACTTGCAGGTGAAGACGGCGCAGACGATACGGTCATCTATGCAGGCGTAATAACCGAAAAAGATATGTTCACATGGGATAACGAAGATAAATCGCAAGCAACGGCGGCAACGCTCAACGGTTCGACGGAAGCCACTGTAGCCGGCAAGATAATGTTTACCGGCAGACTCTTATCCACGATGTACTCCGATACGGTTGTCACACTCGTTGCGAGCGAAGACGCAAACAATGAATATCCTATTTACATGGAAGGTAACGATAACGACAACGTCATTAAGGCGAACGATAACGGCAGTACGCAAGACGGCGGCGCAGGTAATGACACGTTGATCGGCGGCGCGGGCAATGATTCGTTCAAAGGCGGCGACGGTAATGACGTGTTCAGCGTTGGCGGCGGCGAAGATGTTATAGCAGACTACAGCGACGGCGACAGCATTGTCGGATTCTATGATGACTTCAGAGATATCGGCACAATAACTTCGGATAACGGTATCAACATAGCGGGCACGACGGACGGCGAAGGCTTGACGCTCAGCAGTGTTGATTCCACTGATACCGTTAACATCGACGGTCAAGATTACGTATTCGACGAAGGCAAGATGACAACGGCAGACGGCAAAGGCGTATCGCTCTTCGGCAACGACGACGAAATTGATCTCGGTAGTGATGAATATACCGATGCAACAAATGTGATTGCTCGCGGCGGCACGATTAATGCAGCCGAAAACGGCGGCGCGGTAATCGGCGGTATAGATGTCACCTTGACGGCAAATGACGGTAGCGACACGATGGTTTATATCGGCGGCGACGTGAGAATCAACAACTTCGACTCTGCTAACGACAAGATTGATTTGTACAACAATAATTACCAAATTACCGACGACCCGATAACCAAATATGGAGCCGACAAAGCAGAAGTAACTGTCAATTTCCTCGACGAAAAAGGAACTGCCGGTCAGATTGTTGTTGAAGTAAATGCTTACGAAGACGGAACCTTCCCCGAATACATTTACATAGGCTACAAACAAGTTTATTTGACGCCACCCGCCGAAAATATGTACAACGACAAGGATTTGACAGCCGCAAGCGGTGTCAGGGTCTACGGCTCGAAGCAACCTACCAACAACGGCACATACGGCGACTTCGGCGCAATAACCACAGACGAAAATGAAGCAACATTAATCGCAAACGACAGCCTCCGGTACGCAGAAAACACCATGAGCGGTTCCGAATACTTCACTGAACTTACGGACATTTACGCAACCAGAGAGAACTGCACATTTATAGGTAACGATAACCAGAATCTCTTCCACATGAAGGGCGGCACGCAAAACTCTTTGACGGGCGGTCTCGCCAATGACACGTTCATCTTCAAGAGCGGCGGCGGCGTTATCTACGACTTCGGCGTCGGCGGAAACTTTAAATTAGAAGATAAAAAGAAAGTTGCACGTGCATCCTCGACTACAGATACAGGGTACGACCGCACCGACCCGTCCACTTACCAAGCCGGTACAGACATTCTGAAACTTTACGGTGAGGTCACAAGTATTCTTTACATCAGCCCTGCTACAAACGACGCCTCCTTCCATGCCTACGTAACCTATGAACAAGACGACAACACCTACGTTATCAAACTCGACAACCTGTACTTGAATGTAAAACAAGTCAGATACGGTAAAGCACAATATAACACCCTCGAAGACGTTATTGAAAACCTTAACATCTGGGATACGTCGACAGGCACTCAGACAAAAATTACCAAAGATGTTCTCACGTCTCTTAGTGATGTCGTTGATGACGCCGATGACGCCGAGAAATACGACGTAGCTTTTGAAGAGATAATGAAATCGACTAATGCATCTCTCACAGCCGAAAGCAGCTATAACGACTGGAATACCTCCAGCAATTGGAATAACAGCGACGGCAAAACACCTTACGAAGTCTTGGCCTCCTCCAAAGATGATGAACTGGTTTGACGGAAAGCAAGATTGACTAAACACATCAACGATTAACGACACGAACGAATAGATAAAACGGTCGGCACGAAAGACCGATAGCGACGTCCGACAAATGACGGTCGGCAAAAAAAATCAGACAGTCTCGAAAAAATTCGGGGCTGTCTTTTTTATTTCAATCGGCTATAGAGTAAAGTGACGGTGTAAAGCTAGATTTATAAAAATGAATATGTTATATTGGCAACAAAATAAATACGGCGAGGAAGTTATGATAAAAAATACGACTGCGGTAAATTCGACGATACCGCCGATAATGTTTCTGCTGTTTGACTATGTCGGAATAGTATTGAGCGAACACATGGCGTTCATCTGTCGGAATGCGGCAGATTTTTGGAACAATGTCACATATCAATATTCCGACTTATATATTTACGGCGTAGTGCCGCTGTTGTTTCTGATATTCTTAGGTCAATCGCGTTCGTACAGACAAATGAAACCTGTTGTAGATATCATGCGCGATTTATTCCAATCGGTTTTCGCGGGGTGGATTGCGTCGATAATCATCATCTACTTTCTGAAGGCAAGCGATTTATCTTCGCGGTTGTTTATAATACTGTTTGGGTTGTTCGTACTCGTTAACGTTTGTTTGATACGCTATACTGTGTTAAAAGTTTTGAAGTTAAAAAATATCTTTTACGAACCGGTGATATTAATCGGAGCTGGTTTGACGGCGGAACGGCTGATAAATTTTTGGAAATCCGATTTGGGATACAGATATAATGTGTTAGGCTTGATAGACGACAATCCGAAATCTGAACGATTGCCGCAAGAATTTCCGATACTGGGCGGTTTCAAAGAGGCGAAGGGCATAATACGGGCGGCGAGAATAAAAACGGTGATAATATCTGCGCCGGGGCTCGATAAGGAACGATTGCAGGAGATAATCAGCGAAATACAGCCGCATGTAAAAAATATTTCGTTCGTGCCGGATTTAATAGGGACACCGATGGCAAGTATGGAGCCGGCGATTTTGTTCAGCGAAAAAATTTTACTGTTAAATCTGCGCAATAATCTTTCGCGAAGATACAACAGGGTATTCAAAAGAATATTTGACTTAACGTTGACGATAATAGGCGGCTTGATGATATCGCCGATACTGTTGGGCTTGGCGATAGCGGTAGCGATAGACAATCGAGGACATGTAATATTCGCGCATAAGAGAGTCGGCGCGGGCGGCAAAAAATTTTACTGCTACAAATTTCAAACGATGGTACCCGATTCGGCGGAAAGGTTGAAAGAATATTTAGCGGCGAATCCCGAGGCGCGGAAGGAATGGGAAGAAACTTTCAAGCTGACAAACGATCCGCGAGTAACGAAATTGGGGGCATGGTTGCGGCGGACGAGTTTGGATGAATTGCCGCAGTTATGGAACGTAATCCGCGGCGAAATGAGTTTGGTAGGTCCCCGACCGATAGTGAAGGAAGAAATAGCGCGTTACGGAAAAAATATCCGCGAATACTACATGGTACTGCCGGGTATAACGGGAATGTGGCAAGTATCGGGGCGCAGCGACACAACTTATCCCGAACGCGTCGCAATGGATACTTGGTACGTGCGAAATTGGTCGGTGTGGATTGACATCATGTACTTATTCAAAACGGTCAAAGCGGTCGCCACAAGTAAGGGAGCCTATTGACAAAAATATTTACAGGCAGGAAAATTTCATACAGACAAGAATTATTTTGCAGAAGTTTTGTACGTAGCGATAGTCTTATGACTTGCATAAATTTCGGGAGGTTAAAAATTTGATTCATGTAGTGATTGACTTGGAAATGAATCCCGTCAACAAATCATTTAAAGATGTACGCCGATTAACAACGGACGAAGTGATAGAAATCGGAGCAGTGAAGCTCGATGAAAATTATAAACAGATTGACGAGTTTCAATGTTACGTCAAACCGGAATACGGGGAGATAACCAAGCACATAACGAAATTGACGGGCATAACGCAAAAGACCGTAGACGATAAACCTGTCTTTGCCGAATCGTTTCAAAGTTTCATCGATTGGATCGGAACATGGGACATGATAATTTATTCGTGGAGCAGTTCGGATATAAAGCAGTTGCGCGATGAATGTTCATTCAAAATACCCAAATACGATATCAATCGGTTGGAAAATCAGTGGCGCGATTTACAAAAGGCATTTGACGACAGAATCGGATTACATTCGAGTTTAGCGTTAAAACACGCGATAGGGGCAATGAATCGCGATTTCGAGGGTACACAACATACGGCATTGGCTGACGCGGCAAACACGGCGGCTATTTTGACTTTGTTACAGGACGACGAAGAATTTTTCAAAGTCATGAAACCGGTAATAGAATTACTCAAGCCGAAACGTTTATCGCAATCGATAGGCGATTTATATCCCGAATTGAGCAAATTGAAATTGGATTGACAGGCAATGGAAACTATCGGAATATTGGGGCCGCGCGGTACGCATTCGGAAGAAGCGGCACTTTGGTTGAAAAAATTTTTGCGTGCCGATTGGCATTTAGAAATCTGCGCAGATATTTACGAGGTCTTGAACGCGGTAAAAACACGGCAACTTGACGGCGGAATAGTACCGGTTGAAAATTCGTTGGAGGGCTCGATAAATATCACATTGGATACATTGGCGCGCAGTGATACTTTGACGGTAACGCGCGAATTGGTTTGGTCGGTGAGAAATTTTTTGATGACGCGCCCGAACACCGATGTTAAGACGATTAGCAAAATATTTTCGCACGCGCAACCTTTATCGCAATGCAGGAAGTATTTGCAAAAAAATTTCCCGCAGGCGGAAACGGTAGCGACATCCTCCACGGCACGCGCCGCCGAAATTGTGAAGGATTCCGACGAAAATTTTGCGGCAGTGTGTACCGAAAGGGCAGGCAGATTGAACGGATTATCAGTCGCCGCCGCCAACATTCAAGATAACAAAAATAATTCGACACGCTTTTTTGAAATTCGTTACAGACCACTCGACGCCGCTCCGATTACCAAATTCGACGGCGATAAAGTTTTAATCATCTGCCAAATTGACGGTAGCCGCGCAGGATCTTTGTGCGAAGTGCTCGAAGAATTTTCCAAACGCGGAGTAAATATGACGCGCATTGAATCACGACCGGCGCGGACGATTCTCGGCGCGTATATTTTTTTCTTTGATTTGGAAACGGATTCGGGCGATATTGTCATGCAGGAAGCAATTCAAGCCGTTTACGATAAAAGTATTTGGCTGAAAAATTTGGGTGTGTTTTCCGTCATAGTCGCCGACGCAAAATAACTCCTTTCGTATAGTTAACAAAAGGAGACAAAGTCAACTTGAGTATCTTTACAGGCGCGGTGAATTGTCGAAACGTTGCCGCGGCGATTGACTTAATTAAAATTTTAGGGAGTGATTAACTTGTCAAAAGAAATGATTCTGGTATTGGATTTCGGCGGACAATATAACCAGCTGATAGCGCGCCGCGTACGCGAAAATAATGTTTACTGTGAAGTACACAACGCCGCCGATTTTGACAAGGTACGCGAAATGAAACCGTCGGGCATTATTTTGACGGGAGGACCCCAAAGCGTTTACGCCGACAATGCAAGTTTACCTCCTGCGGAAATTTTTGATATGGGCGTCCCCGTATTGGGTATTTGCTACGGCGCACAAGCTATGGCGCATGTATTGGGCGGCAGTGTTCAATCGGCGGACGTCAGTGAATACGGCAAAACCGAGGTTGAAGTCATTGATACGACGTCGAAACTTTTTGCCGGTGTGGAAAGAAAATCCGTGACATGGATGAGTCACACCGACAGAATCGTTAATGTACCCGAAAAATTCAAAGTGACGGCGTCAAGTCATGATTGTCCCGTCGCGGCAATGGAGAATGAATCCAAAAAACTTTACGCGGTACAATTTCATCCCGAAGTCGTTCACACCGCCGAAGGTATGAAAATTTTCTCCAACTTCGTCGATATCTGCGGTGTGTCGCGCGATTGGAAAATGAGTTCGTTCGTCACGGATACGATTGCAAAATTAAAGGAGAAAATCGGCGACGGTAAAGTGCTTTGCGCATTGAGCGGCGGTGTCGATTCGAGTGTCGCGGCGGCTCTTTTAAGTAAGGCTGTCGGCAAAAATTTAACGTGCGTATTCGTGGATCATGGTTTACTGCGCAAAAACGAGGCGAAGGAAGTAGCCGACGTCTTCGGCAAATTTGATTTAAATTTTGTAGCGGTAGATGCCGGCGAAAGATTTTTAAGCAAATTGCGCGGTGTAACGGAACCCGAACGTAAACGCAAAATTATCGGCGAAGAATTTATTCGGGTATTCGAGGAAGAATCAAAGAAAATCGGCGCGGTTGACTATCTCGTGCAGGGTACAATTTATCCCGATGTGATTGAAAGCGGCTTGGGCAAATCGGCGGTCATCAAATCACATCACAACGTCGGCGGACTGCCCGATTTTGTTGACTTCAAGGAGATTGTCGAGCCGTTGAGATTGCTGTTCAAAGATGAAGTGAGGCAGGCTGGGCGCGAATTGGGATTGCCCGAAAATCTTGTAAGTCGTCAACCGTTCCCCGGTCCGGGTTTGGGTATAAGGATAATCGGCGAAGTCACTGCGGATAAAGTTAAAATCGTGCAAGATGCCGATGCGATTTATCGCGAAGAAATAGCCCGTGCAGGTTTGGATAAAAATCTTTCGCAATATTTCGCGGCGTTGACAAATATGCGTTCGGTAGGTGTCATGGGCGACGGTCGCACCTACGATTTCGCGATTGCTTTGCGTGCGGTACTAACCAGCGATTTCATGACGGCTGAGGCGGCACAAATTCCGTGGGATGTCTTAACTTTGGTTGCTAACAGAATAGTCAACGAGGTCAAGGGCGTTAACCGCGTGATGTATGATTGCACGAGTAAACCACCCGCGACGATTGAATTTGAATAAGAAGGGATTTAATTTGAACAGTCCGAGAATCGGGCACATAGATTTTTTGAATGTCCTGCCGTTCGGTTACGGTTACGCTCATTTTTCCGACGACTTGCAAATTATTCGTGGCGTGCCTACTTTTCTTAACAGCGAACTCAATGCCAATCGCGTTGACATAAGTAATATTTCGTCGATAGAATACGCGCGGCACAGCGATAAACTTTTAATCCTGCCGAAAATATGCGTACGTGCCGATAATGCCGTAACGAGTATCGTTTTGATATCGCGCAAGCCGATTGAAGATATCACTGACGATAAAATAATTTTGACGTCGAAATCGGCGACAGCACAAAGATTGTTGAAAATAATTTTGCATGACGGTTACGATGCCGCGCCGCAATACGAAACGAGATCCGTGACGATTGATAATCCCGTAGCCAAGGATGCTACCGCCGCGCTTTTAATCGGCGATGACGCTCTTTATGTTTATCTGCATCGTCCGGAAAATTTTTATCTCTACGATTTGGGTTGCGAATGGCATAAGTTGACGGGGCGGCAAATGGTTTACGCACTTTGGGCGGTACGAAAAGATTTTGCCGTACGGGAGCCGGAAAATTTCCGCGCAGTATATCAAAAAATTTTACGGGCGTTCAATTACGGTTTAGAGCATAAAGCCGACGCGATTAACTCAGTGTTAACAGTTAAGCCGTTTACTTTCGCGGAACTCGATAAATATTTAGGCGGCGCGATAAAATGGGATTTGACGGCTGAAAGTTTAGACGCGCTGAAAATTTATTATCAACGGGCGGCGGCGTTGCATTTGATTGATTGTGAGCCCGAATTGGAGTTTGCGGATGTTTGACTTGAAAAAATTTTCGGTGATTGTCATCGGCGTCGTGTTGAGCATTTTTATCGGTACGGGGCTGATGATTTTTGTTTACTCAATACCCAATGACAAGGCAATCAAAAATGTTCGGGAGGCTATACCCTTGTACGAACGCGAGGGCACTTATCCGTCATGGGGTCTTGCCGAACATACTAAGCTTGACAATTTCACGGACGCGATAATGTTGCTGGAGGTTGTACACCCTCAAAGCGGCTCCGTGATTGAATCTGCGTTATTAAATCCGCGATACGGTATGACACACGACGAGGAACCTGTAGAGGCGTTAAAAAGCGTCCTGCGCGGCGAAACGAGCACATTAACCGAGCTGAATTATCCGCGTTATTGGCACGGCTACTTATTGATTTTGAAACCAATGTTAACGGCAACATCTGTCAATCATGTGCGAATGTTAATGGCGTACGTTGATTTTATCCTGTTCGTCGTTGTACTGTTACTCTTCCGCAATGAATTGGGGACAAAATTTGCGGTAGCCTTCGCCGCCGCCGTCATGGTATTAAATTTGGTATCGTTGTCCATGTCGTTTCAATTCTCCTCGATTTTCGTCGTGACAATGATTGCGCTGATAATCATGCTGACAAAAAACAATCTAATGTTTGACGGCGATTTGTATCCGTATTTTTTCGCGGCGATTGGGATAATCATAGCCTTCACCGATTTTTTGACTTACCCGATATTTTCCGTCGCCATGATGTTAACTGTTTGGTACGTACTCAATCGCCGAAAACTTTTGAGTGAAAAATTATCGGTTGTATTGAAATTCATGACGAGCTTGTTAATATCGTGGGGCATCGGCTACGTCGGGATGTGGTCGGGCAAATGGATTGCCGCGCAGATTTTGACGGGCGAAAATGTTTTGATGAATGCCGTCCATCAAGTTTCGGTCTATACGCAGGTCAGTAACGATTTGACACAAGTCGGTTGGCAAATTACTTCGTTCGGCGCGATTCAACGAAATATTGCCGTCGTCGGACATGGTACCATCAGAATTTTTATCTTTGCCGCGATTCTTACCTTTATTTTCATGCTGATAAAGAGACGCAGAGAAATTTTATTTACCGCGCGGAAAATTTTGCCGTACGTGTTTCCGGCCGCGCTCCCGTTTATCTGGTATGCCGTCGCCGCGGGGCATTCGAGCATCCACGCATTTTTTACATACAGGAGTTTAGCCGCAACAATTTTCGCGTTGAGTTGCCTTGCGATAGATTTATTTGCTCGGGAAGATTTTTAGCCGATAACTTTACAAAAAAATCGCCGCCCGTTTTGGACGACGACTTTTTTTATTGCCGATTAAATTTACGCGGTGAAGAACATATGAGCGACGGGAGCCGCAATCAACAAGCTGATAATCGTACGCTCAAGGAAGAGTATAAACAGTTCGGGGAGATTGACGGGAATTTTTGAACCGAGTATAAGTCCGCCGACTTCCGAAAGATAAATCAATTGAGTAACCGAAATGACTGCCACGATAAATTTTGCCATCGGACTTGAAATAGTTCCTGCCGCCAATACAGAGGGCGTGAACATATCGGTAAAGCCGACAATCATTGTCTTTGAAACCTCAACGGCTTGGGGCACGTCGAGCAATTGCAACAGCGGTAAGAACGGCAATCCGAGTGTATCGAAAATCGTCGTGTGATTCGCTAAGACAAGTGCCAATGTACCTATGCACATGACGACGGGTAGGACGCCGAACCACATACCCGCGGCATTTTTAAAACTGCCCTCGAGGAATTGGGAAATACCGCCGTGTTCGGCGACACGTTGACGCGCCAAGGCAAGACCGTATTGCAGTGAATTACTGTAGCCTTCGGGTAATGTTTCGCCCATTGCTTTGCCCTCGACAAGATATTCGTCTTTCTTCAAACTGAGCGGCGGAATCCTAGGCAGGATTAACGCGCAGACAACTCCGATTGCGCAGATTAACAGATAGTACAGCCCGAAGTATTCCATCAAATCAACCTGCGCAAGGACAACGATACTGAAGGTAATGGAGACGGCTGAAAATGTTGTGGAGATAATAGCCGCCTCACGTTTGGAATAGTAACCGCTTTCGTATTGATTGGCGGTGAGCATGACACCGAGTGTGCCGTCGCCGATCCACGAAGTTATACAGTCGACTGCCGCACGACCGGGGATTGTGAACAGCGGACGCATTATCTTCGTGAGCAACGCGCCGATAAATTCAAGCAGACCGAAATCCAACAGCAACGGTAAAAGTAAACCTGCCAACAAAAAAATTACGACCAAGACGCTAAGCAAATCATTCAGCACGAAGCCGCCGTTATCGCCCGAAGTTATCAGGCTTATAATACCGTCACCGCCTTCGCCCACACCTAAAAACGTCAGCCAAATAAAAATTGCGCCCAAAATTCTGATGACGACCCAAATCGCGGTTGTAGAAAATGTATTCGCTACAATCGGGTATGTCGCGATAAAATTCGGCTTACTCAAAAAAACCAGACCGAGAACGGCGGACGCTGTAACGATAGCCACGCAAAGAGCCGGTAAAAATTCCCCGATTGCTCCGCTAATCATATCGGCAATTATTTTAACAACAATCGTCCAACTGCCGTCGTATTGCACGGGAATCATAAATAATACTATCCCGATTATTGACGGAATCAAAAAGCCCGCCAAAGATCCTTGAGGTTTGTTTTCCATTTCAATCTCCTTTACCTAAAAATTTTTAGAGAGAAACTTCCGAAACAAAGTAGGAATCATTATAACACTAATCATACTGTTTTCAATAAAATTTTGTCTAAAGCCTCGTCGGGCGTGACGTAAATGGTGCGCTGATTGGTGAACACGACAAAGCCCGGTTTAGCTCCCGAAGGTTTTTTGATGTACTTACACTGAACATAATCGACGGGCACTTTGGAAGAATTTTGCGCTTTGGAGAAATGTGCGGCGATTTGGGCGGCGAATTGCAAAGTTTCATCGCTCACTTCGTTTGAGCGGACAATTACATGCGAGCCCGTGATATTTTTCGTATGCAACCAAAGATTATCGGGCGCGGCGATTTTGAAAGTCAATCTGTCATTCTGCGCATTATTTTTACCGACTAAAATTTCGGTACCGTCGGGCGCGGTAAATTTCAACGGTTCCGGCTTTTTACTCGGCGCGGTTTTCTTCCTACCTTCCTTCAGATATCCGCCGCCGATTAATTCCGTGCGAATCTCGTCGATGTCGACCAAAGTTGTAGAGGCCGTCAACGCGTGTGCAATCGTTTCCAGATAATTGATTTCTTCACGACAAAGTTCAATCTGTTCGGAAATAAATTTCGTCGAGCGTTTGAGTTTGTCGTATTTTTTGTAACAGTTTTGAACATTGGCGGCTATCGTCAATTTTCTGTCGAGCGGTATGATAATTTCTTCGCCCGTCTCACTGTAAATATTCGGCACAGAAATTTTTTCATCCGCATGATCTTTGAATTGATATCGGTATGTCGAAAGATTATCGGCGCGGATTCTCCAATCGTCGGCATTTTCCGCGGCGTTTAATTCTTCCGTCAACACGGCGATTTTATTTGTCGCGCGACGCAGAGAATTATTAACCAACTTCGTAAAAATTTCTTTATCGGGCGGCACATAACTTCCTGCAATTTCGTCAGCCGTCTCCAACAGTTCCGACAGTGTATCGAAAGTTTTTACATTACCGCGCAGATAATTCAACGGTACGGCGGATATCGCGATAACTTTGCCGTTCTCCTCAATCATATAGGGCGTAGGATTTTCGGCGGCGGTACGAATTTCAATCAAGGCACTGCGCAGACTTTCAAAATCTTTTTCGTCGAGCGCGGAAATTTTTATATCGACGGGCAAACCTGCCAAATAAATTGTTTCGCGAGTACTGTTGGGGCTGAATCCCTGACAGACATTCATTATCGCCTTATCGAGCCGCAAAGTTTCATCGGCTTTGATTCGCGTCAAAATTTCGTCGATATCCGTTACGAAGATATCAAATTTATTCTGCGCAGGCGGTAACTCGTAACTTTGATTCGGTAAAACCGTACGGACGCGGCTTGAATTTGTTCCGACCTTTTTCAACGCGTCGACTATCTGCCCGTCGTCAATCAGAATCAAATTACTGTACTTGCCTATCAATTCCGCCGCTAATGTCAACGTTTGAATTTTGCCGCCGATTCCGATTGTGTCGACGTCGATAAAAATTATTCTGTCTAATTCGTGTTGACGTATTGCCGCAATTCTTCCGCTCTCCAAATTTTTACGCAATACCATGCAAAATGTCGGCGGCTCGGGCAAATTTTCGGGCGTATTCTTCAGCAGATGCAACGAAGGATTTTGCGGCGCAATCGACAATCTCAGTAAAAATGTTTGTCCCGGTTGCCTTATCGTCATTGTCAAATTTGCGCGATTCTGTTGCGTTATTTTGTCTATTCTTCCGCCCGTCAATGTTCTTTCAAGTTCTGCGGTCAACGGGCGCATGGAAAATCCGTCTAAGTTCAAAAAATATCACTCCAATCTAATTAACAGAGACCGCCCACCTTCGGACGGTCTCCCGAAATATTCAATCTTTCTTTTGCCTGTCAACAAACTTCGGCATCTCGAAAATACTTTTGCCAATCTCCTGCGGCGGTGTCTTCGGCATATTCAAATGAAATCCGTTCGATACTGTTTCCGTTTCCTTTGGTTTTTCCTGTTCGGTTTTATCCGTGAGCCCGTTGACAAAATCCGTTGCGATTATCGTCACTCTGATTTTACCGTTCATACTTTTATCGAGTACCGTACCGAAAATAATGTTAACGTCATCAGCTGTATTTTTGTATATATAATCAGCAGCCTCGTTGACGTCGTAAATCGATAAATTTTCGTCGCCCGTGACGTTTAAAATTATTCCGCGCGATCCTTTCAGCGATTTATCGGTCAGCGGACTTTTCAGCGCGTTTTGCAATGCCTCGAGCGGATTTTTATCGCTGTAACCTATTCCTATTATTGCATCGCTCGATTCGCCTTGTCGCAGTACCGTTGTTATATCGGCGAAGTCTACATTTATCACACCCGTCGTCAAAATCAATTCCGTCACGCAATTTATCGCACGAAGTAAAATCATATCGGCGGCGGTGAACGCGTCCATCATTGACACTATTTTATTTTCGGGCAACTTTATCAAGTTATCGTTTTTAATCACGATTAACGCGTCTGTGTACGATTGCATTTTCAAAATGCCTTCTTCGGCAATGCGCAGTTTTTGACGCCCTTCAAAGTTAAACGGGAGTGTGACGACTCCGACAGTCAATATCCCCAATTCATTTGCGATTTGCGCCACAATCGGAGCGATTGCCGTACCGGTGCCGCCGCCCATGCCTGCCGTTACGAATACTATATCAGAGCCTTGTACCTGCTTTTTTATCTGCCCGATATCGCGCTTGACTGCATTTTCGCCCAAGGTGACATTTCCGCCCGTGCCGCGTCCCTTCAGGGTACTTTTGCCTACCTGCATTATTTTTACCTTAGCGGAATCCAAACGTTTCAGCGCATGCATATCCGTATTAATCGCAATCAGTTCTATCGGTTCGCTATTGTTTTCGCTTATCCGTTTCAATACACTGTTACCGCCGTCGCCCACGCCGAATATCTTTATCGTGACAACTGCTTCCTTTATCGCGGATTCGTTAGCCTCCATATATTTCGTTCCCTTCGGTCAAAATTTCTTTCAACTTTCGACGACAAATATATTTTTCCTTCATTAAATATTCACGAAAGCCGCGCGACAATTTATTCACGGTTTAATATTTCGCATTGACAGCATGCCATGACATCCAAAGCCTTGCGATGATTTTCCGGCGTACTTCCTGCGCAACATGATGCGTCTACACAAATTTTCTGTTCGGGATAAAATGCCTTGACCAAAAGAGCATTCGACACAACGCAAATATCGGTACATACGCCGACAAATTCCACGACGTCATAAGCTTTCAACAGTGTCGGCAATCTTGTAGATCCGAAAGATTTTTTTTCGACTACTGCCTTTGCTTGTGCCGCGTATTTTTGCAATTCGGGAACTATTTCCCAACCGTCGGATTTTTTTATGCAGTGAGTCACGGGCAAATTTTTTCCTTCCTGCGTCTCCAAATAATTTTCTTTGTGCGTGTCCATCGTGAAAATTATATCCGTCGACTCTGCCGCCGATTCACTGTCGAGTTTCTTCACAAGACGCGGTAAAATTTCCTGTGCCTCCTTCGTACCCAATGAACCTGTTACGAAATCTTTTTGCATATCCACGACTATTAATGCCTTCGTCATTTTCAAACCCTCCAAAATATTTTAACCTGCGATTTTCATTCCGATTGCGCATGCCGCCAAACCTGCAGTCACACTGACGATTATATTCGCCGCTGCCGCAAAAATTTGTCCGCCTTGAATCAGCGCGAATGTTTCGGCGGAAAATGATGAGAAAGTCGTAAAGCCGCCCAAAAATCCCACGGCGACAAATAACCGTACGGATTCCGCGCCGACTTGCGCACGACTTGCCAAAATTCCCACAACCAATCCCATTAGTAAACTGCCGATTAAATTTGCGGTCATTGTACCTATCGGGAAGTTGCCCAATTTGCCAGACAGAGCGGTTGTCACGAGAAAACGACAGACCGCACCCAATCCGCCGCCAACGAATACCAATAATATTTTAGTCAAACGAATCACCTTAACTTTATCCCTTAGTGGGGCTTGTTGAAAAAATTTTCGCGCTGTATAATTCGGCGGTAAAAATTTATGCGAGGTGTTTTATTCATGTGCAAAGAATGCGGTTGCGGTGATATCGGCACAAATACTCGCCTGCAATTCACCGCTAAAGGTTATACGCCCGAAAGTGCGGCGGCAGTAGAAAAAAGTTTATTGGGGCTCGCCGGTGTCCTCTACGTTCACATTCACGCCCACGACGGCGAAACCACCATCGACTATAATCCTGCCAAAACCAAACTTAAAGAAATTTTGAGCGTATTCGACAACAATAAAGTCGAAGCCGATATTTAATACCACGGGCGCGATTTTTCGGCGGCTACAGTCGTCGGGGAACCGTGTCCGCATAATAATACCGTATCGTCGGGCAGTGCGAAAATTGTCTCCTTGATTGATTTAATCAATGACATTTCATTGCCGCCCGGTAAATCCGTTCGTCCGTAGCTTCCGAAAAAAATCGTGTCGCCTACGAATGCAACGGATTTTTTTTTGCAGTAATAGATGACACCGTCTGCGGTATGTCCTGGCGTCGGAAGAATTTTAACCGAAAAATTCGGATTAACGTCGAGATTGATTTCGCTGTCGTCGTCAAGATAATTCACGTCGCGCAAAATAATTTCGTCGTCGTAAAAGGCGGAACAATTCATTTGGGGATTTTCTGCGTATGCTCTGCCGTATTTGCCCATGATTACGGGAATTTTCAGAGCGGAAGCAATTTCGTTGACCGCGCCTATGTGATCGAAATGTCCGTGCGTGATTAAAATCTTTTCGATTGTCAAATCACGTTCGGCGATAATTTTCATCAATAAATCCGCTTGCGCACCGGGGTCGATTAAAAATCCGTGTCGCGTGTCATCATCTACGAAAAAGTAACTGTTTTCCTCCAATACGTTCATGACATTTACTTCAACCGTAAGAATCACTTTATTACACCTCCCAAACTTACTGTCGGCGGAAAAATTTTAGCATTAATGTTAAGCCGTGGCAACAGCAACATATATTCAACAGTCAATCAAAATTTATCACAAAGTCATAAAAATTTTTATCGTGTATACAAAATCTGTGCTATAATGTTTAAAAAATTTTTAGGGAGGAATCGCCGCCATGGGTTTAAAATCCAAATCTATTCTCGCCGTCAATTCGGCTATTATCTTCGTATGTATCTTGACCGGCATTATCGGTTACATGCGCACCGAAGCGGGATTGGGTAGGGCAATGGAAATGAAATCCGTTTCCGAAGCAAGAACGTTATCAGAAATTCTCAACAACCGTTATCAAGGCGAATGGACTTTAGAAAACGGAATACTTTGCAAGGGCACTCAGAAAATCGAGGGCATGACCGCAACAGAACTTGTTCAATATCTCGGGCGCGTTTGCGAATCGAATGTAACGATTTTCAACGGCACGACGGTTATCGCTACCACGCTGAAGGGCGGAAACTCCCAAGCCGCGACATTTGTCGTTCAAAACGTTTTAACCAATGGGAAAATCCTTTCGGAGAAAGAAGAAATTTTGAACGAAGACTATTATGTCGCCTATAATCCGTTGAAAGATTCTTCGGGCAAAACAGTCGGCATGGTTGCCGTCGCTACGGATTTGCATAACATGGATGATATTTTACGCAGCATGATTATTTCTACCGTCGTCGTGACTATCCTCGTCATTATCGTCTGCGTACTCGTCTTCAATTCCTACATAGATGATTTGATAAATAAACTCTACGAAGTAATAACCACGACGAAGAGCATAACCAGCGGCGATTTGCGTATTGCCGATATGATGAATCAAACCGAGGACGAAATCGGAGTGTTGGCGGATAGCGTAAACGAAATGAAAAACCGATTGAAGATGCTGATAAGAAAAGTTTCCGAATCCTCCGAACGTGTTTCCGATTCGTGCAAAGAATTAAATGCCAATACTCAACAGACAAGATATTCGATTAACATGGTCAACGATACGATGAAAACATTCACTACGGGCGCAAAGGAACAAGAAAGTACAGTCGACAGATTGGAAGACAGTATCAAGAATATGAACGAAAAACTTGACGGACTTCGTAACAACGCCGGTGAAATGGAAGCGGTTTCGCAAGAGTGTTTCAATAATGTCACAGTAGGTAAGACGAAAGTAGACGCGGCAATCGAAATGATGGAAAGTATCGCCAAACAAGTTAACGCCTCCGCGCAATTGGTCGGGCAACTCGGTAAACGTTCGGGCGAAATCGGGCAGATTGTCGAGACGATAAGCACAATAGCCGAACAGACAAACTTATTGGCACTCAACGCGGCAATCGAGGCGGCACGTGCGGGCGAACACGGTAAAGGTTTCGCGGTCGTCGCCGAAGAAGTTCGTAAACTTGCGGCAGGTTCAAGCGACGCAGCCGATAATATCGCGGCATTAATCACTTCAATTCAAAAGGATACTGTTTCCGCCGTCGAATCAATCGAAAAGAGTACGGATAATGTGAAGATAGGACGCGAATCGGTTTTGCAATCGGGTGAGGCATTCACGGGCATTGAGGGCGAAGTAGAAAAATTAAACGTGAATATCAATGCAAGTTTGGAACACATAAAGAAAGTTGCGGACAGTTGCGACGAGATAATGGGAGCCGCCGAACACGTACGCGAAATTTCCAATAAGTCGGCGGAAAATGTCAAGCAAGTCAACGCCTCAACGCAAGAGCAAGCGGATAATGTGCATGCGGTTTCCGAGGCAAGCAGTAACCTTGCGGATTTGGCGGACGATTTACAGGGCGAAGTATCTAAGTTTAAATTCTGAAAATCATTTCTGCACAGAGTTCCGGAAAGTTTGAACGGTTAAAAATTTTTCCGCAGACCTACGTAAAAAAATAAAGCCTCCGATAAATTTCGGGGGCATTTTTATTTTCACGAACCCGGTTGCAAGTATGACAACGCAATCGATTTTCACGGAGGAAGTATAAAAATTTTGGTTGAATATATGGATTATGTGCTATAATATTCCAAAAATTTTTTGGGGAGGAATCGAGGCAATGGGATTAAAATCTAAATCTATTCTTGCGGTCAATGCCATTGTAATTATCGCATGCGTGACAATGGGCATCATCGGCTATATTCGCGCTGAAGAGGGCTTCGGCAAAGCGTTGCAGATGAAAGCCGCTTCAGATGTCAAAACTTTATCCGAAATTATCAACAACCGTTACGAAGGCGATTGGAGTTTGCAGGACGGTGCACTTTACAAAGGTAAACAGAGATTTAACGGCGTCAACGAAATTGCGGATTTTCTCAGTAGAATTTGCGGAGCCAAAGTCACAATTTTTAACGGAGCTACACGCGTCGCAACCACGGTAACCGACGCAAAAACCGGTAACCGTTTATTGGGTACTCAGGCATCGAGCGAAGTTACAAGTATAGTTCTGAACAACGGATTAACTTTTTTGGGTAAAGCGTCAGTCATGGGCGAAGATCATTACGCCGCATATGAGCCGCTGAAAGATATCAACGGTAAACCTTTGGGCATGTTATTCGTCGGCGTGAGCGTACATGAAATGGATGATGTCGTTCACGGCTTCGTAGTGTTTACGATAATCACAATCGTCGTCATCATGATTCTCTGCATACTCGTTTCCAATTTCTTTATCGGCAAATTAATTTCTAAACTTGATGAGGTTGTAAGCACGACAAAGAGTATTGCGGGCGGCGATTTACGCATCAGAGATATAGAAGTCAATACCGACGACGAAATCGGATTATTGGCGGATGGCGTCAACGAAATGAAAAACCGATTGAAAATCCTGTTGAAAAAAGTTTCCGAATGCTCCGAACGTGTTGCCGCCTCAAGTCAAGAGCTGAACGCAAATACTCAGCAGACAAGAGATTCGATTCATATGGTCGCCGAAAACATGACGGTATTAACCGACGACGCAATCGAGCAGGATAAAACGGTTAACACATTGGAAAGCAGCATTAACAATTTGAACGAGAAACTTAACGGCTTGCGCAACAGTGCCGGCGAAATGGAAGCAGTATCCAAAGAAAGTTTCAGCAATGTAACAGTAGGCAAGACCAAAGTAGATGCGGCAATCGAAATGATGGAACGTATCGCCAAACAAGTTAATTCCTCCGCGCAATTGGTCGGGCAACTCGGTAAACGTTCTGATGAAATCGGATTGATTGTCGAGACGATAAGCACAATAGCCGGGCAGACAAATTTACTTGCGTTGAATGCGGCAATCGAGGCGGCGCGCGCAGGTGAACACGGTCGCGGCTTCGCAGTAGTTTCCGAAGAAGTTCGTAAACTTGCCGAACAATCGAGCGAGGCGGCGGATAATATTACGCAGTTAATCACTTCGATTCAAAGAGATACGGCATCGGCGGTTGAATCGATAGATCAAAGTACAAACGACGTCAAGAAAGGTCATTCGGCAGTATTGCAGACGGGCGACGCCTTCGCAGGTATAGAAACACAAGTAGAGAAATTAAACGTGAATATCAGTGCAAGTTTGGAACACATAAAGAAAGTAGCGACGAGTAGTGACGAGATAATGAAATCGGTGGAACATGTTCGCAAAATTTCGGTTGAATCCTCGAAGAAAGTCAACTCGGTCAACGCGGCAACACAGGAGCAAACGGCAACTATGCATGAAATTGCCGAGGCAAGCAGTATTCTTTCGGAACTTGCAACCGATTTGCACGGCGAAGTATCGCAATTTAAACTGTGAAAAATTACTCGGCACATTGGCGAATAACAATTTTGGCGGCGATAATTTTAAACTTTGTCGCAATATCGGCATGGGCTTATGTTCTGCCGCGCTTGACGCCAGAACCGAAAAAGCAAGTTGTTTCGGAAGTTGAATGGATTGATGTCGACATGACGGAAGAAATTCCGACCGAAGAGGCGGAAATAATTCCCGAGGAAGAAGTAAGCAAACCCGTCGAGGTTTTTAACGCAAGCGATTTGGTTGTCGAGGAATTGCCGCCGCCCAAACCGTTCGAGATGCCGAAAATTTCCGAGCGCGAAATTCCCAAACCTAAAGTGTCGCAACAAAAACCGAAAGAAAATCCGAAGCCGCCGCCCGTCGTCGAGCAAGTACCGCCGCCCAAAGTCGAAGAGCCTGCGCAGGAAGGTACACAACTTTTGACGCAACCGCCGGTAACAGTTATGGAAGTCCGTCCCGATAAAAATAAAATGGGCGGCTTCAAAGGTTACATTGCCTTCGCTGTGAGAATCGGTAAGGACGGCAAAGTAAAGTCGACGGAAATTTTACAGAGTTCGGGCATTGCGGAAGTGGATGCGGTCGCAACGGAAGCCGTAGCCAAATGGACTTTTCGTCCGGCTCTGGATCAATTCAACAAACCTATGGAATGCGATAAAATTGTCACGTTTGATTTCACTAAGTAAAAAAATAACGCCTCCGAAAATTTCGGGGGCTTTTGTTTTCGGCGTAACTTTATTGTGCCTGACTGCGAATCTCGCGCAATTTATCCGCCAATTTGTTTTTGAGTTTATCCTCGAGATATTTCAAAGTCTTTGAATCAAAATCATAGGTGACATGTGTCGCGCCGTTTACTCTGCTTTCGCCGCTGAACTCGTCGCCGAAAATGTTAAAGTAAATTATGAAATCACTGTTAATCGCAAAGTCGACGTAGTCAATGACGATAAAAGAGCCGTTAGTAATTTCGACGGGTGCGGAAGGTTTTATAAACAGTCGGAAACCCTCGAGGGTCTCGGGCAAATTCAAGCCGTAAGTCCATTTCGGGATTTTCTTTTCGTCGATGAATCTGTTAGCCTTCGGCGTCATGACGTCGCGCAAAATTTTTATCTCGGTCTCTAAATTCGCGTCAATCATCTCTTTGAATCGTGTAAAATCCTGCGTGAAAAAGTTCGTGAGACAAAATTCGGTAAGCCCGATACGTCGACGCACTTTGAATTCCATTGTCTCGGTGTGAAAGTAGACGGTAAGCGCACAATGATTTTCTTCGTTGCTGTAAGTGTAAAATACAAATCTGTCGTTATCGGGCGCGAAAATTTTTTGCAGAGTAAAGCCAAAAAGATTTTCCGGCAAGTTTTCGGCGAAATGCAATTCGGTAACCTGCGCAGTTAATTTATCGATAATATCGGTGTTCAAATAATTTCTCCCCTAAAAAATATATTGCCTTCGTTCGCTATACGTTAACGCAACGAAAAAATTTTTTCAAGCACGATTGATTGAATAAACGTTGCCAAAATCACAACTTTTTTTTGACGGAATATCTTAACTTTGTAGGTGTTCCATACTAAAATATTTTAAGCTATTGATAGTTTGATTCGTTATTGTTATAATCGCTCAAAGGGGGTGGCAACATTTTGCGTTGCATTTGAAACAGAAAATTTTTCCGGTTACGTGTGTAAAATGCGCCATGAAGTTTGTCGTTTCTTTTCCTGCACCGATTCAAATATCTGATGTCGTGCACAACTTGCAATAATTCCTTTAGACTCGCTGTGGAAAAAAACTTTTTAGATGTTATAATGGCGGGCATGAAATTTTGATTTGTTCATAAAGTCGGAGGTGACCTTTCATGGCAGAACGTGAAATTAAATATCGCGGCTTGAAAACTTTTCAAATATTCAGCGGCGAAGAAAAAAGCGTTTGGATTTACGGTTTCTATCTCAAGCGTGGAACTTACGGCGACCCCGGACCTCAAGCACATATTTTCGTCTATGAAAACGGTTACGAAGGTTATCGCGTAGATCCAAAGACAATCGGACAATTTACGGGCTTAATCGACAGCACCGGCAAAGAAATTTACGAAGATGATATCATTTCACTCGAGGACGGCAGAATCGGTGTCATTGCCTTTCACGGCGGCTGTTTTGTTCTCGAATGCGGTGATGACATGCATCAAACTTTGTACGATACGAAAAATTGGAAGATGACCGTTTTGGGCAATCGCTTTGACAATCCCGAATTTCTTGTTCAAAAATCTGTCAATGATTTAAAAAAAAACGGACAAGACCTACAAGAACACGAACCCCAAAGAGCTAAACAGGAGCGCGTCGCAAGGGAGTGAGTCGCCGTGTTAAAAATGTTTTTAGCGGCAGCTCTTTTGGTGACATTAACTATATTCGGCAGTATTGCGCAGGCCTATGACTTGCCTAAATTCAAACCGGATAAAAAAGTTACCAAGACTGTCGCCGTTCCGAAAAAAGGCCCCGTATTGAAAAGCGATTGGGAGAGTGCGGATTTATACGAACAGAAAATCAGAACACGTCTTGCAACGGGCGAACCTCTACCGCCCGACGCTCCCGAAAGAATTATCGCAGATCCCAATTACATTTTTATAGCTTTTTACAACGATGCGCCTTACTTTTTGGACAAGTATTCGCTCAAGGTAAAACAAGATAGCGAAGATATGCAGGTATGGGAACAAAGGATTTTCCCCATAACCAAAAAATATTCTCCCGCCAATGCCACTGCTACCGTACAAACTTTTTGTCTGGCTGACGGGATATTTTATAACTCCGGCAAAAAGAAAAATGCGCTTGCGGAAGCCAAAAACGAAGCCGATAAAATTTTTCTCGAAGAATGTTTCAAAGTCGGTTATCACTTCGCTTTTGAGCATGCGGCGCACGATGACTGAACATTGCATTAGAAAATCGTCGACAAGAATTGCCGGCGTTTTTTTTTGCGAATAATTCCGCCCAAACATTTGCGCCGAAATTTTCCCGATGTGCTATAATACGCAATCGGGCGAATATCTGCCCATAGTTATAAAGCTTGACAGAAATTTCAAGGAGTGGATTATTATTAATCTCAATGAATTGACTTGTGCGGACAAGCCTATATTTGATAAGTTTTTCGGCTCTCAGTACTGCGAAAATGCCGAATACACTTTCACGAATCTTTTTATGTGGCGTAACATGTTGAATCTGCGTTGGGGCGTGGAAGATGATGTGCTTTATATGTTTTCATCCGACGAAAAGACATTCGGCGCGTGGCAACCGATAGGCGCATCGGAGAAAATGCAGGACGCCATCACGAAAATTTTAGAGGTTTATAAGCAGGAGGGCGGCGATAAAAAATTTATGTTCGTCGTCGTTGAAAAAGTTTTCGCCGATGAATTGGCGCGTTATCCCCACGTAAAATTTAATATCGTCGGCGAACGCAACAACTTCGATTATGTTTATCTTGCGCAGGATTTGATAAACCTTTCGGGCAGAAAATTTCACGGCAAGAAAAATCATCTCAACTCCTTCCGCAAAGATTATCCCGACGCGAAATATGTTCCGATAACCGAAGAAATTATTCCGAAGTGCCGCGAAGAATTAAATCAATGGGCACGGGATCATAAACGCGCAAATCCCGACGATCCTTTTATCGGTTACGAACAGGCGGCGATTCATGAAATATTCGACCACTTCGGCAGATTTAAACTCAAGGGCGGCGCGATTCTCTTAAATGATAAAGTTGTCGCGTTTACTTTCGGCGAACGTCTCAACTCGGATACCGCAGTTATTCACGTGGAGAAAGCCAATCCGAATATCCGCGGCGTTTACGTGGCTATCAATCATGATTTCGTCGAGCATGAATGGATTGACATGACTTTCATTAATCGTGAAGAAGATATGGGCATTGAGGGTCTGCGCCAAGCCAAAGAATCCTATCGCCCGATTAAAATGGTTGAAAAATACGACGCAACAATTGCCGAATAAAATACAACCGGAAAATAAAACAAGAGCCGTAGCGAAAAATGCCGCGGCTCTTTTGGTTACGGAAAATTATTCGAGACTTGCGTTAATCATGTAACAGACATCTTTGCCGTCGACGTTCATAATCGCAAGAGTGCCGACGACGGTTATATCGCATGTCCCCGACGGATAATTGCCATTAATCAAACGAAATTCAATTCCTTGACTGCAACAACCTGCGGCATCGCGAACAAGACAAGCATGAATGGTTTCGGTATCGGTTATCGGATAGATTGTATATTCGCCGTGCATGCGCATAGTTTTGCCGACAAAATTTTTGGGCGTCGTCACGATATTAAACACGGTGGAATAAATCATCGTCGAACTCATTTTTGTTAGGTCAATGTCGACGGCGGCAGCGCGTCCGATTCCCGTAAACATAATCATCGTGCAGACAATCATAGCCGCAAAAAATTTTCGCATAGTTATCATCTCCATTCGTATTGCTTACGCCGTTGTTGTTTATCATTCCGCAAGATGAGCGTCAATCAAAATCGGATTGTCAATCTTTTCGACGGTGTACGTGTCAAATTTCCCGACAACAGTTATTTCCGTTTGATTATCGGGATATTCGCCCGTACTAAGTTTAAATTCCATCCCCTGCATACAACAAGCAGTAGCATCCCAAACTACGCAAGCATGATGATCTTCATTCTTCGCAGGATCGTGCGATAAAAAGTACATGCCGCGCAGTTTAACAGTCTTGCCGCGAAATTCCGCAGGATGTTCTGTCATATTGAAGACTGTCGGGTAAAGCATCGTCGAATTTAATTTCGTCAAGTCAATGTCAACATTTTCGACGGGCGCAACCTTTTCGGCAACGGAAATTTTTTCGGGCGTCGTAACTTCTTCGGGCGGTTTCGTATCGGCGGAAAAAATTACCACGGCGGCAATTATTATAACCGTCAAGACACCGCCCAAAATTTTCACGCCGCGACACCTCCGAATTTATTGACGGCAAAACATAAACCGAAAGTCAACGCGTCGACTGCCACAATCGTCGAGCCGACGGGTGTCCCTCCCAAAATCGAAATTGCTATGCCGATAAACGCGCACACCACAGATAAAATTACAGAACAGATTGTAACCGCGCGGAAGGTTTTAAATAATTTCATCGCCGACAACGCGGGGAAAATTATAAACGCCGAAATTAACAGCGAACCAACCAAATTCATAGACAACACGATTATTATCGCTATGACGATTGATATCATCAGGTTGTAAAAATCTACGTTAAGCCGCGCCGCTCTTGCAAAGTCTTCGTCGAATGTCACCGCGAAAATTTTGTTGTAGAACAGGACGAACGCCGCAACCATCAATATCGAAAGTATGACGCTCAACCAAACTTCTTGTTCGGTTAAAGTCAATATCGAAGTCGAGCCGAAAAGAGTACTGCACACGTCGCCCGATAAATTCGCCGAAGACGCAAAGACATTCATAATCAGATAACCGAATGCCAAAGAGCCGACCGATATCATCGCGATAACCGCATCGCCGCGTATCTTTGCATTTTGTCCGCCGCGCAAGATTAGTATCGCACAAATGACCGTTATCGGCAACGTCAACAACATTTTATTTGCCATATGCAAAACCGTCGCGACACACAACGCACCGAATGCCACATGTGCAAGTCCGTCGCCGATTAACGAAAATCTTTTCAAGACAAGTGTCACGCCTAACAACGAAGAGCATAGCGCAATCAGTACACCTACTATCAGCGCGTTGATTACGAAAGGATATTCCAAATACATTGTGATTGTTTCAAGCATGATAATCCTCACTTGTACCGTAGAAAATTTTTTTGCCGAGCCGTAAAACGTGTTTGGCGCGACCGATTGCCTCGTTCACGTCGTGCGATATCATTATTATCGTTATTCCGTCCTGATTGAGTTGCGAAATGATTTTGTACATATCTGCGGTTGCTTCGGGATCCAATGCCGCGACAGGTTCATCAAGCAGTAAAATTTTTTTCGCCGCACATAATGCACGCGCCAAAAGTACTCGTTGTTGTTGACCGCCCGATAATTCCGCGAAACTCCTGTCCGCCAACGATTGCACGCCTAAACGTTCCATATTTGTTGCCGCGATTTCTTTATCCTGCGCAGAATAGAACGGCAGAAATTTTTTCCGCGCCAAACAGCCAGATAAAACTATTTCGTTAACCGAGGCCGGAAAATCTTTTTGTATCGCTGTTTGCTGTGAAAGGTAACCTATATCGCCGGCATTTAAACCGTTGAGCAAAATTTTTCCGCGCAAAGGTTTTTGTAAGCCCAAAAGAGTTTTGACGAGCGTGGATTTTCCTGCGCCGTTTTCGCCGATAATGCAAAGATAATCGCCCTCGTCTACCGTGAAATTCAATCCGTCAACGACAACGCGCGAACCGTAGCCCAATGCAACGTTATCGCAGGTAATCAAAGTCATTCGCTAACCTCCAATGCTTTTTTCAAGACCGATAAATTTTTTTCCATTGTCGCGAGATAAGTTTTGCCGTTCGCCGCATCTTTACTCGTTGTCGCCTGAAAAGCGTCCAGCGTCAATATCTGCTGATTTTTCTGCGCAGTGTTTGCGATTATCGTTTCGGCAATTTTGGTATTGCTGCCCTCGATTTTTATGACGTACGGCAATTTTAATTCGTCGACTTTATCCGCCAAAAATTTAATCGTAGCAAAACTGGCCTCGCTCTCCGCCGAACAACCCGCAAATGCCGCATAGTATTTCAATCCGTAATCATCAACCA
The DNA here is from genome assembly GCA_024698045.1 of Selenomonadaceae bacterium. Taxonomy (GTDB): domain Bacteria; phylum Bacillota; class Negativicutes; order Selenomonadales; family Selenomonadaceae; genus Quinella. The sequence goes on from JAILRS010000037.1 coordinate 27,760, forward strand.
TGTAGCGGAAGGGAAATCTGTCACCGAAACAAAGTGTATTGATTTTTGCGGCGTTCGTTGCCTCGATATATTTTTCATCAAGTGCAATTAATTTGTCGCGGTAATTTGTATCGTTCTTTTTAATTTCCTTTGCAGTCGGAATAGAAACTTTCATCAATGCATCACTTATCGCGTCACAACAAATCTGCGCATTGCGTAACGATAGCCAAATATGTTCGTCGTAACCTTCGATATGATGATAATTTTCCTCTTCGTTTTCGCGAGAATCTTCAATATGGCGATGATGATGGTTATGATGTTCCATACCTTCGACAATTTCTTCGGCCACAAGATTATTTTCCAATGCATTCATCAGGTTAACGACAATCATATCTTTGTTCTTGGCACTTTTCAAGGCATCATCTGCCCAGTTATCCGATTCGCCACCAACGTAAATAAACACGTTACAGTTTGAAATTTTCATCATGTCCTGCGCAGTAGGTTGGAAGTTGTGTAAATCTACGCCCGTATCCATAAGCAATGTCAATTCAAATTTATCATTGTTGCCGATAATTTCACGTGCCCAATCATATAACGGAAAAGTTGTTGCGATGACTTTGATTTTGTCGGGCGGTTCGGGATTGTTTCCGCCGCATGCCGTAAATGTCATTGTCATCATTAACATAATCACTGCCGCTAAAAATTTTTTCATCATTATAACCTCCGCAGATTAAAATTAAACGCAAAAATACAGGGACAAAAATTTTGGTAATTGTCCCTGCACGGAGATTAGTGATTTAATTATCCATACGGACTTTTTGATTTGCCAAAGTTATCGGGACGACTAAGCAGACGTGAAAGTAAACGACGAGCACGGCGAAATTTTCCGCAAAGAAATTTTCAACCGAGCTATCGGTACTCGTGCCCAACGTGCGCAGATTATCGAGACATTGCGTAATACATGTACAGACAGGACAACCGTCGCCCACGCAATTATGATTCGATTCCGCAATTATATACGCGACCGACACAATAAAAATACTTGCAAATATTGCCGCCAAAGTCGCTGCTGATTTTGTTCTGATAGCGTCCGTCAATTTTTATTCCGCCTTGCGATTGAGTCATTCTAAATTTTCTAACACAAGGGGAATTTTTTGTCAATCAAGGCAGTTATCAAAGGAGCGATTGATTATTCGACAGCCATAGCCGCCGCGATTGCCGCACCCAATCCCGAACCGCCGTTATCGAGAACGGTATCGACTTTATCGGCATCTTCGCCCAAAAGTTCGGCAAGTGCGGAAGTTATATTATCTTTCGCCAACGGCATTTTTTCGTATACAGATCCGTCTACCGCGATATGTTGACGCTCGATTTCGTCATGACCTGCACGCTGCCAAATGATAGCGACGAAAGAGGCGGCGACCAATCGCGCGGAACGAACGACTATAGCGGCGGCAATTTCGCGAATTTTTGCGATATCATCATGCTCGAATTTGCGCCCGACTTTTTCCTCAAGTATCGCCGATGCTTTTTCAAAGTTATCCGATTCATCCAAAATTATCATGGACATATCAACCGAAGTTAAGTTGTAATTTTTACCTTGTTCGCCCACAAGTTCCGCGATTGCCATGCCGAAAAGTTCGCCCATGTAACGACCCGATACCATTTTCTCAAAACGTTGCTCACCGGGTTTTTCGGAGCTGTCGTCATATTCTTTATCGAAACGATTCGGAGCCAACTTCATAAAGTTACCGCATTCCAAATTTAAAATCATACCGCCCTTGCCGAAAGATTTTTCGTCTTGAATACTCGGCTCAAGGTAGCAAGTATTGTGACCTGTGGCGTATATTGAGCCGATAAACGTGTCGGGATTTTTATAGGCGGCACTCAAGAGAACGGCAACAGTATCGTTGAGTACGGCGACGGGCACAACATTTCCGAATCCGCGACGTTTGAGTGCGGCTGCAAGTAAATCGTTCGCTACTTCGCCCTCTACGCCTTGCGTCGCAAATTCCTTCGTCCATACAATAAGTTGCGCGTTGTAAATATCATCCTGCCTAGAGGGGAAAGAAAATGTATGACCGAGATAAAATTTATCGGTGTTATTGCCCTCGATAAGCTCGTCAATCATTTCGGCGATAAAATCAAACATTTGTTCCGCGGTGGATTCTTTGGAAATGTAATTGTATTCGCCGGGGACGATTAGCGGACGCGCAATTTTCTTGACGACTTCAAATTCGCCGTTGCCGTCCAATCTGATTTTGAACACGCGGATATTAGTGCCGCCGAAGTCAAGCGCAAGATATTCGCCCGTCTCTTTGCCGCTCGGTAATCCGACATACGATTTGAGCATTCTCATCGACGAAAGAGTTACATCGCGCAGACCCAATTGCATATCCTGACGAAACGCCGCCGCAATCTCTTGAAGTCTTTCGGTGCTTACCGTGAACTCCGAAATAATGTCCTTGAATTGTTCCTCGTTAAACGCCATGATAATTCCTCCCTGCAGAAAAATTTTTTACCTTCGGATTATAACATGTAGTTTGTACACTTTGAAATACAGTAGTCAAAAATTTTCTTCCGATTTGTTTACGACAGTATACCTTTTTCGGTATTTGACAGAGGAAATTTATAGTGATAAACTTCACGCGACAGGTAAGAAAGGCAATCGCGGTGGATTCGTCCAACGAGGAAAGTCCGGACTCCATAGAGCGGCGTGCCGGCTAACGGCCGGTGAAAGTAATTTCAAAGACAGTGTCACAGAAAAGAAAACCGCCGAAGAAATTCGGTAAGGGTGAAAAGGCAGGGTAAGAGCCTACCGGTTGCCGAGTAATCGGTAAGCCTGACAAACCTCACGCGGAGCAAAACTAAATAGGAAAGGGTTGAGGTTGCTCGCTGACCTTTCGGGTAAGTTGCTAGACTTGAGCGGCAACGTTCAGGCAAGATAAATGATTGCCAATTAACAGAATCCGGCTTATTGACTGCCTGTCCACAGGGTAGGGACTTAGGGAGTAGGGAGCAGATTTTTTCTACTTCCTGCGCCCTTGTCTCTACCCTTTAAAAATTTCTCACGTTAATTCATGATTTAATCATTAAAAAAGGTTATAATCTGGTCAAATTTTTTGAAAGGAAGTGGCTGATTTTGGTGAGATTTTTGCGGACGTTAATGATGGTGATGGTTTTGTTATCGGTAAGTGTTTCTACAAGTTATGCTGCAGGACAATTCAGAGTAGGAGATCAAGGCACGGAGATTGCGGAATTACAAGGCAAACTTGTCATGCTCGGCTATGACGTAATTGCCGACGGAGCTTTTGGTCCTGCTATGGCGGAGGCGGTAAAGGAGTTCCAGAAAAGTCACGGAATCAAGGCGGACGGTTTAATCGGTCCCGCAACTTATACGGCTCTTCTCGGTCGTGATATGCCCGATGTCAGCCGCGGTATGGATTTGATTGCTCGTAGGATTATCACTTCTTCGATGAGTTATATCGGTGTCCCCTATGTTTTCGGTGGCACCAGTCCCTATGGCTTTGATTGCTCCGGTTATGTTCAATACGTTTTCGCTAACGCAGGTATTTCCTTACCGCGTACTGCCGATGTTCAATACGAAGTAGGTACACCCATTTCGACTACGGAACTCGTACCGGGCGATTTGGTTTTCTTCACTACTTATACCTACGGCGCATCTCATGTCGGTATTTACGTCGGTGACGGCAATTTCATTCATGCCAGCTCCAGCCAAGGCGTTACTATCAGCTCTCTCAGTCATCCTTACTATAGCTCTCGCTACATTGGCGCACGCAGAATTTTATAAAAAAATCCCGTTGCTAAATTCGGGAAATATGCACAACATATTTTCTGATTGTATTTCCTTCGTTTAGATGAAGGATTTTTTTTTGCTTTTAATCACCGCGTTGAAGTAACATTGACTTAATGTGTTAATCAAGGAAGAGGCCGCCCAAGGACGGACGGCCGCCTGCAACGTGAGCCACTTTGAAAGTGGCGGAACAGTTTTCGCGCCAAAGATTTCAATAATCAGAATTAATGACCGCGTTTAAAGTAACAAAGTTACAACATTGACGAGAAGCGCAATATTAATGATAGTGAGCCGCCCAAGTATGGGCGCCACTAAGCCGGCATTTTATTCGCGTGATGCGAATAACCCGCCGGCACACTAGACATGTGTTACCTACTCACTTCGGCTATCGAATACTAACGCCCCTGCGAGGTGTCCTTTCTTTTGTTACTTTTCTTTGGACACGCAAAGAAAAGTATTCACAGCCAATAAAAAAAATTTCCTAACTAAGTTAGAAACTGTAGCCACGTTCAACGACAAACTATCGCAACCAATTTGACTTTGACTCCTTTCGTTAACCATACGAAAGGAGAATCCTCCACGCGAAAAAAGCCCCCCGACTTGCGGAAGGCTTATAATTTCATATCAAGTGCGATAAAGTGCTCGCTGAGGGACTCGAACCCACGACTTCCTCCATGTGACGGAGATACTCTACCAACTGAGTTAAGCGAGCTCGAGAAAATAAATGGTGGGGCTGACAGAACTCGAATCTGTGACCTCCTCGATGTCAACGAGGCACTCTAACCATCTGAGCTACAACCCCACTTCGCCTAAGGAACTCGCGCCCTTCAAGACAAGCGAGATTATAAATCTTTCGCCACAAACTGTCAAGGAAAATTTTTCCGAATCAAAAATCCGCTGAAGATATAACAAAATCAAAGTTGTCGTTATCCGAGTTATCGCGTTTTTTGTCGGCGGTAATATCTTCGTTTTTCGGCGCGATAAATTTTTTCCCGTCAAAATTCGGCTGCCCGTTATCGTCGTTGAAAGTCGTCTTGCATTTCGGATAAGCACTGCAGCCCCAAAAATCGCCGTTCCTGCCTCGACGCTTAATCAGAGCACTGCCGCAATTCGGGCATTTATATTTCGATTCTTCGGCTAAAATTTTCTGTCGCGCTTCTCTGAGTTTACCTTCAAAATCCGGTTTATCGTTATCGTCCTCAAAAGTTGTCTTGCATTTCGGATAAGCACTGCAACCCCAAAAATCGCCGCTCCTGCCTTGACGCTTAATCAGAGCACTGCCGCAATTCGGGCATTTATATTTCGATTCTTCGGCTAAAATTTTCTGCCGTGCCGCTCTGAGTTTACCTTCAAAATCCGGTTGCCCGTTATCATCCTCAAAAGTCGTCTTGCATTTTGGATAAGCACTGCAGCCCCAAAAATCGCCGTTCTTGCCTTGACGTTTGGTCAAAGCACTGCCGCAGTTCGGGCATTTGTATTTCGATTCCTCGGCAAATTTAGCGTCGTCCGCCGCCTTAACAAGATTGCTCGTGAAATTAACTTGTCCCGTCAAAAAATCGTCGAGAGATCCGTCGCCCTCACTCATCGAATACAATTTATCTTCCCAAATCGCCGTTGCATCGGGGTAAGTCATATCATCGGGCAATGCGTCAATCAGAAGATAAGCCGCATCCGTCGGATAAAGTGCTTTTCGGTTGACGGTTAAAAATTTGCGCTGAATCAAATCATCGATTATCGCCGCGCGTGTCGCTTCCGTCCCGATTCCGTACACGTCTTTTAATTGCTTTTTCGCCTCGGGATTCTTGACGTACTTATGAATATTTTTCATGCCCTCTATCAAGCCCGACGCGGTAAATCTTTTCGGCGGTGTCGTCGTACCTTTCTTCAAGATACCGTCTTTATATTCAACGGCGTCGCCCTTTTCCATATGCGGCAAGACAACATAATCGTCCTTGTCGTTTTTATTTTCGTCGGCACTTTTTTTGTCGGTACTTTTTTCGTCGGTACTATTTCCGGTAGAATTGTTTTCATTGGCACTGTTATCGTCGGTACTTTTTTCGTCGGTAGTGTTTCCGTTGATACTTTTTTCGTCGGCAATGTTTTCATCGTCACTTTTTTTGTCGGTACCTTTTTCGTCGGATTTTTTGGAAACGATATAGAATTCACGCCAACCGTTTTGCTTGATAACTTTACCGCGCGCTCCGAAGATTTGTTTTTTATAATTGACCGTGACTATAGTTTCGTCAAAGATATGTTCGGGATAAAATTGCATAAGATAATTTCTGGCAATAGTCTTGTAAATATTCATTTCGGCTTCGCTAAGTTGCACTTTCACGGGCGTACGCGTCGGAGTTATCGCGTGATGAGCGGAAATTTTTTCATCATTCCATGCGCGGCTCTTGATTTCTATATCGGCATGCTTGACCATATTCCGCAAATTTTCATCGCTCATGCCGCCCAAATGTTTCACTATTTCGGGTACGTCTTTAATTTGATTTGTCGGCAGATATTCGCAATCGGAACGCGGATATGTCGTCAACTTTTTTTCGTACAAACTTTGCGCGGTATTCAAAACAACTTGCGGCGAATACCCGAATGCTTTGCCGGCGGCTACTTGCAACGTTGACAGCGAATACGGCAACGGCGGTTGTTCTTTACGTTCGGTAGTCTTGTACGAAGAAATTTTCCCTTCAAACGGTTCAACGGCGAACGTTTTCAATAATTCCTGCGCAAAATCTTTATCGATAAGTCTCCCCGAATCATCGAACGATTCCAATTTCAACATCTTTTGCGTAGGTTTGAACGTCGCCAAAAAATTCCCGTTGGCATGTTCAAACGTCGCGATGATATTGTAAAAATCCACGGGCTTAAAGTTTTGAATTTCTCTTTCACGGCGTACAACCAATGCAAGTGTCGGAGTTTTTACGCGCCCAATCGGCAAGACTAATTTTCTGTAGCCGTGACGTTGTGCCGCCAAAGTATAGGCGCGCGAAAGATTCATCCCGATAAGCCAATCCGCCCGACTCCTTGCAAGCGCAGACTGTTTCAGATTGAAAAACTCTTTGTTATCGCGTAAATCTTTGAGTGCTCTTTTAATGCTCGTCTCATCCAAAGCATTCAGCAAAATTCTTTTGACGGGCTTTTTATTGCCGACAAAATCAAGTACCTCGTCAACCAAAAGTTGTCCTTCGCGATCGGGGTCGCCCGCATGTACAATTTCATCTGCTTTCTCGATTAATGCCTTTACGATTTGAAATTGTTCGGCACTTGATTCCGTCACTTTCAATTTCCATTCTTTGGGCACTATCGGCAAATCGTCCTTATCCCACAATTTATATTTCGGATTGTATTCAGCAGGCTCTACCTGTTCCAAAACATGACCGAAAAGCCACGTCACAATACCTTCCGCAGTTTGTATGTATCCCGTTCTTTTCTGCGGATTTTTTAAGCATGACGCCAATTCTCGCGCCATCGAAGGTTTTTCGGCTATATATAATCTCAAGTTAATCACCTCGTTAAAAAAATTCTGCGCAGTTATAATCCGCGTTCCGCAGCATTATCATCGCCGGGCTTGACAGGTTTCAAAACATGGGCAGTCAAAAAAATTATCAATTCGGATTCCGTTTTACTTTTGCGGTGATTGCGGAACAATGCGCCCAGAAGAGGCAAATCGCCGAGGAAGGGAATTTTACTGACCGATTTTGATTCTTCCGCGCCGATTAGTCCGCCGATAATCATCGGTTCGCCATCATGTACGGTTACCGTCGTATCCGCCGAACGCGTATTAAATCGATACGCTTGCATATCGGCGACATATTGCGGCATACTTACTTCCGTGTGAATCGTCGCGGTTATCGTCCCGTCCTCATTGACGCGCGGTGTGTATTTCAAAATTATACCGGCATCACGATATTCCAGAGAAGTTGTAACGGTTGAATTTGTTGTCTGTACTTTAGGCACGGGCACTGAACTTCCTACATTAATTACTGCCTCTTTGCCCTGAATCGTCATGACATTGGGGCGCGATAAAATTTTCGCCTTACCGTCTGTCACCAAAGCATTTATCTTCGCTCCGTAATAAAATTCAAACGGAGTACCCTCGGGACCTCTGCCGAATCTGATTATGCCGTAGCCCGTCGAATCGTTTGAGTTACGTGTCACTTCCGTTCGTTCGCGATATGTTCCGTACGAATCATAAGTCGTGACATCGCGTTCGGGATATTGCGGCAGCGTCGACCACATCCATTCCACGCCCAAATTTTTACTTTCGTTTTTATCTATCGCTATAATCTTCGCCTCGACGGATACTTGTTTCAATTCAACATCCAAAGTCGTCAGCAAATTTTTGACGCGCTCATATTCCGAAGGAGTAGCGTACAGTACGAGCGCGTTGACTTCGGGATTAACGAACACTCTTTTTGCGCGCGGATCGTCTTCGTCGTCATTCTTACCGCTTGATGTATTCTTCGTCGTCTTACTTTCGTTGAATGTCGATTTATAAGTCCGTTCGTTCCCGTCTTTATCTTTTATCTTTATCGTTTCGTTAATCGGTTTGTTTGTTTCGTCCATATCCAAAGTTTTGTAAACGGCGCGGCGTAAAATATTGGCGTCACCGAATTTGACGGGTAGGACGTAACTTTGCATTGTTTCCACGGGCGCAAGTGTTGCCGTCAAAATGTAAACATCGGATTCATGTAGGAGTCGCAGATTTTTTATGTTGGCAATGATTTCCAAAATGCGAACGGGATCGACATTGTTAACCGATATTGAAATATTTCCCTTGACGGAATCATCTATCAAGACATTTAATCCGCCGCTCTTACCAACGAGGACGATTGTAGCGCGCAAATCGGCATCATGCACACTCAATGTCATCGGAGTTGCTTCCGCCGAAGGTGTTACCGTATAAAAAGCCGTCGCCAATATCAGCGGCAGAAATTTTTTCAACATCAATCATTCCAACTCCCTTTGCATATATACACGAGAATTATCCGTGAACAATACGAAATCCGCCGTGATATCCGCTATTTGTCGTCCGTTTATTTCGTCGCCTATCGTCAAGAAAATTGTCTCGTTTCCGCGTAAAAACATTGCCGTTTTGATTCCGCCTATCGCCACGCCCGTCAACATGACTTTTTCCTTAGATTTGGGAATTATCGGCGGCTGAATCATTGTTACCGACGGCGGCGCGGTTGAATTTGTCGGGACGGTTTTACTTTCCGGCTTCGGTTTTTCTTCGCCGATAAAAGGATTTGATATTGTCAAGCGTTCGGCATTTGCTCCCAAAACTAATTTAACATCGCGCGGAAGTTTTTCGGTCGCCAGCGGTTTAACCGGTAAATCTTTCGTCGCAGGTTTCGGAACTGTCTGCGCAGGTTTATTTTCCGTGACTGTTTGTGTTTGCTCAATTTTCGGCGGCGCATTCAAATCTATATCTTCACCGCCCGAACTGTCTTCCGTCGTCAAAATCACCAATAAAAATATCACGCAGACAACCATAACGATTGCGCGAGCTTTGTGTTCTTTTAATTCGTTCAGTTCGTTTGTTAAGTACTCTTTCAATTTATCGGGCATGACAAATCTCCGTCGACTGTTTGCTTTTGATTTGCTTTAAAGTAATTTGCAATAATTTATCATACGTCTGCCGCCTTTTCAACGTAAAAATTTCATGTTCTATTCATAGACTTTTCAATGCTTTTAAGTTACACTCCACTAAAACTCTGAAAGGAGAATGTAATTTTGTTTGACCAAAAATTTACTCGCAGAGAGTTTTTAAAAATATCGGCATTAACTTCGTTGGCGTTTGCCGTACCGAATTTTTTTACGGACGTCGACAAAGTTTTCGCTGCTCACAAAGATTGCACGATAAAAACACGCTACGGAACATATAAAGGATTCGTAGGGAAAAAAGGCGTGCAAACATGGCTTGGCATTCCCTACGCAAAACCGCCTATTGATTCACTACGGTGGCATTCGCCCGAAATGCTCGACCCGTCCGACAAAATTTTCAACGCCAAAAAATTCGGCTTCTCTCCTTTGCAAGACATTGACGAAGTAGAACCTGCCTCACTGAATGAACAGAGCGAAGATTGTTTGACACTCAATATTTGGACGAGTGACGCGACAAAGCGCAAACCTGTCATGGTCTTTATTCCCGGCGGCGGTTTTATCAACGGCGGATCCGGCGACCCACTTTACGACGGGAATTTTTTCGCCGCAAATAATGATGTCGTCTTCGTTACGATTAACTATCGGCTGAACGTTTTCGGCTTTATGAATTTTTCTTCGATTGATTCTTCCTACGAAAGTAGCGGCTACTTAGGTATACAAGATCAAGTCATGGCGTTGAAATGGGTAAAGGAGAACATAGAGAATTTTGGTGGCGACCCCGATAATATAACAATCTTCGGCGAAAGTGCGGGCGCGGCATCCGTCATGCTGTTGAGTGTTACACCTGCCGCGCGCGGTCTTTTTGATAAAGTCATTTCGCAATCAGGTCATTTGACCTTTTATCACCCGCCCGAAGAATCCGTCAAACTTGCGGAACATTTTATGGAGTTCGGCGGCTTCAAAAATATGGACGAGCTAAGAAATAAATCCGCAGAAGAAATTCGTAAAATCTACGAGAATTTTATATTAGTGCGTATGCTTTCAACCGAAATTGATTATTTCCCGACTGCCGACGGAAAATTTTTGCCGCTTAATCCTTTCAAAGCTTTGATGAACGGAGCCGCCAAAGATATTAAATTCATGACCGGCACGACGGAGGGAGAATATTTTTACTGGCTACTGTATTACGAAGAATTTATTGACATCATGCCGGATTTCCATGCGAAGATTAATCCCGTAATTTACAACGAAAATTTTACAAACAACATGGACATTTACAGAGCGTGGCGAAAAAATCATCCCGAAATTAAACTCGATGACACTTTAGGCTACCTTGCTTTTGCCAATCAACTTGACTGGCGTGTCGGACAAGAATTGGCGGCGGAATATCAATCCAAATACAACGACGTATATTTTTATCTGTTTAGTCAAAAATCGCCGATTGAAAAATTGGGCTCCTGTCATGCTATTGATTTGCCTTTCGTCTTCGGCAATCCTTCGCCGGATATCGAAGGCAAACCCGATAAGAATTTAATCAAGCAGGTACAAGCAACATGGACGGCATTCGCAACGACCGGCAAACCCGATAACGATTTAATACCCGAATGGAAAAAATACGCCGCGGATAATCGTCAGACCATGGAGATTAACGCGAAAGGTTGGGCGTGTCACAAAGATTTGAATGCGCAGACTTTGGGCGAACTGCGTTATCTGTACGAAGATAATTTGTTGAAGTGAACGCAAAAATTTTTAATAATCATATCGGATTTTCGGAGGCAACTTGTGTTGTCTCCTTTTTAAACGGCACGACAAATCTCGAGAAATTTTTTTATCGAATCGGTCAGATATTTATTGCGGTGATATACAATGCGGAAATTTCTTTCAAAGCGTATGTCGTCAACTTTAAATTCGATTAATTTACCCTGCGCCAATTCGTCACCTACAACTCGTTCGGATAAAACCGCTACGCCCAAATGAGCCGCCACGGCTTTTTTTATGCTGTCGGAATTGTTATAGACGCCGACAATTTTCGGAACTATTTGGTGCATCGCCATAACCTGTTCAAAAAGATTTCTTGTGCCGCTACCCTCTTCGCGCGTGATAAACGACATTAAATTAATTTCATCTTTATCGTGTCGTTTACTTCCGTCGGGCGCGTCGATAAAAATCAATTCGTCATCCATGAAGGGAATTTCTTTCAAGTATTCGGATTGAATTTTGCCCTCGACAAGAGCGATATCTAATTCGTCCCTCAACAAATATTCTTCCAAAGTTGCGGTGTTATGGATACGGGATTGCACGGGAATATTCGGCATTATCTCCTTGAATTTGCCGAGAAACGGAATGAAAATACTTTCGCCGATACTCAAAGTTGCTCCCACCCGTAAAGGTGATACCGCAGAAAAATTTCGCAAAGCACTTTCGGTCTGTTCGGTCAAACCGATAATGTGTCGCGCGTATTCTTGTAACTCCCTTCCCGCATTCGTGATAAAAAGTTTTTTCCCGAGCCGTTCAAATAATCTAACGTTGTAGTGTTCTTCCAATTCATGTATCGCTTGACTTACAGACGGTTGAGAGATATGCATTTTTTCCGCCGCTCTGGTCATACCGTCTTCGTCGCATACTTGGAGGAAAATATTTAGGTGCCGCAATGTCATAAGTTCTTGCCTCTGTCCATAATGTATTTGCTATCAAAATTATCACATCATAGTATTTTACACATTACGGCGCAAAAGTTAGAATGCCCTAGGAAAAAATTTTTGGAGGTCGTTACATGAAAATCGAATACATCAAGGGAATAATTTTTGCGTTAATATTTGCGGTACCGGCGTGGCTTTTGGGTCAACATTTCCCGATAATCGGCGCGCCCGTCTTCGGAATTTTATTGGGTATGCTCTTCGCCAATTTTAAGCGTCCCGAATCCTTTAACTGCGGCATCACCTTCACGGGTAAAAAAATTTTGCAGTACGCTATCATTCTGTTAGGTTTTGAAATGAATTTCTTCCATGTACTTGATGTCGGCTCGCAATCTTTTTCGGTCATGATTTTTACTTTGATGACTGCGTTCGGCGTTGCGTGGAGTGTCGGCAAACTTTTAAAGCTTGAACGAAATACGACAACTCTTATCGGCGCGGGGACTGCCATTTGCGGCGGTTCTGCTATCGCTGCCGTTGCTCCCGTTATCGGCGCGAAAGACAAAGATATTGCCTTCTCCATATCGACGATTTTTTTATTCAACGTGATTGCGGTATTTGTCTTCCCAATCTTCGGGCACGCGGTTAACATGACGGATTTCGGATTCGGTATGTGGGCAGGTACCGCGATAAATGATACATCTTCCGTCGTCGCGGCAGGATATTCTTACAGTGAGACCGCCGGCGATTTCGCTACAATTGTCAAACTTACTCGTGCCTTAATGATTGTACCCGTATGTTTAATCTTCGCCTTCTTCACCGCACGCGAACATAATAATAACTCTCAAGGTTTTAACTTCATGAAAATTTTTCCGTTCTTTATCCTATGGTTCGTCGTCGCCGCCGTCATTAATACAATCGGATTTTTGCCGACGGAAATATCTCATGCTTTAGGTACATGCGGAAAATTTTGTATCGTCTTGGCGATGTGCGCCATCGGTCTTAATACAAAACTTTCGGAACTGATTCATCACGGATTGCGCCCGATTATCTTAGGGCTTTGTTGTTGGATTGCCGTTGCATTGACTTCCCTTTTAGTTCAGCATATTATCGGCATGATGTAATGACCTAAAAATTTTTGGGAGGAAGATAACTTGAACTTTGCAAAGCGTATGAATAATTTCGGCGAAGGTGTTTTTGCACGACTTGCCGCTATGAAACGGGAAAAAATTTCTTCGGGTGCGCAGGTAATTGATTTGTCAATCGGTGCGCCCAATATTCCGCCGCCGCCCCATGTCATGAAAGTTTTATCCGATGAGGCTTTAAAGCCCGAAAATTATGTTTACGCGATAACCGATACGAAAGATTTATTAAACGAAGTCAGTCAATGGTATCAACGCCGCTACGGTGTGGATATCGACCCCGATACGGAAATTTGTTCGCTATGGGGTTCGCAGGAAGGTCTTTCGCATATTGCGCTGACGATTATCGACGAAGGCGATTTAACTTTGGTACCCGATCCCTGTTATCCGATTTTCGCCGACGGTGCAAAACTTGCGGGCTCCCAACTTTACTTCATGCCGCAACTCAAAGAAAACGATTATATCATTCAGCTTGACGATATTCCGCGCGAAGTTGCTACCCGTGCCAAATTTATGGTTGTATCTTATCCGAATAATCCCACGACCGCGATTGCTCCGCCCGAATTTTACGAACGTCTCATTGATTTCGCTAAGCGTAACGATATTATCGTACTGCATGACAATGCTTACAGCGAATTGGTTTTCGATGGCGCACGCGGTTTTAGTTTCTTGAGTTTCGACGGCGCAAAGGATGTCGGTGTAGAATTTAATTCACTGTCGAAAACTTACGGCATAGCCGGAGCGCGTGTAGGATTCTGTTTGGGTAATCGTGATGTCGTTTCACGCGTCAAGCTCCTCAAAAGCAATATCGACTACGGTTTATTTTTACCGATTCAACGCGCGGCGATTGCGGCATTACAAAGTCCGCAGGAAGTTATCGATAAAACTCGCGCGGCTTATATCGAACGCCGTGATGCTTTGGTTGACGGTTTATGTGCGGCAGGTTGGCAGATGGATAAACCAAAGGCAACTATGTTTGTTTGGGCACCCGTACCAAAAAATTTCGGCACCTCCGAAGAATTTGTCACATATCTTCTGGATAAAACAAATGTCATGGTTACACCGGGCTCGGCATTCGGCGTACGCGGCGAGGGTTTTGTCCGTATGGCTCTCGTTCAAACTTCCGATGTCATGCGTCAAGTTGCAGAACATGTCAAACTAATTTTCAAGTGACCGATTTATTTTGTTATACTTCAAAATCTGCGCAGAATTATAATTTCGATTAATGGACGACTTCGGGCGATTTTCGACGTCAATCATAAACGCTGATTATTAATTTCCTCCGAGCCAACGCAAAATTGACTTTCCAAATCGATAAATTTTGTTTATGGATAATTTTCCCCTCAAATTGCCTGTCACGATAAATTTTGCTTATGGAATTTTTACGGCGTCACGGAAAATTTTTCAAAAATATTATAGCGTATTAGCGTACAAAAAAAGCGGCATGTTCCCTTCGGAGCAGCCGCCGATTTTTTTAGAGTTGTCCTTCCAATTCCAAGTTAATCAGGTTATTCATTTCCACAGCATATTCCAACGGTAATTCTTTGGCAATCGGCTCGACGAAACCACGCACTATCATTGCTCGTGCTTCGTCCTCCGAAATACCGCGCGCCATCAAATAAAAGACTGCCTCTTCGGATATACGCCCGATTTTTGCCTCGTGCCCGATATCTGCCTCGTCGCCCTCTATATCCATTATCGGCAATGTATCCGATTTTGATTTGTCGTCAAGCATGAGCGATTCGCAGTTGACGGAACATTTTGCGTGCGGAGCATTCTTAGTGACTTTAACCGCCGAACGATAAGTAGCTGCGCCGCCCGACTTTGATATCGTACGTGTGTTAATGTTCGCTGAGGTATTCGGTGCCGCATGCACGACAATCGCACCCGTATCCAAATTTTGTCCTCTGCCCGCAAATGTCACGCCCGTAAATTCACAGCGTGCGCCTTCGCCATGCAAAACACTGCACGGGTAAAGCATCGACACATGAGAACCAAAAGAGCCGCTTACCCATTCGATTAGTCCGTCTTTCTCGACAAGTGCCCTTTTCGTATTTAAATTCATCATGTTACGCGACCAATTTTCTATTGTAGAGTAACGGAGCCGCGCACCTTCCTTGACAAACAATTCTACACAACCTGCATGCAAATTAGTTACGTTGTAGCGCGGAGCCGAACACCCTTCGATAAAATGAAGATTTGCCCCCGGCTCTACGATTATCAATGTGTGTTCAAATTGTCCTGCTCCTGCAGCATTGAGACGGAAGTAAGATTGCAAAGGTATTTTCACATCAACTCCTGCAGGTACGTAGACGAAACTGCCGCCCGACCATACTGCTCCGTGTAGTGCCGCAAATTTATGGTCTTTCGGCGGTACCAACGTCATGAAGTATTCGCGGACTATATCTTCGTGTTCAATCAGTGCCGTTTCCATATCCGTATAGACTACGCCCAAATCCGTCAATCGTTTCTGCACACTGTGATAAACAACTTCCGAATCATATTGCGCACCTACACCGGCAAGAGATTTTTTTTCGGCATCGGGTATTCCCAATCTGTCAAACGTACTTTTGATTTCGTCGGGCACTTGTGACCAATCATCTACTTGTTTTGCATTCGGCTTGACGTAGGTAACTATCTCGTTCATATCGAGTTCGCTGATATCGGCTCCCCATTGCGGTAATGATATTTTTCTGTACGTCTCCAAAGATTTCAATCTAAATTCCAACATCCACGCAGGATCTTTCTTCCGCGCGGATATATCGCGAATAATTTCTTCGGTTAATCCCGCATCCGATTTGTAAATCGATTTGTCTTCATCGCGCACGTCATACAGTGCCCTTTCGATGTCTTGTATGTAATTCTTCATGATTCGACCTCGAATTGCGAATAACCGTGCTCGGCGACTTCGCTTACCAATTCTGCGCCACCGCTCTTCACTATTCGTCCGTTAAGCAAAATATGTGCGTGCGTGACAGGTAAATGTTTCAATATCTGCGCATTGTGGGTGATGATTATGCACGAATTATTTTCATTGTGGAATTTCGCCACACCACTCGAGACTATTTGTACCGCGTCGACGTCAAGTCCCGAATCCGTTTCATCAAGCAAGGCAAGTTTCGGATTGAGTGTCAGTAACTGTAAAATTTCGTTGCGTTTCTTTTCGCCGCCGCTGAATCCTACATTCATATATCGTCCCGCATATTCCGGATTGATTTGCAGTTCCTCCATCAATTTCAGTAACTCTTTGTGAAACTGCAGAATTTTTATTTTGTCGCCCGTTATCGCCTGCTTTGACGTACGCAACATATTTTCGACCGTTATGCCCGGTATTTCTTCCGGATTTTGGAACGATAAAAATATTCCGCGCCGCGCTCTTTCGTAAGTCTTCAGCTTCGTTAAATCTTCGCCCTCGAAATAAATCGTGCCCTCGGTTATTTCATATTTAGGATGACCGAGAATTGCATTCATCAATGTCGATTTGCCCGCGCCGTTCGCTCCCAATACTACATGTATTTCGCCCGTAGATACTTCCAAATTCAAGCCGCGAAGGATTTCTTTTTCTCCTGCGCAGACGTGAAGATTATTTATTTTAAGCAAATGAATCGCCTCCTATTCGGGTTGTGAAATCTTTTGCCGCGGCAGGGACTGTATTTTTTTTCGATTAATTTTACTTCTTCTTGACTGCCGTACGAATCGAAAGTTCGCGCAGTTGTTTTTCGTCTACTTCGCCCGGGGCTTGACTCATCGGATCTATCGCGCTCTGTGTCTTCGGGAAGGCTATTACGTCGCGAATCGATTTGCGTTTCGCCATTAACATAATCAATCTGTCCAGACCAAACGCAATGCCGCCATGCGGAGGAGTACCATACTCAAACGCATCCATCAAGAAGCCGAACTTTGCATGTGCTTGCTCGTGCGTCAAGCCGATTGCCTCGAATACTTTCTCCTGTAAATCACTGCGGTAAATCCTCAAACTGCCGCCGCCGACCTCTACCCCGTTCAATACGATATCATATGCATTCGCCTTCACGCGTGCGGGATCCGTTAACAAATACTCTATATCTTCTTCGCGCGGCGCGGTGAATGGATGATGCATTGCCTTGTAGCGTTTTTCTTCCTCTACGTATTCAAACATCGGGAAGTCAACTACCCACAGGAAACACAATTTATCGGGGTCTATCAAATTCCTGCGCCGTGCCATTTCCAAACGTAATTCGCCCAATGCCTGCGCAACTACCGAAGCTTTATCGCCCACTACTAAAAGTAAATCGCCGGTCTTGCAACCCGTCGCCTGTTTTATCTGCTCGAACGTTTCATCACTGTAGAATTTTTTGAACGGAGATTTGACGCCCTCTTCGGTGTACTGAATCCATGCCAAGCCCTTCGCTCCGTAAGTCTTGACGTATTCAACCAGATTATCTAATTCGCGACGCGGAATATTTGCGTAATCGTCCACGCGGATAACTTTTACCTGCCCGCCCTTATCCAATACACTCGCAAATACTTTGAAGTCGGAGCCTTTGACGTATTCGGATATATCTTGCAATTCCATGCCGAAACGCAAATCCGGTTTATCCGAGCCGTAACGCGTCATTGCCTCATCCCAACTCATGCGCAGGAACGGCGTTTCTATCTTCACGTCCATTGTGCTCTCGAATATCTTCTTCACAAGGCCTTCCATTATCTTTATGATGGCATCTTGATTCAGGAAAGAGGTTTCGATATCCAGCTGTGTAAATTCAGGCTGACGATCTGCGCGTAAATCTTCGTCGCGGAAACAGCGCACAATCTGGAAATATTTTTCAAAGCCCGATACCATTAACAGTTGTTTGAAAATCTGCGGCGATTGCGGTAAGGCATAAAATTGTCCCGGGTTTAATCTGCTCGGCACCAAAAAGTCGCGCGCGCCCTCGGGCGTAGAACGGCATAACATCGGTGTTTCTATTTCAAGAAAGCCATTGGCATCAAGATAATCGCGCATAATCTTTGTTACACGGTGGCGCAGAATTATATTTTGTTGCATCTCGGGGCGACGTAAATCCAAATAGCGATAACGAAGCCGAACCATTTCATCTACGTCTACGCCGTCTTGAATGTAAAAGGGCGGGGTCTTCGCTTTGTTTAATATTCTAAGCTCCTCGACTACCACTTCTATTTCGCCCGTCGCCATCTTCGGATTTATTGTATCTTCTGAACGCGCCCGAACCTTGCCGCGAACTCCGATTACAAATTCGTTGCGCAACGTCTCGGCTTTGCCGAAATCTAATCCTTCAGTGGAGCCGTCGAATACTATTTGCACTATTCCGCTCCTGTCGCGCATGTCTACGAATATCAATCCGCCGTGATCTCTTCTGCGTGATACCCAGCCCGCCAATTGTACGCTGGAGCCTTCGTCACTTTTACGTAAATCGCCGCAGTTATGCGTGCGTTCCATTCCTGTCAATGTTTCCAAAAAAATTACCTCCCTTTAGCTCCGCCAATCATAATTAACGGCGGCAATTATGTCAACCGAAACAACCGCGCACCCAAATTTCAACGCAATCACCTTTTTATTTATCACTCACCGATTTTTTTCAAGCCCTCAACTATTTCCAAGGTCTTCAGGCTCACCGTTATACAACTCATTATCAAATCTAATATGTAGCGCGGCGATTTATGTTCCGCACCCCAGGCATTCGGGTCGTTCGTTATTCCGCTCGCCGCGTCCGTCTTTACTTGATACCTGTCTATTATCCATTCCAACGGACTGCGCCCGTTTACCACATACTCATAACTGCGCAGGGGGATATTTTTTATCTTGATGTCGTCGTTGTAAATCAATGTAGTCTTGTCGTCTTTTGACGCGAATTTTATTTTCTCGACTGCAAAATTATTTTTCTCCGCCCCGATTATCTCCACGCCCGCGGGCGGCTCCTGCTGTTCGTAATGCAAATGTATTTCCGCCAAGGCTCTGCCCGCGTGGCTGTATGCAAAAAATTTCTCGACAGTGCTCGGTAAATCCAATCGCGGCAGTGACTTCTTTAATTCAGCGGCAAATGTTTCGCGGTACGCAGGCAGATGCAAATAGCCGTAGACAAAGTAAAATATATCTTCCTTACTCAAAAATTTTCCGTACTTCAT
The DNA here is from genome assembly GCA_024698045.1 of Selenomonadaceae bacterium. Classification (GTDB taxonomy): domain Bacteria; phylum Bacillota; class Negativicutes; order Selenomonadales; family Selenomonadaceae; genus Quinella. The sequence goes on from JAILRS010000037.1 coordinate 47,061, forward strand.
TTTAATGAAATTCTGAATGTAATCGCTCACACCGTCGTGACGCTCGAAATCTGCCTCACCGTTGAATAAATTTATCTGCCCTTTTTTTACTTCATACCAATACAGCGGAAAACATTGCGATTTCTCTACCATGTCATAACACGGGATTTTATCGACAATCATAACAGAAATTTCTTTAGAACTGCCCACGCCAGTCACACAGATTAAAAGATTTTCTTCCGCGCCCGTAGGAAAAATTTTCGGTATTTGTCCACAACGCTCATTTAATCCTTCGTCGTAATAGAGATTTTGTCTGCAGAAGGGACGATAAACACTTTCGACAATCTGCGCAGGATTAAATTTATATTCGCGTCCACAATTTTTATTTGCAACAGAAGAACTTGTCCAAACAAATTTTGTTGAATCAATCTCTGTTGATTCATGCGTATTGTAATAATCAATGGTTGTGTTAATGTTTTTTTCTAAATTGTCGCGTGAAAAATTGTAACACCATACATCGCGATTAGTTTTTACTCCGTTTGAATAAGTCACAAAAAAACTTTGAGACCTTGCGTCAAATTTTTTAGCGGGAGCAAGCGGCAAATAGTTATCAAATTTGTCGCCGCGCTGATTAATCCAGTCGCCTTTATCATTTGGCGTCAAAGGTTTAAAATTTTCGTCGAGGACGCTTGATGTATTTTTAATGGCGTAAAGTTTTTGTTCGCGTGTAAGATAATCGTCGACAGCGCGGTAAAAAATTTTTGCGTCGCCTTCATGTTCGGGATTCTTCACCAATATAGTAATTGCAATCGGTGCACGTGAGCCGCCGCCGAAAACATTTCCGGCTTCACGTCTACGAAGTTCGCCCTGTGTTCTGGCATTGCCGCGCAGATTGAAAATATAAATTTCGCTGAACTCCTTAGCAAAACATTTTCGCAAGCCGTCCATCGCCGCGGCGTCAAGCCAACCTGAATTTGTAACGAATCCGATAACGCCGCAATCTTTGATTCTGTCGGATGCCCAACGGAATGCCTTGATATAGCTGTCGTAAAGAGAATTTTTAAGTATTGCGTTGGTTTGGGCGGCATAAGTTGCGGCGATTCTGTTTTCGAGTTTTTCGTAATAATCATTTTGGGCGTTATCGTTTGCCGAGCGTTGACCGACAGAGTATGGCGGATTGCCTATGACAACATTAATTTCGGTATCGAGTTGATGTTTGAGACGTTTGGCATTTTCCGCGAGCCCGCCGCCGAACATATCAATTTCACCGGGTTTGTGTTCGTCTTGTTCGTAACTTTGGAAAGTATCCGCCAAACAAATTCCGTTGAAAGGAATAAATTCATCACTTTTGGTTTTGTCATGGAAAGCGTTTTCGATATTAACGGAGGCGATATAGTAAGCGAGCAAAACAATTTCGTTAGCAAACAATTCTTTTTGATACTTGCGAATCAAATCATTTGTTTTAATCATATTGCTTTGAATGAGGCGGACAATAAAAGTGCCCGTGCCCGTGAAAGGATCCAGGACATTGACTTTGGGCGAAGACAAATGACGCTTGAAATTTTTCCATAAAACTGCATCGACGGAACGCAGAATAAAATCGACGACCTCGACGGGCGTGTAGACGATTCCGAGTTTTTCCACGGTTAAAGGCATAGCCAACCTAAAAAATCTGTCGTAAAGGTCAATGATAGTTTCCTGTTTATCTTCGGGGCTCTTGAGTATTTGGCAGCGACTTGTTACAGAATCGTAAAATTCTTTCAGCTGTCTTGATTCGTGTTCGTCGTATTCATTACCGACAATTGCCAGAAACTTTTCGAGAGCACGGGAGACGGGATTATTTTTGACGAAGGGATAATCTTGGAAAATGACATCAAAGACGGGACGAGATATAAGATGTTGAGCCAACATTTCTTTGAGTGCTTTGGAATTGACGGAAGAATTTAAACTTCTGTTTAAATCGTAGACTAAGATACTAAATTCTTGGCTGTATTTGCCGCCTTCTTTGGTGAGTTCTTCGATTCGTTGCATATGATGTTCGGCGATATCGGCGATATCTTTTGCCCAGAGCTCCCAATATCTGCGATTGCCGACGCGCTCGACCATGATACCCTCAACAGCAGTTGTATTGCCATCAAAATCAAGAGAGGTTTGTTTTATATCTTCGTGTGGTGCTTCGGTAATTAAAATGTGTGTATTCTCATCGTAGGGTTTTGGTTTGCCGCGATTAAGTTTAATTTGCTCGATAAAGATATCAACGCGTTTATCGTGAGCACGAAGAGCATTGATAACATCCCAAACGACGTCGAAATCTTTGTTTTTCATCAAAACTTCTTCGGGGTTTTTGTCGACGGGTACAATGACGGGAATAATGATATAGCCGTATTTTTTATCGGGAGCTTTGCGCATGACACGCCCGACGGCCTGAACGATTTCGACTTTGGATTTACGTGAGGATAGGAAAATAATAGCGTCGAGGCTGGGGACGTCCACGCCTTCGGAAAGACAGCGAACATTGCATAAGATTCTACATTCATCTTCGGCATCTTCGAGCCACTTCAATTTTGTCGAACGAATTGATGACGACATAGTGCCGTCGATGTGTTCGGCTTTGACTTCAATTTCTTTGAAAGCCGCGGCAGTTTCCTTTGACTTGGAAATTTTGGAACAAAAGGCGACGGCTTTTTTCATAGGCGCGGTATCGTTTTGGGCGAATACTTTGGAGGCGTTATAAATTTTCTTGTTGAGAGCGTTAACACAGCCGGTAAGTTTAGCCTGTTCATCAATCGGTACTTTACTGTCTTCCTTGAATTTTTTTTGATTTTCGGCAGAGATTGTATCTTCGGGTATTCGGAAGACAATGACTCTGTAATCGGATAACAAATTTTTATCGATAGCGGTGCCGAAATCGAGTGAAAAAAATTCTTCGCCGAAAATACTTGTATCATCCATAGACCAAAGCATAAAGTCCTTTGATTTGGCTTTTGCCTTAGCGTCGGAAGTATAAAGGCGGGGAGTAGCTGTCATGTATAGGCGTTTTTTTGCGCGAATAAAGTTATCGTTATGGACGGCGGTAAATTCTGTTTCTTTAGCGGCGGAACCTGTTGTGCGGTGAGCCTCGTCGCAAATAATCAAATCGAAAGTGAAATTGTCGCCCAAAATTTTTTGAGCCTCGGAAATTTTATCGAGTGATTGATAAGTAGAGAAGACGACTTTTAAATTGGCATTGGGTTTATTTTGGCGCAGACGATTGGAAATTTCTTTAGGGTCTGTGGTAACGGGCAAAATTGTTGTGACATCTTTTACAGAATCGTCATCGTTTTTTTTGCCTACGGTTTCATCTGAGCAGACGCAAATCGAATCGATGGGATTACCGGCGAAAGTAGTCCATTCGTTAATGACTTGATTTATGAGAGAGATTGAAGGGACGACGAATAAAATTTTACCGTTGGGAAAAAGTTTCTGTGCGATTTTGAGTGAAGTAAAAGTTTTGCCGGTACCGCAAGCCATGATTAATTTACCGCGGTCGTATTTCTCGAAATATTTTTCTGCGGCGTTGATTGCTTCAATCTGATGTTCTTGGGGGGAACGTTCTTTTTTCAGAGCCTTTTCGCCGAAAATTCCGCTGTTGAGTTTATCCCATTCGACTTTTGCGTCGCGCAGAATTTCCAAATCGATTATCTCAATTTCGGGCGTTTGATTTTTCATAATTTCGCGGGCGTTGTCGGTAAATTTATCAGACGTAGAAAACCAAAGACGACGGGAGAAAAATTTATCGTCGTCGAAATGTCTTCCGCTGTTGGCAATAAAGGCAGCAACGTCATCTTTTGATATGGTGGTTGTTTCGGCGTAGAATTTACATTGTGCCGCCCAAAATTTTCCGTCCTTGGTTTTTGCGACAATATCGATTCCCAAATCTATACTGCCCAAATCGCCGCGGAGGGGAAATTCATTCCACAGCCAAACATTTTCAAAATCATTGCTCCATGCGGGATAAGTCAGCATAAAATTTTTCATGAGCCGTTCAAATTTGTCGCCCTTTTCTTTTTCAAGGTTTGCAGAGGATTCACGATATTTATCAAGCAATTCATCGATAGTCATTATTACGTCATTCCCTCCCGAAATATTTTTTCAACGGATTACATTTTAGCAAAAATTTTGATACAAGAAAACGGCGGCAGAAAATTTCAAGTGTGTCAAGGTTGTTTATGCGGTGAAAGTTTTCTATAATGTTCGGGAGGTGATTTTCATGTTGACGGAAAAAGAATTGATGAGATTGCACAACGGCAGTGACGTACGAGGGATAGCGGTTGCGGGCGTTGCGGGCGAAGAAGTTAATTTAACGGACGAAGCAGTAAACAGGATATCAAGAGCCTTCGTAAAATTTTTGACGGCAAGATTGAATAAAGCACCGAGCGGGCTGAAGATAACGATAGGCAACGATTCGCGAATCAGCGCGGCACATTTAAAAACGGCGGCGTGCAAAGCATTGAGGGCTTCGGGCGTAAAAGTAGTGGATTGCGGCTTAGCGTCGACGCCCGCGATGTTTATGTCTACGGTTTTCGAGGAGACAGCGGCGGACGGCGCAATCATGTTGACGGCAAGTCATTTACCATACAATCGCAACGGCATGAAATTTTTCACGAAAGACGGCGGCTTAGAATCGGCGGATATAAAAACACTGCTGACGAGTGCGGCAACGGTAGACGAATGCGATGCGGATATCACGGGCGTTGAGAAATTCGATTTGATTGAACGTTACTGCGCAGAATTACGGAAAAAAATACGCGACGCGTTGAATGATGACAAACCGTTCGCGGGCATGAAAATTATCGTGGATGCAGGTAACGGGGGCGGCGGATTCTTCGCTACAAAAATTTTGGAGCCATTAGGCGCGGATACTACGGGCAGTCAATATCTCGAGCCTGACGGACATTTTCCGAATCACATTCCGAATCCGGAAGATAAAACCGCAATGGCGGCGATACAAAAGGCAGTCTTAGAGAACAAAGCGGATTTGGGCTTGATATTCGATACGGACGTCGACAGAATGAGTGCGGTTTTGAGTGACGGCGAAGAAGTAAATCGCAATGCTCTAATCGCGATGATGGCGGCGATTCTTGCGCCGGATTATCCCGACTCAACGATTATCACGGATTCGGTGACAAGTGACGGTCTTAAAAAATTTCTCGAATCACATTTGCATTTGAAACACCATAGATTTAAACGGGGCTATAAAAATGTGATTAACGAATGTATACGGATGAATAAGAGCGGGATTGTCAGTCCGTTAGCGATAGAGACTTCGGGACATGGCGCGTTGAGCGAAAATTATTTCCTCGATGACGGTGCTTATCTTGCCGTTAAACTTTTGATTGCCGCGGCGAAGTATAAAGATTTATCCAAGCTCATTGAGAAATTGGAATATCCTGCCGAGACAAAAGAATTTCGTTTGAAAATATTAGGCATTGAGGATTTCAAAACTTACGGGCTGAATGTTTTGGATGAATTCAAACGCCGTGCCGTTGCGGAAAATTTAAAATTGGTCGAGCCGAATTTTGAAGGAGTACGGCTACAATTCGAAAAGGGTTGGGCACTTTTGCGAATGTCATTGCACGATCCGATAATGCCGCTCAATGTCGAGAGTGACGAAACGGGCGGATGTCAAAAAATTGTCGAGACGTTGAAAAGATTGCTCACGGGCTTTGATAATCTCGATACAAGTTCCATGGCTTGATGAATGCGGTCATAAAAATTACTTTACAATTCGGTCAAAATTTTCTAAAATAATTCTGTATATTTTGAAGGTAGCGCGTTGAAATTCGATAAGCTCAAGACGAGTAAAATTTATAATAAAAATCCTGAGCAGGAGGGGACACATATGGTAAATGCTATAGCGGTAATGACGTCGGGCGGCGACAGCCCGGGCATGAATGCGGCGGCGCGTGCGGTCGTCAGAACTGCGCTCTATGAGGGCGTCAAAGTTTTCGGCATAAACAACGGTTACAAAGGTATGCTTGCAGACGATATTGTCGAGCTCAACAGCCGCAGTGTCAGTGATTTGATTCAGCGCGGCGGCACATTCCTCGGGACTGCCCGTTGCAAAGAATTCAAGACCGAAGAAGGACGTCGCAAAGGTTTGGAAAATCTGCAGAAACACGGCATCGAAGGTCTTGTGATAATCGGCGGCGACGGTTCTCTTACAGGCGGTTCGCTCCTTTCCAAAATGGGCGGCATTCCCATCGTAGGATTGCCCGGCACGATTGATAACGATGTTTGGGGCACAGATTATACTATCGGCTGCGATACCGCCGCAAATACCGCGGTTGATGCCATCAACAAATTGCGCGATACCGCTTCGGCACATCGCCGTATCATGATTGTCGAGGTCATGGGGCATACTTCGGGTTGGCTTGCAATGGTCTCGGGTATCGCCAGCGGCGCGGAATATATCATCGTCCCCGAAGTTAAATTCAACATTGACGAGATGTGTGAAGAGATAAAAGAATCCTATCGCACGGGACGCCGCTACAGCATAATTGTTGTTGCGGAAGGTGCTTGCTCGGGCGTCGGCTTGAAAAATGTCATACAGGAAAAGACGGGCATTGATACACGTGTCTCCATCCTCGGACATATTCAGCGCGGCGGCTCTCCCACCGTCGAAGACCGCATGAAAGCGAGTCAACTCGGCGAACGTGCCGCACTTGCAATCATCTCCGGTGTTTCTAATGTCGTCTTCGGTTTTGATGAAGGCAAAGTAGTTTCGATTAACCTGTTTGATTCCGTAAACAATAAAAAGCCGCTCGATCCCGAATTGGTACGTTTGGCGAGTGTGCTTGTCTGATTAATGAATAGTTTTTGGAAAGCGGCAGCGATACTCTCAGGCGTTGGGATATATATCGCTGCCGTGATTTTTATTTGTCTTTATATCGGTGGTTTGGTTGACGATTATTTTTCGCTCGGCGGTAAAGGGCGGCTTATCGGAATCATTATCGGTTTTCCAATCGCCGGTTATTCTCTCTATCGTCAGCTGAAACATAACGGCTTTGTTTAACGGAATTGCACTAGTAAAAAATCAGATACGGAGTGATAAACATGTCGGAAAAAATTACGGACTTCAAACGTTTTGCGCAGATAACTGATACTCGTTGGTATCCGCGTTATCATCTTGCCGCGCCTTCGGGTTGGTGTAACGATCCGAACGGTTTTTGTTTCCACAACGGACAGTATCACTGTTTCTATCAATATTATCCGTACGGAGCTGAATGGGGCTTGATGCATTGGGGACACGCCGTCAGTGATGATTTGGCTTATTGGAAACATTTGCCGATTGCGCTCAAACCCGATAAACCTTATGATGCCGATGGTTGTTACAGCGGTTGCGCCGTAGAATTTGACAAAAAACTTTATTTGATGTATACAGGTAACCTTAAATGCGAGAGTGGACATATTCAAACTCAATGCTTGGCAAAATCCGATGATGGAGTTCATTTTACAAAATCTGAAAATAATCCGATAATAAGGGCGGAAGTTTCAGGTGAAATTCACTGTGGAGACTTCCGAGATCCTAAAATTTGGGAACACGACGGAAAATTTTACGCGGTTATCGGCTCTCGCACGCCCGATAAAAATTTCGGGCAAGTCTTGCTTTACGAATCCGAAGATATGGAGCATTGGAACTTCAAAAGTATAGCCGCACGCAGTGAAAGAAATTTAGGGAGGATGTGGGAATGCCCGAACTTTGCAGAGATTGACGGTTATGACGTGCTGATTTTTTCGCCCATGGAATTGGATACCGCTGACGAAAAATTTTTCAACGATAGGCAAGCGGGCGTATTAATCGGCAAACTCGATTACGAGACGGGAAAATTTGAACACGGTGATTTTCAAACTTTGGATGAAGGATTTGATTTTTATGCGCCGCAAGTAACGAAAACTCCCGACGGGCGTACAATTCTTATCGGCTGGCTCGATACTTGGCATGTAGATATGCCCGAAAGCGTCGACGGTTGGGCAGGTCAAATGACTGTGCCGCGTGAATTGCATGTTCGCGACGGAAAAATTTTCTCGACGCCCGTCAAAGAATTGGAAAACCTGCGCAAGTGGCAAGAAGTAAGTTACGAGAATTTATTTTTGACGGAACCGACTGCGCTTAAAGACGTGGAAGGAGACGCGTGCGAAATTGTTTTGAATGTCGACGCCAAACGCTCGGAAAAATTTGCGATTGCCGTACGTGTCGGCGATGACGAACAAACTTGCCTGATTTACGACGCGACAACCGAAACTTTTACTCTCGATTGCGACGAATCCGGCGAAAGTCCAAAATCAGTCCGCGAATTCTCCGTCAAGCCTACAGATAAAGTCAAGTTGGATATTTTTATCGACAGATCCAGTCTCGAAATTTTTATCAACGACGGCGCAAAAGTTATTTCGTCAAGAATTTACCCGCAACGTAAATCACAAAAAATTGTCTTCATGCCGCTGACCGATTCCCTTGCCATTGACAGTGTCTCTTGTCACAAATTGGATTTCGGTTTGCCGCATCCGCATGTTAAAGACACAGAAGTAAATTTGAAGAATCAATTTCCGTTTTTGGAATAACTCATGTAAATTGAAAGGAAGTGTGTTGCGCGACTTATGTTTTTATAATTGATTTTCTTTGTCGCGCTAAATTTTTATGAATAGCAGTAATGTTAAAAGTATCGCTTTATTCGTAATATCTAATCTCATCTGTGTAATGGTAATATTGGGTTGCTCCCCTTCCGATAAAAATACACATGCAACGTCAATTCAAGCCGAACAAATTAATCCGGCCGATGTTAAAACTTACAAACTCAATAACAGTTCTCTGCAAATCGCCGTTCCTTTCGAGATGAAAGAAACACCCGAAGAAGTTCAAGATATGAAGAACATGAACGAGGCCAGAGAAAATGAAGCTGTCGATCAGATACTGATTTACAAGGGTACTGCGCAGAGCGGCAATGTTGACGTTAAAATATTCGCCACGGACTTCAACAAAGAAAAAATCGAGGGGGAAATGGGCGAACCTTTCAACCCTAATATAGAAGGTGCTTTACAAGGTGCGATTGCTCATCTTGCCAACAGCGAAAAATTTAAGAGTTTCAAAAAGAAAGATCCGATTAGAGACATTACTGTTAACGGTATGAACGGCAAAGAATTCACCGCCTCGATAGAATACAAATCAAACAAGGACGAAGAGGCCGGTTTGAGTGAAGTCCGCATGGTTGCATTCCTCAAAGGTGAAGAGATGTGGATGGTCGGAGCATTGCGCGATGATTCGGACGACGCCAAAAAAGTTACGGACACAATCATCAATTCAATTGAAATAAAATAAATCGCCTTATCGCGGCGTAAATCTCTCGGTACGTTTAAAATTCGTGTCGGGAGATTTTTTTTTGCCTTAACGAAATAAAAAAGCCGTCGCAATTTCCGAAACCGTATTGACGGAAAAATTATCGACGGCTTGAAAGATTTTGCCTTATCGCGGCGTTAAACCTCTCAAAATGTTTAAAATTCGTGTCGTGAGATTTTTTTTGCTCTTGAACGTAATAAAAATTCGTTGCGAACTCTCAAGGAACTTGAAATCGTTACGGAAGAGTTTCGCCAAATTTAACAGACCTTGCACATAAATTTTCTTCAAATCATCGAATACTATTTCGACACGCAAATTATTTTCCTGAATTGAACGCACACCCAATTTTTTTGCCGCTATTCGTATAAGCGTGACTTGCAGAAGATTTTCAACCGGCTCCGTTATTTTCCCGAATCTGTCGGTTAATTCTTCGTGTAAATCTTTTACTTCGGCACTCTCGCGCATATTCGCCAGCCGTCTGTAAATTTCTATTTTGTCCCCTGCGTTGGAAATGTATTCGCGATTTATAAATGCTTCCGTAGGCAATGAAATTATCGGGTCGGGTTCCTCAACTGCCGCCGATTTATGTTGCAATTTGTTTACTGCCTCTTCCAAAAGTCTGCAGTACATTTCAAATCCTACGCCGCTAATGTGTCCGTGTTGTTGTGCGCCCAATAAATTTCCCGCACCGCGTATTTGTAAATCTTGCATCGCTATTTTGAATCCTGCGCCGAGTTGAGCAAATTCGCGCATTGCCTGCAGACGTTTTTCCGCCGTTTCGGATAAAACTTTATCGGCACGGTGAACGAAGTAAGCGAACGCCATACGATGAGAACGCCCGACACGTCCGCGCATTTGATACAGTTGCGCCAAACCAAAATTATCCGCGTCGTAAACTATAATCGTATTTGCATTGGCGACATCAAGTCCGCTTTCTATAATCGTCGTAGTCAAGAGAACATTGAATACACCTTCGTAAAAATCCATCATGACATTTTCCAAAAGTTCCTCGGGCATTTGTCCGTGTGCGGTATGAATTTTTGCCTCGGGTATCAGCGCGGATAATCTATCCTTCATGCGAACTATATAATCTATGTTGTTGTAGACGAAATAAACTTGACCGCCGCGCCTTATTTCTCTGCGTATTGCTTCGGCTATAATTTCGTCGTCGTCCTCGATAATGTAGGTTTGTACGGGGAAACGCTCGGCGGGCGCGGTTTCAATCAAACTCATATCGCGTGCGCCGACTAAACTCATATGTAATGTTCGCGGTATCGGTGTCGCGCTCAACGTCAAGATATCGACGCCCGTACTCATTGCGCGTATCTGTTCCTTTTGCTTGACTCCGAATCTTTGTTCCTCGTCGATTATCAGTAAGCCCAAATCTTTAAACTTTATACGATTGGAAAGAATCGCATGTGTACCGATAAGCACGTCGACTTGACCGGCACGAACTTTTTGTAAAGTCGTACGCTGTTCTTTAGGTGTTCGGAATCTACAGATAACATCAACGGTCGGGAGAAAACCGGCAAAACGTTCTGAAAAAGTTTGGTAGTGCTGTTGAGCAAGGACGGTCGTCGGGACAAGTACTGCGCATTGTTTACCGTTCATTGCCGCCTTGTACGCCGCGCGGATTGCTATTTCGGTTTTCCCGAATCCGACATCTCCGCAAATCAATCTGTCCATAGGTCTTTGACGTTCCATATCGGATTTTATTTCGGCGACGGCGCGAATTTGATCCGGCGTCTCCTCGTAAGGAAAAGCGTCTTCAAATTCTCGTTGAGTGGCATCATCCTTATCGAATGCAAAGCCGGGAGCCTTTTCGCGTTCTGCGTACAGCTCCAACAATTTTTCGGCGATATCCTCAACGGCATTGGCGGCTTTGGATTTTGCACGCGCCCAATCGCCCGAACCTAATCGCGACAATTTCGGGACGCTGCCATCATCCGAAATATATTTCTGCAGATATTGAACTTGTTCGACGGGGACAAAAAGTTTATCTGCGCCGCCGTATTGTATATTCAGAAAATCTTTGCGTACGCCGTCAAATTCCAAAGTTTCGACACCCAAATATTTGCCGATACCGTTTTCGACGTGGACGACGTAATCGCCGGGATGAATATCGCCGAAATGCCTGATTTGTCCGCCCAAATTTTCGTAACGTCTGCGCTGTTGTCTGTGATGACTTTGTCCGCCGAAAATATTTTGCTCGGTCATTACCGTTAACTTTATATTCGGCAAAGAAAATCCGTCGCTCAATATTCCCAACTGCAAATTGACGCCGTTTATTCCTCGTTCGCTCAAAAGTTTTGATATCCCATCCATTTTCGCGCGGCTGTTGAACAGAATATAAATTTTTTGTTCGTGTTTAATCAGATGGGCAATTTCGTCGAGGAAAAATTTTGTTTGACCTTGAAACGACGTAATATTAGTCGCGGTGATTCCGATATTTTCTTTCGGTTCAATGCCGCGGATTTTTTTCATCATCAACTCAAAATGAATCAAGCTGCCGATACGCGATGCCTTAAGCAGTTTGGCGAACGAAAAGATTTTATTTTTGATTTCGGGGTCTTCGGTCGTGAAAGTGTGTATCGTCTCGAATATCCGCGCAGGTTCGTCGAATATGATTGTGCCGTTTTCTCCTGCCCATGTCATGAACGATTCGCCGCTCTTTACGAAATTTTTTATCGGGAAAATTGTTACGGACTTGAGTTTTTTACTTGAACGCAGACTTTTCAAATCGACTTGGCGAATCGAATCAATATCATCGCCGAAAAATTCTATGCGGAAGGGCGTCGGCTCATTCACCGGAAAAATATCGACGATACCGCCATGCACGCTGAATTTTCCTATCGAATCTACTTCATCATCGCGTTCGTAACCGAAGTCAATCAATTGCGCCAAAAATTTTTCCTGCGAAAGACTTTGACCGACTTCGACGCTCGTTTGATATTTCAAGAAATCTTCACGCGAAAAATCTTTTTTGACTGCCGCGAATGTTGTTGCCAATACGATAATCTTATCGCCGCGCAGAAGTCTTGATAAAATTTCGAGTCGTCGCGCTTGTCGTTCGATTCCGATTGTCGTCGCCTGCACTTCGGTTAAATCCAATTCGGGCAGTTCGGTTACTTCGACTTCGGGCAAAAATTCGGCGAGATCGTCGCGCCATTGGGAAATTTTTTCGCGTTCGCTCACCAATATTATCATCGGGCGCGGATTCAATTCGTACGCCGCCGCCAATGTCAAAACCTTCTGCGCACCCGTCACGCCGTAGATTAGATATTCGCCGTGTTTGGCAAATTTTTCCGCCGCTATCGATATCGTTTCGTCGCGCAATGCTTCCGTTAAAATTGTATGCATAAAAATTTTCACCTCGTCCCGATTATACACCACAACCGCGCCGGCTACACTTTCGTTCGGTTAGCACAAAGTCAATTGTTTATCGTCACGGACGTAACTATTAACTTCGGTTGTCAAAATCTACGGTGCGATTTTTAAATCACCTCTGCTTGACAAAACACAGGGGCGTCCATTAAAATGACATTGTCCTTTTTTATAATCACTTTATGGGCGCGGCGTGTGTCGTGTCTTTTTTTCTCTGCTTCGCGCGAAATTGATTTTGTCGTTTTGCTCACAACTAAAAGAGCCCTCTGTTCGGAGGGCTTTTTTTTTCGTGGTGAAACTTATGCGGAAAAATTTTTGTCTTCAGTCTTTGATAATGTACGCTTTGAGGATTTGCCCGTAATAAGCAACGTGCGGCGCGGAATTATCGCCGGTCTCGGGATAAAACTTTTTGAAGCTGCTACTGATATCTCTAATCGGTTGAACCTGTTCCAACATCGCGCGGCATTCCAAAGTCAACGGAAATTCTTTTATCGCAGGCGGACGAACAATCTCGGCATCGACTGTGTGAACTCCTGCCTTGGCAAGTTTATCCATATCGCGCCCCGATTCGCTGCCGCATAACGCGATTGTCTTCTGAACAATTTTATCGGAGCGTTCGCCGTAGGGAACACAGATTGTAAATTCGCCCGTACGTTCCATTAATTCGTAAGTGAATCGGCTTGTGCGGACGTAGGCAGTAAAAATCGGTACGCCCCACTCCATGCCTAACGCGCCCCAACCGATTGTCATCGCGTTCACACAATCTTCCGCTTCGCTCGTCAAAATTATTCCCTTGGGCAACGCCTTCAAAATATCGTTCGCATAATCAAACGGATTAATTTCTTGTTTCAATTCCTATCGCTCTTTTCTGATTAATTTGGTATATTTTAACAGACCGGCGTATCAAATTCAACCGCATGATTTTACCGTAAAAATCGCGCCGGAAAAACTTTTATGTGTAGGTCGAAATTCTTGACACTAACTACTGGCTTGTTATATATTAATTCAAATCATCATGAATTTTTACTGAAAGGCAACTTTTTATTATGAAAAATCTTTTGATTGCACTGGCAGCAGTTTTGTTGATAATAGGCGGTACAATTTTTTGGATGTTCCAACGCGAATCGGATGGCGTACCGATTTTGATTTACCACAGAGTAAGCGACACCGATACTAATCCGACTACGCTCAGGGTTGCCGATTTTGAACAGCAGATTAAATATTTGGCAGACAGCGGATACACCGCGATAACGCCCGACGAATTACTTGACTCGTGGCAGGGCGGCAGAAAATTGCCGGCAAAACCGATTATCCTTACTTTCGACGACGGGCACAATGATATTTATAACAACGTCCTGCCCATTCTTCAGGAACACAATATGTGTGCGACGGTCTTTATCGTGACGAATCATATCGGTATGCCGCAATATTTGTCATGGGAACAAACGCGCTTACTTCAGGGCAGCGGATTAATAGATATCGAAAGTCATACAATGAGTTATAAAAATTTGGCGGCATTGAAGGGCGATAAACTTTGGGATGAAATTTACGGCTCAAAGCAGGCGATTGAATGGGTATTGAAAAAGCCTGCCAAGTTCATAGCATTTCCCGACGGAAAATATAGCGTGGCAGCCGAAGAAACTTGCAAAGAAGTCGGATTCCGCGCGGGTTTTGTTGCCGATTACGGTCTTGCCAATGTAAATTACGATTCCTATGTTTTGACGCGTATACCCGTACAAGGTTCCAATTCAAGTACAATGTTCAGATTTAAACTTCGTTTGAATGGTGCGCCGATATTTGCGCCGTTGAGTCGATTGAAAGAACATTTGAAGAATGACGGCAACCCCGAAATAGCCGAATTTATTTTCATACCCTAAGGAGCATTTAAGATGTCGGAAAATTTTTCTCTCCTGACGACGGAACAAGTAAACGCCGCGACAAAGCACATAGACGAATGCAATACTTTCGACATGTTGAAATTGATAAACGACGAAGATAAAAAAGTTGCGCTTGCCGTGGAAAAAGTTTTGCCGCAAATAGCTTTAGCGGTCGACGCGATAACCGAAAAACTTTCCGAAGGCGGACGCTTGTTTTATATCGGCGCAGGGACTTCGGGAAGATTAGGCGTGCTTGATGCGTCGGAATGTCCGCCGACTTTTGGGGTATCGCCTTCTTTGGTACAGGGTTTGATAGCCGGCGGCGACGGTGCTTTGCGTACGGCGGTCGAAGGTGCCGAAGATGATTCGACACTTGCCGCGCGTGATTTGACTGCTAAAAATTTCTGCGCAAGAGATATTTTGACTGGCATAACGGCTTCGGGCAGAACGCCGTATGTTTTGGGCGGCATTGAGTTCGCAAAAAATTTGGGTGCGAAAACAATCGGGATATCTTGTTCTGAAAATTCTGCGTTGGCAAAAGTTGCAGATATAGCGATAACACCGATAACGGGTGCGGAAGCAATAACGGGCTCGACGCGAATGAAGGCAGGTACGGCGACAAAATTGGTACTGAACATGTTGACTACGGGCACGATGATAAAGATGGGCAGAGTGCGCGGTAATTTAATGTCGTGCGTACAGGCAACCAATGAAAAATTACGCGACAGATTGCAAAGAATAAATTCCGCATTGGAAAAGTAACCGCCCAGGCTTATGCCCGACGATTAATATTATCTCATTATAGTTGACTAAAATTTTCCCGCGTAAAGGAGAATATATATGCAAAACGGAATATCTGTTTATGTCGGGCTTGAATATGACAAGGCGAAAAATCTTTCGCTGATAGAGACGGCGGCAAACATGGGTTTTAGATACATGTTTACGTCGGTGCAAATACCCGAGAGTGTCAATGCCGACAATTTTTTTGAAGATTTTACGGATATAGTGACTACGGCAGTGACGAACGGTCTTGAAATTATTGTGGATGTCAACGCCGAAAATTTTGCGCAGTATGACGTAGAGGGAATAACGTTGCGGCTTGACGACGGCTTTGATTTGGAGCGGACGGCATTGTTAACGCACAGCAGAAAAATTCAACTCAATGCCTCCACGGTCACGCGCGATTTTCTTTTACAGTTACGTCGTTCGGGTGCCGATTTCGAGAGAATTACCGCTCTGCACAATTTTTATCCGCATCCCAATACCGGACTTGATACTTACTATTTCGATAATCAAAACAGAATTTTGCATGACTTCGGGATAAAGGTCGGGGCATTCGTACCCAGCAAAGACGGTCAGCGTCGTTTACCTTTGTGCGAAGGTTTGCCGACTTTGGAGGATTGCAGAAATTTTTCTACCGATTTATCCGCACGGTTTTTAATTGCTCTCGATGTTGACTTCGTAATAATCGGCGACGGTGCGCCTACCCAGGAAGAATTACAGGCGGTTGCATCCCTTGACGGCGAAGAAGTTATCTTCAGAACAAAACTTTTGACCAACGATATGACAACCGCCAGGATTTTGACACGACAATTTACGCGCCGCGCAGATGTTTCCAAATCCGTAATTCGCGCCGTCGAAGGTCGTCAATATCTCGAGGAATTGGGCGGAAAAATTTCACCGAAGGCAAATAATCGTATGCGCAGTTTCGGTGATGTTACCATTGACAACGAAAACTTCGGGCGGTATGCCGGCGAAGTTCAAATATTACAGGATGAATTGCCTGCCGACGGGCGCGTCAATACCGTGGCGCACATCCTCGATGAAGAAGTTTTTTTGCTGGGATACCTCAAGCCCCGCCGAAAATTTTCGTTTAAGTTCATTTGATTTTCGGGGAGGTCGATGCGCTTGAAATTTAAAGTTGCACTATCCGCCTTCATAATTTCGTTATTGTTCGGCGGTACCGCGTTCGCCTCGCCCACTCTGTCGATGGATTCCAAGGGCAACGAAGTATTAACCTTACAGAAAAAATTGTACTTGATTGGCTACGAGATAACGGAATTCGACGGAGTATACGGAGAGGAAACAGAACGGGCAGTCTCTAAATTTCAAAAGGATCACAAGATAACCGTAACGGGAATCGTCACAAATGTAACGTGGCGAGCCTTAAGAAAGGAGAAGGATAAAAAAGGTCGCGTCTTACCGAAAATAACAGTTACTCCTACCGCGCGAAAGAAAACCGCAAATGAATCATTCGGAAATTCTTACATAACGGGTGTTCAGGCAAATGCAATCATATCAACGGCGAGAAACTTTATGGGCGTACCGTATGTATTCGGCGGTACTACCCCAAGCGGTTTCGATTGTTCCGGTCTCATTCAATATGTTTTTAAACTTAACGGCGTAGATGTGCCGCGACTTGCCGACGAACAGTATTTAATGGGAAAAGCAGTGAGCCGTAACAATTTGCAAGCCGGGGATTTGGTTTTCTTTACGACTTACACAAGCGGCGTATCGCATTGCGGCATTTACGTAGGTAACGGGCAATTTCTTCATGCCTCGTCAAGTAAGGGCGTAAGGATTGACAGATTAGACGATGATTATTGGCGACCGCGTTATATCGGTGCTCGTAAAGTCGTAAAGGAGTGACATTGTTGACGGGAAAAATTTTTGTCGTGGGAATCGGCTCGGGTAATTTGGAGGAGATGACACCGCGTGCGCGTAAGGCAATCGAATCTGCGCAGGTAGTTGCGGGATATAATACTTACATCAAATTGATTGAGCCGTTATTGACGGGAAAGAAAATAATAGGACGCGCAATGATGCAGGAAGTAGAACGCTGCGAATTGGCAATCAAAGAAGCTGCGACGGGGCAAAATATAGCAGTAGTATCAAGCGGCGACGCAGGTGTCTACGGTATGGCAGGACTTGTCGCCGAAATGATTTTGGATTTACCGGAAGAATCAAGACCGCAATTTGAAATAATATCGGGAATATCAGCAGTGAATTTGGCGGCGTCGGTTTTAGGCGCGCCGCTGATGCATGATTTTGCAATCATAAGTTTAAGTGATTTAATGACGCCATGGGAATTGATAAAGACCAGAGTAAGGGCGGCGGCGTCGGCTGATTTCGTCATCGCGTTGTATAACCCAAGAAGTAAAAAGCGCGTAACACAACTTGACGAAGTACGAGAAATTTTATTGGAGTTCCGTGAAAAAAATACGCCCGTCGGCATAGTGACCAATGCGGGACGAATAGGCGAAACAAAAATCATTTCCGATTTGGAACATTTCACCGAAGAGGAAGTCAACATGTTTTCGCTCGTAATAATAGGAAATTCCCAAACGTTTACAAAAGACGGCTACATGATAACGCCGCGCGGATATGCAATAAAAAATCCTACCGTGTAATTTGCGGAAGATATATTAATCGCTCGATTGATGTCGGGCGATTTTTTATTGACGGTAATAAATTCTGCGCAGATACGAATAAAAAATCCCACCGCTATTGCGGTAGGCATATGTTAATCGCTCTATTGACGTCGAGTAATTTTTCATCAACAATCCGCAGGAAAATCCGCCGTCAAATTTTACTTGCGATCGCCCTTCCATTCGACAAGCTCATCGGGCAAATTGTATATCCGCAAAATTTTATCGACTATGTGGCTAATCTGCGCATCCATTCCCTTGGGTGTGTTGTAGAAAGTCATGACGGGCGGCATGATAATCGCTCCGCAGTCCGCCAATTCCTTCATGTTGCGCAAGTGTATTCTGCTGAAAGGCATTTCGCGCGGTACCAATAAAAGTTTCCTGTTCTCCTTGATACAGACGTCGGCGGCACGCAGCAAAAGATTTTCGCAGTAACCGCAGACAATACCGGCTAAAGTTTTCATCGTACACGGAATAATAATCATGCCGTCAACAAGGAAACTGCCACTGGCTATGGAGGCATCCATTTCGTTCACGTCGTAAACAAAATCCGCCAACCTCCTTATATCGAAGACGTCGAAATCGGTTTCGTCGCGAATAGTCAGTTCGGCTCCCTCCGTGATAATCAAATGAGTTTCAACCGACTCGATTGCCTTCAAGCGTTTTAATAATTCGACGGCAATCACGACGCCGCTCGCTCCCGTCATCCCTATAATCAATCGCATTAAAATTTCTCTCCTTTCGGGGTGTATATTTTAGATATAACGCTGATATCCTGCCGATAATTTTCCTGCGGCTGTGAAAATTTTTATACGGCGGCGGCAGAATAATCATTAATCAAATTTATCTAAACGGACAATTTTGAATCGAAAACGTCCATGAAACAAATTTATTATCCTGCGCAGATTTTGGCGTTGACGAGTTACGAAAAGACAATCACACTTACGATAACAAATTTTCGATAATGATTGTTGTCACCACGCCCAATATTGAAAAGTTTTTAGAAAATACTTGCAAAGTAATAACGAAATGATATAATGCTTGACAGATAGTTTTTAACTTAGTTTTAACGATGAGGGGGATTTATTTATGGCAAAAATCGAGAAAGTTATCGGTCGTGAAATCGTAGACTCCCGTGGCAATCCGACGGTTGAAGTTGATGTTATTCTCGAAAATGGCATTTGCGGTCGTGCGGCTGTTCCTTCGGGCGCATCCACCGGCGAAAACGAAGCTCTCGAACTGCGTGACGGCGACAAAGGTCGTTATCTCGGCAAAGGCGTTCTCAAAGCTGTCGAAAATGTCAACAATGTTATCGCTCCCGCTATTGTCGGTGATTGCGTCCTTAATCAACGCGCACTTGACTATAAAATGATTGATCTTGACGGCACGCCCACCAAGAGCAAACTCGGTGCTAACGCTATTCTCGGCGTTTCGCTCGCTGCGGCCAAAGCCGGCGCACAGGCTGTCGGTCTGCCCCTCTATCGCTATATCGGCGGTTGCAACACCTACAAAATGCCTGTCCCGATGATGAACATCATCAACGGCGGTGCGCATTCCGATGCTCCTATCGCTTTCCAAGAATTCATGATTCGCCCCGTCGGTGCTCCTTGCATTCGTGAAGCTATTCGCATGGGCGCGGAAGTTTTCCATAACCTTGCCAAACTCCTCAAAGGTCGCGGACTTTCCACGGCTGTCGGCGATGAAGGCGGTTTTGCTCCCAAACTCAACGGCATCGAAGACGCACTTCAAATTATCGTTGACGCTATCGAAAAAGCAGGCTACAAACCCGGCGACGACGTAAAAATCGCTATGGACTGCGCAGCTTCCGAATTTGCTTTCCAAGAAGACGGACAATGGTTCTACGATTATCGTAAACTCAAAGACGGTAAAGAGAAAGATCCTAACGGCAAACGTCTCAGTGCCGATGAGCAAATTAAATTCCTCGAAAAACTCATCACCGACTTCCCGATTGATTCCATCGAAGACGGTCTTGATGAAAATGACTGGGATAACTGGGTTAAACTTACTCAGGCTATCGGCGATCGTTGCCAGCTCGTCGGTGACGACCTCTTTGTTACCAACACCAAATTCCTCGAAAAAGGTATCAAGATGGGCGCGGCTAACTCGATTCTCATCAAAGTTAATCAAATCGGTTCGCTCACCGAAACTCTCGAAGCTATCGAAATGGCACACCGTCACAACTATACGACCGTTACTTCTCACCGTTCCGGCGAGACCGAAGATGCTACTATCGCCGATATCGCAGTCGCTACCAACAGCGGCCAAATCAAAACCGGTTCGCTCAGCCGTACCGACCGCATGGCGAAGTACAATCAACTTATCCGCATCGAAGAAGAACTCGGCAAAAATGCTGTTTACGAACGCAAACCGCTCCTCAATCGTACAGTCGGCGGCGTTTGGCAGAAAGCTTAATTTAGCCGAACAATCAATGAAAAATTTCGTGCAATACGTTGCATGATATCACGGGCACTGTCCTTTATCGGGCGGTGCCTTTTATATTATTTTGACTGTGCTTATTCCATATTTATGAACAATCTGCTATAATGCCCTGTGTGCTTATAAATATATCATAAGGAGGAAGTTTTATGAAGGGAAAATTTTTCGCCGCAATAGCTTTCGCCGCTGCGCTTCTGATAACAGGTTGCGGCGGTCAAAGCGGTAGCGACAATGCCAAAGAAACTACTTTCAAAATCGGAGCATCGCCCGTACCTCATGCGGAATTATTATCACAAGTCAAATCGGATTTAAAAGCCGAGGGCATTAATCTTGAGATTGTTGAATTTAACGATTATGTTCAGCCGAATATCGCACTTAACGATAAAGAATTAGACGCAAACTTTTTCCAACACGAACCCTATTTGAACGACTTTATCAAGGAACATAAGGACATCAAACTTGTCAATGCGGGCGGTATTCACGTTGAACCCATGGGCATTTATTCAAATAAGATACAGGATTTAACCGAACTGACGGATAATTCTACGGTATCAATTCCCAACGATCCCACTAATGGCGGACGTGCCTTATTGCTCCTGCAAAAAGCTAACTTAATCAAATTGAAAGACGGAGCAAACGAGACGGCGACGATACAAGATATCACAGAGAATCCGAAAAATTTGGTTATACAGGAAGTTGAGGCTGCCCAGCTTCCGCGCACACTCGAAGACGTCACTGTATCTATCATCAATACCAATTTCGCGATGAATGCCGGTCTTAATCCGATGAGAGACGCGTTATTTATCGAGGATAGCACTTCGCCCTACGTAAACATTATTGCCGTCCGTGAAGGCGACGAAAACCGCGAAGATGTCAAAAAACTTATCACCGCTCTTAAATCCGAAAAAATGAAAAAATATATCGAAGACAAATTCAAGGGCGCAATCGTTCCTGCGTTCTGAAACATTACTGCTTGAAAAAATAAGACCTCCGAAAATAATCGGAGGTTTTTACTTTGTTAATATTTTGTGTGATTATTTGCAACTTTGGTGTCGGTGTGCTATAGTCTTCAGGAAAATTTCTTAGAATATGGAGTGTAAAAATGTCGAGTCAAAAAAATAAAATCCAAAAGAAAATTGCAAATCAAACTGTCGCGACGAAGCCCGTTCCGATTCCGGCAAATGTCCCGATTATCCCCGCCATTTCCGTTATCATCCCCATGTACAACGCGCAACGCTATATCAAATCCTGTATCGAAAGCGTATTGAATCAAACATTCAAGGCATTTGAAATTATCTGCGTGGATGATTGTTCAACCGATGACACTGTCAAAATCGTTTCGGAAATAGCTAAGACGGATAAACGTATAAGACTTGTACGTCTGCCGAAAAATTCGGGCGGAGCAAGTGAGCCGCGCAATACCGGTATGAGATTGAGCCGCGGTAAATATATCGGTTTCCTCGATTCTGATGACATGTACACCAGAACCGCGCTTGCCGAAGTAATTGAGGTCGCCGAAAAATGGAATGCCGACGTAGTACACACGGAGCAAGTTTATTTCCCCGAAAATCAAGTCATCGATGTCACGCCCCAAACTAAATTTACTACCTTCAGCAAAGAAAAGGGCGGCTTCTGTAAAGAACCGATGTTAGAGACGGATAATTTAGCCAAACGCGTTCAAATGTTTTGCGGCGGAAGGCTGTTCGGTTGGGTGCATAACAAGATTTATCGTCGCGATTTCATCATGGAAAAAAATCTGCGTTTCGATAATCTGTTGACTTCCGAAGATATTGTCTTCTACTTCAAAGTCATATGCACTGCGGCGCGACTCGTTCGTGTCCCGAACATCATTTACATTTATCGTCACAATCCCAATTCCATCACGCGCAAAATGGTATCGATTGAAGCGTCAATACATGCACTTACTCATTTGATGATTGAAGGCTCAAAAATCATGGACGACTTCATGCGTCAATTTGAATTTTTCGTCAAGAATCCCAACTATCGGCAAATGCCCATTGATTATATTATTCAGCAGCACTTGATTTGGACGCAAAGATTTTACGACAAATATACACCCGTGCAACTCGAGGGAATTATTCGCAAGGAGTTGGGCACGTACTGCAAAGAGTTCGTTCCATTCTTCTCCTACATCTACAGCGCGGTTCATATGTATCGCAAACGTCTTATGAAAATGGACAAAGATATCAAAGAATTAAATGCAAAACTTAACGGTACACCCGTCGCCCCGGCTTCTGTTGCTCCTGCGCAAAAGAAATAACATACTGTCACTGTAAAAAAATTTCTCCGTAGGGTATAAACCTTTCGGAGAATTTTTTTATTTGCTTTCGGATAATTTTTCGGATTGATCTTTAGTGATTAGCTCGTTGATAATTTCATCAAGATCCCCGTTTAAAACCGCGTCGATATTGTTAACGCGAATGCCGATTCTGTGATCTGTGACACGTCCGTGCGGAAAATTGTACGTGCGAATTCGTCCGCTCCTGTCGCCCGTACCTACTTGACTTTTTCTGTCTGCCGCTATCTTTTGGTTTTGTTCGGTTACAAAGTAATCCTTTATTCGGGCTCTCAGGACGCGCATAGCCTTTTCTTTATTCTTCAGCTGTGATTTCTCGTCTTGACACTGAACGACAATTCCTGTGGGCTTGTGGACGATTCTGACGGCTGTCTCGGTTCTGTTGACGTATTGACCGCCCGCGCCCGACGCGCAATAGGTATCGATTCGCAAATCGTTCGGATTAATTTCTACATCAACTTCCTCGACTTCCGGCATTACCGCAACCGTTACCGCGCTTGTGTGAATTCGCCCGCTACTTTCCGTTATCGGGACGCGTTGCACGCGATGAGTACCGCGTTCGTATTTCAATTTGCTGTACGCTCCCGATCCGTCGACCGTGAAAACTATTTCCTTAAAGCCGCCTATATCCGTAGGCATCATGTAAAAAATTTCAACGCGCCAACCTTGTCGCTCGGCATAACGGGTATACATGCGGAACAAATCGCCCACGAACAACGATGATTCACTGCCGCCTACTCCCGCGCGTATTTCCATGATGACACTTTTTTCGTCGTTACTGTCTTTAGGTAGCAGCAGTATCATCAATTCTTTTTTCAATTCGTCCTTGTCGCAATCGAGTTCCGATAATTCTTCTTCCGCCAATGCCTTTAAATCTTCGTCGGGACTATCCAATAAATTTTTGTCCTCGGTTATCTTGTCGAGGATGATTTTGTATTCGCGAAATTTCTTTACAATCGGTTCAAGCTCGGCATGTTCGCGAGTCAGCGCGGTAAATTTTTCAACATCACCGATAACGGTCGGATCGCTCAAACGCGATTCTATTTCGTTGAAATGTTCTTCGATTTTCTGCAACTTATCGAGCATCGGAATACCTCAAGCCTCGGAATTTTTTACGGCAATATCGAGAGTATGCCAAGCCAGAGTAGCACATTTGACACGCCCCGGCATTGTCGATACGTTTTGCAAGATTGCGGCGTCATCCAATTCCGAAAGTGTATCTTCGTCGGTTATTTCGCCCTGAATCATTTTGATAAACAAATCGGCAAGTTTTTTGGCTTCCTCGACGGTTTTGCCGCGCACAAGTTCAATCATCATATCCGTCGATGCTTGCGATATGGCGCAACCCGAACCGCTAAATGCCGCGTCTGATATCACGCCGTCTTTTACTTCCAATTCCAAAGTAATTTCGTCGCCGCAACTGGGATTATGTCCGCGTTCTTTGACGGTGGCATTTTCGAGCGTACGACGATTTTCTTTGTTACGGCTGTGTTCGGTTACCAATTCGTTATAAATATTTTCAAGCAATATAATTACTCCTTTTAAGTTTGAGACAGATAATTTTTCGCCGAATGTGTTGACATTTTTAATCAAGGTTAAAGAAAATTTTAATCGGCTGTGCAAAATCTTTTGGTAGTCTCGCGCATGATTTCGGCTTTTAATCGATTAATCTACGCGCATAATTTTTCTGACCTGACCGATTGCCTCGATAAATCTGTCGACGTCCTGCCGCGTGTTATAGAAATAGAAACTGGCGCGGCATGTGGAATTTTGCCCAAGATATTTTAACAAAGGTTGGGCGCAATGATGACCGGCGCGAATTGCTACGCCCTGCGCATCTAAAATCGTCGCTACGTCGTGCGGATGAACATCTTTGATATTGAATGTGATTATGCCGATTTTGTTGTCGCGCGAAGAGTTACAGCCGTACATTTCGACGTATTGAAGTCTTTTGAGTTCGGCGATTGCGTAGGAAGTCAAATCGCGTTCGATACGTTCAATTTCGTCGAATCCGATACCGTTGAGATAATTGATTGCGGCAGTCAAGCCGGCTGCTCCTCCGACATTTTGCGTACCTGCCTCGAATTTCTGCGGCAATTCGGCAAAAGTAGTCGTTTGTTCCTCCACGTACTCTATCATATCTCCGCCACTCAGGAAGGGCGGCATATCTTCCAACAATTTGCGTTTACCGAAGAGAACACCGATTCCCATCGGCGATAACATTTTGTGACCGGAGAACGCCAAAAAATCGGCATCCAAATCGCGCACGTCAACGGGAATATGTGGCACCGATTGAGAGCCGTCGACAACGACAATCGCGCCCAATTCGTGAGCACGTGCCGCCAAAGTTTTAACGTCATTGACAAGCCCCAACACGTTTGAGATTTGAGTAACCGCTAAAATTTTCGTCCGCCGTGTCAATTTTTTTTCGATATCGCTTTCCGATAAATTTCCGTCCGCATCAAGGTAAATGTAATTCAAAGTTGCGCCTGTCGCGCGCGCCACCATTTGCCACGGTACCAAATCGGAATGATGTTCGGATATCGTTATCAAAATTTCGTCGCCGCTGCGCAGATTCGTCAAACCGTAACTGTAGGCAATCAGATTCAGCGATTCGGTTGCGTTCTTCGTGAAAATAATTTCGTCGGCATTCGCGTTGATAAATTCGGCGACTTTATTTCGGGCATCTTCGTAGACCTTAGTAGCCTTGACACTCAATTCGTATACGCCGCGATGAGGATTAGCGTTACAGCCGCCGTAATAGCCGCAGATGGATTTTACGACACTCTCGGGCTTTTGAGTAGTCGCGCTGTTATCGAGATACGTCAAGGGATGTCCGTTCATTTCTCCGCGCAAAATCGGAAAGTCTTTCAAAAATTTATTGTTCACCGTCAAGCCTCCTACGAAGGTTATCCAAAATTTCCGCGCAGAGATTTTTGTCGGGAATTTTTTCTACCACGGGATTAAAAGAGGCCTCGACAATCAAGCGTTCGGCTTCGGCTTTATCCAGACCGCGACTCATCAGATAAAAAATTTTTTCTTCGTCAAGTCGCCCGATACTGACCGCGTGATGCCCGTCTACTTCGTCTTCTTCGGCGAGCATTAAAGGTACGGAACGATTTCGAGTACCGGAAGAAAGGATTATGACTTCTTCCAATTCGCGCCCCGTCGAGCCTTTAGATCCGCGTTTGAAATCCAAAGTGCCGCGGAAAATTTTATCGCAGTGTTCGGTTAATGCGCCGCGCACATTCATATTTGCAACGGTACGTTTACCGCGCTGATGAATCACATAATTAAAATCGAGCCGTCTTTTCCCGTCACCGAAATAAACCGCGTCGAAATCGGCAACGGAATCATCGCCGAACAAATCGATATCGATATCGGCGGAATAGTTGCCGCTACCTATATCCGCCGCGACAAATTCAATACGTGCGCCGTGACCAACAGTAATTTTTATTCGGCGTGCCACATCTTCGGGCGAACGATTAATCTCGATAAAAGTATGAGTTTCGCCGTCGGGCACGGTTATTGTTTGTTCCTCGACGGGCGCAGTAGTTTTAACGTCATTGACACCGAGCCAACGCCACGAGCGCAGCGGAATCTCGGCAAAAATTTTTTCGTCCACAGCAGTCCCTCCATTTGCGATTGATTTTACACGGCTAAAAAGAAAAAAGCAATGTTTATGTAGTCTATGATTATATTGGATACGTTTACAACGAAAAGAGCCCCCGATTACTCGGGAGCTCTTGTTGATTTCGTTTAACCGAATGCTGTAGGTACATTCAGATTTTTGTCAGCCTCTGAAGGGGTTCAATCATTGGCTTAATTTTTGGGGGATTGTATACGCTGTCGGCTTAGAAGAAGAACTCAACACGACCGAAGAGTTTACGCGCTTTGCCGTTGCCGCCGTCGATACCGTCGGAGATGTATTTGCCGTTGAAGTACTTAGCAATAACGCCAATGTTATCGAACGGTGCCCAAGATGCGCCGACGAACCAACCGCGAGTACCTTGGAGAACATCATCGTACATGGTACCTGCCAAAGTTGCATTGCTGCCGAATTTACGATAGCCTGTCCATACAGCCCATTGTCCTTTAGCAACCTTGAGGTTGTTGTCGCGCCAATCGCCGGTTCTGGTTACAGGGTTGCCGTAATCGCCGTAACGCAATTCAGCCTGCCAAGAATCTTTTTCGAAATCGGCTTTGGTGTTTCTTGCGTAGCCGCCGGAAAGTTTCAATTTCTCGTTGAATTTGTAACCGAGGTTAACAGTCCAGATGTCAGCTTTGTTGTAGCGTTTCATAGCAGATTTAGCTTCGCTAGAATCAAAGTAGCCGTAATCATCATAGAACTCGCCTAAATCATACTGATCGAGATATGCTCTTCTGCTCCAAGCGAGATCGTCATCTTTGATGTGATACCAAGCTGCACCACCGAAGAGACCTTTTTCTGCAGGTTCGCCGTAGTTAACTCTGAGACCGACAACCGTGGAAGGATCCGTATCGATGCCAAGCAATTCGGAAGCGAAATCGCCAGCAGTCAAGCCGTTGTAGCCTGCTTGAACCGTATCAGCCTTAATACGACCACCGGTTGCAGTGAATTTCCATTTGCTGCCGAAGCTTACTTCAGCACCGGAAATTTCAGTATCCCAAATGAGACCTGCTTCACCCGCGGGGTTGAACTCGAATTTACCGAGTTTAACGCTGAATTTGTCATAGTCGCCTTGTGCCCATGCACGTTTAAGAGTGACGGAAGTAGTTTCGTCGCTGCTCATATCGCCTTCGCCGTCCAAACGAGCACGTGCTGTCCAGTGATCGTTAATCTCTGCTACAGGCTCGAGACGGAAGACATAACCATTAGAGCTGCTCTTTGCTTTTTCACCAAGGTTGTAGGGATCGGTTTTTCTCTGATGATAGGTGTACTCAATTTTGCCCTGCCAGACAACTTTATCGGCATATTTTTCGAGGTTGTCAACGCGAATGCCAAGAGCTTCGAGTTCGTCACGGAATTCGGCAATAAGTCTGTCGAGTTCTGCTTTGCTGATGCCTTGGGGGTTTTTCGCCATAGCTTTAGCAATCATCTGCGCCATTTCGTAACGAGTGATGTTACGGTCGCCGCGATAAGTGCCATCGCCATAACCTTCGACAACGCCTGCTGCTGCAAGTTTGGCTACCGAATTGTAAGCCCAGTGACCTGCAGGGACATCGCTGAAAGGATTCGCCGCCGCAAACGATGTGCCGTTTGCTCCCAAGATTGCCGCAGCCGTCAATGCTGCCGCTACTGTTTTTCTCATAATGAACATCCTCCTAAAAACTACTGTAACTTGTACGACGTGGCGCGGAAGATATTCAATCAGAGTTGCCGTGTTTCCTCGAATGATTTTTCTTCGTTGCCTCGTCTTTCAAGCGGCGCAATAATATATCAGCAAAATA
>JAILRS010000014.1 GCA_024698045.1 Selenomonadaceae bacterium
TGGGGAAGAAGACAGTAATTTCGCCGTCAAACGGTGCGAAAACCTGTCCTTTTGGATTTTTGACAGCTACGCCGCGTCCCATTGCTCCGCTGGCAAAAACAGGGTCGTTGATTGAATTCAACGGAACCAATGTGCCATTCAGCGGGCTGCTAATCCGGATGTCCTTTGCCATAGAACCACACCCTCCAATATAGTGAGAATAGTAAGAAGAAATATAATCTAGTCCTATACAATTATAAGGTTAGAAACATTTTACGTCAACGAAAAAAGTATTTTTGTAACTCAAAATTTCTGAAGTCGTTGCCGCCGAAAAAAGTTGACCGATAAATTTATTTTAGGTTTCCGCATCGAATAAAAATTTTTTTACCGAAAACGCGATTAAATATTAGCGAACGATAGCAAACAATAAACGAATCAATAATAATTTCTTTGTGACGGGAAAATTTTTTCGCTATAATAATCTGCATAGAAAAATTTTCGGGAGGAGACTTGTTTTGTTTAAAAAAATCTTTATCGGGATGATAATTCTGGGTGTCGGCATTCTGGTCGGATTAGCGGCGGCAGGCTACACCACACACAAAATGGTAAACGAAATGATAGCGGAAAAACAGGACGACTTTAAATACTACATGACTTTGAGCCATGAAGAACAGAACGAATATATTTTGAAACACATCAACGAAATATTGGCAATGGTCAGGCAGGAGGCTAAAACCGAACAGGAAAAAAACGAATTGCAAACGGTAGTCGAATCGGAAGGTAATCCCGTGATAAAAAAAGCTATGATTGAGTTCGGACGTTCTGTCATGGCGGCCGGCATTGTCGCATCAGAAACAATAATTCAAGGTTTGAGCGAAGAAGTTAAAGCGCGATACGAAGACGAATCCGAAAAATTAGCGGATCGCCTCAAAAATTATTTGACCGCATTGGAACAAGGTAGAAATAAACCCGTCGAATAAAAAACTTTCTCGTGATATAATCCGTCGCGTTGAACATATCAAAAATTTTAAAGTCAGGCAGCTTCTTTTTAAAGCGTGCCTTTTTTGTTACAATGACCTGCGCAAAAATCAGCGGTTGAAAAATTTTTAACCGTGTGCAGAAAAATTTTGAGGAGGAGATTTGTTTTGTTAAAAAAAATCTTTATCGGGATGATAACTCTGGGTGTCGGCATTCTGGTCGGTTTTACGTCGGCACACTATATCAAATACCAAACGGTAGATGATATGATAGCGGAAAAACAGGACGACTTTAAATACTATATGACTTTGAGTCACGAAGAGCAGAACGAATATGTTTTAAAACATATCAACGAAATATTGACATTGGTCAGGCGGGAGGCGAAGACAGAACAGGAGAAAATCGAATTGCAAAATATAGTCGAATCGGAAGACAATCCCGTGTTAAAAAAAGCTATGATTGAGTTCGGGCGTTCGATTATGGCGACCGGCATTGTTGCCTCCGAAACGATATTCCAAGGTCTGAGCGAAGAAGTTAAATTGCGATATGAAAACGAATCCGGAAAATTGTCATATCGCTTTGAAAATTATTTGACTGCATTGGAAAATACCGGAACTAAACCCGTCGAATAAAATTCATTCATCAAATAAAAAATCCCCCAACGTTTCGGGGGAATTTTTTTATCAGTAAGTTCTTTTCTTTACAAAATCGTCGTAACTCATAGAGCGTGTATGTTGAGTGTGCGCCCATTCGTGTTCGTTACGGTGAATGAAGCCGAGGAAAATTATCGGAATCCACGAGTAGATGAATAGCGGATAGAATAGCAGGTACCACCACGATTTTAATTTCGCGCGAACCTTGATTAAGATAATCATCGGTAAAACGTACTGCGCAATCATGACGACAGTCAAAATCTGCGAAGGCAATACCGAATAGATATTCGTGTAAAGCGTACCGGTTATCAGCTGAATGTAACTGAGTACGAAGAAAAACGACGACAACATCAGAAAATGCGGCTGTAAAAGATAAAGGCAACCATCCCAAATTCGGATATCTTTGCGCCGCCAACCTTCACGCAACATCTTCGGGATAAATCTATGCGCTACGTCAAATTGTCCCTGAGCCCATCTTTTTCGCTGCGTCCACGATTGAGCAAATGTCAAAGGTTTTTCGTCGTAAACGATAGCATCATGCGCCCAAGTCGTTTTCAAACCTTCGGCAAGCGATTTCATTGTAAATTCCATGTCTTCGGTTAAACATGTGGCGCGCCAACCGTGTTTCTTGAGGACGTCCAATGTGATACACATTCCCGTTCCGCCCAAAACCGCCGACAACCCAATATTTGTTTTCGCTAAATGACTGACGTAATCGATAACCCAAAAGGCAATTGCAAATGTTCCCGAAACCCATGTATCGTATGGATTTTTCGAGTCAAGGAACCCTTGAATAATTTTATCGCCCTTGCAAAGTCGGTTATTCATTTCCGAAAGAAATTTCGGGTGGACGAGATTATCGGCATCGAAAATCGCAACGGCATCATAAACTTGCCCACGCTTTTCCATTTCAAAAAGACGCTCGAACATCCACTCCAAAGCAAATCCCTTTGATTTTTTCGTCTCGTCAATTCTTTTGCAGACAATCGCTCCTGCCTTCTCGGCGACTTCGGCAGTGTTATCCGTGCAGTTATCGGCGATGACAAAAATATCGTAAAGCTTATCGGGATAATCCAAAGATTTTAGATTTGCGATAAGCTGACCGACGACGGCACTTTCATTGTGTGCCGCTACGATAACGGCGAATTTTTTTTGCGGCGTGAGAATTTTTTTCTCGGATTTTCGCCACATCCCGAAGAAGCCGATTAAACACAAGTAAAACGTAAAGACAAACAATACGGCTTGAATCGGAATCATGATTATATCTAACGGATATGTAAACATTACGCAACCCAATTTCAAAATTTATTCAAAAACACTGCGTAAGTCTACACTGCTTACGCCGCGATTGTCAAGAAATCTCAAAATATAACAAGTCTTTCCGATAACAAAATTTGTGCACCGAAATCTAGTCAATTTGTTTTCGTGATAAGAATTTTTCTGATACGAACGCCGTCCATTTCTTTGACTTTGAATCGGAAACCGTTCCACTCTTTGATTTCGCCGACTTTGGGGATGTAACCGAATTGCGACATCAAAAAGCCGCCCATTGTTTGAAAGTGATCGTGTTCTTCTTCCGGCAATGTTTCAATGTTAAAACGTTCCTTGAATTCGTCGATATCACACAGCCCGTTAATCGTCCACGAATTGTCTCGGTTGCGCGTGAAATGTTTTTCGGTTTCTTCGTCGCTATCGACAATCTCATGCAGAATATCATCCAAAGTAATGAAGCCGATTACTCCGCCGTATTCATCATTTACCATTGCCTCGGTTATACCGCTCGAGCGAAATTTTTCAACCAACCTAAACGCTTCCATCGTACGCGGAACATAACTTGCTTTCTTTATCAGCGCGGATAAATCAATATCGCGTCCGTGTTTCAATACGGCATCGAGTAAATCTTTGGCGTAAATCAAGCCGCGACAATCATCCAAACTGCCGAAGCCGACGGGAAAAATTGTATGCGGACTGTCCTGAACGATTTTTAAATTTTTTTCCAAATCGTCGCTTAAATCGAGCCAGACCAACATAACTCGCGGCGTCATCAAAGAATAAGCAGTCTCATCACCGATATCGAAAATCCTGTCTACCATTTCCTGTTCGGATTTCTCTATCGTACCTTTCTCCGTGCCCTGCTCTATCAAATCTTTTACTTCGTCTTCGGTTACCGTTGCGGTCTGCGCCGTATTCATGCCGAAAATAAAATTGACAACTTTGGCGACAGCAGTAAACCCTACTACAGCCGGATTCATTATTTTGACAATCAGTCGAAAACTTTTGTAGCTACTCAAAAGATATTTATCGGGATCTTGTTTTGCCGCTTGTTTCGGTAAAAATTCACCCAATAACAGAAATATTATCGTCGCGACGCACAGAGAAATTATCACTGAAATTATCTGCGCATGTTCGATGAAATTTATTTTCTCGGCAATAACAGGAGCCGTAAGCACCGCACAGACGCCCGTTAATATTCCCGTGAAGGTTATACCGATTTGTGCCACATTCAGCGGCGCGGGAGTCTCCAACATTGTCAAAACTGCCTTGGCATTTTCATCGCCGTCCTCGGATAATTTTTCCAATCGTCCGCGGTGACATTCCATCAATGCTGTTTCCATGAGCGAAAAGTAACCGCCGACCGCCGCCAGTATGATTATCAGCAGTGGCGGTAGAAATGATGTATCCAAAAAGTTTACACCTCAATCAACCTAAAGAAATTCTCAAATATTCATCAAGCATATCGGTAAAAGTCATGTGCCCTTGATTGTTGGCCTTTGCTTTGCCGATAATTTTTACTGTCGCTTCGTATATAATTGATTCCACACTGCCCGGTACTAAGTCCTCCCAATTTTTGGAATCGTAGGCGCGTTCTTTTACCGTATTTTGCGGCCGACCGTACACTTCCAATTCGCACAGAAATTGAATTTGATTTGTCTTCGGGCGGATATAGTAATGCTCCATCAAATAAGTCGTGCTGCTCAAGACCGCTGTATCTTCGGGCGTATACTGATAGCCCTGTTCATTTGCTAAAGATATTTCCGCATTCTGACTGTTAGACAAATAATTTTCGATATCCTTATCCAATTGCCGCGGCGAATTTTCTATCATGCGAATCCAAACATCTGCTATATATTCCGTCGTTGAGTACGGCAACTTTTTCCATTTCACCGAATTTTTATCGAGATAGTAAGTATAAGTTTCATCAGCCGCAAGTTTTATAAAACGAGGTTTGAGTGTGCGCAGATTCTTCTTGGGCGCGGAATTTTTTCTTGCTGATGTGTTCGGCTTCCTTTCTTCGGTATTCACATCTTCAAAAGGTTCATCTACATCTTTCGGTTCGGGCAAAATTTTTTCCGGCTCTTTCGGTTCGTCTATTACCTGCGCAGGTTGATTAATCGGTTGCGGTTGCGGATTGATTGTAGGCGGAGTAAATATCGGCGTGTCCTGTGGCGTGTCCTGCGGATTGACAATCGGCGGCGATGGTATCGGTCTTTCCTGCGGCGTGACTGTCGGCGGATTCACTGTCGGTTTATCTTGCGGCGTGACAGTCGGCGGATTTACAACCGGTTTATCCTGTGGAGTAACTGTCGGCGGATTTACAACCGGCTTATCCTGCGGAGTAACTGTCGGCGGATTTACCGTCGGTTTATCTTGCGGCGTAACTGTCGGCGGATTTACCGTCGGTTTATCTTGCGGCGTGACTGTCGGCGGATTCACAACCGGTTTATCTTGCGGAGTAACTGTCGGCGGATTTACAACCGGTTCATCCTGCGGAGTAACTGTCGGCGGATTCACCACCGGTTTATCCTGCGGAGTAACTGTCGGCGGATTTACAACCGGTTTATCTTGCGGAGTAACTGTCGGCGGATTTACAACCGGTTCATCTTGCGGCGTGACTGTCGGCGGATTTA
>JAILRS010000023.1 GCA_024698045.1 Selenomonadaceae bacterium
TAAATCTCTTTTTTTAGTTCAAACCTCAGGTAGTCTTTTTTTTTTTTTTTGTTCCGGCAAATAGGTTATACCTACCCGACACGCTTCGAGGTCTCTGGGGAGGGGGTCGGATGTTTACAAGCAACAACATTTTCCGGAAAGGAAGGGCGGTCGGGGGGTGTGGGGGGTGTTGCTTGTTTAAAGCCACCCCCCAACCCTAAAAGGGTGGTTCGCCGGAAAGTGCGGAAATTCCTGCAAGAACTCGAAAAAAATTTTTAAAAATTTTCCGAGCGGCATTTTCTGCCAAAAAATCACCATGGATTTGGATTTTATTCGTAATGTTTGATTGTAAGCTTTTGTAAACTGTAACCCGAAGTTTTTAATTTTTTTTGGGAGATTCGCGCCAAAGTTTTTGGTTGCTAACGAAGAATTTTTTTGCGATAATTACGGCAATTATTTTACGTAAAGGATGTGACTCTGCGCGATTGATTTGGAATGACGATTTAATTTCGCGCAAACTTGATGACAAAAACTGTTATAAGCCAAAGATATCGTTCGGTATTCGTAGCGTCGATTGCATCGATGTCGATATCCTACATCTTGATTTTAACGGACAATATTGTAGCCGGACAATTTATAGGCGATGATGCTGTTGCGGCTATGACTCTTGTTGCTCCGATTATGACCTTTATGTTTTTCATCAGTTACATGGTCGCCGACGGTTTGGCGATGATGTTTTCTTACGCCAAGGGGAAAAACAATCAGGAAAAAGCGAACGAGCTTTTTAGTTTGGGTGTTATCTGTTCAATCGTGTCGGGAGTTTTGATTACTGCCGTCCTCATCGCCTTTCAAAATCAAATTCTGTCGATGTGGGATATTTCCGATATGCTTATGTCTTACGCTGTCGAATATTATCACGGCTTAATGTTCATCCCGTTGCCCTGTTTGTTGAATATTTATTTCTACACAATTTACGTAGCGGAGGGCGAAGAAAATATTTGCGTCAAGGCATCGATTGCAATGTTTGTAGTCAACATGGTTCTTGATATTCTACTTGGCTATTACTTCGGAGTAATCGGCATAGGTATCGCAACAACTATCGGCAATTTGGTTAGCTTTCTGTTTCACATCCCCTATCTCTTCTCCGATAATTGTCAGCTGAAATTTATTAAGTACTGGAATTTTTCGGAACTCGGGCAGGGACTTTTTTACAGCTGGTATCATTCCATGGATACTTTGTTTTTGGCCTTACTGCCGATGGTTTTTTCCGAATTCGTCATCTTCAATTTCGGAGAAGGGCATTTGATAATCGTCACGGTCATAATCAATATGATAACGCTGTTGATGGCAATATATACGGGTATTGTCGATTGTCTGCAGCCGATGATTTGTCAGTATCACGCCGAAAATGCAATACACAGCGTAAAGAAAACCATGAGTCTCGGA
Organism: Selenomonadaceae bacterium; assembly: GCA_024698045.1. Classification (GTDB taxonomy): domain Bacteria; phylum Bacillota; class Negativicutes; order Selenomonadales; family Selenomonadaceae; genus Quinella. The sequence goes on from JAILRS010000023.1 coordinate 1,426, forward strand.
ATAAAATCAACCATTGCCGTTACCGTGGCAATTATACTTTTCGGGTTCGTATTCGCCGAATTTTTACCGAAACTTTTCGGCGTAAATCCCGCCGACGAAATTTATTCCGAAGCTGTTTGGGCGATAAGAATTTTTATGCCGTTTACTGTCTTTCTCGGCGTTACGCTCATGTACAGCAATTATTACATTTACGTCGAGCGATTAAATTTGGGCGCGGTTATAAAAACTCTGTTGTTATTGATTATGCCCTGCGCAGGAATTTTATTGGGGCTGTTCGGCATTTGGTTTATGTGGTTGGGCGTGGGCTTATCGTTCATCGTTTCGCTTGTCATCAATTATCTTTTGACGCGCAATAAGTTCGGGCTGTTGCTCATAGACAAATCGCGATTCAAAAAGCAATTTTCTTTGGATATAGAACCGAAGGCGGATAACTTAAACACACTCCTAATCAAAGCAGAAAAATTTTCTTCGAGTATGCAATTCGACGAGGTTAGGAAAAATAATTTGATTCATTGCGTCGAAGAAATTTTCAAACTGTACGCCGCGCGTGCCGTTACGGAAGATTTTCAACTTGAAGTCACTTTGATTCCCGATAAAGATGTCACTACAATAATTTTCCGTGAGAATGCCAAGCCGGAAAATCCTTCCGAAAAATTAAGCAGGTTTTTTGACGGCGTTCGCGAAAAAAACTATATGATTAGCGGTGACGAAAATAAATTCGTCGTCGTCGTTTGAGGAGGCTTTTTTTATGGAAGGATTCAATACAAAAAAATTTTATCCGCTTCGTCCTATTCAACGTTGGTTAGTCGATACGCATTTCAACAAAGCAAAATCCACGATGATGAATATCGGTGCCTTGTTAAAGCTTTCAAAGTCTATCGACATGAATCATCTGGCGAAAAGTATAAACTACGTACTCAATAACCATGATATCTTTCGTTGCAGATTTGTCTTCCATCCCGAAACAAGCGATTTATGCCAGATTTTCGACGGCGAAATTACTCCCATCACGGTCGAATACATCAGCGACGAAGAATTTTCCGAACGAATAGATAAACTGCGCGAACCGTATCGAATCATCAATAAACCTTTGTGGCGTATCTATTTATTCCAAACTCCTACCAGTAAATATATGTTCGCAGATTTTTATCACGCTGTCATGGACGGTGTATCTTCCTCTTATCTTTTCTGGCGCGAAGTCGACGCTGCTTATCGCGGACGCAAGAAAAAAATCGCTCCGGCAAGTTATGCCGCTTATGTGGAGGAAGAATTAAATATTTCTCCCGAAGAACTTGCCGAAGGTCATACTTATTGGAAAAATATGCTCGCGCATTTCGATAAAGAAAAACATTTGCCGCCCGTGAACGTGCATGGCGTGGCAGCGTGGACGCAAGGAAATTTTGAGTACGTTTTCAAAAAAATTTTCAACGAATTTTTCAGACGGACACGTATTAACGAAGATAAATTCTTCCTCGCTGCAACTATGATTGCATTGGCGAAAATAACCGGCACCAAAGAGGCATTGATGAGTCACGTAAACAACGGACGTACAACGATGAGCGAAAAGCGTTTGATGGGCTTGATGCTGGAACAAATTCCCTGCGCATGGGATTTTCATGAGGATTTAACTGTCGGAGAGTTTTTATCCAAACTTGCCGGGCAAATCTATACGGGCGAAAAATATCGCAAGAGCCTTGATTTGGTTTATAATGACGGACTTGAAGATGACTGCGTAAGTTTTATTTTCCAAAAAAATATTTACACATCACTCATTTTGAACGACACGCCCGTCGAAATAGTTTACCTGCCGCCAAATGAAATTTCTGCCGTGGAAAATGCACTTGATGTGGAAATTAACATAGAGGACGACGGAAGATATTCGCTGTACTTGGATTACGACGCAAGTCGTTATTCCGAAAAGGAAATGGAAAATTTCGCCGTCACACTCGATGAAGTTCTGAAGAAAATGCAAAATGTCGATACGCCTGTCTCGAAGATTTTAGATTGAGCGTAAGATTTTCATCAGCGAACATTTTAACGACACGAATTGAATACAAAAATCAAACGGCAAGTAGCTTGATTCTCTTGCCGTTCTTTAGTACAATAACGCAAATTTTTTATGAGGAAGGTTGCTGAGAAATGAAGCGAGAACTTATACATTTGGAGAACGTAGGTAAATCGTTCGGAAGTTTACGCGTACTCGACGAAGTTGATTTGTCGATATACGAAAGTGAATTTATAACATTATTGGGGCCGTCGGGTTGCGGTAAGACGACAATGTTGCGGATTATCGGAGGATTCGAGATGCCCGATACCGGCAAAGTGATTTTCGACGGTAAAGATATTACGAAGTTACCGCCGAATAAACGCCCTATTAACACCGTTTTTCAAAAGTATTCACTGTTCTCGCATATGAGCGTCGAAGAAAATATTGCCTTCGGTCCCAACATTGCGGGCAAATCATCCGACTACATCAAAGACAAAATCAAGTACGCTTTGAAGTTGGTTAACCTTGAGGGCTACGAAAAAAACGATGTAACGAAACTCAGCGGCGGTCAGCAACAACGTATCGCCATTGCTCGCGCGGTTGTCAACGAACCGAAAGTCTTGCTGCTTGATGAACCTTTGAGTGCTTTGGATTTGAAATTGCGTAGGAATATGCGGCGCGAACTCGTGCGTATAAACAAGGAGACCGGCATAACTTTTATTTTCGTCACGCACGATCAAGAAGAGGCCTTGTCAATGAGCGATCGTGTTGTTGTAATGAATCAAGGTTATATTCAGCAAGTCGGCACGCCCGAAAATGTTTACAATGAGCCCGAAAATGCATTCGTTGCGGATTTCATAGGCGACAGTAATATCATTGACGGCATTATGGTTCGTGATAAACTCGTTAAGATTTTCGGAAGAGAATACCCCTGTGTCGACGGCGGTTTCCCCGAAAATTGTCCCGTTGATGTTCAGATTCGTCCCGAAGATATAATATTAGCCGCGCCACACGAAGGAGTTTTCACGGGCGTAGTTACTCGCGCGGTCTTCTGGGGTATGTCATACGATATAAATGTTGAGGCGGACGGCTTTGAATGGCTGATTCAATCGACGACGGCGCGCAAGGTCGGCGAAGAAGTCAGCTTGCATGTCAAGCCCGAAAATATTCAAATCATGAGCAAACCTCAATCCGAAGACGAGGAGGTTGCGCAGAATGATTAACAGACTTACGCGCAATGTCTTGATGACTCCTTTTTTAATTTGGGCGGGTCTGTTCATCTTCATACCGCTGGTATATATCATATGGTTCGGCGTGACGGATAAGGCAGGAAATTTTTCGCTCGATAACATGGCTATGATTTTCGAGAAAGGTTTTTGGAATGCCTTGACATTGTCTGTGTGGTTGGCATTCGTCAGTACCGTTGTTTGTCTGATTTTGGCTTATCCTCTTTGTCTTATCTTGACGGAAAGACAGCGCGATAACACGACAATAATTTCGCTGCTGTTTATCCTGCCGCTATGGATGAATTCGCTTTTGTCGACTATGGCATGGCAAACGATTCTTGAGGGCAACGGCATTATCAATCAATTTATGCGTCTGTTTGATTTACCAGCTTTGCAGATGATTAATACCGAAGGCGCGATTGTCGTTGGCATGGTCTACAATTATCTGCCGTACATGGTTTTGCCGTTGTTTATTACGTTGTCGAAAATAGATCGCAGTATTTTGGAAGCTGCGCATGATTTGGGCGCGAATTCATGGCAAACATTTTATCGAGTCATTCTCCCGTTGAGTTTGCCCGGAGCTGTCAGCGGAATAACCATGGTTTTCATTCCTGCGCTTACTACCTTTGTCATCAGTGCAATGTTGGGCGGCGGTAAACTCCTTTTAATCGGCAACATTATCGAACAGGAATTTACTTTCCAATACGATTGGCATTTAGGTTGTGCCTTATCGGTTATCTTGATGATATTCATCATACTGAACATGTTATTGACTGCGGCTTTCGATCCGATTAAAGAGGAGGAGAAAGATTGATGAAATATCTTAAGAAAATTTATCTGGCGATAATCTTCCTGTTCCTCTACGCTCCGATTGCCGTATTGATTGCGCAATCGTTCAATGCAAGTCGATATCGCGGTCATTGGACGGGCGTAACGCTTGACTGGTATGTTAAACTTTTTAATGACGAACGTATTGCCGACGCGATTGCAAATACATTGTCAATCGGTTTGATATCGGCAAGTATCGCTACGATTTTGGGCTTGATAACTTGCGTGGCGATGAAAGAATTTAGCCGTAAATGGCGCGCAACTTTTATGAGTATAACCAACGTCCCGATTTTGAATGCTGATATCGTGACGGGTATATCGTTAATGTTGCTGTTCATGGGATTGGGCTTGCGTTTGGGCTACGTCTCAATTCTCTTGGCGCATATCGTTTTCAATGTGCCGTACGTAATTTTGTGTATCATGCCGCAATTAATGTCGCTTGATAAAAGTTTCTACGAGGCGGCTTTGGATTTGGGTGCGTCACCGTTGAAAGCGTTTACAAGTGTAGTTCTACCGGAATTGCGCCCGAGTATTTTCGCGGGATTTTTGTTGGCGTTCACAATGTCCGCAGATGATTTTATCATAACACATTTCACCAAGGGCGCGGGCGTCGACACACTTACCACGGAAATTTATGCCGAATTAAAAATCGGTATTCATCCCGAGATGTATGCGCTGTCTACTTTGGTCTTTCTGTTTGTTCTTGTATTCGTTATACTGTTTGCGATAAACCGCCGCAAGTTGAAAAAAGCTGAAGATGTATTTTAATTCGGCACTGGTTTTTCGTAACCGTGAAGTATTTGATTTTTAAAGCTGAAGACCAAAAACAAAATCGACAGCTTAAATATTTTTTAGGAGGGTTCTCTGATGAAATTAAAATTCTTGGTACTCCTACTCGTTGGTTTATTGGCGATGAGTGTGACCGGTTGCGGCGGCGAACAGGGCGGTAAAGACGGCGAAAGCAATGAAGTCTATGTGTACAGTTGGGGCGATTATATCGACTACGAGACACTCAAGAGTTTTGAAAACGCCACGGGCATTCACGTTGTCTTTGATGAATTCGACACGAACGAGAGTATGTATCCGCGCGTAGCCGAAGGAGCAGTGCATTATGATGTTATTTGTCCTTCCGATTATATGATTCACAAAATGATTTCCAACGGCTTACTTCGTCCGCTCGATTTCTCCAAATTGCCCAATGCAAAGGAATATATCGGCGAAGAATTTTACAAACAGTCCGAGACTTTCGATCCGGGTAACAAATATTCCGTTCCGTATTGCTGGGGCACGGTAGGTATCATTTACGACAAGACGAAAGTAACCGAACCCGTTGACAGTTGGAATATTCTTTGGAACGAAAAATATGCGGGACAAATTTTGATGCAGGATTCGGCGCGCGATTCGATGATGGTACCGCTTAAACTCATGGGTAAAAGCATGAACGAAACCGATAAAGAAGTTTTGAATCAAGCGCAAGAAATGTTAATCCAACAAAAACCGCTTGTGCAGGCGTATGTTATCGACGAAGTCAAAGAGAAAATGATAAATTCCGAAGCAACTCTTGCGGTAGTATATTCCGGCGAAGCTCTCATAATTCTGCAGGAAAATCCGAACATGGCGTTTGCGATTCCCAAAGAAGGCACCAACCTTTGGATTGACAGTTGGGTAATAACCAAAGACGCGAAGAATGTAGAGAACGCACATAAATTTATCGACTTCATGTGCCGTCCCGATGTCGCAGTCATGAACTTTGATTATCTTGGTTACTCCACGCCGAATAAAGCGGTAAAAGATTTGGAGACGAACGAGGAAATTAAAAATTCGCCTATCGCATTCCCGTCGCCCGAAACATACAAGAATCAAGAGACGTTCAAATATTTGGGTAACGATATGGACGAATACTATAACAGTTTGTGGATGAAAATTAAGGTTAACAATTAATAATTCGGCATTGTAATTCGTAAAAAAATTTTCGCTCGGTCGAGGTCGTGCGACTTCAATCGGGCGATTTTTTTTTAGTATGGAGGGAAAATTATTGTTAGACGAAAGAATGCAGGCAGTGATAAATTTCGTTGAGTCGGGAAGTAAAGTGGCGGATATAGGAGCGGATCACGGATATTTATCGATAGAGTTGGCGAAGAGCAGTCGCGCAATTAAAGTGATTGCTACCGAAAAAAACGAAAAGCCTTGTGAGGCGGCACGGAAAAATATTTCGGAAGCAGGATTAACTGATGTTGTAGATGTACGTTTAGGCGACGGCTTGAAAGTTTTGGCACCGAAAGAAGTCGATACGATTTGCATTGCGGGTATGGGCGGCGCGTTGATACTTACAATTCTGGACGAATCGCCGACAGTAGTAAAATCTGCGCAGAGATTGATTTTGCAGCCGATGAATGCGTCGGAAAAAGTACGCGAATGGCTTACGGCGAACGATTGGACGATTGACGACGAAGATTTGGCGGAAAGTAGCGGAATCATCTACGAAATAATAAGCGCGTGCAAATCGAAAGATGTAACGCAGAAAATTTTTAAGCGAAAGACTTCGCCGCTCCTCAAGAAATTTTTACAGCAACGTATAGAGAAATTCAAACGCATATTGAACGAAATGAAGAAGAGCAAAGCGGCACAATCGGGCGAAAAATTTTTGGAGCTGAAGAAAAAGATTGAGGCGTTGGAAGAAAAATTTTGAACGTCGGCAGAAATACAAAAGCCTCGGGAAAAATTTCCGAGGCTGTAATTTCATATGGAGCCGGCTAAGGGACTCGAACCTTCGACCTACGCATTACGAATGCGTTGCTCTACCAACTGAGCTAAGCCGGCACTGATTAATTCAACGCGATAATTTATAGCACACCGACAAATAACTGTCAAGGGAATTTTTCAGCCGACAAATTCCTCGGGCGGTTCGGCAGAAATTTTGTGACGATACAAAATGGTTTTGACAATCCTTTCTGCGGCATGCCCGTCACCGTATGGACTGCGCGCCTCCGCCATCTTGCGATATTGTTCGTCGTCCGTGAGCAAAGTTTTCGCCGTGTCATAGACGATATCTTGATTCGTGCCGATAAGTTTAACCGTACCGGCATCAACCGCCTCGGGGCGTTCCGTAGTGTCGCGCAAGACAAGTACGGGTTTACCCAATGCCGGGGCTTCCTCCTGTACGCCGCCCGAATCCGTCAGAATCAAAGTTGCCTTGTTCATCAAATTCGCGAAAGGTTCATATTCGAGGGGATCTGTCAAGAAAACTCTGTCGAGATTGCCCAATTCTTCCCGAACAACTTCGCGGACTTTCGGATTTTTATGTACGGGGAAAATAATTTCTACGTCGGGTAAATCTTCAACCAAAGACTTCAAAGCCTTGTAAACATGTCGCATAGGTTCACCGAGATTTTCGCGTCGGTGCGTGGTGACGAGAATAACTTTTTTGTCAAAGTCAACGCAATTAAATTCGTCGCTGAAAGTGAATTTTCTGCTGACAGTTTGATAAAGCGCGTCGATAACGGTGTTGCCCGTGACGAAAATATTTTTCGGGTCGACACCTTCGCGCAGAAGATTATCTTTGGCGATATCCGTCGGCGCGAAATTCAAATCGGCAAGTGCTCCCGTAAGTCGGCGATTCATTTCCTCGGGATAAGGAGAAAATTTATTTTGCGTACGTAAACCTGCCTCGACATGACCGACTTCGACTTGATGATAGTAAGCCGCCAATGCACCGGCGAAAGTCGTAGTGGTATCGCCGTGAACAAGTACTATATCGGGTTGCGCTTCGGTTAGAACTTTGTCGAGCCCAAGCAATGCGCGGCTTGTTATATCAAACAGTGTTTGACCTTCCGACATGATATTTAAATCAAAGTTCGGATGGATATCAAACAGCGAAAGGACTTGATCCAACATTTCCCGATGTTGAGCGGTAACCGCAACAACCGATTCGATTTCATCGGGATATTTGCAAAGTTCCGACACGACGGGAGCCATTTTTATTGCCTCGGGACGTGTGCCGAATACGGACATAACTTTTAACTTAGACATAATCGTCACCTATATCTCTGCGCTTGTCGCGCGTTCACATTATATTTTTGTGCCAAGTCAATTGGCAGGGCGTGCTATACCTAATTTCTTCACGGCGTAAATGATTCCCGAAACAACGATTACCAAAATCAAGACGGCAATCGGGGAGCTGACGGAAGTTAAAGCTATCGCGCTCAAACCGAACAACGCACTTATCACGTACATCAAAAGTACTGCCTGTCGTTGAGTGAATCCCGCGCTTAACAGTCTGTGATGCAAATGTCCCTTATCGGGTTTGAATATCGGGACGCCGCCGCGTAATCTGCGCACGATAGCAAAAGTAGTGTCGAGAATCGGAAGAGCCAACGCAAATACGGGTACGACAAGCGCAATTGTAGCAACGGATTTAACTGCGCCCGTCACTGAAATTCCTGCCAACATGAAGCCCAGAAACATACTGCCGGTATCGCCCATGAATATTTCGGCAGGATTGAAATTGTATTTGAGGAAACCGACGGCAGCACCCGCAAGCGCAGCAGTCAATACGGCAACCAAAATAAAATTCTGTTCAAGAGCGATTAAAAGTATGGTGAACGACGCAATAGCCGCGACACCTGCCGCCAAACCGTCAAGCCCGTCAATCAAGTTAACCGTATTTGTTAAACCGACAAGCCAGAAAAGCGTTAACGGTATGGCAAGTTTATTCAGGTAAATATAATCGCCGAAAGGATCCGTGATAAAATCGATACGCACGTCGAAAACAAACACCAGGAAGACAGCCGCGCCGATTTGTCCCAACAGTTTTAATTTGGCGGGAAGATTTTTATAATCATCCAATAAACCCAGCCCGACAATTAAACTGCCCGAAATTATAAGCCCGATTGTTTCATGTAACATTTCGGAATCAAAATCAAACTTCAGGAAGACGAAGATAATCGCGGCAATAAAACCTGCATATATAGCTAATCCGCCAATGCGCGGAATTGGTTTCTTATGAACTTTTCGGGCATTGGGCGCGTCCATCGCTCCGGTCTTGTTCGCCAAAATTATAACCGCAGGCGTGATAAGTAGCGCAACGATTAAAGCGACGACGAACGCCCAAAAGTATATTGGCATTAATCCGAGGCCACCTTTCGATTTTTTTATATGCAGTCAATTCTACAACAAGCGGCGTTGACTAGTCAATCATTATATTAATTAGAACACGTGATAAAAAACTTCCGCACATATATCCGATTGTTTTCTGCTTAACGGTTGCAATATTCATCGAGATATCACGATAAAATTTTCCCGAAATACATTGCGGTTATGGAAAAATTTGTGTAGAATATACCAATTACAGAGCGAAGAAAAACGGTGGTGATAGTTTGAGAACGGATAAACGACGGGCAGATGAAATTCGTCCCGTAAATATTCAAAGACGTGCGCAGAAATTTCCGGCAGGTTCGGCATTAATCGAAGTAGGTAACACAAAAGTTTTATGCGCCGCCACCGTTGAGGAACGTGTGCCGTTTTTCCTGAAAGGTTCGGGCAGCGGTTGGATATCCGCCGAATATTCCATGCTCCCCGGCGCGACGAAGGAACGAATCGCGAGGGACGGACGCAATAACAAAGTTAACGGCAGATCCATGGAAATTCAGCGGCTAATCGGTCGTGCGCTACGTGCCGTGACGGATTTGAAAGCATTGGGCGAACGAACGATATTGATTGACTGCGATGTGATACAGGCCGACGGCGGAACACGTACGGCATCGATAACGGGAGCATTCGTGGCTTTGGTCGAGGCGTGCGAAACTTTTTACAAGGTCGGTGATGTTTTTCCCGTGAAAGATTTTGTAGCGGCAGTGTCGGCAGGTTTGACGCAGGACGGCGAAAAAATTTTAGACTTGTGTTACGAAGAAGATTCGACGGCATCAGCCGATTGCAATGTCGTTATGACGGGCGCAGGGGAACTTGTCGAAGTGCAAATAGCCGCCGAAAAAAATCCGTTTACGCGCGTTCAATTGAATGATTTGTTGAATTTAGCCGAAGACGGTATCGAAGAATTAATTTCGTTACAAAAAGACGCGTTAGGTAGAGAATTGGTGTGGCGCGTCGGGCGAATAGGATAGTGTCACGATTGAGGACGTGACGACTCACGGAGGAAATTGAAATGAAGAAAATAGTAATCGCGTCAAAGAATGCAGATAAAATCAAGGAAATTCGTCGCGTCTTGAAAGATATGCCGATTGAAATTGTATCGCTTGCCGAATTCGATAACATGCCCGACGCCGTTGAGGATGGCAATACCTTTGAAGAAAACGCGTTAATCAAGGCGAAATTCTTCCGCGAAAAAACAGGCATGGCATGTCTTGCCGATGATTCTGGTTTGAAAGTTGAGGCGTTGGGCGGAATGCCCGGCGTCTATTCGGCACGCTTCGCAGGTTATCACGCCGATGATGCAACCAATAATCAAAAGTTGCTCGACGAAATGAAAAAAGTCAACGCAATCGAATCCCCTGCGGCTTATCACTGTGCTCTGGCGTTCGTCGATACCGACGGCACTCAAATCATTACACACGGCTCGATAGAGGGCATAATTAAAATCGCCGCGCAAGGCAACGGCGGTTTTGGTTATGACCCTTATTTTTATATTACGCCCGATAAAACCATGGCGCAGATAACTACTGATGAAAAAAATACCATAAGCCACCGCGGTAAGGCTCTTCGCGCAATGAGCGAAAAACTTTCCGCCAAATTTGTTCCCTAACCGAAAATATTCACGGCACGCGACAAATTTGTCTGTGTCGTTTTTATAAATACTATGTACTGAAAGCCATTCTTGGTCGGGAACTCCAATGAGTTTTCAGTAACGGAAAGGAGGGAAAGTCGCGCAAAAATGCGCGGCACCTGCTGTGAAAATAGGACTGATAAGCGATACTCATGGGAATTGGAAATCTATAGACCAAGCGGTAACGTTGGCGCAGAATATGGATATGTGGCTACACATGGGCGATTGTACACCCGACGCCGAATATTTACAGTCATTAATCGATGTGCCGGTCTACGGTGTGGCAGGGAATTGCGATTGGCCAACGGGTAACATCCTTTACGAAAGAATAGTCGAAGTAGAAGACCACAGAATTTTCATCACACACGGACACAATTACGGCGTCCGCTATACGCAGGAATACATCATGGAAGCGGCAGAATCGCAGAACGCAGATATCGCGGTTTACGGTCATACGCATATTGTTGAATACCTTATGGGACCGCCGATTATTTTAAACCCCGGCAGTGCTGCCCGTCCCCGTGATGATACTCGCGGTTCGTTTATGGTTATGGATTTAGAGAAAGGCGCAGACCCAAGAATCACTATTATCCGTATGCATCTAAAGTGAACTTATTGACAAAATGGCGTCCTGATATGGAGCGTCGATATATCGGAAACACTTTCACAACAGAACAACGATATGCATACAGCAAACAGCGGCAGACCCGATTAAGAGTCCGCCGCCTTTTTATTGACTGAAATTATTTAATTCGTTGTTGATTAATCCTGCGGACGAGGTTTTCTGATCATGCCGAGGATTAAGCAACCGACAACCGCGCCGACGATAACCGCAACGAGGTACATGACGGGATTGCCGATAGTCGGAACGACGAAAATGCCGCCGTGAGGAGCGCGAAGAGTGCAATCAAACAACATGCTCAAACCACCCGCAAGAGCAGAACCGACAACGCAGGAGGGAATGACATGTAACGGGTCGCCTGCCGCGAAGGGAATTGCGCCTTCAGTGATGAACGAGAAGCCCATGACAATATTTGTTGCCGAAGTACTTTGCTCCTGTTTGGTGAATTTGCCTTTGAAGAAAATCGTAGCAAGAGCGATAGCAAGAGGAGGAACCATACCGCCGGCCATAACGGCAGCCATGACATGGAATTCGCCACCTGCCAAAAGACCCGTGCCGGTAACATATGCCGCTTTGTTTATGGGGCCGCCCATATCGATTGCCATCATACCGCCTACCAATGCGCCGATAAGCAATTTCGCGTTCGGATCCATATTCTTAAGGGTATCAATCAACCATTCATTAACCGAGGCGATAGGAGGACCTATAACCAATGTGCAGATAGCACCGATTGCCAAAATGCCCAGTAACGGGTAAAGCAAAATCGGTTTGGTACCTTCCAATGCGGGAGGAAGAACTTGCAAAGCTTTCTTCAACCAGTTAACAATAAAACCGGCTAAGAAACCGGCAACCAATGCGCCCAAGAAGCCCGAGCCGTTTGCACCGGAAAGAGCACCGCCGACAAAACCTGCCGCCAAACCGGGGCGGTCGGCTATCGACATCGCGATAAAGCCGGAAAGAACAGGCAACATGAATCCGAAGGACGCGCCGCCGACACTGTTAAAGAATTTAGCTACGGGAGTATTGGAACCGAAATGTGACGGGTCGATAGAATAATCGTCAAGCAGGAAGGATATCGCGATTAAAATACCGCCGCCGACAACGAACGGTAACATGTGTGATACGCCGTTCATCAAGTGTTTGTAGACCTGGCGACCGATACTTTCTTCTTCGCCGCCACCGCCGCCGCTCTCTCCTGCGGATTCTCCTGCTTTCGCATGATATACGGGAGCAGAACCGCCAAGCGCACGATCTATCAATTCGTCTGCCTTGTTGATACCGTCGGCAACTTTTGTGATAACTACTTTCTTACCATCGAAACGAGCCATAGCAACATTTTTATCTGCCGCTACGATAATGCCGTCGGCTTTGGCAATTTCATCGGCAGTCAAAACATTCTTTGCGCCGCCCGAGCCGTTTGTCTCGACTTTAATCGAGATGCCGCGTTTTTTAGCGTGTTGTTCCAAACTTTCGGCAGCCATGAATGTATGGGCAATACCTGTCGGGCAAGCCGTGACCGCCAATATTTGAATGTGATCGCTCGCAGGTTTCGCCATGGATACGCCTTCGGTTTCGCTTGCGGGTGCCTGGAATTTTCCGTCTTCCTTATCGTCGATTAACTTCAAGAATTCTTCTTTGGTAGTTGCTTTAATCAACGCCTCTTTGAAGTCGGGATCCATAATCATTGTTGCCAATTTCGACAAAATCATCAAATGGTCGTCGTTGCCGCCGTCGGGCGCGGCTATCGCGAAGAACAATCGCGCAGGATTGCCGTCCATTGATTCAAAGTCGATACCGTCGGGGATTGTCATTGCCGCCAAGCCCGGAGCTTTGACGCCTGCAGATTTTGCGTGCGGCGTTGCTATGCCGTCGCCCAATCCCGTTGTTCCCGACGCCTCACGAGCAAGAACATCTTTTTTGTACTGTTCTTTGTTCTTGAGGTTGCCGCCCTTGTCCATCAAATCAACCAAGTGCGATATTGCATCTTGTTTGTCTTTGACGTGGGCACCGAGATCGATACTCGCATGTTTGAGCAGTTCGGTTACTCTCATGATGCACACTTCTCCTTACAATATGTATGTATGAATAATTCCCGTCCGCCGACAACCGCCGACGGATTTATATCAGTCGAAACGAATCCGACCGTATAACAAATTTTACTGCGCAGGTATTTTCAACCCACGGCATTTTTCGAGATATGATATTTAGAACCGTCAAAGTAAATTGTCATGCGCCAACGTCCTGCGAAATCTATTTTGCTGTCGTTGCGCCAATAATAAGTTTTGCCGTTAGTCAATTTCATTTTGATATCGTAGTAACGAATTTCGGGATCGTACATAAAGATGATACTGTCTTGAAATCCCAGTGGCGTCGCCCCTATCAAATCTCTGCCCCATTCGCTTATTCCGCTCGGCACGATATACAATGCCATTATCTCGTCTTGCGTCTCGTTGACTATCTCAACTTCCTGTGTATTTTCCGCGTAAGCAAAACTTTGAGCAGTCGTGAAGAGAATCGTCGCCAAGACAAAAGTCCTTACAATCGGGGAAAAAATATTTTTCATGACAATTGCGCGGCACAAAACTTCCGCGCAGCCACCACCCTTCTTAGGAGAAAATACTCTTGATTTTATTGTAAATTTTTTCGCCTATTGTCTCGTCGTCTTCCAATGCCGTGAATACTTGTGCCTGACCTGCTTTGATTCGATTAAAAAGTTGTTCCGGTTTGCGGATACCTGTGTTGACCGCCGTTTGAATCATTTTTTTTCCGTTGAATCGTGCCAACGGGACGCGCTTACTTGCGGCAACTATTACGAAGTCCGCATTTTGTATTTCCTCATCTGTCAGAGCATGATAGACGCCTGCGGCTCCGTGTACTTCTACGCGAATATTCAAGCCCATTTTTTCCGCGCATTGTTTGAGTGATTCGCGTGCCATGAACGAAGACGATATACCTGTCGGGCAAGCAGTGACCGCTACGATTTTTGTTTCGCCCGTCACTTTCAAATTTTCCGTTTCACTCTTGGTACGTTCCGCCTCTTTTTCGTCGATTATCTTTATGACTTCGGGTGGCGTACTTGCCTTTATCAGCGACTCTTTGAAACTTTCATCCATTAACAGAACCGCTAATCTGCCCATCTGTGTCATTGCGTCGTCCGTTGCCTTTTCGGGTGCCGCGAACAACACTAACAATCGCGCAGGTTTTCCGTCGAGCGAATTATATTCCACACCTTCGGGCACCGTGATTATCGATATCGACGGTTTTTTTACCGAATTGTTTTGCGCGTGGGGTGTAGCCAAACCGTTTGACAAGCCCGTAGATCCTTGCGATTCTCTTTTCAAGATATCGCGTTTCACCGCTGCTTTGTCTTTTACCGTCCCTGCAGTCATCAACAAGTCAACCAACATATCTATCGCTTCGTTTTTATCCGCAGGGTGTACGTTCAAAGCGATTGACTTCTTTGATATAAAATTTGTTATCTTCATTTACTGCACCGCCTGTTTTTATTTTGGCAAGTGTTATTTCGCTAAAGATTTCATTAAGGCTTCGACTTCGGGACGTGTGGCAAGATTTTCGGAGAATGCCGACGCCGAACCCGTGCACAAGCCCATTAAGAATGCTTTCTCATAGTCGTTGCTTTCAATGTAACCGGCAACGAAACCGGCAACCATGGAATCGCCCGCGCCGACAGAATTGACAAGAGTACCTTTGGGCGGTTCCGATTTGTAGTGCTTACCTTCGGCGGTCAACAAGATTGCTCCGTCGCCTGCCATTGAGATTAATACGTTTTGCGCGCCCTGTTCCTGCAATTTCTTCGCGTACTTGATGATATCTTCGTCGGTCTTCAAAGTCACGCCGAACATATCGCCCAACTCATGATTATTCGGTTTGATTAACCACGGATTGAATTTCAAAACTTTGAGGAGGAGATTTTTTTCGGCGTCCACGACAAAACGGATGCCCTTACCTTGCAGACGCGACAGTGTTTGTTCGTACATGTCATCGGGCAAAGTATTGGGAATGGAACCCGAAAGAATTAAGGTATCGCCTTCTTGCAACGTCTCCAATTTCTTGAAGAGCTCTTCACGTTTTGCGTCGCTGATTTTGGGACCTTGTCCGTTTATTTCCGTTTCGACATCCGCCTTGACTTTCACATTGATTCGCGAAAAACCTTCGTCAAGTTTAACGAAATCATCGGCGGCATTGAAGGTACGCAACTGGCGAACAATTTCATCGCCCGTGAATCCTGCCAAAAAGCCCGTAGCCGTGGATTTGTGTCCGAGATTCCCCAACACGATTGACACGTTGACGCCCTTGCCGCCGCCTAACACCTGTTCGTATGTCACGCGGTTTATCTTGCCTGCCGTGAAGCTGTTCAATCTTACGATGTAATCAATCGCAGGATTAAATGTTACCGTGTAAATCATTTTTTTTCCTCCTCACGTTTTATGAATAACTATGCGCGGATTGTACTACAAAAGGTTATACTTTTCAAGATAACTTCAGTCTAAAACAGAATTTTTCAAAGATAATTCCGAGCAACATATTCGCACATATTCCATTCTATCGGCGTACCGTATTTGGTTGCGACGCCCGAAAATCCTTGATCGTTATGGAAGCTGTAACCGTTGTTGCTGATTTGCAATTCGTAATCCAAATACTGAACACTGCGCCCAACCATCTTTAAGCGTACCCAAAAGATTGCTCCTCCGCGGTTGCGACTGCGTTCGCTTATCGTCTCCGTCATCAGATAACATTCGAAACCCGTCGCATCGGAAGTCCCGACATACTGATCGTACGCCTGCGCCGTCGGTTGTTGGGTGAACATCAGCCCCAACATAAACACCATTGCCAACAAAACTTTTTTCATGGCTAACAACCTCCTTTATCAATCCGTGCGCTGCGCCTTCATCGCCAATTTGTTTTCATACATCTGCGCATCTGCACGTTTGAATACTTCTTCTGCGGTTTTATCCGTTTCCGGTTCGTAGAATGCCACACCGACTGCCGCCGATATTTTTTCCCACGGTGCCAAACCTTCGTTGCTCTTCTTCCTATCCATCTCTAATCTTATCTGCGCTACAAAATATTTGCAGATATCTACTTTATCGTCTTCCAATACCGCAACAAATTCGTCGCCGCCGATTCGATACACATTTTCTTCGCCGAAGACCGTACACACGAGCCGCGCCGCATTTATCAAATATTCGTTACCGTATTCGTGCCCGTACGTGTCATTGATTTTCTTCAGGAAGTTGACGTCAACCATAACTATGCAGAATTTGGCGGATTGCTCTTCTATCTTCTGATTTAATGCCGCCGTCGTCTCGTCGTACGCCGCTTTGTTTTTTATGCCCGTCATTGCGTCCTTATGCGCTAATTCGTCCATCTCTTCGACTTTTACTTGCATATTCGCCACGCGAGCTTTTGCGTGCTGTAACTTCTCTATGAATTCCAAAATATTCGTCGTCATCTTTATCAGCGATTTATATAAGTTCTCTATCTCGTCGCCGGTTCTTATCCCCAAATTGTTTAACGTTGCCGCGCTGTCGGATAAAACGCCCGTTTTGTTTTCCGCAAATTTTTGAGCGCAATATGCCATCGTATTGACCGGCAACACTATGTTATTCTCAACGAACTCAAAGCCTAACGCGAAAATGAAGAAGAAAAAGCCGAGGAATAATAACACCAATTTCACTATGAAAGTACGCATGTAGTCGCTGAGGATTTCCATAGAGAAATCTATCCCGACGTAACATTGACATTTACCGTACATATCATAAATCGGGCGGTAAATAGTCAGTAAGTAACCGTATTCGTTATTGCTTATTATCGGCGGAATCGGTTTGCCCTCAAGAAAATCACCGAAGTACGGCAAAAATTCCTTGTCGAACGTCTTTACTTCACCGGGCTTATCGCCTTTCGTTTCGGGGGTATCCAAATCAAAGATGACATGACAGCCATCCTCTTCCACTCGATATACGTACAGATATTTCATATTGAAAGAACTGTTTTTAATCGTGTAAAGTTTTGCTTCGGTTTCGCGATAGCCCGCCGCCAAATTTCCCTTCGTCAGAAAATCATCTATGCGATACGGATTTATTTCGTTGACAACCATTGCCATGAGCGTATCGACTATCTTGACACGTTCATCTATCACGGACTCTTTGAATAGGATGTAGCTTATCGATGCAATCGAGGCCGAAAGGAAAAGCGAACTTAACATAAGAATCAAAAGCATTTTGGTGCGCACGGATGAAGTTTTGAACTTTGCTACGCTTTCTTGCTGAGAACTTACCAACTGCTCCATTTCTTCGCTCAGCGCGGCTTGTTTCAATCCCAAGTGAATAAACGATTCTTTTATCTGCGAATCTATTCGCTGCAGAATTTTGTATGCCACCAATACGGCAATAGTCTTATCAATGAACTCCACCGCAAATTTTACTACAACATTTACGCTTAAATTTTCAAATTGCGTGAGGCTGTCCGATTCCGGCAAGAGCGTTTCTATTATGACGCTGCTCACTCCGGCAACAAGAGTCAAAAGCGGTATCAGCCTTATTGCCTTGTTGAAATCGTCATAGTATCCTTTGCGTGCGAAATATGTTGTAATTACGGCAATAAATATGCTGACAGAACTAAAATAAAGTTGCGTTGTGTTTATCGCAGCCGTATTGATTAAGTTGGTTGAGAACCCGACAATTATCCCCGGGACATAGCCGCCCAAGGCTGCAATGGCAATCGTGCCCATCGTATCCATATATATCGGTAATCCCAATTGAGATGCAATAATAGAACCGATCAGATTCAATGCGACACCCATTGCGCAGATTGTTGTTATTTTTCGCCCTGACACTTTTCGCTCTTCCTTTTATTTTTTTTTGATGTTCACTATGAGTCATTATACCACAAATGTAACGCTTTAAACATATTTCATCATCAAAATTTATGTGAAATGTTCCGAAAATTGTATACGCTCCAAAGAGATTAGAAAGCTTTATCCACGCCCGTCTCTTCAAATGTTTTCATTTCATTCAGTGCCGCCAATGCCGCCTCTGCTATCACGTCCGCCAAACTAGTACATTCTTTGTATGCCATAAGCCGTGAACAATGCAGAATGAACGGACGTATTTGCGGACATAATTCCTCAATGTAGCGCGTTATTATTTCCACCGCGCTCATATCTGCAATTATCAAACAGGAATTATGTGCGGCACCAACCAACGCCCCGATTAATGCGCCCGTCATGCCCAAATATTTTTCGGGAACATATGTCAAAAATTCTTCGGCTTTATATGAAAGTGTTCCGTCCGCCTTCAATGCGGTAGCTGACAATATTTCGCCCAAAGCCTCAAATTCCGCGCTGTTCGTTATCGTCAGTATCGGAGTATCGAAAGTAATTTCCTCGGCGAGATTGCGCCCGAAATTAAACGCAACTTTTGTGTTGGCATCTTCGGTTACCAGACCCAAATATCTTTTCGTACCTAAAGTGCCGCCGCTAACCGGAGAATTTTCATCGGTGCCGAAGGATAGCAGAGCATGACCCAAATTATTTGTCGGGAAATCTTCATTTGCTATGCCCGCTATTTGTACCGCGATATCTTCCAAGTAGCCCAGACTCTTTTTCGGTTTGGTGAGACTGTCCAATATCGCGCGACAATTTTTCATCGCTTGCGGATACAGTTCCGGCATGGTTTGAAGGTAAAAATTGAAAGTCTTATCGGTTGCCTCGACCTCTTCGCCCATAAGACGAATCGTTAGCGGATATTTTTGCAACTCAACACTTTCCAAACGTTGTTCGCTTAATTGGAATTCAACCTCGCTGTCATCGTTGGAAAATTTTTCTATACTGCAATCGAAGTTGTCGTCGGAAGAATAGTCATCCAACATGCGCGCCACAATCGACGAGCCGATTGCCTCACCCAACGCCAAATCCAATTTCAACAGCGGATTTAATCCCAAATGTTCCAATATCGCCCGATGTCCCTTTTCGCGCCCGATATGCGACGCTATCAAACTTTCGCCAATCTTCGGGTTTATTTCTTCGGCTATCAGCGCAGCAACCGACGAGTTAAAGCCATCCAAAATCACTACACAATTTTTTTCGTGCGCAGCCAAAATTACTCCTGCCATCGCCCCGAATTCGTAGCCGCCCAATTTCGTAAATACATCCAACTGTTTTTTCGCGTCGGGTTCGTTTACTTCCAGCGCACGCCTTACTACTTCGATTTTGTGTTGTAATTTTTCGTCGTCGATATTAGTGCCTCGTCCCGTTACTTCTTCGGGCGGTAAATTCAAATATGCCGCTGTCATTGCCGCCGCCGCCGTCGTATTGCCTATTCCCATCTCTCCGATTAGAAAACAATTAAATCCGGCCGCGATTGCCTTCATCGTCAAGTCCATGCCGATTTCTATCGATTTGTTCGCCTCTTCGGATGTCATCGCCGATTCACGCGCTATATTATTCGTGCCGCGTCTTATCTTCCTCCCGATTAATTTCGGCACTTGCGATAAATCAGCATCTACGCCCACATCTACCACATACATTTCAGAGCTCGCAAAGTTCGCAAATACATTCGCCGCCGCGCCTTCGGTCACCAGATAATTTTTTACCATGCCGACCGTTGTCGCTTTCGGATATGCACTTACTTTTTCTTCCGTTACTCCGTTATCCGCGCAGAATATGAACGTACATTTCTTTGCCTTCCCGATTCGTTTATACCTGTTTTCTACTTGTTCAAATGTCATTTCAGAAGTAATTTCCTCCGTGATTTATTTATTGTTGCGCAGTCCTTCGCTTATCACGCCGACAACTTTGTTTCTTACTCTTCTCAACGGCGCTACTCTTACTTTTATCTTCGGTTTTATTTCTTTGTCTAATCCGAAATCGCCCCGTTTCAAGAACGTTGACTTTATCTTATCCGGCTTGAAATATTTCCTTATCGCTTTGGCTATTTCTTCAGGCTCCTCCGAATCCGTACACGTGAATATATCTGCCGCTACATATTTTAATTCGCTGTACACATGCAACGCTATATGACCTTCGGAAAAAGCTCCTATCACGGCGCAATGATTTTCGTCTATGTTTTCGGCATACAAGTCCGGCTCGTAGCCTACAACACCTCTCAACGTATTTTTTATCCCCTCAATGTCTTTTAATCTTTCGCAGTTATACATGTCCAATGTCAGCTGTCGTGCAAGTATCTTCATTATTTACGGCGCAGAATTTTTTCCGCGCACTCACTTCCTTTCTAACTCTTATAAGTCCTTCAACAATGATGATACTACTATAAATTTCTGCTTTTGTATATAGACTTTTGATTTAAATGCAAGCGCCGCCGCCAGCTCCTATTTAATCAGCTTTTAATCGTACATGCCTTGACAAAAATAAAAGGCTGCAATATTATTCGTGGCGACGATTCGGGCGTTTGGTGGACGTCTAATCGCTTAGATGGGGATTTGTTTGCGGTTGGGGAACCGTAAGCATTTCATTTGCTGTGGCGTTGCAACTGGACTAATCGTGTAGGGATTCAGTGCCAACGCTATTTTGACTTATGGATTCTTCGTTTAAAAGGGGTTCGATTTATTCAGGCTCGCTTTCATTGCGAGCGGTATCCAATGGTCTTCACCGTTTGATACCCTCTCGAAGGGTTGCGACAAACAACCTTTGCAACTTGCATAAATGGTTTTGTCAACGTTATTTATCGCGGCCGTTAGAAAATTGGCGAGCCGAAATCCAATCTTTTTTTGACAGAGTCGTGACCCCCAAAAGGCGCGACTGAAGAAAGGGAGTTTTAACAGTATGATCGATTCTTTCGTTTTTGATTTACAATTGTTCGCAGGTAGTAAGGACATAGCCTACGCCACCATAAAGACTGCTGGCAGTGATACCATATCCGCGGGCGATTACGTTTGGTCTGATGGCGAAACAGTAATTGCTAATAGTTTGGTTGACATAGCCGGCGACAGCAATGCATCTGTGTACGCATCAGTTGCAGGGATACAATACATTGCGGGGGCTAGTTCGACGATTGATGTCAATGGTGTCACCAACGTTCAGGAAGTAAGTTTGACAGCAGCTAACGTCTCGCTCAGCATTGGGGCAGACGCAGACGGTTTTGATGTTTACCTTGCCACGCTCGGAAGCGGCAGCGTAGGTACAATCACTGTGGGCGACGACGTTTACCAATACCAAAAAGTAACCAACAATAGTTCTACCGATACCGCTGATTTGTTTGTGGAAGAAAACGGTGGGGTTACAGCATTTAACTTCTTGGAAAACGGCGACGCTTTGCTTATGAACGAGGCTGGTTCAACACTCCTTTGGAATGGACTTTTGAATTACGAACGCTCAAATGGAAGCACAGTAGAACTCAACGAGGTCTTTTCTATCATATCTGAAGATGAGGCGAACGACGATCTTTGGATTACTTTGAATGATAAATCCGCAGACGAATTCATTGTTTCCGGTCTTACGGCAGATGAGGCAGTCGCGCTCGGTGGCGCCAGCACGATTAAGGAAATTCCTGATTATCCTTCCTTCGGAGTTGAAACTGCTAATACCGGGGCGTCGGTTGCTGTTGCCTTTGATGTATATAATACGCTTTTCGGTTCTGCTACGATTGAAGGTGCCAAAGTAAACATCTACGGCGTAAGCTATGCCATTACGGTTAACGGTTCCGAAGTGAACATTATTGGCGGCGAAAGCAATGTCAATAAATTCACCTATAATGCACTCAAAGACAGTCACGTCATTGAACTGGGACTCGGCGACGGTACAAGCGTTGTTTCTGCCGGTGCAGCCTCTTCTATTGTAATCGGGGGAATGAGCACATCAGTCGGCGGCGATGGCACGATATATATCGGCAGCGAATCCTTCAGATCCAATGCCCAAAATAATCTCACCTTTACGGTTGAGAAGGGTAGTATTGCCACGGCAGTTGACTATCTTGACCAGGGCGAAACGATTTTTGCAAGCGATATCAGCGACTTCATTTCCGTTAACGGTCAGTCTTTCGTGATAAGTGGCGACGACGACGGTGCAATAATTGGCGGCGGCAAACATGGTAAAGGTGTCAGCTTGTTGGCAGGTATCGGCGGCGATGATGTTGTCATCAAGGGTATTGGTGGCGCAAACGAAGTCCAAACCGATAAAGAAGGCAGCTTCACTTTTGCTATCGACGGCAACAGCGCGGTAACTTATACAATCGAAGACGACAGCGCAGTAACATTCGTAGTGGACAACTACGGAGCAGTTACGAATATCGGAAGTCTCGATGCAGACGGTGCTGTAGTTGTAGAGGGCGACGTTAGTGTTAAAGTTAACGACGAAGATATCGCAATCACGGGCGCAAGCAGTGTTTCAATCTTCGGCGGCGTAAGCGGCGCAAGTGTAACTTCGATTGAATTGTCGGGCGGCTCAAGTGTAGAGATTACCGAAATCGGCAGTGCACAATCGGTCGTTGCTGCAGACGGTACATTCACATTCGCTACAGGCGATGAATTTGCAGTTGAAGGTTCTGCTGTCTTTGAAATGAGTGGCAACGAAGTTGCGTCAGTAAGCGGACTTAGCGCAACAGATGCAATTGCTGCCGAGAGTGACATATTCAGTGACCTCAGCGTCAACGGACAAACCGTAAAAATCGAAGGCGACAAAGACTCTTTGACACTCTATGGCAACAGCGGCGAAAATGGTATCAGCAAGATAACCGGTGTAGGTGGCGGCTCCACAAGTACAGTCACAGTCACCAATGCCGCAGGCGCAAGCTCGATTGAAACCAATACAGACGGCACATTTGTAATCGCCAAGAAGACATTCAAAGTTGCGGGCGACAGCAACGTAGAATTTGTCTTGGATGAAGACGGCGCAGTCACCGGCATTAATGGTGTTGATTCGATTGGCGCAAGTATCAGCGGCGCGATTAACGGCATAGAAATCAACGGCGCATCTTTGGCTATCAGCAATGTAGACGAAAGCGGATTGACCTATGTCTACGGCGGCGAAAGCAGCGCAACGATTGGCGGCGTAGCGGCTTCGGGCAGCTCTGTAGCCTCTATCACAGCAGTTGCGGGCGCAAACGTTATAAACATTACCGGTAGCGGCGAATACGTATCCCCGCACGCCTCAATTCCTGTCACTGTTGGTTTGGCTGACGATGATGACGGCATCAACTTCATCATCAACGCCGCAGACGGAAACTTATCAATCACGAGCTTTGGTGTCGGCGACAGCTTGACGTCTAACATATTTGATGTAGCACTTGTTGCCGGCGGCAGCAGTGAGATAGAGAACCTGAGTGTTACGAACGACGAATCCGGCGTAGTATTGACCAACACCGACAACGGCTTTGTCTTGGCTGATGTAGCAAACGGCGCCATGGTAGCCAGCGGAAGCGGCACATTGACCGTTGTAACCGAAGAACTTGGCGAAGATGAATTCAAAATCTTAGACGGCAACGATGGCAGTGCAGGCTTGACATTCATTGGCGGTGCAAGTGGTACCAATGTTGAATTGGTCATGGAAGACGGCAAATTCACGAAAGTCGCTTCCCTCGGCGAAAGTGCCACACTTAAAGGCGCACTCAATGATTTAAAATCAATCAACGGCTTATCGGTATCCATCATCGACAAGGATGACAGTTTTGCAGTAGTCGGCGGCACTTCAAGCAGCCTGAGCAAAATTATTGACGTAACCGGCAATGCAACTCTTGCAAATGTCCAAGGTGCTACGGAAGTAGTAATCGACCTCGCAGGCGACTTCACATTCTCTGATGGCGCAGTAATTGGAATCAGCGGCGTCGACAATGCAACCTTCACGCTTGACGGCAGCGTCAAGGGCAAGGCAACAGGCGTAAGCGGAATCAGCAACACTGATACCTTCATCGACGGATTCATAGATAATTCCGCTGACGGAGCATATGCCGAAGTACAGTCCACCTTGGCAGCAGCAGGCTTTACGGTTAACGGCGAAAGCGTAGACATCACAGGCGACGACGGCACATTGAAACTCTACGGCGGCGCAGGTGCCAGCGGCATAGGCGCGATTGCAGGTGTCGGCGGAGCAAGTGCAGGTACCGTAACGATTAGTGATGCCGGCAGTGCACAGGCAATATTGACAGATAAAGAAGGCACATTTGTCATTGCAGGCCAAAGCTTCACTACAGACGACACCGAAGTAGCATTCGGCTTGAGCAATGGCGCAGTTAACAGCGTAGCAATGTTGGAAGGCTCTTTGACTGCTGACAATGCGGTATTGACCGGTGAAGGATTCAGTGTCAACGGCAAATCCGTAGCAATCAGCGGTGACGAAGGCGATTTGACGGTACTCGGCAGCGACAGCAGCATCGAAGCAATCTACGGCGTCGGCGCGGCAAGCGGCACGGTTTCGGTTGACAACAGCGCAATGGGCGCAACGGAAATCGTAACGGATGTCCAGAACGGCACATTTGTCTTCGCAAGCGGTCAGAGCTTCACGCAGGCACTCAGCGACAGCGCGGCCGTAACATACACGATGGACGATGACTCTAGTGTTACTGCAATCAACGGTATAAGCAGCGGCACATTGACGATGAGCAGTAAAGCCAGCATTGTTGCTGTTGACATAAACGGCAAAGAATTCAGAGTTGAAAATCCCAAAGAAACAACGTTGACATTTGTTGACGGCGAAATTACTGCAGTCGGTACAATCGCGTCCGGCGAATTAGTCTACGGACTCGAAAATGCAAGTGTAACGGCAGAAGGTACTATCAGTGTCAACGGCAAGTATTTCGACGTAAAAGACGACGATTCTTCTTATGGCTTGCTTGTAAAAGACAGCGTAGTAACGGCTTTGTATGATGTCACGGGCGGCACCGATGATTATGCTGTTATCAAAGGCGTTTCGAGCATGACAATTACCGCTGACGCTGACGGTCTGTTCGCAATCGGCGGCGAAAGCTACACCATTACCGACGACAATAACGAGTTCGAAATGGTAACGGACGCGGATGGTAAACTTAGCTCTATCAGCAGCTTGTCCGGCTCGATTGTCATCGAAGACGGCACAGGCACATTCACAATCAACGATCAGTCCTTGGAAATCAGCAACGGAAGCAGTGCTGCTGTAACCGTAACGACCGACGGCACGAAGATAACCGCAATCGATGGTTTGGTAGACGGCGCAGTCTTGGAGGGTGACTTCTCCTCGGCAGCATTGACTACGGAAGGCAACGGCACATTCACAATCAACGACAATACTTATGAATTGACCAACGACTCGGACGGAATTGTCGTAACCAATGCAGGCGAAAGCGGAATCGGCAAGGTCACTGATTTGGATGACGATGCCAACTTGACGATAACCGAAAGCGGCACATATTCGGTCAACACCGATCCTTCGGTTCTTGATGTCAAAGAAGGTCAGATTATAACCGGTATCAACGATGGCGCAGCTGCATACATCTATGAAAATACACAACTCGTTCGCAAGGGTACGTCGATGGAACAACTTGAAGAGTTGGTAGGAATTTCCACCGAAGGATTCTCGGCAGTAGGCGACGGCAGTGTATTGGGAATGTCCGCAATGACGGAAATCATCAACAGCGCGGCAAGTGCCGGCGGAGAATTCGCATACGGCGGCGTCAGCTACAATATGAACGACGACTTGACTTTCTCGATTACCAATGACGGTAACGTAGAGCAAGTAGTTGACCTGAGCGACTACGAAGGCGCGAAGAAAGTCGACATGTACGAAGGCGATCAAACTGTAGTATTTGGCGACGAAGAACAGAATGTAGCGCATGTCACGGATAAGGCGACCGGCGAGAAAGAAATCGAATTGGGCGATGCCGGTGACTTGGTAGTAATGGATGCCGACGGCGCAAGCGTCACGGGCGCGAATGTAATCGGCGGCAAAGGCAACGACACCGTAATAGTCCGCGGCGACGCAGAAACCACGATTGACATGTCCGAAGGCGGCGAAGATCTCATCATCACCTACGCGGCGGCGAATGCAGATGTATCTGTCACGGGTTACGAAGCCAGCACGGGCGCGGCAATCAGATTCGACGAACTGGGCGAAACTGATATAGCGAAAGCATATGCCGACGGCACTCTCGAATTTGAAGACGGCAAAGTAAAAGTAGTAAACGGCGACAACAGCTCCACGATTGATGTCGGCTCTGAAGACAACGTAACAAAAGTCAACGTTAAGAGCTATGGCGAAAGTGCCGCAGTACAAACTGTAGTATTCACGTCTAGCGAAGGCGGCGCAACCGTAGACGAATCCGAAAACACAGATGATTTGTTGATAATCGGCAACCGCAACGACGCAAGCGCATTCGGCTCGAAATTGAACAGCGGCAGCGGCGACGATACGGTCTACGCAGGCGGCAATGATTCGGTGAACGCAGGCGCAGGCGACAACACGATAGTCCTTGGCATAACGGAAAATCGCGACGGTGCGTTAATCGAATTGGCCAGCGGCAACAACACCATCAGCAATTTGATAAGCGGCACAGATGCACTGCAGTTTGCACCTAAAGATATAACCAACGCAGTCGTAGACGAAAATGGTAACCTCGTACTCGAAAGCGATGAATACACAGCGGTAATCTCCGGCGCATCGGTTGGCGAAAACGGTTACACTGAACAGCTCATCAAAGATTCTGAAACCGGCGAAGTAGATTACATCGCATTCGGCACCCAGAGCGGCACAATCAAAGTCGACGAAGACGCCGATACGAACATCTTCTACGGCAACGATTCAACTCTTGACTTCAGCGACGTTGATGACGATATAGTAGTTGACCTTGATAAAGATTACAGCAACAAGATTGGCACCAAAGATATCGCGGTTGCAGGTACCTTCAGCGAGATTGTTGCAGGCAGCGGCCAAGCAATCATCAAAGGTAACGATGGCGACGACGCTGTGCAAGCAGGCCAAGGCCGCGGATTCTTCTATGGCGCAGGCGGCGACAACACCATGACCGGCTACCAAGGCGATGACAAAGAACAAGGCAGCGCGTTCTTCGTCCTGAGCAGCAACGACGGCGCAACGAACACCGTAACGAACATGGAATTCGCAGACAGCACGAATATCGGCACGACTGCAGATGAAATCATTGTTCAAGTCAACGACGCCAATATCGAAAATGTTGAAGTCGACGAAGACGGCAATGTCTCGTTCAATGTAGTAGGCAAGAAAGACGGCGTAACCGAAAGCGTAGTAGTCGAAGATGCAGCAGGTAAAGATATCATTGTTGACGGCGTAGTCGCACAGGTCAACGATACCGAATTGACATTCGACGGCGAAGCAGACTTCTATCGTGCGACGGGCAGCAATGCAACAGTCACTGTAGCGGAAAGCCTTACCTCGGCAGTTGTCTGGCTCGAAGAAGAAGCAACCGGCAAGACCTTCAGCGGAGATATTGCGGTAATCGACGCAACGAACAGCAGCGCGAAGGCAGAGTTGGCAGGTAACAGCGGTGACAATGAAATCTATGCAGGTACCGGCGACACGAGCTTGTGGGGCGGCAGCGGCGGCAACGATCTCCTCTACGGCAACACCGGCGCAGACAGCTTCTACTATGGTATCGGCAACGGCAACGACACTGTTAGCGGCATGACCGACGGCGATGTAGTTGTCCTCTTCGACATGACTCTTGACGATATCGCTTCCACCACCACAGAAAATAATGTTGTTGTTAACTTCAAGGACGGCAGCTCCCTCACGATTAACGACGATGACAAAGATGTCAGCTTCAAAGTTACCGGCAGCAGCGGCGAAGGCACTTGGAAACTCGACGAGAATCGTGAATTCACAGAAGCTTAATAGCAACCAACAGATACGAACAGTAAAATAATTTGAACTGAATAAATAGTTCAGCCCTCGGCGGATAAAATTCCGTCGGGGGTTTTTATATGTTTGGGAATAAAAATAACGATAAACACGCGCCGCGCTGATTGACATTAAGATAAAGAAAAACTATAATAAATTTAATCGTATTAATATTTTGGGAGGGTGTAATATATGGCGAAACCGGTACAAATAATGGAAACAGTCTTGCGCGACGGACATCAATCACTGTGCGCGACACGTATGCGTTATCGTCAAATGGAGCCGATGCTTTCGAGCCTCGACAAAATCGGTTATAAAGCGTTGGAAGCGTGGGGCGGTGCGACTTTCGACACTTGCCTCAGATTTTTGGATGAAGATCCGTGGGAACGTCTCGACAAGCTCAAAGCGAATTTAAAGACACCGATACAAATGCTCCTGCGCGGTCAAAATCTTCTCGGCTACAATCATTATTCCAATGACGTTGTAGAAAAATTTGTTCAACATGCCTCCAAACACGGCATCGGAGTCTTCCGTATCTTCGACGCGCTCAACGACGTCCGTAACCTCAAAGTCGCGATTAAAGCCGCGCTTGAATGTCCCGAAAAGCCCGAAGTTCAAGGCTGCTTAGTCTACACAATCAGCCCCGTTCATACGAATGAAATGTTTGTGGAGCTGGCGAAGGAATTGCAGGAAATGGGTTGCCATTCCGTATGTATCAAAGACATGTCGGGCTTGTTGGCTCCCTATGTTGCGGAAGATTTGGTAACGAAACTGAAAGCCGCGCTTGATATCCCCGTCGAATTGCATACACATTGCACGTCGGGATTTGGTCATGCCACCTACCTCAAAGCAATCGAGGCAGGTGTCGATATCGTTGACTGCGCACTCAGTCCGTTCTCGAGCGATACCTCGCAGCCTTGCACCGAAACGATTGTGGCAATGTTGAAGGGCACCGAACGCGACACGGGTCTCGATCGTCAAGCGATGACACCGATTGCGAAACACTTCTTGGGCGTCAAACAGGAACTGATTAAGGAATTTGGTCTTAAAGGTTACTTTGATATTAACGTCAATGTTCTCGACTTCCAAATCCCCGGCGGTATGCTCTCCAATTTGGCGAATCAGCTCAAAGAAGCCGGCATGGAAGATAAATATCAAGACTTGCTTGACGAGATGCCGCGCGTACGTAAAGACGCAGGATATCCGCCGCTGGTTACTCCTTCAAGCCAAATCGTCGGCACGATGGCAACATTTAACGTCATGGCGGGCGAACGCTACAAGATGGTTCCGAATGAATTCAAAGACCTCGTGCGCGGCAAATTCGGTCGTACGCCCGTGCCCGTAGATCGTCAATTCATCACCGATACTCTCAAAATCCCCGAAGACCAAATCATTGAAGACTGCTCAATCGAAGATGCAAAGGCAGAAACTTTCGAGCAGTTCAAAGCGGAACTTATCGGCAAAGGTTTCCTCAATCCTACCGATGAAGATGTTTTGAGCTATGCACTGTTCCCGCAGGTCGCCGAAGAATTTTTCAAAAAACACTACAGCCCGATTACCGCATACAAAAGATAATTCGCGACAGGTTTTGCGAACGGCCTAAGTAAAAATTTTTCCGACAAGATAAAAAAAATCGGTTTGCGTATAATTGCAGACCGATTTTTTGTTGACGACGTTGTAACGAAATGACTATTGACGAAACAAAAAAACCGTATAAACTAAATGAAGGCAGTGATATTAACGTATAACTGTCAATGACTCTATCAAATGAGGAGAATTGTTATGAGCAATATTGAGACCATGTGCGTAAATGCAATACGAGTTTTATCGGCAGACGCGATTCAAAAAGCAAAGTCGGGACATCCCGGAATGCCGTTGGGAGCCGCGCCGCTGGCCTATGAACTTTGGGCGCATCACATGAATCACAATCCGAAAAATCCCAATTGGATTAACCGCGACAGATTTATTTTGTCGAGCGGTCATGCTTCGGCTATGCTCTATTCACTGCTGCATTTGTTCGGCTACGGGCTTACGATTGACGATATGAAAGATTTCCGTCAAGATGGTTCGCTTACGCCGGGGCATCCCGAATACGGGCGCACAATCGGCGTGGAAGGCACTACGGGTCCGTTGGGTTCGGGAATAGGTTTGGGCGTCGGTATGGCTATGGCTGAGGCTCATTTGGCAACCAAATTCAACAAGCCCGATTATCCGATTGTCAATCATTATACTTTCGTTGTCTGTGGCGACGGTTGTTTAATGGAAGGCATTTCGTCGGAAGCGTTATCGTTGGCGGGAAATTTGGGGCTCGGCAAACTGATTGTCATTTACGACAGCAACAGAATTTCCATCGAAGGCTCGACTGATATAACGTTCACGGAAAATGTTCAGCAACGTGTAGCGGCATTCGGCTTCCAAACGATAACAGTTGAGGACGGCAACAATTTGGAGGAGATAGACGCGGCGATAGCCGAAGCGAAATTAGATACTACTCGTCCGTCGTTTATAACCGTCAAGACCGAAATAGGTTACGGCAGTCCGAAACAAGGATTGGCATCGTCGCACGGTGAACCTTTGGGCGAAGAAAATGTCATTGCCTTGAAAAAGAAATTGAATTGGAATCCCGATACGACTTTTGATATTCCCGATAAAGTTTACGAACACTATAACAATCTCGCCAAACAGGGCGCGGCGGCGGAAGAAAAGTGGAACAGTTTATTTGCCGAATACGCCGCCAAATTCCCCGAGGATAAAAAACTTTGGGATAAATATAATTCTGATATCGATGCGGAAAAATTATTCAACGACGAAAAATTTTGGAGCACGAGCGATAAAGTCGAGGCGACGCGCTCGACTTCGGGCAACATCCTCAACTATCTTAAGGATATAGTCCCGAATCTTATCGGCGGCAGTGCGGATTTGGGTCCCTCGAACAAAACGATTATGAAGGGCGAAGGAGATTTCAGCAAAGATAATTACTGCGGTAGAAATGTACATTTCGGAATCCGTGAAATGGCGATGGCTGCGGTCTGCAACGGTTTGATTTTGCACGGCGGAATAAGACCGTACTGCGCAACTTTCTTCGTCTTCAGCGATTATCTTAAGCCTATCATTCGTCTTTCGTCGTTAATGAAAGTCCCCGTGATATATGTGTTCACGCATGACTCTATTGGCGTAGGCGAAGACGGTCCCACACATCAACCGATTGAGCAATTGGCAATGTTGCGTTCACAACCGAATTTAAATGTATTTCGTCCGGCAGATGCCAAAGAGACCGCAGTAGGTTGGTATTTGGCAATCACGAGCAAAGAGACGCCGACCGCATTGATTTTGACGAGGCAGAACATTCCGCAGTTGGCAAATTCAAGTCGCGAAGCTTTGAAGGGCGGTTATATTATTTCGGAGGCGGCGGGAGATTTACAGGGCATTTTGATTGCTACGGGCTCCGAAGTTTCGATAGCCGTCGACGCTCAAGCCGAACTTGCCAAAGAAAATATTTTCGTTCGTGTCGTATCTATGCCGTGCATGGAAATTTTCGACAAGCAAAGCGACGAATATAAGGAAAGTGTTTTGCCGAAGAAAATTCGTGCGCGTGTGGCGATTGAGGCGGCTTCCGATTTCGGTTGGCAGAAATACATCGGGCTTGACGGCGCGGCAGTCACGATGAAGGGATTCGGTGCATCTGCGCCCGGATCTGTCTTGTTTAAGAAATTCGGATTCACTAAGGAAAATGTTGTGTCTGCGTTTAAAAATTTGGCGCGCTAAAATTTTCCCACGATAAATAATTCGGCTCCCGATAAGAAATTTTTGTCGGGAGCTTTTGTATTGAAATAAAAAAGCACTCCCGTTGATTGGGAGTGTTATTTTTATAGGGAAAAAATTTTTACCGAATCAAAGCGGTTTTCAATACCTCGTCCATATGTTCGACGGGTACGAACTCCAATTTTTCGCGGACGCTTTCGGGAATATCTTCAATGTCCGGCGTATTTTCTTTAGGCAAAATAATTGTGTGCATGCCTTCGCGATAAGCCGCCAAAACTTTTTCCTTGAGACCGCCGATAGGTAGGACGTTACCGCGCAAAGTAATTTCACCGGTCATAGCGACATCGCTGCGCACTTTCCTTTTCGTCAAGGCGGAAATCATAGCGGTCGCCATCGTAATTCCCGCGCTGGGACCGTCTTTCGGGACTGCACCCTCGGGGACGTGTACATGTATATCGTTTTTCTCGTAAAAGTCATCGTCAAGTTTCATGATATCACTGCGACTGCGGATATAAGTCAAACCTGCCTGCGCAGATTCCTGCATGACTTCGCCGAGTTTACCGGTTAATAAAAGTTTGCCGTTACCCTTGAGCACAATCGCTTCCGTAGGCAAAATATCGCCGCCGACTTCCGTCCACGCCATACCCGTTGAGACGCCGACTTGCGGCTGTTTTTCTGCGCGTGTCTGCAAAAATTTCGGACGCCCGATAAAATCACGAAGATTCTTTTTGGTAATGTAGAGTACACCTTCGTAACCTTCGACAATCTTGCGAGCGGCTTTGCGGCACGCACGCCCGATTATACGCTCCAATTCGCGCACGCCCGACTCTCTGGTATACTCGGCTATAATCTCCTGCAGAACGCCCTTAGCGAAGACGACATCGCCCTTTTTGAGTCCGTTCTCTTCTTTCTGACGTTTCACAAGGTAGCGACGAGCAATCTCGAATTTTTCATTCTCGGTGTAGCTGGAAAGGTTGATAATCTCCATACGATCGCGCAGAGGTTTCGGGATTGTGTTTAACGTGTTCGCCGTGACAATCCACAGTACGCGCGACAAATCAAACGGCGTATCTATATAGTGATCGTCGAAAGAATTATTCTGCGCAGGGTCGAGCACTTCGAGTAATGCGGCGGAAGGATCGCCCGACCAACCGTCTTTGCCTATCTTGTCAACTTCATCGAGCAGGAAGACGGGATTATTTGTCCCTGCCTTCTTGATACCCTGAATGATTCTGCCGGGCATTGCTCCGACGTAAGTGCGCCTATGTCCGCGAATTTCTGCCTCATCGCGTATGCCGCCCAAACTTGCACGGATAAATTTACGCCCCGTAGCTTTGGCGACAGATGATGCCAACGAAGTTTTACCTACACCGGGAGGTCCCACCAAACACAGAATCGGAGCCGGTTTATCTTTCGTCAAAACTTTTACCGCAAGGAAATCTAAAATGCGTTCTTTGACTTTCTCAAGCCCGTAATGATCCGCATCCAAAACTTTAGCCGCTTCGGTTATATCTACCGCATCTTCGGTTGATACGCGCCACGGTAAATCCAAAAGCGTTTCGATATACGTGCGGACTACATTTCCTTCGGAAGCCATTGACGGGATTCGCTCAAGCCGTTTCAATTCTTTTTCTATGATTGTCTTTACTTCCTCGGGATAATTGCCGTCTTCAAGTTTTTGGCGGTAACCCGTCACTTCTTCGGTTATATCTTCGCCTTCGCCCAACTCTTTGTGAATTGCCTTGAGTTGTTCGCGCAGATAGTGATCTTTCTGTATTTTCTCGATTTGATTGCGGACACGCTTACTGATTTGCGATTCCATTTGCAGGACTTCAAGTTCACGCGCCAATATCACATAAAGTTTTTCGAGTCGCTGTGATACGTCGAGACAACTCAAAATCTCCTGCTTGGCGTCAAGTTTCAAATTCAAATGACCGGCAATCAAATCCGCAAGCCGCCCGATATCCTCAAGGATAGTCACGGCGACAAATGTTTCGGACGGGATACGCTTGCTCAACTTCACCCATTCTTCGAATTGATGAACGACGCCGCGAACAAGTGCCTCGGTCTCCATATTATCTTCCCACGTATCTTCATGTTCTTCGACGTCAACTTCTACATAGTCTTCGCCTTCGCATTCACGATACGCACGCATTACACCGCGATTAACGCCCTCAACCAACACGCGGACATTTCCGTCGGGCAATTTTATTATCTGACGTATTTCGGAAATTGTACCGACTTCATAAAGGTCATGCTCCGTCGGCGAATCGTTATCTAAATCTATTTGTGCTACCAAAAAAATTCGTCGATTGGTGACCATTGCCGCATCAAGCGCGTTCACCGATGCGGGACGCCCTACATCCAAATGCATTATCATATTCGGAAAGACAACTATTCCGCGCAACGGTACCAGCGGCAAAGTAACTTTTTCAGCCACGAATAAAACCTCCCTCGTCGGTTATTCGAGTAGTGCATATGATTCACACACTACCGGCCTAGCCGTTAGATGACTTTTTATTTTTCTTTTGACTAAATTTGTATTTGGGATCTTGATTCAACAAAACATCTTCCTTGGTGACGGTGCAGACGGTATTTCTTCCCACCGAAGGCACTTCGTACATCAAGTTTCTCATTATCCGTTCGAGGATTGAACGAAGACCGCGCGCGCCCGTATTACGCTGAATTGCTTCGCGCGCAATAAAACGCAGTGCATCATCATCGAATGTCAATTTCGAGCCGTCCATTTCCATTAACTTTTGATACTGCTTGACAAGTGCGTCTTTCGGTTTAGTAAGGATATCGACAAGTGCATCTTCGTCCAAAGCATCCAAAGTAACGACAATCGGCAGACGCCCGACAAATTCGGGAATCAATCCGACGTTAACCAAATCCTCGGGCTGAACGTCTTTTAAAATCCTGCCGATATCCTTTTCGACCTTGCTCTCTATTTCCGCTCCGAATCCGACTTGACTGCCTTTGATTCGCTTTTCGATTATCGGATCCAAACTTGTAAACGCGCCGCCGCATATGAACAAAATATTTTTAGTGTTCATCGTTACGGTATTGGGCTGCATTTGCGGTTGACGGTTCGGCAATTGAACATTGACGCGCGTACCTTCCAAAACTTTCAACAAAGCTTGCTGAACACCCTCGCCCGAAATATCGCGGTAAATACCCGGCTTACGTGCTATCTTGTCTATCTCGTCAATGTAGACAATTCCGCGTTCGGCTTTCGTGATATCGCCGTCAGCGGCCTGTATCAGCGCAAGCAAAACATCTTCGACATCTTCGCCGACGTAACCGGCTTCGGTCAATGAATTGGCGTCGACTATCGCCAGCGGCACTTTCAAAAGTTTCGACAGTGTTTGCGCCAATAAAGTTTTTCCGCTACCCGTAGGGCCTATCATCAAAATATTTGACTTCTGTAGTTGAATACTTTCCTTATCGGCAGGGTAATAATTGGCGCGTTTGTAGTGATTGTAAACGGCTACGGATATAGTTTTCTTTGCGTCCTCTTGACCGATAACATATTCGTCAAGTTTGGCGCAAATTTCTTTCGGTCTCGGCAGATTGTCATTACCTTCCGCCTCGGCTTCCTCTTCGTAATCCCGTTGCAAAATTTCGTTACACAATTCAACACAACTGTCGCAGATGTAAACGCCTTTACCGGCAATTAACTTTCTTACTGCGTGTTCAGACTTGCCGCAGAATGAACAACACAACTCGTCACGATCTTTATCGAATTTCAACACAGACTCACCACCTTGAAGGCGTTTGATATACATCGACAGAATATGTCGACCGTCAAGATTTTTTCTCCCGAAATATTATTCGTCCTCTTTTATTAAATCAGTCTTAATCGGGCGAACAATAACTTCGTCAATCAAGCCGTAAGCTTTGGCATCTTCGGCGGTCATGAAGTTATCGCGTTCGGTATCCGCCATAATTTTTTCGCGCGGTTGTCCCGTATGTTTACACAGAATATCGTTACCTACCTCACGCAAGCGCAAAATTTCCTTCGCCTGAATTTGGATATCGGTAGATTGTCCGTGCGCACCGCCTAAGGGTTGATGAATCATGATTCGCGCCAAAGGAAGTGCGTAACGTTTTCCCTTCGCGCCCGCCGTCAAAAGAAGACTGCCCATGCTTGCCGCCTGCCCGATACAAATCGTTGATACATCGGGTTTAATATATTGCATTGTATCGTAAATCGCAAGACCGGCAGTGACTACGCCGCCCGGACTGTTGATGTACAAATGAATATCCTTATCGGGGTCTTCGGATTCCAAAAACAAAAGTTGAGCGACGATAGAATTTGCGACATCATCATTTATCGCGCCGCCCAGTAAAACAATTCTATCTTTGAGCAAACGCGAGTAGATATCGTAAGCGCGTTCGCCGTAGCCGGTTTTCTCCACTACCATCGGCACATAATAAGCCATTTTTTCCACCTCAAAATATTTTTCAAAAAAGGGCGAGAAATTTTTTCTTCACGCCCTTGATAACTTTCAAACTTATTTATTATAGACAGCAGTCAATTATTTTTCTGCTTTGACTTCGGTCTCAACTTTCGCGTCGGCAACCTTAGCTTCGGCAACTTTCGCGTCAACCTTTTCGGCTTTCGGTTCTGCTTTTACTTCTGCTATAGCCGCAACTTTGGTATCGGCTTTTGTTTCCGCTTTAGCGTCAACTTTCGCATCTGTCTTTACATCTTCGGCTTTGACGGCTCTCGCCATATTGTCGAAAATAAATTTCATAGCCTTGCGGCGGCGAATCGTATTGGCGACCGTGAAAAGTTGTCCGTTAGCCTGCAGATATTTGTAAATCTGTTTTGCAGGTGTGCGATACATTTGCGCCATGATGGAAATTTCGCGCTCGAGTTCGGCTTGTTCCACGTTGATTTTTTCGACGTCCGCAACTTTTTCAAGCATGATGTCCGTCAAAATATTTTTCTTCGCGGTGTCTTTGTACTCTTCGCGCAATTTATCCATATCCATACCGGAAAATGCCATGTACTGTTCGATAGACATGCCCTGCGTACCGAGTTGTGCGCCAAGTTCGTCAATCATTTGAGTTACGCGAGTCTCCACCATTACGGGCGGCAAATCTATTTCCATATTGGCAACAGCCTTTTCAATAATCGCTTCGCGCTGTGCTTCGTCCGCACGACGTTCCGCGGCGGCCTCCATGTTCTTGCGTACGTCCGCTTTGTATTCGGCGAGTGTCTCGAACTTGCTGACTTTTTTTGCAAATTCATCATTCAGCTCGGGCAATTCGCGATGTTTGATACTGTTGATTTTGCATTCAAATACTGCATCTTTGCCCGCCAATTCTTCGGCGTGATATTTTTCGGGGAAGGTAACTTTAACGGTACGCTCTTCGCCGACTTTCGCGCCGACTAATTGCTCTTCAAAGTCACCGATAAATTTATGTGCGCCGATTTCCAACGGCTGATCTTTAGCGGTACCGCCCTCGAATTTTTCGCCGTCAACACTGCCGCTGTAATCCAAAGTAATGAAATCGCCTTCGACAATTTTATCACCTTCGGCCGCGTCGGTTAAATTGGCGTGATGTTTTCTCATCTGCTCGATTTGTTCGTCGACTTGTTCGTCGGTTACGGGCTCGACAACTTTTTCGGCGTCAAGGTCTTTGTATTCGCCGAGTTTAACGGTCGGGAAGGGAGTAAAAGTCAGCGTGAAGACAAAATCTTCGCCTTCCTTATTGTTTTTGACATCGGCTTTGTTTTGCGTTACGGGAATCAGATTTAAAATTTTAAGAGCTTCGCGCGTGGATTTCTGCAACAAAATTTCGCTTGCCTCGTTGATTATCGCGTCTTTACCGACATGACTTTCAAGGACGGACTGCGGAACTTTACCCTTGCGGAAACCTTTGATGCTAACTTCTTTGCCGAGAACCTGCGCAGCTTCTTTGATAGCTTTGGAAAATTGGGCGGCGTCTTCGGTTACCGTCAACTCGATATTGTAATCGTCTATCTTCTTTTGCGTGAGTTTCATTTAAAATTAAGACCTCCTGTTAATTCCGTTCTTATGCAACACGCGGATTATATTAACATATTGTTTTTTAAATTACAAGCGTTGTCGATTGCGGATAATCGGCTTTTAAAATTTGAGAACGTTCGTAAAAATTTTTCAGTTGCGTAGAAAGTTTTACGAGGAAATTTCTATTTTGTTACACGGTCAATCAGTTTGGTTTTTTCGGGACGTAAAATTTATCCGAAGTGTTTCCACTACCCAAAATCGCACGTGCGTCCGTTGTACCTGTTGCCGCTTGAATCGTGTATTCTGTTGCCGGTATCGATTTTTCTGCTCCGCTGACATAACATTTTCCGGTAGGGGGGTCGGGCTTTGCCTGTAAATATTTCGCGTTTACAAGAGCATCAACGGTTGCCGGATCTGAACCGTATTCCATTTGATAAACAGCGATTGCCGTGTCTATCGTCGATAAGTCCGCCTGAATTTTTGCGGTATTGGCTGCCGTAGTGACGGAAGTAAATCGCGGTACTGCTATCGCCGCAAGAATTCCGATAACCATGACCATCAAAATTACTTCCAAAGTTGCAAAACCCTTTTGTCGCATAAAAATTCCCTCCCTCAAAATACACGCTAAGTCTAAAACAAAAAATCATCAGTGGCAAGAAAATTTTGCCGAATCGGCGGATATTGTCAAGTCAATGCGTTTAGGGTATCATTAGCGTAAATGATTTTAAATTGAAAGTTACGGTGCGGAGGAGATTTTGTGGACGTTAAAATTTTAAATTGGGTAATGTTGGCGGAAAAATTTTCGTTGGACGGAGATCCCTTATCCATGCGCACCGCCGCCCGTGAAATTTTTGAAGTGGATGCCAATTCCGTTGAAGGTACTGCGATTATGGCGGAATCGGCATTTTATCGCGGTGCATTGGACGACGCAAAAAATTTTGCCGAAACAGCTTTGAAAGTCGACCCGAAAAATCTGCGCAGTCGTCTTGTTTTGGGTAGTCTCGCCGTTTTGAAATTGGATTTGAAAAAACAGCTTGAAATTTTTGATGAGCTTGTCAACGATATTCATACGGAAATCGAAACGCTGAAAAATACATTGCGCGATATCAATCGACAGGATGATGCCGACGAAGAGGAAGTAAAGTTACTCAACAAAAAACTTTTCATCCTGCGTTCGCTATTGCTCAAAGCTTTGGGCAGATATTCAAACGGATTGTATTTATCGGGAGATCCGGCAAAGGCGGCGGCATCGTTGTTTGAGGCAAGCACATTGACCGATAACAATGAACAGGCGGCGGAACTCTATTCCAAACATTTATTTCTGCGCAATTATCGCGAAGTACCTTTGGCGCAGACGAAAGAGCTTGCGCAGGAGTACAATAAATTTTTTATGGAAATTCCGCGATTCCGTCATGAAAATCATAAGTTTCACGGCAAAATTAAAGTCGGATACATTTCGCCCGATTTTCGTGAACACGCTGTCGCAAATTTTATCGCGCCGTTACTCAGAGATTTTGACGCCGATAAATTTACCGTGACTTGTTACTTTACGGGCAAACGGGATTTTGTTACCGATAAGCTGAAAAATTTTCCCGTCAAGTGGCGCGGTTTGTTAGGTAAATCGCCCGACGACGCAGCTCAAGTAATTTATAACGATAAGATTGATATCCTCGTCGATTTGTCGGGTCATTCGCAGGACAGTTGTTTGCCGATTCTTGCCTATAAACCTGCGCCGATTCAAATCTGTATGCTCGGCTATACAGCCACCACGGGACTTGATGTCGTCGATTATTTTCTTTCCGATAAAGTTTGTCTGCCCGAAAATTTCCCGACAGGTTTCACGGAAAGAATTTTGCGACTCAATCCTTCTTGCCTGTGTTACGCGCCCGATATCATTCGCTCAATGCCCGACGCCGGAATTGTTCCGCCCGTCTCGAAAAACGAATATGTTACTTTCGGTTCCTTTAACAATTTCGCCAAAGTAAGTGACGACGTTTTATATCTATGGCGTGCCATACTTGAGGGCGTACCGGATTCGCGGCTTATCCTCAAAGGAAAAATTTTCAGTTTGGATGAAGGTACGGAACTTGTCACGAAACGTATGACATCGATAAGTTTTCCGATTGACCGCGTGGAATTTCGTCCGTACAGCCCCGATTATCTCGAACAATATCACGATATAGATATCGCGCTTGATACATTCCCCTACACCGGCGGAACGACAACTTGCGAAGCGTTATATATGGGCGTACCCGTCATAACCATGCGCGGAAAAACTCACGGAGCAAGAATCGCCGCCTCTATTCTTACCGCCGCCGATTGTAAAGAACTGATTACTTTGGGGCGTATGGAATATGTCAAGAAAGCAGTACTTATCGGGCGCAATCCAAAACTTATCGCCGATTATCATGCCGCGCTACGCAATCATCTGAAAAATTCCGCGCTGATGGACGGGAAAAAATATATGCGGCGTCTGGAAAATATTTACCGCTCGATTATCAACACTAATAAATAAATCCAAAGGGAGTAATTATATTGAACAGGAAATCCGTTGAATTGCTCGCCCCTGCCGGTACATGGGATGCCCTCGTTGCGGCTGTGGAATCCGGTGCCGATGCCGTTTATCTAGGCGGCAAAGCTTTTAACATGCGCGTTCACAACAGCAGTTTTAATTTCGACGATGCTCAACTTAAATCGGCGATTGAATTTGCTCACGGACACAATGTCAAAATTTACATCACGCTTAACAATTTAATCAGCGCGGAAGAATTACAACCGCTCGAAAAATATCTGCGGTACCTCGACGAAATTAAACCCGATGCAATTTTGGTACAAGATTTGGCAGTCTTAAATCTCGTGCGCAAACTCAAAATAAAAATTCCAATACATGCGTCCGTCATGATGAACACTCACAACATGCACGCGATAGAGTTACTGAAGAAATTCGGGATAACGCGCGTGGTTGTCGGACGCGAATTAACTTTGTCGGAAGTTTCTTTGATTAAAGAACGTACGGGCATTGAGGTTGAATATTTCATGCATGGCGATATGTGTATCGCGGAATCGGGGCAGTGCATTCATTCGGGTATAATTTTCGGGCAGAGCAGTAACCGCGGCAGATGTATGAAGCCGTGTCGTTGGAATTACAAAATGATTGACGAAGAGACACACGAAAATTTAAATGACTGGTCATATAAACTTGCGTTGAATGATATGTGTATGTTCCGCAATATTCCCGATTTGATTCAAGCCGGCGTCAACTCGTTCAAAATCGAAGGACGTATGAGACCGCCCGAATTTATTCGCAGACTTGTTTCGCTTTATCGGCAGGAGATTGATGCGTATATCGAAAATCCTGCAGGCTATACGGTCAACGAAAAACGTTGGCAAGATTTATACGATAACCGCGTCCGTGATTACACTACTACATTTGCGTTCGGTGCGCCTACGGTAAAAGATATCGGATTGACGGGCGAACGGGAGCCGAGGATTTTTTCGCGTGCAGTGCCCGAAGTTTCTTA
Organism: Selenomonadaceae bacterium; assembly: GCA_024698045.1. Lineage (GTDB taxonomy): Bacteria > Bacillota > Negativicutes > Selenomonadales > Selenomonadaceae > Quinella. Next base: position 42,968 of record JAILRS010000023.1, read on the forward strand.
CGACGATACAGCCGTCAAAGAAATTTTTGCCGAAGAAAGACCGATAAAAAATTCTGGCGGTAAACCGAAATTGACGGTAAGGACTGCGACGTTAGACAGTGCCAAGGCGGCGATTAATTCGGGTGCGGATTTAATTTACGTCGGCGGTGAAGTTTTTAAACCGCTCAAACCGTGGACGATTGCCGAATTTGCCGAGGCGATTGATTTCGTTCACGCGGCAGGAAAGAAAATAATTTTGGCGACACCGCGCACGACGAAGGATAAAGACTGCGCAGAACTAGCGGAATTTTTAAGCCGCACGACAGATATTGCATTCGACGGAATTACCGTGGGAAATTTGGGCGCGTTGAATTTGGTTACTGAGAAAACAAAATTGCCCGTTTACGCTGATGTGTCGTTCAGTTTATTTAATCCTGTGGCGGCGGAATTTTTAAAGAGTTTGGGCGCGGTACAGGTGACGGCATCGCAAGAATTGAGTTTCGCACAGGTTCGCAGTGTCGTAGAGGCTTCACCGTTGCCGATTGAAATTATCATCCATGGCGCGATTGAATCAATGATTTGCGATCACAATTTCGCCAAATTATATCTGCCCAACTACGATGATTTTGCGACGCCCGATAAATTGAATCGTCACTATGCTCTGGAAGATACCGCCGGAGAAATTCACAAGTTGCGCGTAGATCAATTCAATCGTTGGCATATTTATTTCGGTAGGGAACTTTGCATGTTGCCGTACGTCGAAAAATTTTTCGGGGCGGCGGCGTTGAGGATAGAGGCACAAAATTATTCTCCCGAAGTAACTGCGCAGGTTGTGGCAATGTACCGCGCGGCGATTGACGGCGAAGATTTTTCCGCAGCTTTCGACGCTTACAAAAAAAATACGCCCAATTTGGGCGCAGGTGTTTATCGTTTCAAACAAAGTAAAAATTCAATCGGTTAACTGTCTTCGTAAGGTCTCACGCGCAAAGTCAAATTACGTTCGGCGCAAATCTTTCGACACATGTCAATTTCTTCGGGCGGCGTTACGTGATCCACTACCGTTAAAATTACATTCGGTACAAATTTTTTCATGTGCTCGGCGAAAGTCAACATCGCTTCAAAAGATTGAAGACCGTAGACAGCACGAGTAATCTTGAAATATTTTTCAGCGGTCGCGGCGTTGAGACTGATTGACGCCGTATCCAATATATCTTTGAAATCCGCGGCAATTTCTCGTCCGTGATACAGTTCGCCCAATCCGTTTGTATTCAAGCGCGTCGGAATATCGGGGCGAATTTTTTTTGCGTAGGCAAGCAACTCCGTTAACGCGTCTAATCTGATTGTAGGTTCGCCGAAGCCGCAGAAAACAACTTCATTGATGACATGCCAAGGCGCGGCATCTAATTCGGTTTTGACTTCCTCTACTGTAGGTTCGCGCTCTAACCAGAGTGTTGCCTCATCCGTCATGGATTTTTTTTCGCGTAAACAGAACACACAATTACAATTGCAACGGTTAGTCAAATTGACATAGAGTCCGCGCGGTGTGTTCGGGTCGATTTTTAAACTTTCTTTTAGCGGCAGATATTTACCGCCCTTGTGTGTAGCATAAACTATCATTACAATCATCTCACTTAAAAATATTCACAGCTGATAAAAAAATATTTCCCAACCAAGTTGACTTTGAACACTTTTGCTAACCGAACGAAAGCGGCATTTGATTACTTGCAAAATATTTGTCGACGTGATAGACTTTGCAAATCATGCGGTTGTAGCTCAGCAGGATAGAGCAACTGCCTCCTAAGCAGTAGGTCGCGCGTTCGAATCGCGCCAATCGCACCATATAGAAATTTCGTTGGAGGAGCGTCAAAAATGCTCCTCTAATTTTAGTATTACGTCGCGTAATTCCGCCGCTCGTTCAAATTCCAAATTCCGCGAGGCCTCTTTCATTTCCGCCGTCAAACTCTTCACCAATGTTTTTTTCTGCGCAGGTGTCAAACTTTTTATCAGTTCGCTAACCGGTTTCGGTTTCTTGACTGATTTTTTCAGCGGCAAATCTATCAACGGCGCAATCGGTTTTTCAATCGTTTTGGGTGTCACGCGATATTTTTCGTTATACTCCTGCTGAATCGTACGCCGTCGCGCTGTTTCGTCCATTGCTCTTCGCATTGAATCCGTGATTCTGTCGGCGTACAAAATTACTTTCCCGTGAACATTTCGCGCCGCACGTCCGATAGTTTGAATCAGCGATGTATCTGAACGTAAAAAGCCCTCTTTATCGGCGTCGAGGATTGCGATTAAAGATACCTCGGGCATGTCGAGACCTTCACGCAGTAAATTTATTCCGACTAGTACATCAAATTTCCCGACGCGTAAATCGTGAATAATTTCGGCGCGTTCCAAAGTTGCGACATCCGAATGTAAATATTTCACGCGAATTTTTACGCCACTGAGATAATCCGTTAACTCTTCGGCAAATTTTTTCGTCAACGTCGTAATCAATATTCGTTCATTCGCCGTGATTCGTTCGTTTATCTGCGCAATCAAATCATCAATCTGATTTTCAATCGGGCGCACTTCTACTATCGGGTCTAAAAGTCCCGTCGGACGGATAATTTGTTCGACCGTGTTTTGCGATTCCTTCAGCTCGTAATCTGCAGGCGTAGCCGATACATATATTATCTGCGATATTTTTTCGTTGAATTCCTCGAAAGTCAACGGGCGATTGTCTAATGCGCTGGGCAATCTGAATCCGTTATCTATCAGCGATGATTTTCGAGATTTATCCCCGGCGTACATCGCTCGGAGTTGCGGCAATGTAACATGTGATTCATCTACCACCGTCAAAAATTTTTCGGGGAAATAATCAATCAATGTGTAAGGCGGTTCCCCTACTTTGCGTCCCGTCAAATGTCGCGAATAATTTTCTATACCCGAACAATATCCCATCTCCTGCATCATTTCCAAATCAAAGCGCGTTCGTTGCTCGATTCTTTGAGCCTCTATCAATTTCCCCTGCGCAGTAAATTTTTCAACCTGTTTCGACATTTCCGCGCGGATATTTTTTTCGGCTCGTTCCAAATCCTCAACATCAGTCACGTAATGCGAGGCAGGGAAGATAAAAATTTCGTCGCGCCGACCTATAACTTTTCCCGTCAAAATTTCAAACTCCGTGATTTTATCAATCTCGTCACCGAAAAGTTCAATGCGAATCGCACGTCCGTTATATCCTGCCGGCGTAACCTCAACCACATCACCGCGTACCCGAAATTTTCCGCGCTCGATTATCATATCATTTCTTTCGTAGCGAATTTCTATCAGCCGACGTAAAATTTTTTCACGCGAAATATTTTGACCAACTTTGATATGCAGTAACATCTTGGAATAATTTTCGGGCGAACCTAATCCGTAAATGCAGGAAACACTTGCCACTATTATAACGTCGCGCCGCTCAAACAAACTACATGTCGCCGAATGTCTCATCTGATCTATCTCGTCGTTAATCGAGGCGTCTTTTTCTATGTAAGTATCCGTCGCCGATATGTACGCTTCCGGCTGATAATAATCGTAATAGCTGACGAAATAGCCGACGTAATTATCGGGGAAAAAATTTTTGAATTCGGCAGCAAGTTGAGCCGCCAAAGTTTTGTTGTGAGCGATAACCAGCGTAGGCATTTGCACTTGTTCGATTACTTTTGCCACGGTAAATGTTTTGCCCGTACCCGTTGCACCTAAAAGTACCTGCGAACTCAAGCCGTCATTTAATCCCTGCGACAACGACTCTATTGCCTGCGGTTGATCGCCCGTCGCTTGAAACGGCGATATCACTTTAAATTTTTTGTTCAGCAAAATATTTTCCTCCGATAGTGATTAAAAGCGGCCGTGTGTTACGACCGCCCGATGTTTACATATTAATTCCCGTGCGCAGATTCCGCGTCAAATATTTGCCTTACCGTAAATTTCCAATACAAGATTGTAATCCATAGGTTGGAACGTCGCAACTTTCTTCGTACCGCCCGAAGTAACCATGTTCGCCAAATATTTTAACTCGTCTTCGCTTTGTACACCAATTCCCAATTCGGTAAAGTTAGTCGGCGTCCCCAGCTTACGGAAATAATTTTCCATTGCGTCGATACCTGCATTTGCTCGTTCGTCAATCGTGCCTTCGGTTATCCCGAAAATTTTTTCTGCGAAGTTCGCAAAGCGTTCGGGATTGACATTGTAAACGGTACGCGCCCATGATGCCCAGACCGTCGTTAAAGATGCCCCGTGAGCTACATCATATCTCCCGCTTAATTCATGACCCAATTTATGCGCGGAAAAATCTCTGTCGCGTCCCAAACCCGTGAAGCCCGTATGTGATACCGAACCGCACCACATTATTTCGCTCATCGCATGTAAATCGTTCGGATTCTCAAGTAACGCTAACGATTGAGACATGACATTTTTTATCACCGATTCCGCTATCATATCCGTAAACTCGTTACCCTCTATCTTCGTGAAATATCTTTCGAGAGTATGCATGATTATATCGGCGATACCGCAAATCAGCGGATAATGCGGCACTGTCATAGCGAATTGCGGATTCATAATCGCGAATGCCGGCCGCGGAACTGTTGTACCCATTTTCTTCGCCGTATCTTCGTTCGTCAATACCGCCGAATCAGAAGTCTCCGAACCTGCCGCCGCGATTGTCAAAATTACTCCCACGGGTAAACTTTTTGTCAGCGTGATTTTTTTCGACCAATGTTCCCAAATATCTTCGTCGGGATTCGCCGCGCCCAATGCAACTGCCTTCGCCGTATCGATGACACTGCCGCCGCCTACTGCCAATACGAAATCGACTTCTGCGGCAATCGCTTCACGTACGGCATAGCGCGCGAAACTGAGTCGCGGATTCGGTTTCACACCGCCTATAACTTTCAGCGCACTGAGACCGCTCGTCAATAACAGGCGTTCGATTTTCGGGATAAGTCCGCTTTTAATCGCGCTGCCGCCGCCGTAAAGTATCATTACACGTTTGCCGCCGTACTTGCGGATTTTTTCTCCCACTACCTTTTCGGCATCAGTACCGAAAATTATTTCCGTCGGGCAACAGTATTCAAAGCTATGCATAATTCAATCCTCCACGCACTTAAGTTATCGTCGGAATTTTTTGTGCCGTTTGAATTATATTTTTACCTAAATTCTTTGTCAACGCCGTATTATCTGCGCTGATTTATTCGTTGCCTGTCAATCTGTCCTGTGCTAAACTTCAAGCCAATATATTTTCGGAGATGATTTAATGAAAGATTTTTTATCGCGTACGCTTGAGGAGCTGCCCGAAATTATTTTCCGTCTGCGATTTTATTTGTGCGCGGCGATTTTCTTGCTCTGTATTATATTTGAAATTCACGGCTCTTCTACCAGTTTGTACGCGGGATTTTTTGGATATCCCGAGCTTAGCGGAAATTTGTTGGGGCATTCGCGGCCGATTCGTTCCGATGAATGGGCTGTATTTACTCCCTTTGCTTTATCACAATACTTTAATGATTTCGGATTCATGACGGAAATAATTCGCGGCACGACGACAAATATTTTTATCGTCTACGGGCAAGCTGTTCATCATTTGGCGATGATTTTTCGACCGGCGCAGCTTGGTTATTTATTTCTGGATGCCGGTTCGGGACTTGCCTTCTTTTGGTACGGGCGAATCATTGCCTTGTTCATTGTATCATTTGAATTTGCGCGTAAAGTTTTAAATACAAATCGTTCGTTGGCCTTAATCTACGCCATCATGATAACTTTTTCGCCGCTCGCTCAATGGTGGTGGTCTGTTAATTCCGTCGCCGAAATTTTGGGCGCGGGACAAGGTATTGTATTGTTTTGGAAGTTGTATTTGACGCAAGAGGACAGGAAAAGATTTTTATACGCGGTAATGGTTTTATGGTGTTCGGGAATTTTTATCATGGGAATTTATCCGGCGTGGCAAGTGCCTTTCGGTTGGGTATTCTTAATGTGTTTAATTGCCGTGACCGCAGGCATTACCGATGCATGGAAACATTTTCGCCGTGATATAATTTTTTGGCTCATCGGAATCGTTTTGATATTGGCTCCAATCTGTCACGTATTTTATATTTCGCTTGACGTAGTTGAAATTACACGGGCGACAGAATATCCGGGGACGCGTTTTGTTGCCGTCGGCGGTTTAAATATCCTTTACCAAATGCTTTACGGAATTTGTATTGCTTTACCGTTCAGCGAGGTTATTCCCTCGGGCATAATATCCAACAACTGCGAAGGCGCGACCTTCTTTAGCTTGACACCGCTCGGCTTGATTCTCTTCGTCCTCTTGACTTTCAAATATAAAAAGTTTGATTTGATGATGACTTTGCTTGTCGCCCTATCCATCTTCATGATGATTTGGGAAGTTATTGGTTTTCCCGAGTTCCTCGCCAAAATTACAATGATGAGCATGTCACTTGGTAATCGTGTCCGCAATGTTATCGACTTCATTCAACTGCTGATATTGTTCCGTGGCTTGAGCCTGATTGATTTTAATTTCAACCGCGTAACGAAAATTTTAATCGCCGGAATTATTTCTGTGGCTTGCAGCGTAGCAGCTTATAATTTCTTCGGCGAATGGATTGTTTTCGGCAGAGCACTATCAATTACTTCGTTTGTATTTATCACGATATATTTTCTCATCGGGCAGATGACGAAACTGCGCACGGTAATTTTAGTCGTGATGATGTTGGCAATCGGCGCGACGGTTAACCCTATTGCTCACGGTGTCGACTGCATTTACAAAATTCCCATCGGACAGAAAATCGCTGAAATTGCAAGCAATGATAAATCACTTTGGATTGTTGAAGGTTTCGATGTCACTTTAAATAATTTTCCGATTATGTTCGGCGCGCCTACCGTTAACAGTGTTAATACTTATCCCGTTCTCGAACGCTGGCAGAAAATAGATTCGACAGGCGAAAATTTTAAGATTTACAATCGCTACGCTCACATCTCGATTACATTCACCAATGATAAGACCTCATTTAATTTGAAGCGCCTCGATTTGTTTGCGTTGACATTAAATCCGATTGAACTGCCCAAACTCGATGTCAAATACATTTTCTCCAATACGAAAGACTTGGAAAAATTTTCTTCGGCGAATGTCACAATCACGAAGATATTTGAAGACCGCATCAGTTACATTTACCGAATAGACTACGCAGATATTTAACGTCTGCCCGAAACAAAAAAGCCGCCCGAAATTTTTGGAGCGGCTGATTTTTTTTACTGCTGTCGATTATTTTTGTATGGGCATATTTTTTCTTTCCTGTCCCGATTGACTGATTGTCTTGCGCATTTCGGTATCTGATTGCACGTTCATCATGTTGTAGTAGTCCATGACGCCCAAGTTACCCTTCTTGAAAGCCTCTGCCATTGCGTGTGGCACTTCCGCCTGAGCCTCCACTACTTTTGCTTCCATTTCCTGCGTGTAAGCTTTCATTTCCTGTTCTTTAGCGACAGCCATTGCGCGACGTTCTTCTGCTTTTGCTTGGGCGATTCGTTTATCGGCTTCCGCCTGATCTGTTTGCAATTGTGCACCGATATTGCGCCCGACATCTACATCTGCTATATCGATTGATAAAATTTCAAATGCGGTACCTGCGTCCAAACCTTTGCCCAAAACTACTTTTGAAATTTCATCGGGACTTTCCAAAACATCGGTATGTTTTTCGGCACTGCCGACCGTCGTGACAATACCTTCGCCGACACGTGCGATAATTGTAGGTTCGCCTGCGCCGCCGACCAATCTGTCAATATTCGCCCGAACGGTTACACGCGCCTTGATTTTCAATTCGATGCCGTTTTTGGCGACAGCTCCGACAATAGGAGTTTCGATTACTTTCGGGTTAACGCTCATCTGTACCGCTTCCAAGACATCGCGTCCTGCCAAATCGATTGCCGCCGAACGTTCAAAGGGTAAAACAATCTGCGCACGTTGCGAAGCGATAAGAGCGTCGACAACTTTATCGACATTGCCGCCTGCCAAATAATGTGCCTCGAGCTGATTGACGTTGACATCAAGACCTGCTTTATTTGCCTTGATTAACGGCATGATTATTTTATCGGGCGTGACGCGGCGCATTCTCATTCCGATTAAAGTAAATATTCCTACGTGAACATCTGCGGCCATTGCCGATATCCATAAACCAATCGGCACGAAATGCAAAAAGACTCCTACCAAAATTATTCCCATGACAAGGAAGAAAACCAAATCCATATTTCAACCTCCCAATTGGATTTCGCGGACGAGTACACGAGAGCCGTCCACATTGATAACTTTTACGGTGTCGCCCTTCTTTAAAAAATTACCTTCGGTCACGACATCAACCGGTTCGCCGTCAATATTTACCATACCGGCGGGGCGCAAATCGGTCAGGCATATCCCCGTCTTGTTTAACAGTTTGGTTTTATCGCTGACGCTTGTGTAGCCTTGATTATTCTGTTGACGTTCGCCCAAGATTAATTCGTCGAGCATACCCGAATTTTTTTTGGAACCGCGGTTGACGATAAACAAGACCGAAATTATTCCCATTACCGCAAGAACAACGTAGAACAAAAACGAGAACGATAAGCCACCGTCTTCGGAAAAAATTTCCGGTAACATTTTCGTCACCCCCGAAAATTAAAACTAAAAATAATCTGTACGTCACGAAAAATTTTTCTCGGTCACTATAAATTTAGTCGATAAATATTTTCGGGCGATTTTCGAGGTCATCCATAAATTAGCTTAATGAAACTCCCGGGGTAACGCTCGGAAAAGGGTAATTTTCAATAAATTTTATTTATGGACGTTTTCATCTCAAAATCGCCCGTCATAATAATTTTTGTTTATGGTTTTCAATCCGACGAAGAAAATTTTTTAGCCGTCATTTTACTCGGGGATAACGATATCGCCATTGTTTTTTTCGGTTAACGAAGTGAATCGCGCATTAAATTTTTCAATTTCGTCTTTGAATTGCGGAACAAATTTATCGATACGCGCCTGCGCCTCCGCCGTGAGTTCGGGCAATTGATGCAAAAGTTCGCCGTACCACTGTAAACGCTCCTCGTAGTGCTGACTCATCAATCTTTCGTTACGCACGTAGTGATAAGCGCGTTCCGCCATCATTCTCCGCAAATTCCTATTCGTTATCAACATAGTCAACTTGCTGACAAATTCGCGTTCGTCATTGTAAATGAAACCGTTACTGCCGTCGTCAATCGTATTTGCGTAGACAACGGGCGACGCCAATGCTACCGCACCATTTGCCGCACATTCGATGAATTTCAAATCGGATTTCGCGCGATTGAATTCGTTGTCGCGCAGAGGTAGCAACGCAATATCCGAAGAACGAATCGCCGCCTGATATGTATCGTAGGAAACAAATTGCCCCTCGTAAATCTTCATATCGCCGACGAAAGTTTTGTTTTCCGTTTCAAGCATGTCGAATAAATTCCGCCGCGATAAAATTTTAAACGCAACTTTATCGCCGTAACGTTTGGCAATTTTATTGAGCACGGGCAACAGTTCCATGAAATCCCCGTCACGATTCAACGCGCCGAAGAAAATTGTTACCGGCTTACTTTGTTTAAATTCTTCGTCGAAATCTCTGGGCGGGGGCAATCTGTGCAGATGATTCGGGAAGACCATGACATGCGGATTGAATTGCCCGAGGAAGTCCGCCAAATACGGCGTCGACGTTTGGATTGCATGCGCCGCGCGGAAATTTATCCATTCGGTTCTCTTATAATCTTTCTCCCACAAAATCGGATGATCGTCCATTTCCGCCACAAACAAAATTTCTTTGGCACGAATAGTGTTAAAGAAATCCAAGCCGACGGCGAACGACGGGAATGACATTCGCTGGTTGATAAAAATTCTGTTCTCGAATTTATCGCGATCGAAAAGCTTGTAGGGTTTGCCCACGGGCGAAGTCATGATGTAAATATTCGGCTCCGCCATGAAAAAACTGTTGGGCATATGTACACGGCTCGGAGCACACACGGTAGATTCACCGATTAAAGTCTGCACCAAAGTTTTCGGCGGCGGATTCCCTTTGCACACCGTGAAGATATAGACGAAGACGGATAAATCGGTTTTTGCAATTTCGGCGATTTGACGATTGACTTTTACCTTGCGCCCCGCATTGAGCGAACGCAATACATTCAAGCCGGCTTCTTTCAAAGCGTCCTGCAATTCCGCCGAAGTCATCGTAACTTTCAATTTGGGCGGCTTACCGTCAAGAATAGCTGTAATGTTTTCGGCGTAACCGATATTATCAAGCGTGAAAATAATCGTGCCGCCGTCTTTTATGTGTTTGCTTATTTCCTTAAGAGTCGCGATTAATTTGTCGTGTTCGAGCGTCGCAATTATCGGGCTGTGAATCAAAACGGTATCGAAAACGCCATCAACTTTGTTCAGCTCTTTTATGACGGAGTAAGCGCAATCGGGTTGAATTTGCAAGAAAGCATTTTCCGAAGGCTCAAAGTCGGCGGATAAATTACCCGTCACTTCGAGTACCGTTTTGGATCGCGCTGGAATAAATGTTTCGAAAGTCATTGTGCTAACCTCGTTTTAGCGTACTACACGATACATCAAATCTTCTTGTGCTCTCATGCATTTCATCAGCTCAAAGCGTTCAAGAATGGTTTCGCGTGCCGCCGCGCCTAATTTTCTTGCACGTTCGGGATTGTCTAAATGCTCTTCGATTTTACGGGCAATATGATAGGGCGAACGGAATTCCGCAAGTAAACCGTTGACACCGTCTTCTATAACTTCCTGAACGGGCGGAGTTTTTGACGAAACCATCGGGCAACCGAAACTCATAGCCTCGAGGCAAGACCAACTGAGTACGAAGGGACGAGTAAGATAGACATGACAACTTGACGCGCGTAAAATTTTCTGGTAATCGCCGCGATTTCTCAAGCCGACGAAATGCACGCGGTCGGTCGGATAACCGCCCTTCTTTTCTTCTTCCTTGAGGTAGGTAGTGTCTTTGAGTTGTGCGCCGTAGCAAATTCTGTCTTTGCCGACGATGACAACATGAGTTTGAGGACGACGCGCCAACACGTGACGAATAGCATCCATGAAGTACGGGAAGCCGCGATAAATTTCAAAACCGCGCGCAACGTAAGTGATAATTTCCGTACCTTCGGGCAGATTCAATTTCACGTCGTCAAGCACAAGCCCGGGACGTTTTCCGCTTGGGTGCGGCGAACAGAATTTTGTATCGATACCTTCATGAATTATATTTATCTTCGGCTTATATTCTTCGGGGAATTGCGAATACTGCCATTTTGTCGGCGCGACACCGGCATCGCAAAGTTGCAAATTCATAAGATGATGAGCGTTACGCGTACGAATGGAAATACGATTGCCAACCTGTGGAATTTCATCAGGCCACCAATAGCAATCACTGTCCTCTACCAAATAGTACCATTCAAAGTAGCCGATAATCGGCACGTTCGGATACATATCTTTGCAGTAGAGAGTAGAGCCCCAACCCGTATGACCGATAATGACATCGGGTTTAACTTTCTTCTCCTTCGCCAACCAATCCATGGCACGCAGGACGGCTTGACCTTCGACAACGGCCTCGGCTGCCGGACGAAGAACGCCACAGGATTTAATCCACTCGTCGGCCTTCTCGTTCGGTTTCGGATACAGTGCCAAGGTTACGCCTTTAAGTTGCGCGTTAATAGAATTTTCCTTAGACAGAAAGAAAACTTTGTTTTCGGGATTGCTTGCCAAGTAAGGCGCCAGGTTAAGATATTGCGCCGGAAAAGACGGGTGCAAGATAAAAATATTCACAGTAAAAATCTCTCCTTAAATGGTGAATATAAATTGATTTCGATTTATCAACAGCCGAATAATTTTTCGGTGCGGATTAACTCATTTGCGCTTGATGCAACTTAGCATAAACGCCGTTACGCTTCATAAGTTCATCATGTGAACCTGCTTCGATGATACGCCCCTTCTCGATAACGATGATGGCATCGCAATCGCGGACGGTAGAAAGACGGTGAGCAATCATAAGCATAGTCCTGCCGCGTGAAATCGGCTCGATATTGCTCATGATGATATTTTCGGATTCGTAATCAAGTGCGCTGGTAGCCTCGTCGAAAATCAAAATGCTCGGATTGGAAATCAGAGCGCGCGCAATCGCTATACGTTGACGCTGACCGCCGCTCAAAAGTGAACCGCGTTCACCGACAAATGTTTCATAACCGTGCGGAAATTTACTGATGAATTCATCGGCACCCGCAAGTCGCGCCGCATTGACTACGTCTTCATGTGTAGCATTCGGGCAGGCGATACGAATATTTTCCTCGACAGTGCCGCTGAAAAGTTTACTGTCCTGCAAGACGACGCCTATTTGTCGACGCAACCATGCCGGCTCAACCTGCGCAATGTCGACGCCGTCAATCATGATTCTACCGGAATCGGGCAGAAAAAGACGCTGAATTAATTTAGTCAAAGTAGATTTACCCGAACCCGAACGCCCGACTATTCCGACCTTCATACCCGCGGGAATTTTTATGTTAATATTGTCGAGAACTTTGCCGCCCTCGGGTGTGTAACTGAACGCCAATTTTTCAAGAGCGATATCGCCGCGTAAGCTGGGCAAAGTCGTACGGGAAGGATTAAAAGCCGGCTCGGTCTCTTCGTCCATGATATCGCCGAGTCTTTCCATTGAGACGCGAATTTGCTGGAAGTATTGCCACTGATTGATTAAGCGCATGACGGGAGCAATCAACTGACCTGCAATCATCTGGAACGCAATCAATTCGCCGACGGAAATTTCGCCCTCCATAACGTTGTAAGCACCAATCCAAAGGATAACGAGGTTAAACATGCTGAAGAGGAAAGTACCGATAGAATTAGCGACGTTTGCAAGATTGACGACAGCCAAAGAGGCATTGACCAAACGCGCCAACATTTCTTCGTAGCGGCGAGTGAATTGATTTTCTACCGCAGAAGATTTGACAGTCCTTATGCCCGTTATCGTTTCAATCAGGAAGGAACGATTTTCACTGCCGATAAGAAATTTATCGTTAATCATGCGCTTAAATATCGGCGCGACGATTAAATTCAATATGACGAACAGCGGAATCATGACGAGAACAACGATACTGAGTAATTTACTGTACAGGAACATAACGAGGAAGTAAAGGACGGCGAAGACGATATCAAGGACAATCGTTAAACTTGAACCCGTCATGAATGAACGTAATGTCTGCAATTCGCCCAAACGAGATACGACATCGCCGACCTGCCACTTTTGGAAGTAACTGACGGGTAACGACGTAATATTTTTGAACAGACGCGAACTGAGTGCCACGTCCATTTTTATCGCTATATTCGTGAACAGATACGCGCGCAAACTTGTCATCCACGTCTTGAACACCGTACAGATAAACATGCCCATGACCAAGATATCAAGAGCGTCGGCGGAACGGTGCACCAAAACTTTATCGATGATGTTTTGCGTGAAGATAGGAGCAGTCAAACCCAAAAGTTGCAGTAACAGCGAAAGGAAAAGGACGCTGCGCAGGAAGGGAATATATTTTGTGACGACGGGCAAAAACCACTTGAAACCGAATTTAGATTTTTTCTTCTCGATTTCGTAGCGACGAGTAAACAGAATCGCTTCGCCCGTCCAATCCATCAAAAGTTTGTAGCGATCTACTTTGACGGGATGTTGCGAAAAAATAGGATCCAGTACATAAATATCGCCGTCGCGTATCGTAGTGATGACAACGTTTTTGCCCGAATGCAACTTGATGAGGATGGGATAAACCAATTTATCCAAATCTTCCTCTTTGAGTCCCGTATATTCACGAGCCTTCAATTTCAAATCACGAGCGGCGCGAACCAATGTAGTAAAATCTACACTGCCTTCCTCCAAAACATAAGCGCGTTCGAGCTGACGATAATCGGCAGGAATGTTGTAATACTTCGCAATGGAGATAAGACAGGCGATACCGGTATCGATGCCGTTAACTACACCGCCGTCCTCGGGCGGTTTTACGTTCGTGTCGAGTGCTTGACCGTTTACTTGATTCGCAGGAACTTTCTTGGGCGTGATTTTTCCCAAAGCTTGTCCGCCGGATTTCTGCGGCTGTTGTCCTTGCGAAGGTACAAGATTTTTGTTATCGGGAGTTTGATTGTTTTTATCCGCCATAAATCAACGCTCCCTTAAAGCTTCCGACGTATAGCGGCGGAACGGGTCGAGGAAGAAGTCAATAATACGTTTCTCCTTGATTTTTATTTCCGCGCTGACGTTCATGCCGATTTCGATTTTCGCGGGCGTACCGTAAACATTTATATCGTTGCTCGTCGGGTCAAGAATCAATTTGAATTTTTTATCGCGTGCCGTATCGCTCGGATCGTTTACCGCGTCCGCGCTTATCTCCAAAACTTCAGCCTTGTACATACCGAATTTCTGGAAGTTAAACGTTTCTACTTTTACTTCGGCCTCTTGACCGACTTTGATAAAGCCTATGTCTTTGTTATCGGCGTAGACTTCAAATTCAAGTTTGACATCTTCCGGAACAATTTGCATGAGAGATTGAGCGTCCGTGACGATACCGCCGAGTGTATGCACGTTCAGATTATAAACGCGTCCGGTAATCGGCGAATAGATTGTCGACATACGTGAATCTTCATCCGCCTTTTTAATCGCTTCGGTCACCGAATAATATTCTTTTTTGGCCTCGACAAGTGCAGTCATAATATCCTTGTGATAAGCTGCGTCGACGTTCGCCAAATTCTGTTGAGCCTCGGCAATTTCCGCGCGGATACTGTTTATCGAATCAAGTTCCGCCTGCGCATTTTTTGCATACTCAATTGTTTCGCGTTGTTGTTCCAAAAGTTGAAATTCCGAAATTGCATTTTGCTGACTCAACTCGACTAAGCGCGCCTCTTTTTCCTGCGCAATCGCGAGGACGTCGGCATATTTTTCGTACGAGGCTTGAGTAGCTTGCAAACGTGCCACTTTCTGTTCTATAACATCTTCGCGGCTCTGTCGTTGTGTACGATAATCATTAGTACGGCTCTGATACAATGCCATTTCTGCCGCCAAGTCATGTGCCTCTAAATCTGGATCTTCTTCCGGCTCGAAAGGTTGTTGCGTCAATTCCGCCGTAAGACGTTGGATATCAAGTTTGTAATAGGCGGCGCGTTTCTTCAAGCTGTCATAATCCGCCATTGTCGTTGTGGGATCCAGTACAACCAATACATCGCCCTCTTGTACCATTTGCCCCTCTTCGACGTTGATTTCTTTGATTATGCCTTTGTTTTTGACTTGAATGGTTTTGATTTGTCCCGAAGGAATAACCTTGCCTGCAGCGACTGCAACTTCGTTAATATGCCCGAGGAAAGACCAAACCAAAGCCACGACGATAAGCACCAAAACAGACCACATGACAAGTCTGCCCGTAGGGGACGGCGGTGTTTCGGTAACTTCAAGTATCGCCGGCAAAAATTCCGTTTCTTTCTCGCGTTCGTCGCCGTGAATAAGCCATTTAAAAAATTTGCCCATTTTTTACCCTCTGCTTTCTTGCTGATCGTAAAGATAACGATAGAGACCGCCTAACGCAAGTAATTGGTCATGCGTGCCGCTCTCGACGATTTCGCCCTTATCTACGACGATAATTTTATCGCAACGACGTACCGCGCTCAATCTGTGCGCTATTATCAGCATAGTTCTTTGAGCACCAATCGCGCCCATATTGTTCAAAATAATTCGTTCGGATTCGTAGTCAAGTGCGCTGGTAGCCTCGTCGAAAATCAAAATCGGAGGATTGGCAAGCAGAGCACGCGCGATAGCAACGCGTTGACGCTGACCGCCCGAAAGAGAATCGCCGCGTTCGCCGACTTTGGTATCGTAACCTTCTTTGAGCTCAAGTATGAAGTCATGAGCACCGGCCAGACGTGACGCACGGATAATTTCATCCATTGTGGCACTCGGGCGGCTTATCGCTATGTTGTCGCGCACGCTGGAATTAAACAGATAATTTTCCTGCATGACGACGCCGATTTGATTGCGCAGCCATGATAAGTTTGCTTCCTTAGTATTGATGCCGCCGACTGTGATATCGCCCGATTCGGGTATGTAAAGATTTTGCACAAGGTTAGTCAGCGTAGATTTACCCGAACCCGAACGCCCGACTATTCCGATTTTCTGTCCGGGCTTTACGGATAAGTTTATATTCTGCAAGACAAGCGGTAAATCGACACGGTATCGGAAAGACACATCGGTAAATTCTATCGCGCCGTCGATACGTTGTTCGCCGCGTTTGCCCATATCCTGCACTATCGGTTCCATGGGAGTATTTAAAATATCGCCGATACGTTCCAGACCTAAGCCGACTTGTTGTACCGTCGGCCACATTGTCAAAAGTTTTGTCATAGGCCCCAATGCTTGTCGCGATATCATTTGGAAGGCGATTAATTGACCGAGAGTAAATTCGCCGTTCATGACCATGTTACCGCCATACCACAAGATAGCCATCGTGATACCTGCCTGCACAAGTCCGCTGAAACTGTTGATGAACAGATTAAATTTGGCGTTCTCAAAAGTCGTGCGGACATAACGCGCCAAAAGATTTTCCCACTTGTTGACAAATTGCGGCTCGACCGCCAATGCCTTTATCGTTTCGATATTGGTAATCGATTCGACCATGAAAGCGTTGTTCATTGCGCCCGTACGCCATACCGCTTCAATCTTGCGTTTGATAATCGGAACCGCCCAAATGTTTTGCACAACGTAGAGCGGAATTGTTATCAGCGCGATTAAAGTCAACGGTACGGAATACCAGAACATAAACGCGATAAACACAATGGAGAAGAATACGTCAAGCACGGTCATTAAGCCGGAACCCGTCAAGAATCCGCGAATTTGTCCCAAGGCTCCGACACGCATCAAAGTATCACCTACGCGTCGTCTTTCGTAATACGGTAGCGGCAACGATATCAGATGGTGGAATAAGCGCGTGCCGAGTATTGCGTCAAGTTTGTTCGTCGTGTGGTTTAAAATGTACGTCTTCAAACCGGTAAGTAACGACTGCATAAAGAAGAAGACAACCATACTGCAACCGATAACCATCAGAGTAGACATACCGTTATTGCCGATTACTTTGTCTATGATAACCTGCGTGATTAACGGAAAACCGATGCCCATAATCTGCAGGAAGAAAGACGCTGTCAGTACTTCGCCCAAAGGTTTTTTGTACTTCTTCATTACGCGAAGAAACCAATCAACATTGTAACGTTTTTTAAAATAAGTCCAACTGAATGCCGCGGAGAAAATCAGCAGTTCATTAGTCCAACTTTCTAAAAACTCTTTAACCGGAATGGCACGCGGTTTCTTTTCGCGCGGATCTATTGCCAAGACAACTTCATCGTTGGCACTGCCCAGGGCGATATAAGCACCGTCGTTCATCTTTGCCACGGCGGGATATTCTATCTCGCGTAATTCGTCGATTGTAGGGCGAATCAAAGTGCTGTTTATGTTATACTTCTTTGCGAACTTTTGCAGCTTCTCCCAATCGACTTGATCGTCTGTGGCGGGGTTTTCGTTGTAAATCTTTTGCAAATCCTTTACGCCGAAATGTTGCAATACCTTTATGATTGATATTACACCCGTTCGGTTTTGGGGCGGCGAGGAATTATTTTCGGGCATATTGCATACAAATCTCCTTTCGAGTTACGGAGTATTCTTTGAAACGGCTAACATTTATTTTGGTGGCAACGGCTGTTGTCACTTAAAAAAGATTTATGATAAAACACGAATACCGACGACAATTTTTGTACGCCAAAAAAGCCGCCGCAGTCGCAGATTATTTTTTACAGTAAGATAGTTAAACGGAGATTAAAATTACGACAGGATAATTGACAAGAAAAACCGCCGTCAACCCGAAAGGAAGACAGCGGCCTTTTTTATTTACGAATAAGGATTAACGATACTTCCGCTTGCGAGCCGCCTCCGATTTTTTCTTGCGGCGTACGCTGGGCTTTTCGTAATGTTCGCGCTTACGAACTTCGGCGAGCGTGCCTGCTTTCTGACACGTACGTTTAAAGCGGCGGAGAGCACTGTCTATGGATTCGTTTTTCCCAACTTTGACTTCATTGGCCATTCAATATCCCTCCCTCCGCTTAATACTTGATACCAAAAATTGACTGCCTGCGTATTTTAGCACGCAACTTCCTGCCCGTCAATATTTAAAGTTAATCGGGAGAATCACACCAATACGCAAAGACGAGATTGCGGTTTGTGACGGAAATAAATCAGCCTTCAAACTCCAAAAGACCGTAAGCACCGGCGTTGCGTTTATAGACTACGCAAATTTGTTCGGTTTGTCCGTCGCGGAATACGAAGAAGTTGTGATTAAGCAAATTCATCTGCATGATAGCTTCCTGTACGTCCATGGGCTTGACGACAAAATGTTTCGTCTTGACGATTGGGCTTTCGGCTTCGGTGTCGACTTGAATTTTGGATTCGGTAAATGCCTCTGTCCTTATGCCGCCGTTACGAAAACGACGCTCTAATTTTGTTTTCTGTTTGTGAATTTGACGCTCTAACTTTTCGACGACCAAATCAATTGAAGTGTACATATCCGCCGTCGATTCCTGACCGCGAAGAATGAGGCCGCCGCGAACTTCCGCAGTGACTTCGACAATCTGGCGTTCTTTTTCGACCGAAAGCAAGACAGAAATTTCATCAACGTTATCGAAGTACTTTGTAATTTTGCCGACACGTTTTTCTACGTACTCGCGCAACGCCTTACTTATTTCGATGTTCTTGCCTCTTATGTTAAATGTTGCCATGACTTAAACAGCTCCTTTCGGTATCTGCCGAATGTGTTTACCGTTGTATTCTTCATGGTGGCAATAAATCCTTTAGGCAAAACCTTCATATAAAAATTTTTTCGCGTCGGGTTATCGTACGGCAATTAATTCAACCGTTCAACCGTGCGCGGTGCTCCGTTCATTTCGGCGACAAGTGCATCGCGGATTTTCAATTCTTCTTCGTCAATGACTTGCATCGCAAAGCCTGCGTGAATCAAAACGTAATCGCCTACTTTAGCTTCGGGTAGGAGCATTAAACTTGCCGAACGTTTTACACCGGCGCGCTCCACGGTCGCCAAATCGCCCTCTATATTCAAAACCTTAGCCGGAAAAGCCAAGCACATTTAAAATCACCTCTGCGCCAATCATACACCCGTCGCACTTACTTTGCAAAACATAATTGTTCTGATAGAATCAACGGCGAAATTTACAAGCAAAAATTTTTGAGGTGACATCAATTGTGATAGATATAACTTTACTGGGGACGGCGGCACTTGCTCCGCTTCCGAACAGAGCATTGACGGCGGTATTTTTATCGTGCGGCGGTCATTCGATTCTGTTTGATTGCGGCGAGGGAACACAATCGGCGGCGCGTAAGGCAAATGTCAGTTTGATGAAGACGGATATAATTGCGCTGACACATTATCACGGGGATCACATTTTCGGATTGCCGGGCTTGATGCAAACAATGACATGTATGGGGCGGACACAAACTTTGTACGTAACGGGCGCGGCAGGTTTGACGGAGATTATGGAGCCGATTTTAAAATTGGTAGGTCAAACGACATACGAAGTGAAATTATTTGAAATGCCTTCGGGCGGCTTGAAACTTTGCAAACTAATCGACGGGTGGACACCTGCGGCAAAGTTGACGGCATTCGGAACAGAACACAGAGTACCGAGTCAAGGCTATCGCTTTGATTTGAGTCGCGCGGGAAAATTTATGCCGCAAAGAGCAAAGGAATTAGGTATACCCGTCAAGCAATGGGGAATATTGCAACGGGGCGAAAGTGTAACTCTGGACGGAAAAATAATCCTGCCCGAGGAAGTTTTGGGCGAAGAGCGTAAAGGACTTTCGTTTGTATTCGGCGGCGATACGATGATGTGCGATAATTTAATCGCGGCGGCACGGGGTGCAGATTTACTGATAAGTGAAGCAACCTACGGCGAAAACGAACAGGCAACACTTGCCGAAGAACACGGACATATGAATTTCGCACAAGCCGCGCAAGTTGCGGCACGAGCGCAAGTAAAAGAACTTTGGTTGACACATTATTCGCAGATGATTGTAAATCCGCAGGAATATTTACCGAATGCGACGGCGATATTTAAAAATACATTGTGCGGTCGCGACGGACTGTCAACCACATTGCGATTTGAAGATTGATTGTTGCGGAAAATTTTTCGGAGGAATATTTATGCACGAACATATATTGCCGGACGGCACGATAATTCAGCACAGTCATACTCATACTCATACGCATACGAAGGCTGTTTTAAATCGGATGGCGCGACTGATTGGTCATCTCGAATCGACAAAGAAAATGATTGAGGACGGACGCGATTGCAGTGAAGTTCTGATTCAACTTTCCGCGGTGGATGCGGCGATAAAGGGCGTCGGGCGAATCATTTTGAAAGACCATATTGAACATTGTATCGTTGACGCGGTGAAGACGGGCGATGATGCCGAAATAGAAAAGTTAACGAAGGCAATCGACCAATTTATCAAATGAAAATCTGCGCACGCTGTGATAATTTTTGAATAATTATTCGGCAAATAATTATCGGCGCGTGAAGGATTTGCAAGCCCTGCAGCGAAAAACTTCATTAATTAAATACAACCGATGAAAGGCGGTGCAGGTCATGACAGGCAACAAAAAAGAATATACGGATGACGTGGAAATTTACTTGGAAGAAGTTAAGCAGATACCTCTTTTGAGTGCGCAGGAATTTCATACGTTACTCCTTCGTGCGGCGGAAGGCGACGAAGATGCGCAAATTGAATTAGTCAACGCGAATCTAAATTTAGTCGTAAATATTGCGCGAAAATATATCGGTTACGGCGTAGCTTTTTCGGATTTGATTCAGGATGGCAATATCGGGTTGATGAAGGCGGCGAAAAAATTCGCGACAAAAAGCTCGGTTACTTTCACTGAGTATGCGGAGAAGTGTATAGAGAAAGCGATAGTGCGCGGCATACGCGAAATGACCGGCACGGCGCAAATTTCACTTGATACGACGGTAAACGAAAATACGGGTACGACACTCGGCGAATTGGTCATAGACAACAAAACACCTACGAATTTCGATTTGCTTAACTACTCGCAGATGAAGGAAGTTTTGCGCGGCGTTTTGGATACGTTGACGCAGAAAGAAAAAAATGTTTTGACTTTGCGTTTTGGTTTGGAGGATGGTCACACGCGTTCACATGATGAGGTCGCTAAAATTTTCAAAGTCACGGACGAACGAATCAAACAAATAGAACTGATGGCATTGAGCAAATTGCGGCACCCGACTCATTCCAAAAAACTGAAGGATTTTTATTAACATACTCACGGCGAAAATCGGCACATTTGCAATCCGTTTGAATTTCTGTTATAACAATCGGCGTCGATTATTCGTCAAGAAAAATACGGAATCGCCTTTTCAAATCTTGCCGTAGGTCGCGGCAAAAAATTTTTCGTTTCACTCAGAGTGTTGCAACCGATTATTTTTTCTGTTATAACAAGGCAGATTGTTTTCATGACGTCCGACAATCGGCGACGGATGAATTATTTTCCGGGGCGCAAGCTATCGGCGTCGTGAGTTTTCGGCAAATTTTCACGCGGAATTTAATCAAAAATTAAAGTCGAATCTGTGCCTTTTACCACGGAAATCAAGTGTGAAGTCAAGAACATGAAAAGTAGTTGAAAAATCCTTTGCATTTTATTAGAAGCTGTGTTAAAATGCGCACGGTAAAAAAAGCAATTTATCGGAAGGGCGATTGTTTATGACGTTTAAAGAATTAGTTAAGATGATTAATGACTACATCATGCCTGTTACCAACTCCGAGGAGGAGGAAGAGGAAGAAGAAGTCAAAAAAGCCGATGCCAAGGCTAACGAGTCTGCAAAGACGGTAGTAAGTCAACAAGCAAAACAAAATGCTCAGGAGACTGCGCAGAATGCCGCACAACCGCAAATGCAAACACAAATGCAGGAGCAAATGCAGGTACAGGCTCAAAAGCAGGCAATAGGCGGTTTTGGTGCTCCGGCAGGAAGTATGAGTTTCACCAGAACGGGCGGAACCGTAAGCACTGCCGATAACGGTGTAACCTCTATGGATGGTTTACATTTTCAGGCATTTAATTCCGAAACATCTGTACGCCCGAGTTTGGCTGTGGTGAAAGCTCCGCAGTTGACGATGAAAATTTATGCACCAACAGAATATGATGAACAAGTCAAGTCTATCGTTACCGACTTGAAAAAGAAAACCGCCGTTATCGTGAACTTTGAACATGTAGACGAAGAAAAACAACAACGTATCGGCGATTTCATTTTAGGAGCAGTCTACAGCATTAACGGCAAGCCGGAAGTAATTAACAATAAGATTGTTTTGTATGTACCTGACGGAGTTGAATACGAAGATGCGGCGCGTTCTGTTTCCTCTATGCGTGCTTACAATTGATGAGAGGCGAAGAATATTAGTTTTAATCACGGACGAAAGACGGGCAACTTATTGTTGTCCGTTTTTTTTATTGCCGCAATACGATTGATTCTGTATAATGGCAGAGAATTTTTATCGGGAGGCAATATTTTGGAAAGGTACGAGCATGGCGGACGGGTATACGACGCGAACGGCAAAATCGGTGACTGGTTGGATTTCAGTGCGAATATAAATCCTTTGGGCTTGTCGGAAAAAATTTTGCGGACATTGGAAGAAAATTTGTGCGGCGTGGTAAATTATCCCGATCCGAATGCAACCGAATTAAAAATTGCAATTGCCGAGCGTTACGGCGTATCGGAAAAAAATTTGGTCTTACTCAACGGCGCGGCGGAATTTTTTTATCTGTATCTAAACTTAATGCGTTACCGTCGTGTTATAATCCCCGTGCCTAGTTTCGCCGAATACGAACGGGCGGCGCGCGCTGCTCGGTGCGAAGTAAAATATTTCATGACCGACGCGGCTGATAATTTTGCTCCGAACATTGATAAACTCTGCGCGGAAGTGACGGGAAAAGATTGCGTGATATTGGGCAGACCGAACAACCCGACGGGCAATTTGATTGCGCCCGAAAAAATTTTACGACTTGCCGAAGTCACAAATGTTTTGGTCGACGAATCTTTTATCGACTTCATCGACGCGCCGTCATTGAGAAAATTTGTATCGGCGAAAATATCGGTGGTGCAGTCGTTGACGAAAATTTTTGCAATACCCGGTTTGCGATTGGGTTTCGCGGTCGTCGCGGAAGATTTGGCGCAACGACTCAACATGGCAAAAGATGTTTGGAACGTAAATTTTTTGGCGCAGAAAGTCGGCGCGGCGGCATTGACGGACGAAGAATATTTGAGGCAAACGCGAATGTGGTTGACGACGGAACGGGAATATTTTATCGGGCGATTAAAGGCGATGGGCGTGGAATTCATACCGCCTTCGGTTAATTTCGTGCTGATGAAATTCCCTACGATTGACCGCGCGGAAAAAATTTTGCAGGGCTTGCGACGAGAAAAAATTTTGTTGAGGAGTTGCGGCAATTTCGTCGGGCTTGACGAATCCTATTTGCGGTCGGCTGTCCGTTCACACGATGAAAATTTACGCTTGCTTGACACGATTGAAAAATTATTGGAGGTTATGTAATGATTCATGTTTGTTTCGGTTTGTACGACAAATCAGGGAAATATTCCAAATTCGTCGGCGCAACTATGGCGTCGATATTCGAGAAAACTTCTTCGCTTGTTACGATTCACATTTTGCATGATGCAACTTTGACGAATGACAACCGCGACAAATTTTCTTATTTGGCAGGGCGATACGGTCAGCACGTGAAATTTTACGACGTCGAGAAAATTTGTCCCGAAGAAATTGCCTTTCTTCATGAAAAATTGGCAGACAAGATAAACAGTCGTTTCAGTGTAGGAACATTTTATCGGCTGTTAATGAAAAAAATTCTTGCGCCGTTAGGAATCGAAAAGGTAATTTATTTGGACGCCGATATAATCGTCAATTTGGATATCGCAGAACTTTGGCAGCAGGACTTGAAAAATCTTCCGTTGGCGGCAGTACCCGAAGAAATTGCGACTCTCGGCTATATGATTCACGAAAAATATGTGTTTAAAAAGAATTTTGTCAATCCGAAAAATTATTTTTGTGCCGGTGTTATCGTCTTTAATCTTAATGTTATCAGTGAAAATTTTTTCCGCGACGGTGTACAATTCCTTTTAGATTACCCTGCTTGCGAATCTCACGATCAAGATATTTTGAATGCATTTTTCTCGGAAAATTACTTGAAGCTCGACCAGAAATTTGATTCGTTCGTTCAGGCTGACAGACGCAGAAAATTCCCCGTGGTTAAAAAAATTTATCATTATGCAGGGCGTTGTATCGAATTGAAATTGGACGAACCGTATAATCGTTTGTTTATGGATATGTTCGCTCTGACACCGTGGTTTAACGTCGAGACCTTGAGTAGAATCGGCGAAGGGTTCCGCGCCTCCAACGATACTTTTAACAATTTATTTCAGCAGTATGTAAAATTTTGTCTGGATCATCGCCGCGTCTTTTTGGTTGACGAAGCGAATCTTAATGCCGTCAAAGTTATTTTCGATATCCGCGACGACGAAAAAATTATCATACTCAAAGACCAAAACTCGATTATCGAATTTATGACTATGATGCGTAATCAACGCAAGCAGAAATTTTTCATTACTTGCTTGACAAATTACGAGTCAGTAAAAATTTTATTGGGGCAAAACGGTTTCGCAGAGTTTAAAGATTATGTTAACGGCATGTTTTTCTTGACACGTGCGCAGGCTAATTTTTCGCGTCCCGAATGGGATTTAATCAACAACATGTGAGGGGCGGCACTTTCAGTCGTTACCGAAAGTATACAAAGTCAAGCACCATCGTTACAAGCGCGGTCATTAATTACGGTTAATGAAAACTTTGTCGCGACAATTGGATGCAACATCACGTTGCCCTTCTCGTCAAGGTTCAATCATCATGACTATAGCGATTAATTTGTTCTGTAGGAGTTTTAATTTGGAAAAATTTTTTAACCTGTCTAACCGCGAAACTTACGGCAAATTCGTAAGTGCAGTCGGTATCTTCGTCAATCTGCTGTTAAGCGTCGTAAAAATTGCCATCGGTTATTTTAGCGGCGCGCTCTCTATTCTTGCCGACGGCTTTAACAATTTATCCGATATCGGCAATTCTTTGGTTATGCTGTTCGGATTTAAAGTTGCGTCGAAACCTGCGGACGAAGAACATCCCTTCGGGCACGGACGCGCGGAATATTTGGCAGGTCTTTTTATTGCCGCGGTCATGATTTTTGTCGGCGGTAAATTACTTTGGGAATCGGTCAACAATATCATGGAGCCCGAAGAAATTACGGCGGATAATGTTACTTTATTGGTGTTGGTTATTTCCGTTGCGATGAAATTTCTGTTGGGGATTTTCTACAAACACGCTGCGCAGAAAATAAATTCGGAAATGGTACGGGCGGCGGCTCTTGACAGTTTCACCGATTGTCTTGCCACTGCCGCAGTTTTAGTCTCAATAATCGTTTGGCTCAAATTCGGAATCAATATCGACGGTGCGGCCGGTGTTTTCGTTTCCATGTTCATCATGCGCGGCGGTTTAATTTCTCTCAACGAAATTTTGGCATTGCTTTTGGGCAATAAACCCGATACGAAGTTGATAGAGGAAATAAAAGCGACGGTAAAGGAAAGTCCGGAAATTTTGGGCGTCCATGATTTGATAATTCACAACTACGGAGCGAAAAGACTGTTCGTATCAATGCACGTGGAAATACCCGCGACCTTCGATTTGTTGACGGCTCATGAAATTGTTGACAAGGTAGAAAACAAATTGAAATTCAAATTCGATATATCGGTAACATTGCATGTCGACCCCGTAGTGCAAAATGATGCGGCATTTGACGAACATAAAGCATTAGCGGAAAAAATTTTGTCGGAGATAAGTCCGGATTTATCAATGCATGACTTTCGAGTGTTGCCGTATAAAACGGGCAGGAAATTGATTTTTGATGTTAAAGTCCCCGAAAATTTTCCGCTGAGCGATAGGGAATTGCGCAAAGAATTTCAGAGGCGATTAATAAAGTTACACTTCAACGACCGCGCAATAATCAACTTGGATCATCAATATTGTTGAGGCGGAAATTTTACCGCAACCGTCTGTCATAAATGTCATTGATAATTTTATTTACCT
This sequence comes from Selenomonadaceae bacterium, assembly GCA_024698045.1. Taxonomy (GTDB): domain Bacteria; phylum Bacillota; class Negativicutes; order Selenomonadales; family Selenomonadaceae; genus Quinella. Next base: position 69,247 of record JAILRS010000023.1, read on the forward strand.
TGAAGGATTTTTATCGGCGGCAACAAATAACAAAACCAATTACGAAAAATTTTGATTTTGTTTTTGTTTTGGAGGAGTAAAGATGTCGCAATTCGATAAAAGAAATTTGTCAATGATGATGGATTTTTACGAGATGACAATGGCGAACGGCTACTTTGTCAACGGCGGCGAAGATGCACGCGTTGTCTTTGATGTGTTCTATCGTCGCAATCCCGATGGCGGCGGTTTTGCAATCTTCGCAGGTCTCGAACAAATAATCGAGTACGTGGAGAACATGCATTTCAGTGATGAGGATATCGAATATCTGCGCGAACAGAAAATTTTCAACGAGAACTTTTTGACCGGTCTGAAGGATTTTCATTTCACGGGCGATATTTACGCATTCCCCGAAGGAACAGTAATGTATCCGAATGAACCGTGTATGACGATTGTGGCGAATCTGATAGACGCTCAACTTGTAGAGACTGCGATATTGGCGCAGGTGAATCATCAATCGTTGATAGCGACGAAGGCACGGCGAATAGTCCGCTCGGCCGAGGGGCGTATGGTATCGGATTTCGGGGCGCGTCGTGCTCATAATATGGATGCGGCGATTTACGGAGCACGTGCGGCATTTCTGGGCGGCGTCGACGGTACCGCAACCGTTTCCGCCGGTAAAATGTTCGGCATACCCGTTAACGGGACGATGGCGCACAGTTGGGTAATGTATTTCGGTAATGACTTTGACGCGTTCAAAAAATACGCCGAAGTTTATCCCGATTCAACCGTCCTGCTTGTCGATACTTATGATGTAATTCATAGCGGCGTACCTGCTGCAATTCGTCTTGCCAAAGAAATTTTAGAGCCGCAGGGAAAAAGATTGCGCGGCGTGCGGATTGATTCGGGCGACTTGGCTTATCTGTCAAAGAAAGTTCGCAAGATGTTGGATAATGCCGGCTTGAACGATTGCAAAATAATTGTCTCAAACAGTCTTGATGAATTTACGATAATGTCGTTACTCAAACAGGGCGCGGAGATTGACAGTTTCGGCGTCGGCGAAAGATTGATAACGGCGAAAAGTGAACCTGTCTTTGGTGCGGTTTATAAAATCGTGGCTGTGGAGGAAGACGGCAAATTTGTTCCGCGAATTAAAGTAAGCGAGAATGTCGAGAAAATCACGAATCCGGGCGTAAAGAGTATTTATCGCGTCTACAACGATGAGCAACACGCAGTAGCGGATTTAATCGCGCTGTTTGATGAACCCGTCGACATGTCGAAACCTTTCCGCTATATAGATCCCGTAGAGCCGTGGAAAAATCGTTCGTTCAAAAATTGTACGGTGAAAAAACTTTCGCGGCTGTACGTCAAGAACGGTAAGCGCGTCGAAAATCTCCCTACGCTTCATGAAATTCGCGACTATGTTAAATCTCAACTCGATAAAGAGATTTGGGAGGAAGAACAGCGCTTTGAAAATCCGCACCGTCATTATTTGGATATGACACCCGATTATTACGATATGAAGATGTCATTGCTGCATAAAACTCGTTCAAAAATCGAGGGCTGACGTAACAAAGATAACCGAAATAAAAAGGCGAGCACCGAGAAAATTTTTCCCGATGTTCGCCCGTTTTTTATGTCGAATTTATTTACGGCTGAATTTTTGCCCGACGCTTAAATTGAATTTATCTGCGGAACCGCGCGGCAATTCCAAAGCAGCCCACGCGCCGAAACAAATACTCATACCGAGCCAAGGAGTCAAATCGCGCACAATCTTTTTAATACAAAGACTTTTGTCGAGATAAACGACGTCAATAGCGAAACGCATAAACATCATGTGGACGCTGTTACACGGAGCAATAAGAAGTCCGCGCCCTTCGTCGAGATTTTTACGGAACATCAAACCGCGCAATCGCTTGAAAAAATTATCCGCCGTCTCAACTTCAATCGTCTTGTCGTTGATAAAAAATTTCTCCATGAAAATTTATCCCATAATCTTGGCGAAGGCAAGAACAGCCAAACCTACAGCCAGAATGAAAAACAGAATCGGCAAAGCAATAAAGAAAGTCAAAGCGGCGAAGGCAACGAAGATTAAAGCCGCAGCGGCTTGAGCAATACGATTGCCGCCGATAACCGCGCGGACAAATGATGTGATTGCGCGTGTCAAAAAGTTGGAGCCGCCGAAGTTAATTGAAAAACCGTTGGCGCGATAAGTTCGTTTTTGATCTCGAGAATTATCGTAAGAGGAACGCGAATTGTCGGAGCCTGCGTCAATGGTCACGCCGTTAAAAAAAGTTTTTTCGGTCGGTGTCATTTCGCGGACATTCCCCTCGGTATTTTCGTAGCCGCAGAAATTACAGCGCATCGAGCCGGTTAACTCCTTGCCGCAACGTCTACATTGCATTGCAATCACGCTCCTAAAAATTCTTTGGGCGATTTTACCACAATCACCGCCCGATAATCAACGTCAATCAAAATTCTGCTCAAGTTTGTCGATATAAAGCTTGCGGAAAATCTCAAAAGAGCCGAGCCCGTTTTTATCGAGGCGTACGCGATAACCCTGCGCAATCAAACGATTGAGCCAAGAGTTATCGTCTTCGCCGGCAATATCTTCGGCAACGTGAACACCGCCGTTAAAGAGTAGGGGTGCCAGTAAAATTTTTTCCGCACGGGAATTTTTGAGCCGCGTCAAAACGTCGGCAAAATTCGGGGTATCGGTCTCCTCGATTACTCCGATGTGAGTATTGTTATCGGCAAGTCGTTGCAAATTTTCGTAGACGGGATTATGACGATGCGGCGAACCGTGCCCGATAAGAATCAAATCTTCGTCTTCGGCACGTGCGAAACATTTCAACACTGTATCGAAAATTTTTTTGTCGAAAGGCGTTGAGCAATCGGCGGTTAACAACGGTGAAATTACTTTGACGTCATCAGCCGCGCAAATTTTTATCTTGATATCGAATTCTTCGCCGGGTGTCAAATGTGTCGGCAACAAGAAAATTTTTTTATATCCGTCTCTGCGCAGATTGGAAATTTCTTCGGTCGGTGTCGTCATTGAAATTCCGCGCCGTGCCAATTTGCGAATCATGAAGTTAGAAGTAAAAGCCTGCCGCAATTCAATCGCGGGAAATTTTTCCCGAATTTCTTCCGCCAATCGCCCGAAAGTTTTTTCGCGAATTTCATCATCTGCCGAACCGAATGTAGTTAATAAGATTGCAGTCTTAGGCGTTGTCAATTTTTTCAACCTCCGCCGCAATCTTGTTACAAATTCTGTTCAGCTGATTTCTGTCGGGACCTTCAGCCATAACGCGAATTAATTGTTCTGTGCCCGAAGGACGTACCAAAATTCTACCGTTTTTGCCCAATTCCGTTTCACCTTCGGCTATCGCGATTTTAACCGATTCGGCATTTTGACAGCGTTCGCGATCTTTCACACGGACGTTAATCAATACCTGCGGATAAGTAGTCATCAAACCGTTAAGCTCACTTGATTTGGCGTTGAATTTTTTCATGGCGGTAAGGACTTGCAAAGCGGTAATCAAGCCGTCGCCCGTAGTTGAGTAGTCGGAAAAAATAATGTGCCCGGATTGTTCGCCGCCGAGCCTGTGATTATTCGCCAACATATTTTCTAAAACGTATCTGTCACCTACCGCGGTAATTTCACTTTCCAAACCCAATTCGTCCAAAGCTTGACGGAAGCCGATATTTGACATGACGGTAGTAACGACGGTTTTATCGGGCAACGCGTCAACGTCCATCATCAATTTTGCGCAGATAATCATGATGTGATCGCCGTCAATGACATTGCCTACCTCGTCAATGCAAAGGCAGCGATCTGCGTCGCCGTCGTGAGCAATTCCGATATCGGCATGATTGCGCAGGACTTCAAGCCGTAAATTTTCCATATGCGTCGAGCCGCAACAATCATTGATGTTAATGCCGTTGGGCTTATCGCCGATTAAAATCACTTCCGCGCCCAATCTTTCCAAAACCGTCGGCATAGCTTTATAAGCCGCACCGTTTGCGCAATCCAAAACAATTCTCATGCCGTCAAATCGTTCGCTGGTCGTATTCATCACGAAACTGATGTAGTCTTCGATAAGATTCCTGCGTCTTTCGATTTTGCCGATTTCTTCGCCCGTCGGACGATTGAAATTTTTATTCTCCTCAATGTCGCGGACAATCTGTTCTATTTCGTCTTCAACCTTGTCGGGAAGTTTATAACCGTTGCCGCCGAAAAATTTTATACCGTTGTCGTGAAACGGATTATGTGATGCGCTGATGACAATGCCTGCTACCGCGTGAAGTTTTCTTGCGAGATAGGCGACTGCAGGAGTAGGAATTACATCCGCCAAAATCGCGTGACCTCCTGCCGAACAAATTCCCGCGACAAGTGCCGCCTGTAACATTTCGCCGGAAATTCTTGTGTCTCGTCCGATTAAAATATGCGGTCTTCCTTCGGAATGTTCACCGAAATAAATGGTTGCCGCCCGTCCCATTCGATATGCCAATTCGGGCGTAAGTTCGCTGTTTGCTTTTCCGCGTACGCCGTCGGTTCCGAATAATCTTGCCATTGACACTACCTCCGATAAAATTTTTATTCCGATAATTTTAGCCGTTATTGCCGTTTAAAGCAACCTCAACAGTAAAGCTCTTGACAATATCCGCCGCACAAGTACAATGACGATTGAAACTTTTTAGGGAGGAACAACATTGATGAAGAAATATAACACGGCGATAGTCGGCGCAACGGGCGCAGTCGGTCAGGAATTTTTGAAACTAATCGAGGAGCGTAATTTCCCCTTCGGTGAATTGAAAATGCTTGCGTCGGCGCGTTCGGCAGGTAAAAAAATAAATTTCATGGGCAAAGATTATACGGTCGAGGAAACTACGGAAAAATCTTTTGACGGTGTACAGATTGCACTTTTCGCAGGCGGCGCGGCAAGTAAATTATTTGCTCCCGCGGCGGTCAAAGCCGGTGCGGTCGTCATCGATAACTCTTCAAATTTCCGTATGGATCCCGAAGTGCCTTTGGTTGTACCCGAAGTAAATCCGCAAGCAATCAGAAGACACAAGGGCATTATCGCGAATCCTAATTGCTCGACGATTATTATGGTTATGGCACTCAAACCGCTGTATGATTTGTCGCATATCAAGAGAATTGTAGTATCGACGTATCAAGCGGTATCGGGCGCAGGTCGCGAGGGCATGGATGAATTGAAAAATCAGCTCGAGGCATTGGCACGCGGCGAAGAAGTTTCCGCTAAAATTTTGCCCGTCGCCTCGCTCGACAAACATTATCAAATTGCCTCCAATCTCCTTCCGCAAATCGACGTCTTCAAAGAAAATCTCTACACTAAAGAAGAAATGAAGATGATTGACGAAACGAAAAAGATTATGGAAGACTATACCATGAAAATTACGGCGACAACGGTGCGCGTACCCGTCTACCGCAGTCATGCAGAAAGCGTCAACATTGAATTTGAAGATGAAGTGTCTGTGGAATCGGCGCGCGATGCTTTGGCGAAATTTGACGGCGTAATTTTGCGCGATAATCCCGACGAAATGATTTACCCGCAACCTTTGGAAACTTCCGGCAAAGATGATGTCGAAGTCGGCCGTATTCGTAAAGACTTTTCGATTGAACACGGCTTGAATCTTTGGGTATGCGGAGATCAGATTCGTAAGGGCGCGGCACTCAACGCATTGCAAATCGCCGAATACATGATTAACAACGATTTGATTTGACTATAGCCGTCAACGATAATCACAACGCTAACGGAATAAAAGTTACCTTGACACAATAAGGGCGGTGTTGTAAAATGCCGAAAGTGCAAACGGCAAGGGGCGACAGTGCTCCTTTTGAGTTCAGCGGCACGACGACGCAACTTTTCGACGAAGATTTTGCGGATATCGGAATCACGGGCGAAGTAAAAATTTTCGGCGAGGTTGTCGACACGGGCAATAGTTTTCTTATCCGCGCGCGAATGGAATGGAATAAAACTTTTGCGTGCGACAGATGTCTTGTTCAAACTACGGGCGTACAATCTCATCAGTTTGAGGAAGAATTGGAGAAAACCGATGTGACTGATGATTTGCTTGACGTGACTGAACTTTTTCGGGACGAGTTACTTGCCGGACAGCCGATGAAAAATCTTTGTAAAGCGGACTGCAAAGGCTTATGTCCCGTATGCGGCGCAAACTTGAACGACGGGGACTGTGGTTGCGACAGATTGATTGTCGACCCCAGACTTGCGGCGTTGGAAAATTTCAGATAATCGTAAGGAGGTGTTACTCTTGGCAGCACCTAAGAGAAAATTGAGTAAAGCAAGACGCGACAGACGCCGCGCAAATTGGAAGTTAGAAGCTCCGAACTATGTAAAATGTCCGAGATGCCACGAACCTAAACTCCCACACCATGTGTGCTTAGAATGCGGTTACTATGATGGACGTGAAGTCATCGAAACGGCTTGAGGATAGCGGAAACTGTTAGGCAGGCATTGTGAGTCTGCCTATTTTTTTTTAAAACAGAATATGGGGGGAACAAATTGAAAATAGCAATCGACGCAATGGGCGGCGACAAAGCTCCGGGAGAAATAGTCAAAGGTGCCCTTCAAGCAGTACAAAAGTATCCGTGCGAAATAGTTTTGGTCGGTGACGAAAATAAAATTCGCGAGATATTGACTGCGGAATCGGGCGGCGGAAATTTCCCGATAACGGTAAGACATGCGAGCGAAGTAATAGAAATGGGCGAACATCCTGCCGACGCGGTACGCAACAAAAAAGATTCGTCGATAGTTATCGCTACGAAAATGGTGAAAGACGGCGAATGTGACGCGGTACTTTCGGCAGGTTCTACGGGCGCGGCAGTAGCTGCGGCACAATTAATTCTGCGCAGAATCCCGGGGATACATCGTCCCGCAATAGCGACACCGATACCCACACCCAACGGCACGACTTTACTTTTGGACAGCGGCGCGAATGTCGACAGCAAACCCGAAAATTTAGTTCAAAGCGGAATAATGGGCGCGTTGTACGCCGAATATGTTTTGGGCGTGAAAAATCCTTCGGTCGCGCTGTTGAATATCGGCGAAGAAGATACCAAAGGCGACGAACGTACGCGCGAAACTTACAAACTGATGAGCGAATTGACGACGATAAATTTTGCCGGTAATGCCGAAGGTCGTGATATTCCGCGCGGAAAATTCGACGTGGTTGTCTGCGACGGATTTGTCGGTAATGTCGTTCTCAAATTCGGCGAAGGTCTTGCGCTTACGATAATGAAATTGCTCAAGGAAGAATTGATGACGAACGGCGGCGCAAAACTTTTGGGCGCGGATTTAATGGGCATGACGTTCAGCAATATGGCGAAACGTTTTGATGCCTCCGAAAACGGCGGTGCGCCTTTGCTCGGCATTAACGGCTACTGTATAATAAGTCACGGTTCTTCAAATGCAAAAGCAATTTGTTCGGCAATCGGTGTCACTTGCGATTATGTTGCCGGCAATGTCGTAGAAAAACAGTTGGAAATTTTAAACGGCAATCAAGGCGATAAGTGACATACTTCCTTTTGATAACATGAATCCTTAGGTTAAAAACATTGACAAAATAACGATATTCGTTTAATTTAAGCCTGTTGGCAAGGCTGAGTAATTATCGGCTCAACCGTTGAGGAGGAGAGATTAGATGTTTGAAAATAACGCCATCTGTAAGTTGCTGAATATCCGATATCCAATATTTCAAGGCGGCATGGCGTGGATAGGGACTGCGGAATTGGCCTCGGCGGTATCAAACGCCGGTGGTCTTGGTCTTATCGGTGCAGGTCATATGCCGCCCGATATTCTGCGCAAAGAAATTCTTAAGTGTAAAGGTTGGACGGATAAACCTTTCGGAGTCAACATAATGTTGATGTCGCCTTTCGTCAAGGAAGTTATGCAAGTAGTGGTAGATGAGCGTGTCCCCGTGGTAACGACGGGCGCAGGCAATCCCGGCGAATACGTCCCCGCATTGAAGGAAATCGGCACGAAAGTTATTCCCGTCGTGGCAAGTGTTGCATTGGCAAAAAGACTTGTGAAGAGCGGAGCGGACGCGGTTATCGCGGAAGGTTGCGAATCGGGCGGACATATCGGAGAAATTTCAACAATGCCGCTTGTTCCGCAGGTTGTCGACGCCGTTGATGTTCCCGTTATCGCCGCCGGTGGTTTTGCCGATTCGCGCGGTATCGTTGCGGCCTTCGCACTCGGTGCCAGTGCCGTTCAAATGGGTACTCGTTTCGTCTTAAGTCAGGAATGTATCGCACATCCGAATTATAAAAATTTGGTACTCAAAGCAAAAGACAGGTCTACGGTTGTGACGGGCAGAACGACGGGACATCCCGTTCGCGTTATTGCCAACAAACTCACGCGCACTTATCTTGAAATGGAAGCCGGCGGAGCTCCTGTTGAAGAATTGGAAAAACTCGGAGCCGGTGCACTTCATAAAGCTACTCACGGCGGCGATGTTGAAAACGGTTCCGTAATGATCGGACAAATTTCCGGCATGCTCGACGACATTAAATCGGTCAAAGAAATCATAGATGATATAGTCAGCGGTATTGCGCCCGTTGTTGCAGATATAAATAACAAATACGAATAAAAATTTTTAATGGGCAGTGGTTGGCGACTTGAATAAAATCTAATCGCCAATCACTTTTCAATTATGGAAGGAGCGAATTTCATGGGTAAAACGGCGTTTATTTTCCCCGGACAAGGTGCACAGGCGGTCGGCATGGGTAAAGATTTCTACGATAACTTTGACATTGCCCGTAAACTGTTTGAAGAGGCTGACGACGCTTTAGGTTACTCGATAAAAAAAATTTGCTTTGAAGGTTCCGCGGAAGATTTGAAGTTGACGGCGAACACGCAGCCGGCTATTTTGACGGTTAGTGTTATCGTCAATGAATTGCTCAAAGCCGAAGGAATCAACGCCGATATTTCGGGCGGTCACAGTTTGGGCGAATATTCCGCACTGGTCGCGGCAGGTACGATTAAATTCAGAGATGCAGTCGTCTTGGTACACAAACGCGGTCAATACATGCAGGAGGCCGTACCCGTCGGCGAAGGAGCTATGGCGGCGATTATCGGGCTTGACGACGATACAATCATCAATGCTTGCGCAGAGGCTTCCGAAGTCGGAGAAGTGCAAGCGGTTAATTTCAACTGCCCGGGGCAAACGGTCATAGCAGGTAAAACTGCAGGCGTAGAAGCGGCAGTGGAAAAACTCAAGGCAGCAGGTGCGAAGAAGGCGGTTATACTCCCCGTGAGTGCACCTTTCCATAGTACGCTGATGGCTCCTGCGGCGAAGAAACTGGCTGCGGAACTCGACAAGGTTGAAATAAAAGATGCGGCATTCCCGATTGTTGCGAATGTAAACGGCGAGACGGAAACTTCTGCGGCGGATATCAAAAATAATTTGGTGGCGCAAGCGGATCATCCCGTTAAATGGATTGCATGCGTAGAGACGATGAAAAATTTCGGCGCGACAACATTTATCGAATGCGGTCCCGGTAAAACTCTTTGCGGATTCAATCGCCGTATCGACAAATCAATCGTCAGCTTGAATGTTGAAAACATTGACAGTCTGAAAAAAACTTTGGACGCGTTGAAAGCTTAAGATACGTTGACAGAAAATAAAATCCCCGATAGGTTTTGCACCCGTCGGGGATTTTTTGTTTGGATTTACCAAAACGTTATTGAATCGGTAAAAGAGATTTGTATAAAAAATTTTTTTGGTAAGGGTCTTATCGTTATCCGAAACATAAATTTGACTTTCAAGATTAACAAGTTTAACAAAGCTACACAAGTGATTAATCGCGTCCCGTTGACTGATTCGGAATATGTACTTATTATAAAAAAACAATGTTGATGCCGCCATATAATATTTCAATTCTTTTCGCAGATTCACTTTAAAAATTCAAGTTCGGAGGCAAATATGAGTAACCAAACAGACGATACAGACCGCAAAATTTTAGAAATACTTTGTTACGACGCACGTATTTCCATGACCGAATTGGGTAAACGAGTTCATTTGACAAGTCAGGCAGTGAAAAACAGATTGGAAAAACTCAGCGATTTGGGAATTGTTGAGCATTACACGGTTAATGTAAATTGTCCCGTTTACGGCTATAAAGTTCACGCGATAATTAAAATAAATCTTGCCAACCAAGCGGAAAAATATTTATCGGATTACCTCAAGGACAGCAAATACAACATCATCCACTTGTATCAAATTACGGGACTGCAAGCTTATATTATAGACGGTTATTTTATTGACAACGAAGAATTGCAAAAGATGTTACAGCATATCGGGCAGTATGGAAGTTATGAAATTCAGCTTGTATTAAAGGAAATTTCTTTAGCCCGTCAATGAAGACTAAAATAAAATCCCCGATAGGTTTTGCACCCGTCGGGGAATTTTTATTGCCGTTTATAAAATTTTTACTTGCGAGCGTTTTTGGCAGCGCGTCCGCGTGTCGTACGGTCTAAGATAGCTTTGCGCAGGCGAATTGATGTGGGAGTAACCTCGACAAGTTCATCTTCGTTGATATATTCCATAGCCTGTTCCAAACTCATGAAACGCGGCGGCACAAGTCTGATTGCCTCGTCGGAATTGCTTGCGCGGATATTCGTTTGATGTTTCTGTTTGCAGGGATTGATGTCGATATCCATTTCACGGGAATTTTCGCCGATAATCATGCCCTCGTAAACTTTTTGACCGGGCTCAATGAACATGACGCCGCGATCTTGCAAATTAAATATGCCGTAGCCCGTAGTTTCGCCTTGCTCGAACGCAACGAGACTGCCGCGCGAACGACCGGGGATATCACCCTTGTAAGGTTCATAGCCGTGGAAAACGTGATTCATTATTCCGTTGCCGCGTGTCGATGTCAAAAGCTCGGAACGGAAGCCGATTAATCCGCGCGCGGGAATCAGGAAATTTAAACGCATGTAGCCGGCAATGTTCTGCATATTTTTTAACTCGGCTTTACGGCGTCCCAAACTTTCCATAACCGTCCCCATAAAATCCTGCGACACTTCAACCGTAAGATTTTCGATAGGCTCGTATTTCTGCCCGTCGATTAATTTGTAAACGACTTCGGGCTTACCGATTTGCATTTCGTAACCTTCACGGCGCATTGTTTCAATGAGAATCGACAAGTGTAATTCACCGCGTCCGCTGACTTTGAACACGTCCGCCGAATCCGTTTCCTCCACGCGTAAAGCTACATTAGTCTGAGCCTCTTTGAAAAGTCTGTCGCGGATATGACGGCTTGTGACAAATTGTCCCTCTTTGCCTGCGAACGGACTTGTATTGACGCCGAAAGTGACACTCAAAGTAGGTTCGTCGACACGAATAGCCGGTAATGCCTCAGGTTTTTCCGCATCTGCAACCGTATCACCGATTGACACATCCGCCAAACCCGTCAACGCAACAATTTCGCCCATTTCCGCCTCGGGTGTTTCGACGCGATTTAAACCTTCGTATGTGAAAACTTTGCCGACTTTAGCCTTTTTGATTCCCTCGTCGCTTATCATCGCAATGGTTTCGCCCGATTTGATTTTGCCGCGCTGAATACGACCGATTGCGATTTTGCCGACATATTCATCTGCCTCGAGTGTCGTGACTACCATTTGCAAAGGTGCATCGAGTTCTCCTTCGGGCGGCGGTATTTCCTTAAGAATAGTATCCATCAGCGGCTGTAAATCTTTGCTGTCGTCTAATATATCTTTTTTGGCGATACCCTTTTTTGCCGCGGTGTAAATTACGGGGAAATCCAATTGTTCGTCGTCGGCATCAAGTTCCATGAACAATTCCAAAACTTCGTCGGAAACTTCTTCGACACGTGCTTCGGGACGATCTATTTTGTTTATGACAACTATCGGCTTGAGTTTATGTTCGAGAGCTTTGCGCAGAACGTATTTTGTTTGCGGCATAGGTCCCTCGAAAGCGTCGACCAAAAGTAAAACGCCGTCGACCATATTCAATACGCGCTCGACTTCGCCGCCGAAATCCGCGTGACCGGGTGTGTCTACGATATTTATCTTGATTCCCTTGTAAAGTATTGCTGTATTTTTAGACAGGATTGTAATGCCGCGTTCGCGCTCCAAATCACCCGAATCCATGACGCGCTCGGCTACCTGTTCATTCTGACGGAATATGTGACTTTGTTTAAGCATAGCGTCGACCAAAGTTGTTTTGCCGTGGTCTACGTGTGCGATAATCGCGATGTTTCTGCGATCGGAATTTACTCCCATTAATTTTGCCCCCTGCATTTATAAATTGTCGTGTCATTATAGTTGCTACAAATTTTCCTGTCAAACAATAGTTATCGCGCGAACAATCATTTCGATTAAATTAATCGTTCGGATATGATATAATAACTCAAAGAATTTACAGAAACGAATGCCGAAGGGGGTATTTCTATGATTCTTTACAAATATGCTCCGCTTGACGGTCATACTGTGGAAAATCTTAGAGACTCCAAATTGTATTTCAACATCCGAGAAAATTTTAACGACCCTTTTGATATTTATCCAAAGCTTGACATCGAAAAGGAACGCGAACCGCTTTTATCGGCTTTGAAAAAAGATTTGATGTATAAATATTCGCCGGAGTTTATCGAGACAATCGATACACTTTCCGACGAAGAAATTTTTAACACGTTTCATCAAAAGTACACTTACAACGAAAGCAGTACCAAATACGGGATAACTTGCTTTTCAAAAATCCGCGGCAATATTTTGATGTGGTCACACTACGCCGATAAACATTCGGGAATTTGTATGGGCTTTGAGATTGACGAAGACGATAAATGTTTGAAAAATTTCCTGGACAACGACAGAAATGCGAAATTTCTTTCCGACAATAATGCCTGTAAATTGTTTCCGATAAAATACGTCGACAATAATGAACGTCCCGATTTTACTTTCAAGGAAGTCCGCACGGAGAATAATGACTTCATGTATAAAATTTTGTCTACCAAGTACAAAGAGTGGAGCTATGAACAGGAAGTTCGGATAATGGTCGGCAACGACAAGCAGGGGATTTTTCCGGCGCAGATATATTATCAACCGCAGAGACTGAAAGAAATTATTTTCGGTGCACGAACAAGCGATGAAGATATTTCAAAAGTTTTCAAAGTCTTGAAGCCGTTGCCTTGTTTTGATTTGATATCGTTCGCCCAAGCAAAGTTGAATCGTTACAATTACGTATTGGATATAGAGCCGATAAGCAAAGACGAATCAAAGTTGACCAAACTAAAATAGACGTCCTATAGACGTCTAAACGGGTCTGCTTAATTTCATTTGACGGTCGAGAGTATAAAGACCGCGATAGACAGTGCCGATATCGATTGTATCGCCGCGACTGGTTACATAACGTTCGAGTTTCCTTTTGACACGTTGCAGAGCGTTATCGATTGACTTTACATGTCTATCCAAACTCACTGCAATTTCTTGATAAGATTTGCCGTCGAGATAAGCCATGAGCACTTGCCATTCGAGTTCGCTCAAAATTTCTTCCATCTTCTTTTCGATAGCTAAAAATTCTTCGCGACTGATGACTAATTCTTCGGGGTCGGCGACCTTCACGCCGCTTATCACGTCAAGCAAAGTTCTGTCGCTGTCTTCATCGTAAATAGGTTTATTGAGCGAAATGTATGAGTTCAGCGGAATATGTTTTTGACGCGTGGCAGTTTTAATCGCCGTAATGATTTGGCGCGTCACACAAAGTTCCGCGAAGGCATGGAAACTTGACAACTTATCGCTTTTAAAATCGCGTACTGCCTTGTAAAATCCTATCATACCTTCTTGAATAATATCTTCGCGATCCGCACCGATAAGGAAGTATGAACGAGCCTTAGCGCGAACAAAACTTCTGTAGCGATGAATCAGATAATTCAACGCGGTCGAGTCGTTTTCGTCCTTTATTTTGGTTATAAGCTCTTCATCCGTTAACGCCTCATATTTGGCGTACTCGTTGGCGATATCGAATTCAAAGGAATTTTCAACGTTCGATTTCATAGAAACCGGCGCGGCACAAACTCCCCGAGTTCGTCGCGCTGTTCACTTCCTTTCTATGAAAATTTTCTCCGTGGTTCTGCAAACTTTGGATATTTTGACTTTGCGCTGATTATACTGCACGACTTATAGTTAGTCAAATTTTTTTCGGCTGCAGGTAGGGATTAACGCAACGAAGGTAGAATAAAAACTCTTTTACAATTGAGGATTGTTAACGGCGGTGGAAAATTTGGGAAAAATAATTTTGGTGACGGGCGGAGCAAGGAGCGGCAAGAGTATTTTCGCCGAAAAGCTTGCTTTGAAATTGGGCGGAGGTCGTGCGGCTTACATTGCCACTGCGCAGATTTTCGACGAAGAGATGTCGCACAGAGTAAAGATGCATCAAGCGCGACGCGGTAAAGAGTGGCGGACGTTTGAGGCTCCGATTAACGCCGAAAAAAAAATTTCCGAAGCAGGAAAAATTTTCGACGCGGTTCTTTTTGATTGCGTCACTATTTACGTCAGCAATTTCATCTGTGCGGCGGATTTGGATGACGAAGAAAAATTATATGCCGATTTGCGCAGGTTGATTGATGAATTAATCGACGCCGCCGAAAAATCAAGTGCCGTGACTATTTTTGTAAGCAACGAGGTTGGCGGCGGAATCGTACCCGAAAATAAACTTGCGCGACGTTTCAGAGATTTAGCAGGCATTGCAAATCAGATGATTGCCGCGCATGCCGATAAAGTTTTCTTGACGGTTTCGGGCATCGCCGTTGACATAAAAAAATTTGCCGAGGTGATTTAGTGGATATCAAACTTATTCCGACGCGTGAAGACGAATTAGAAGAGTTTATCGGAAATATTCAGGCGTCATTTCAAAAGGGCGCAGTCGAGGAATTCGGCGAGGATTGTAAACAGGTTTTGCCGCGTGAAGATATTGACAAAGCGTTATCTGCTCAAGGCGCGGAAGTTTTAAATATCGTCCGTGATAATGAAATTGTCGGTGGTGCAATCGTCAAAATCAATCGCGAAACAAATCACAACGAGTTGATGTTCTTTTACATGAAAGTCGAATATATCGGCGGCGGAATCGGTTACAAGGCATGGCAGGCGATAGAAAATCGTTACCCCGATACAAAAGTTTGGGAGACTGCAACGCCTTACTTTGAAAAGCGTAACATTCATTTCTACATTAACAAATGCGGTTTTCATGCCGTGGAATTTTTCAACCCTCATCACCCAAATAAAGAGATGAATGACGCCGATTATTTTTTTATGTTTGAAAAGGTTATGAATCATGACTGATTATTTAATGTTTCAAGGGACAAGTTCGCACGTAGGCAAAAGTATATTGACAACGGCTCTTTGCAGAATATTTTTCCGCGAGGGTCGGCGTGTCGTACCGTTTAAGGCGCAGAATATGGCATTGAATTCGTTCGTGACGGCCGACGGCTTGGAAATGGGTCGGGCACAAGTCGCGCAGGCGGAGGCAGCAAATTTATCGCCGCGTGTCGAAATGAATCCCGTATTGCTCAAACCGACGGGCAATGCAACTTCACAAGTCATAATAAACGGTAAACCCGTGGGAGTAATGAGCGCGGCCGATTATCATCAAGGTTATTCGCTCAAGGCATTCGACGCGGTCAAATCTGCTCTGCAAAAACTTTCGACGGAATTCGATACGATTGTAATCGAGGGTGCAGGCTCCCCGGCGGAAGTAAATTTGAAGGCGAACGATATTGTTAACATGCGCGTCGCAAAATATTTGAATGCGCCCGTGATTTTGGTTGCGGATATAGATCGCGGCGGAGCATTGGCATCGCTTGTCGGGACGCTCGAATTATTGGATGACGACGAAAGAGATTTGGTCAAAGGTCTTGTCATAAATAAATTCCGCGGCGACGTTAAATTATTGCTACCTGCGATTGATTTTCTCGAGCAGAAGACCGGTAAGCCCGTTGTCGGGATAATCCCCTACATTGAAAAGTTGGGCATTGATGATGAAGATTCAGTATCGCTCGACGATAAAATTTCCGCGAAGGACGGCGATATTTCAGTTGCGGTTATAAGGTTGGGCAAACTTTCAAACTTCACGGATTTTGATAGCTTGGCGGACGAAAGCGATGTCAATTTGTTTTACGCGACAGAGCCCGAAGAATTGGATTCGGCAGATGTGATTATCTTGCCGGGGAGCAAAAACACTTCGGAAGATTTGATTTATCTGCGCAGGAGTAAATTTGCCGAAAAGATTTTGAATCGCGCGGCACAAGGTACGGCGATTATCGGAATATGCGGCGGCTTCCAAATGTTGGGCGAAAAAATTTCGGATCCG
>JAILRS010000011.1 GCA_024698045.1 Selenomonadaceae bacterium
GAAAAAGATTATCAAGTCGGCGGTACGACTGCTTTACTTGACACGGTCGGCGAAACGGTAGTAAAAATCAAAACGATACACGAGTACGCACGCGAAGAGGATAAGCCGCAAAAAACTTTGTTTGTGATAGCAACTGACGGCGAAGAAAATTCAAGTCGCAAATACACTTACAATGATGTAAAGAAACTTATCGAACAACAAAAGGAATTGGGATGGGAATTTATTTTCCTTGGGGCGAATATCGACGCGGCAGAGGTAGCCGGTCACATCGGAATATCTGCCAAACGCGCAGTCAACTATCATGCGGACAGGACAGGCACGAGGGGCATTTTCGATGCCATAAGTAAATTTACATTGTCACTTTCCCAATCCGAAAGGGTTGCCGCAGATGATATGTCATGGCGTGAAGATTTGGATAAGGATTATAATTCACGCAAAAAATAATTTCCGAATGAGTTCTAAAAAATTTACCCCTGTCACGACGGCAGGGGCTTTTTATTTCGTCAGATATTTCTTGCAAAATCAGCCGAAGAAAAATATAGCTTTTATCAACCGCTTATGTTAACATGCTTGCAACAAATAAATCATTTCGGAGGGAGCAGGCATGAAGTTAGAGCAAAAATTTTTTTCACTTGCGGTAATAATGGCGGCAGTAATTGCGTTCGTCTGTGCTACCAGCTATTATTTTGCAAGTACCGATTTACAGGAAAGTGTAGATCGCGAATTACGTGAAACGGCAGAAAAAGAGGCAATGGACTTAAATGGTTGGCTCAAAGAAAAGAAAGCATTCAGTATCAGTTCTGCGAACGTCATGACTGGATTTAACGGTAACATGTCGGTAATCAAGACAAAGGCAATGACGAGTACGATAGTCAGCGATAAAGATATCCTCGATTTGTGCGTAGGTCTGCAGGACGGATATTTTTACTGCTACTACGCCGGCGATAATACGGGCAAAACAGATCCCACCCAACGCGGTTGGTACAAAGATACACAGGCGAAGGGCGATACGCTTTTCACCGATACTTATGTTGACGTAAACACGGGCAAACTTGTTGTATCGGTCTGCACACCGATTAGGGCGAACGGACAATTTATCGGGGCGAACTGCGTTGACTTATCTCTTGAAGTTTTAACCAAACAAGCTCAGGAAATTAAATATCAGAATCAAGGCGCGGGCATTATAATAGAGAAGAACGGAAATATCTTGGCTACTTCGCAATTGGGCGAACCTGCAAAAAAATTCGGCGATATTGACGGCTTGGGCGTTCACTTTGATGAAATGATAAGCAAGGGGAGCGGCTACATTGAAGCTACCGTAAACGGCGAAGACATGGCGTTCGCATATGCAACAGTGCCCGAAACGGGTTGGATTGTCGGCGTTAACGTTCCATCCGAATTTCTATTCGCACATCTCGGCGATTTGCGTTTCATGTTCATGATAATAATCGGTATTGCATTCGTATTGGTCTTCGGTATTTGCCGCATATTCTCCGATAAAATTACGAAGCCCGTTTTGCAACTGGAAGAATATTCGATTAAAATGTCTAACGGCGATTTGACAATGAACGACGTAAAAGTCACAACCTCCGATGAAATAGGTTTATTGACGCGCGACTTTAACACGATGAAAAACAATCTGCGCAACTTAATAGCGAATATGTCAAGTAATTCACATCAAGTAGCATCGTCCGCCGAACAGTTAACAGCCAGTTCGCAACAATCGGCAGATGCTGCCGGTCATGTCGCCGAAACAGTCAACGATATTTCAGAATCCGTAGAAAAACAGATGAAGAGTATTACTTCGGCTAAAAACAACATAGACAGTGTCTTCAGAGATATTAAGTCTGTCGAAGAAAAATCGCATACGATTGCGGAAACATCCAATCAAACTTCGCAAGCGGCACAAAAAGGTTCGGAACTTATGGGCACGGCGGTAGACAGTATGAGCCGCATTGAGTCAAGCGTTATGGCATCCGCCGATGTCGTTAAGGAATTGGGCGAAAACAGTCGCCAAATCGGTCAGATTGTCGACGCTATATCCGCTATTTCCGAACAGACAAACTTGTTGGCACTGAACGCGGCAATCGAGGCGGCGCGCGCAGGCGAACACGGTAAAGGCTTTGCGGTTGTCGCCGAAGAAGTTCGTAAGCTTGCGGCAGAATCTCAAGAGTCCGCCGAACAAATCAAGTCACGTATCGATTCGATTCAAAATTCCACCGAAAGAGCAGTCGAGGCAATGGATTCGGGTACGAACGAAGTCAAAGCCGGTACGGGCGCAATTCGTGAAGTCGGCGAACAATTCGACGAAATTCTTAAGATGGTCAACGACATCAAGAATCAGATGAATGAAATAAATTCTTCGGTGCAAGTCGTTTCGGGCTCCACTGCCGAAGTTGTCAAGATGGTCGAGGAGATTGACGGCATAAGCAAACGCACGGCGAATAATATGAAAAATATTTCGGATTCCGCCGAAGAACAATCCTCATCTAACGAAGAAATTGCCGCGGCAAGTCAGGCATTGGCGCAAATGGCTGAAGATATGCAAGATGTTGTAGGCAAATTCAAAATCTGATTCAACACGCGCGGAATAAATTAAAACGCTTCGGAAAAAAATTTAACCCCTGCCGTTATGACAGGGGCTTTTTTATTTTATGCGAACAAGTTTTGCGGAAAAAAATCCGTCGGTATTCGTCACGTGAGGTAACAGAGTTTTCATTTCGATTAATTCAAAGCCATTGTGTTCGGCTAAAAATTTCTCGACAACATTTTCATTTTCGCGTCGGATAATCGTGCAGGTACTGTAGACCAAAGTACCGCCGACTTTTAAAGTTTTCGCCGCCGAAGATAAAATTTCAAATTGCAATTGCGATAACTCTTTCAATTCTTCGTGCGATTTCTTCCAACGCATATCGGCCTTGCGACGTAATACACCCAAACCCGAACAGGGCGCGTCAACTAAAACTTTATCGGCTTGATTCGGGAATTTATCGCCCAATTCACGCGCGTCGATTAACTGCGGCGAAATAATTTTTATCCCCAATCTTTCGGCGTTCTGCGCAATGTGCTCGAGTTTCGTATCGTAAATATCAGCGGCGATAATTTTCCCACGGTTATCCATTAATTCGGCGATGTGCGTAGTTTTTCCGCCCGGAGCCGCGCAACAATCAATGACAAAATCTTCGGGCTGAGGATTGAGCAGATGAGCCGCCGTCATTGAACTTTCGTCTTGTACCTGACAAAGTCCGTCGCGCAGAGGTTGAAATTTATCCAATGCTCCGTGACCGCCGCAAATTATTCCTTCGGGAGCTAATGCCGATTCTTCCGCTTGCATACCGAATTTTTTCAGTGCGGATAAAATTTCTTCACGTGTCGTCTTCAATCGATTGACGCGTAAACACAGCGGCGGATTCGTGTTATCGAAATCCAAAAGTTTTCGTGCGGCTTCCAATCCAAATTCATCGGCGAAAAGTTTCACGAGCCATAGCGGATGAAATGTTCGCAGTGCCAATGACTTTAAATCTTCATCGGTCGGGAAATCGGATTTATGTAAATCTCTGACCGCCGAACGCATTACGCCGTTGACGAATTTTGACGCGCCTATGCCGCAAAATTTTTTCGTCAGCTCGACGGATTCATTTACTGCCGCCGAATTCGGGACGCGGTCGAGAAAAAATATTTGATACATACCGACACGCAATACCGCCAAAATTTTTTCGTCAACTTTGGAAATCGGTCGAGTTAAGTACTTTGAGATTTTCCAATCGAGCGACGCGCCCGATTTCACTGCGCCGTAAACAAGTTCCGTGCAAAATTTTCTGTCGATATCGGAAAATTTTTCTTGCCGCAATGTTTGCGCCAATGCCACATTAGCCCACGCGCCTTTTTTTGCTACGTCGAATAGTATTTTTGTCGCCGCCAATCTTACTTTATCCAAAAAATTTCCTCCTGCCGTTTTTTATGCCGACAAATATAGCATCTCAAAAATTTTTTATCAAGGTAGCGCATCAAATCAACCGCCGATAAAAATAAGAAGCGGTATCCACTCCTTTTGTTGA
The DNA here is from genome assembly GCA_024698045.1 of Selenomonadaceae bacterium. Classification (GTDB taxonomy): domain Bacteria; phylum Bacillota; class Negativicutes; order Selenomonadales; family Selenomonadaceae; genus Quinella. Next base: position 4,059 of record JAILRS010000011.1, read on the forward strand.
TATTATTTTAATTTGTTGCAACATGATTTTTAGGTTCAAAAGAAATTTTCAATAACATATCCATACCATCCGCAAGTTTTTGAAGCAAACGAATGGAAGGATTACGCGCGCCGTTTTCTATTCGACTAATTTCTGTTTGTGAAATTCCGGTCCTTTCGGACAATTCTTTTTGTGTCATATTTCGGTAGTTTCTTGCATCGATTAACGCACGAATCAAATTCATTTCAGTTTCAAGTTCTTTATAAGCAGCAGCAAATTCGGGATTCTTCATTTGTTCCGCTTTATACGCGTCAAGACTTTTCATTTTTGATTCCTTTCTCGGCGAAGATATTCCGTACGTCGATTCTTTGCTAATTGGATTTCTTTTCGCGGGGTTTTCTGTGTTTTCTTTATAAAACCGTTTGTAATGATGATTTTATTACCGATGTAAAAGAAAAACAAAGCTCTTGAGACATTGACGGACGAACTACAACGCAGTTCAAAGATACCATCATCCAAATGTTTTGTGTAAGGTTCTCTGAGAGATGTCCCCTTCTCCTGAAGAATTTCCATAAGAGAAATCATTTTTGCTCTCGTTTTAACATCAAGTTCATTCAAAAAATCTTCAATCGGTTGCTTACCGTCTTCTGTTTCATAAAAATCAACTTGAAAATTCATTTTCTTTACCTCATACGCATTTTATGAGATATATATCATATCGTCAACAAGAAATTTTATCGATGTTATGAAAAGTTCTAAAGTGTAGATTTCATACATAACAACCTACGTAGAAGGAAATTGGAAAGTTTGAACGCGCTTATGATATAATTACTATAAAGGGGTGTATTCTATGGCGAAAAGTTATTTTCCGATGTTGCCGAAAGTCGAGGAAGATATTTCAAAAATTTTGAGCGATCAGGCAGGCATTTGGAAGGATACCGATATAAATTTTCTGCGCGGTCTGGCGAACAGTTTGGATTGCGGCGAATCAATCAAAGACATGGGCGCGGTCGATTCGATTCCCGATATGTGGGCGCGTCCTTTACTGTTCAAAATGGCACTGTTTGATTTCGAGACGACACGGCAATTTATAACGGGTTTACACGAAAAAGTTTTGGGCGAATGGCGCGCGCTGTTGGCAATGTTCGCACTGAAAGAATTCAAACAACTTGACTTGAGCGCGGAACAAATTAATTTGCGTGAAGACAAATCGGATTTGGCGATGATACTGAAATCGTTGGCACCACATGAATCATTGACGGGTAACCGCGATGCATGGCTGACGGATATCTACATAATTTCGCTGAACGCTTTGCCGATAGCAATGACTTCGCCGACAACTTTGATTGCTTGCGCCGCCGATTACGAAACGACTTTCGCGGGAAAAATATCTGCGCCGTGGAGTAACAATCAACAAACTTTAACCGACCCGATAAAATTTTTATCCGCCGCCGAATTGTCAGCCCTGCGCAGTTGGTTGGCTAATCTCTACGATAAAATTCAGCAGACGGAAAAAATCGGCAGTCAGGCCAAAGAAATTTCAAATGCTTTGCTGAAATGTTTGGCGGATTACGAACAGGATGTTGCCGCCGCCGTACAAAATGTTGACGGCATTGCCTACGAATTTATACCGTCGAATATGAATTTGCATGTAGGTACGGCGCGATTTCTTGATGAAACGATAAAGGGACGTACGCCGCGATTTGAAGATTCTGCCGTCCGTTTGCTCACGTCCGTTAAAAATATTCTACTCGTTTCGCCCGATATGGTTCGTGACTTCGCAAGGTTCGAGGGCGTCGACCCGTCAAGACTTGTCGTTTGGCAGGGGATTGGCGCAAGCGAAATCAGCGACACGAAATTGACGAACGACAGAAATAAAATCGGGCGTACAAATTTGGGTAACGCGGAATATCGTCGCCCCGAAGATTTTTTTTACGAACGTATGGCAGTAGTCGAGCCGGCCAATGCATTCCCCAATTCTCCGCACATCAACGGAACGGAAACCATTGCCGAAGATTTGACGCCGATTCTTCCGATTAAACGCGAATTGATTGATTTGTTCGGAGCGGCTGAAATTGCCGCGCGACTTTCGATATCCAATGACGCCAATAATTTTTATCTGCACTTTAATTTCCCGTTGAGCGGAGTAAACGGCGACGGCAAGTCTTTTCGTTGGACTAAGGCATATCCGAAACGCGATTTGATTTATATAGATCAAGATGTTCCCGTCGTGGAATTGTGGCCGAATATTCGGCGCAAAGGTTGGCAAAATTATTTTCTTTACTACGAAAATTATCGGGCACAATCCGATGATGATTATCCTGCCAAAGATATTTATTTCGTCACACCTTACGGGCAAGATATCGGCGAAAACTTTCTATCCAATCGCGTAACAGCTAAGCTCAATGATTTTCCCGACGCCTTGATTTGCACTTACAATCCGCCGTCGCATATCGGTAAAGAACCGTTTGATATCGGCGTCATCATTTTGAATAAGCCGAAAGTAATTGAGCGCAATGTCGGTTTGACGTGGAAAATCGGCGTGGATTTCGGCACGAGTTCAACTATGGTTTTCTGCGCGGTAAACGACGAACAACCGCGCCCGTTAAATCTGCAACCGCATTTGTATCAAGTGACGGCCAGCGGCGGCGCACGTGCGCAAACTTATCGGCATTTCATTCCTTCGCAGATTCCCGAACGCGCCGACGGCTCTTTTTTAAGTGTGTTTCATCTGTTGAATCGCGGCGAATTAAAGGAAGTGCGTCCGTTGAAGGACGGGCATGTATTTTTGTTGAGCTCGGAAAATACGCGCGTGTTTGAGCAATTGGCAGACCAAATCGACGCGAATTTGAAATGGGCTGATGACGACAGACAACGACGTAAGACAGCGGCATATATCGGTCAAATATGTATGCAGGCGGCAGTAGAGGCGGCGGCGCACGGTGCCGATAAAGTTCGGTGGAATTTTTCATATCCGACAGCATTTTCGCAGGCACAAAAAATTTCTTTCCGCGGCATATGTAGTGAAGCCGTGGAGGACGGTGTGGAATTTTGGACGGAAAGTAAGGCGGCAGCGTATCACTTCAATAAAATGGACGGTAAAGCCGGAAACTTTGCGCAGGGCGCGATTTGCGTGGATATAGGTGCAGGGACAACCGATATCAGCGTCATAAGCGGTACACCTCCGCGAATTGTTTGGCATACTTCGATTCGTTATGCCGCGCGACAAATGTTCAAGCCGATTTATGATAACTATGAGCTGTTCGCCGAAGAAAAAATTTCCGTGGATAAATTGCGCGACGAAACTCAAAGGCAAGCGGTAATAGATGCGGATATGCGTGAACATAGCGACAAATATCTTTCGGATTTGAAATTCAAGACGGGTAACGAACAAGTCAGAAATGTTTTGCAGGCGGCACAATTCGCGACGGGCGGACTGTTTCATTATCTGGGCGAATTGGTAAAAGTTTTGCATGACTGCGGTTACTATCAAGGCGATAAAATTCCGCATGTATTCGTCGGCGGTAACGGAGCAAGAATTTTTAATTGGCTGACTGGCGGCACGGATATTGACGACAATATTTACCTGAAAGTGTTTGAGAAAATTTTGACGTCGGCATCGGGTTTGAACGGCTACAGGAAATTTAATTTGCATATGAGCGGACAACCGAAAATAGAAGTTGCCGCGGGAATGATTGCGGAACGTCCTGCCAATGACGAAGAATTTTTCGACGAGGAAAAAATTAATACGGATATGTTCGGCGATGCAGATGAGTTGATTTATTCGGCGGTACCGGCCGGATCCGATTTCGTGCAGAGTGACGAACAACAGGCGGCGACGGCGTTTATCAGTGCCTACGATATTGCCGACGGTATCACGATAAAAAATATCGGCGAATTTAAAACTTTCGTCGACAGATTTAATTCGGCGCAAAAACTTTGGGCGGACGGTATTTTGTTTGACGAAGACATAACCGAAGAGATTATTCGCGACGTAAATAATTTCTACATGGATAAACGCGGACGCGATGTGAAAACTTTGGATGTTGAGCCGATATTTATTGCGGAACTGAAATTGTTTTTGCCGCGTCTTACTTCGGGCGGTATCGTGAAAAAAATTGCGGTCGCCGAAAAAAAATCTTCCGAAGAAAATATTTCCGTGGGCGCGAATTTCGTTAACTCCTTCAACACTTTGGATAGACTTAGCGGTTTCAGTGCACGGCAAGCACGGGAAAAATTTTTGCGTCGCTACAAAGTTCGTGCATTCAGCTGCGCAAATGTGGACGAAAGAATGAACAGCCCGACGATTGCGCCGAAATTTGTTGAGGTCATGAGCACGGCGGGCGGCGATTTTTGGGCGTGTCACGTCGAAGGAAATATTTTTGCGGTCGTGCCGAATCTGAAGAATTACACGGAAAATCATCATGCGGAACGCGCTTTCGGTATGGTATTCGATTCCGATTTCGACGGCGGAACTTATTCGCGGATAAGAGTCGAGCAGGCGGCGATTTTCGATTTAATCGGTGTGACGTGGACACTCAAACAGCGCGGAAAAATTATTTTGAGCAAGTGAATTTATTCGGGAGTCTTATATAGAAATGTTTATGCCTACGTGATAAAATGAAACCGAAATATTTCATTGGGAGGTAATCCTAAATGGTTCACATAGTCGGAGCAGGTTCGGGAGATCCCGAATTAATCACGGTAAGGGGACAGCGATTTTTGCGCGAAGCCGATGTGGTAATTTATGCCGGCTCATTGGTTAATCCCGAACTGTTGAAACTTTGCAAACCCGAGGCGGAAATTTACAACTCTGCGAAAATGATGCTTGACGAAATAATTCACGTCATAGTATTGGCGGACAAGGCAGGAAAAACGACAGTACGATTGCATACGGGAGACCCGTCTATTTACGGCGCGATACAGGAACAAATGGACGCGCTGACGAAAAACGGCATAGAGTTTGACATAACACCGGGCGTAAGTTCGTTTTTGGCGGCGGCGGCATCATTGAAACAGGAATACACTTTGCCGGGTATAACTCAAACGGTTATCATCACGCGTTGCAGCGGAAGAACACCCGTACCCGATACCGAATCACTTGCGCAATTGGCTCAACACCGTACGACACTTTGCATTTTCCTTTCGGTCAACATGTTATCGGAAATCAAAAATGAATTATTATCGGCAGGATTGGAAGAGACGACGCCGATAGCGGTTGTCTATAAAGCATCATGGCCGAATGAAGAAAAAATTATCCGCGGAAGGTTGAACACAATCGAGGAGCAAGTAAAGGCATCAAATATCGACAGGACGGCGATGATAATCGTCGGGCAATGTTTAGGCGCGACACTCGAACAATATCGTAAATCTAATCTGTATTCGCCGCAATTCGCGCATATGTTCAGAAAGGCGGAATCTTAAAGGTCATAAAAAATTTATCAATATTGTCAGGAAGGCGAAAAGTCATTGAGGACAGCAATTATTTCATTAACAAAAAACGGAGCCAAAATCGCCGCTAAAATTGTAACGAAGATGGGCGGACAAACTTTTGCCAAGGGTAAAGAATTTGAAAACCTTCCCAAACTCGTCGAGGAGATTTTTACAAAGTTTGACGGGTTGATTTTTATCTGCGCAACGGGTATCGCGGTGAGAATGATTGCGCCGCATATCGTGAGCAAATTGAGCGATCCGGCGGTAATAGTTGTGGACGACCGCGGCAATAATGTCATAAGTCTTTTGAGCGGTCATGTCGGGCGCGCAAATGAATTGACAATCGAAATTGCAAAGATACTCGAGGCAAATCCGGTTATCACGACCGCAACCGATGTCTGCGGCAAATTTTCAGTCGACTCCATTACTTCAAAATTGGGATTGGTACCGCAACCGAAAGAGGCAATCAAAGCAATTAACGCGGCAATCCTGCGCGGCGAAAATGTTTTCGTTACCGCTGGGGATGTGCAATTGAATTTGATACCGCAAAATTTGGTAGCGGGAATAGGTTGCAGACGCGGAGTCACTTCGCTTAAAATTTTCGAGGCACTTCAACGCGCTTGCGCAATGATTCATCAACCGATAGAACGCGTAAAACTTTTGGCAAGCGTAGACACAAAGAGTGACGAACAGGGATTATTAGCCTTGGCGGAAGTCATGGGGCTTGAAGTAAAATTTTTCCCCGTGAAAGATTTGCAAAAAAAAATCGACGAGTACAAACTCGCCGAATCCAAATTCGTCATGCGTTCGGTCGGTGTGGGCAATGTCTGCGAAGCCGCCGCACTTTGTTGCGATACGGGTAAATTCGCATTGCCCAAAACAACTTTTCAGGGCGTGACAGTCGCGCTCCTCTGGTCTAATATCAATTCATGATTTTATCTCTTAATCAGTGACGGCATGGCAATCGCCGCGATAACCAAAACAATTCCAATCGATTCGACGAAACCGAACGCCACACCGAAAATAATCGCGCTGATTAAAACCGATGCGGCCGGTTCGGTTGTCGCGGTTATCGAAGCCTCTTCGGGCGTCAAAAATTTTAAACCGGCATTGAAACATAAGAACGCGGCGACAGTACCGAAAATTATAATCCAAGCAACATCAAACAATACATCCGAATTAAAGAACGGCATCCAATTTTTTTCGTCGACAATGGCGAAAGTTGATAAGCCGCCTACAAGCATTCCTATACCCGTTAAAAAATACGGGTCAATTTTTTTTGCGAACAGATGTTTCGGGAAAATCGCGCTGAAGGCAAAAGCCGCACCACTCGCCAAACTCCACAGGACACAACCGATAGGCACAAGCATTTTTGTCGGATTGCCGCCCGTGACCAGGAGAAAGACGCCAGTCATCGCCAAAATAACCGCAATGCTTTCGCCGACTTTCGGCAAACGTCTGTTGTGTAAAGCTTCCCACATGATGACCATAGCCGGACAGGCATAAGTTATAACGGTAGCGGCGGCCGCTCCGCCGATTGATATCGCTTGAAAGTAAGTGAACTGCATAAACACGACGCCGATAATGCCGTAAATCATGACGTCAAGCCAATGGCGCGGATGTCTGTTAAGCAGACGAATCGACAGCCAAAATCTTTTCCGACTTGCGGCAATCAAAATCAAAATCGCTCCTGCCAACGTCATGCGGATATTTGTCAACTCTATTGCGGATTTGGCGGAATGTGCAAAAAAATCCTGAACGGCTACGCCCGAACTTGCCCAAAAAATACCGGCAAGCGCGACGAATACCAACGAAAAATTTCTGGTCATAATAAATCACCTTCACCGAACAAAACGCGGCTTTAATATGAACGTCACGAAGTAGACGATAGCCGCACAGACAACAATCGTTGCTCCTGCCGCAGAATTTAATTCATACGCCAAAAGCAAACCGATTAACCCCGAAGTCAACGCGATAATCACGCTGACAACATGATAACTTTTAACGGCGTTGGTGATGTTACGAGCAGCCGCCGCAGGCAAAACCAAAAGCGCATTGATAATCAAAATGCCGACCCATTGAATGCTCAAGGCAACGACAATCGCCAACATCACGGCGAAAATCGATTCGATAAGCTGAGTATTAATGCCGCGACTCCGTGCCAAAGTTTGATTGACGGAAAGAATCAGCAGACGATTAAACAATAACGCCCAACAAATTATTACAACGACGAAAACCGCCGCCAAATAAAATAAATCTTCGCGCGTGATGCTGAGTAAATCGCCGATAAGGAAGCGCGAAAATTTATTGAACTGACCGCCTGCGGACATGAGTACCAAGCCGAGGGCTATCGCCGTGGAACTGAATACCCCGATAACCGTGTCCGCACCCGCATACGATTTATTTTTGATGTAGGTTATGAGCAGAGCAAAGATAATCGAGAAACCGAGCAAGCCGACAATTTCGGAGCCGACGCCGATTAACGCGCCCAATGCAATACCGGTCAAAGCACCGTGCCCGAGCGAATCCGAAAAGAAAGCCATCCTGTTTGAAACAACCATTGTGGACAGCAAACCAAAAAGCGGCGTCACCAGAAAAACCGCGATTAATGCATTACGCATGAATTCATATTCAAACAAAATTTTTCCCCCGTTGCCAATTTGCTTGCTGATTGTAGCACGTCGAAAAATATTTTCAAGTAAGGGAGATTAAACCGCGTGAAAAAAATTTTTTTAGCAATAGCCGCGTCGCTGATTTTATTCGCACTGACGAACACGCCGAAAATTTTTATCGGGACGGAAAACCAAACGATAGCAGTGATTGACGCCGCCGAAAATTTGCCGCTGACGATTGACTTTATGCATTCGGTACAGAAAACGCCCGTCATTGAAGAATTACATTTTCATGACGGCGAATTTGTTTTGCAACGAACGATTTACAAGTCTCAAGGTGTCGGCTTACCGTTTGATGCCGCCGACGGAAATTTTCGTCGCGAAGGTGATTTGTTTATCATGGATGATATGAACCGTCACTTTAAAAATTTGGAACTGAGGACGGGTAAAGGTACGCGCTTAACTCTTACGGTGAACGGGCGCAAGTTTGAACTGTATAAAAAATTTCCCGTGGGGACGAAAATTATCATACGGAAATTTTGACGGCGATATGAAATTTTTTTATAATCGAGCCGAAAAATATCACCAAAGGAGGAATCGAAATGAACAGACGCGATTTTATTAAGGGGACATTGACACTGGCGACGGCAGCCGCGATTAATCCGAGTAACTTATTTTTCGTTCGTGCGGACGCTGCCGGAAATAATTCGTGGTGGCAAAAAAAATCCGTGTATCAAGTTTATCCGAAAAGTTTTATGGATACGAACGGCGACGGAATCGGCGATTTGCGCGGCATAATCAACAAACTTGACTACATACAAAGTTTGGGCGTGGGCGCGATTTGGTTGACGCCTATTTATTCTTCACCCATGGCTGACAACGGTTATGATATTTCGGATTACACGGCGATAAATCCGACTTTCGGGACGATGGCGGATTTTGAAGAGCTTGTCGCCGAAGCCGATAAGCGTGGCATGAAAATCGTTATGGATTTGGTTTTCAATCACAGTTCGGATAAACATCCGTGGTTTTTGGAATCAAAGACGAGTCGCGATAATCCGAAAGCCGATTGGTATATTTGGCGCGAAGGTATTAATGATAATCCGCCTACGAATTGGCAAAGTATTTTCGGCGGCAGTGCGTGGGAATGGAATGACGATCGCGGACAATATTATTTGCATACGTTTTCGCGCTATCAACCCGATTTAAATTGGGAAAATCCCGAAGTACGCCGCGCGCTTTACGATGCCGCAAATTTCTGGCTCGATAAAGGTGTCGGCGGTTTCCGAATTGATGCGATTGTCTACATAAAAAAACCCGAGGGATTTACCGACGGCGCAACGGATTCCGAAGGAAATTGCTCCATTCACAACATGACAGCCAATCAACCGGGGATTTTGGATTTTCTGCAGGAATTTAAGCGCGAAGTTTTCGACGGGCATGACATTTTCACGGTAGCCGAAGCGAATGCCGTCAAGCCGAAAGATTTACCGCAATGGGTCGGCGACAAGGGCGTATTTGATATGCTCTTTGAATTCAGTCATGTCAATGTGATTTTCCCCGAGGGCGAAATTTGGCATAAGGCAGCGGATTTTAATCTTGTCGAATTTAAAAAGGCATTGAGTGCCAGTCAAAACGCGACGCGTAACAGTTGGTATCCGATTTATTTTGAAAATCACGATCGTCCTCGTTCGATTGATATTTTCTTCCCCGAAGACGCCGATAAAAAATTAGCCGCCAAAGCCTTGGCGACTATTCTCTTTACTCTGCGCGGCACGCCGTTTATTTATCAAGGTGAGGAATTGGGATTCGGTAACGCCGACGCCGACGGATTCAGAAATATTAACGACTACGATGACATTTCAAGTATCGGTCAATATGAATTGGGATATCATGCAGGTTTGAGCGAAGAGGAGAATATGAAGATTATCCGCAAGTACAGCCGCGATAATGCACGTACGCCGATGCAATGGGATGCGTCGAAAAATGCGGGCTTCTCTGTCGGAAAACCATGGTTGCCGATTCACAAAGACTACAAGACTTGCAACGCGGCGGAAGAAGATTTAGATCAAGAGTCCGTGTTGATTTACTACAGACATTTAAGCGCAATGCGTAACGAAAGCGAAGTTTTGATTAACGGCGATTACAAAGAATATTTTTCCGATAACGAAGAGATTTACGTATACACGCGCGCGCTCGGCGACAAAAAAATCGGTGTCGCGGTAAATTTCACGACACACGATGTCAAATTGCCTTTTAATATTTTCGGCGGCTGTACAAAAATCAACGGCAATTATCACGGCGAAGAATATTTCTTACGCCCGACGGAGGCAATAATTTATGAATTCAATAATTAAATTCGCGGCAAGTGATTTCGACGGTACACTTTTCCGTAATCAAAATATTTCAGCGGAAGATTTAAAAGCCGTGAGCGATTGGCGCGCAGCCGGAAATGTTTTCGGTATGGTGACGGGACGCCCCTACATTATGCTTATTTCTTACTTTAAACATTTCGGCGTTGAGGTAGATTTCGCAATTTGTTGTAACGGCTCAATCATTCACGACGGTAAGGGCGAAGTTATTTTCGAGAAAGGTTTACCGATAAAAACTTTGCTCGAAATAATGAAGGAGCCTGTAATATCAAAGACGCATCATTTTGCATTTGAGACGGCGGATAATTTTTACTGCTTGCTCAACAGCGACAAATCTTGGGCGGTCACGATGAAAGACAAATGGGATTTTCCGCTGACGATGATTGACGCCGCGCAGGTTACCGCAATCCCAAAGAAAATCAATCAGCTTGCACTTTGTTTCGATACTATTGAAGAAACGAAAGCGGCGGAAGTTGTCATCAATGAAAAGTACGGCGACGAAATTTTTGCTCAGCGAAACACAATCAGTTTGGATATCGTACCCGTCGGGATAAATAAAAGTTCGGGTGTCGCGAAAATGTTGGAGCTGAAAAATTGGCGTGATGCTCAAGTTTCGGTTATCGGCGACGAGTCAAACGATTTGCCCATGATAAAAACTTTCGGCGGCTTTACTGTCGCGACAGCCAAAGATTTCGTCAAACAAGAGGCAGCCGCGATTTTCGATTCTGTCGGCGCGATGTTGATGTCGAGAATGAACAGTTGACGAAGTTTAAATCAATTCCTTGACTTTGGATTTATAAAAGTCCTCGAAAATTTTCAAGACTTCGCCGTGAATTTCGGAGCTGTTACCTTCGTGAAGTAGTTCGATAAATCCCCAACAATCCGGCAAAACAGAAGCGATATGCCCGATAGTTTCCAGTGTAAATTCGTCGGCGTCATCGGGAGCAAGTAAGACAATAGCCGTGCGAATACGTTCGCCGTCTTCGGGATAAATAAAACCTTCGCCCAATTGAAGAATACCGAAAGCAGGAGCCTTGACGGCGGAACTTTTGCAGTGCAGTAAAATCATTCTGCGCCCGACAATCAGTGTGGAGCCTTTATCTTCACGCATGAGTAACGCTTTGGAAATTTCCGCACTACTTTCGGCGTCTTTACCTGCCAAATTTCCGGCAAGTTTGCAGGCGGAATTTATATCCGAAACATTGCCGCGAACATAAAAGTAATTTGTCATCAACGATTGAATTGCGTTGCCGTAAGCGGTCATTTTAATCAAAGCATCCATAAACGGCGGCCGCGGTTCAATTTCCTCGGCACTACCCAAAAATTGTCTGTTCTGGCGCGAAAGTTCCGCGTCAATTTTTTTGCAATCGTCTTGAGTGAGTGCGGCACCGACAACCACAACGGGACAATCTGCTCGGGCAATCGGCATAGTCGAGATTATAAATTCAAAATCTTTGGCGGCAATGTATTCGCTGTTGACTTCCAAAATCGGAATTTCGTCGACGACTTTAATTGTCGGGAAGGTGGCACGAAGTCGACTTGACAAAAGTCTTGATGTTCCCATACCCGTCGGACATGCAACTACAACCCGATGTATCGCGTGAACAAATTTTTCACTGTCGGAAAGAGCCGCGCCCAAATGCATTGCGATATAAGCGATTTCCGAATCGGGCAAAGTCCTGCCGACTTCCTGTTCGAGTTCGCCGACACATTTGCGCGTCAAACTCATCAGCTCGGGATAATGCACGCGAATTTCGTCAAGCAACGGATTGCGTATATCCATATTCATTTTCATTCGGCTGATTGACGGCGCAAGATGATTAATCAACCCGGCAAGCAAAGTTTTGTTTTTATCGATATCGCGCCCCGTAATTTTGGCTGCTTGTTTCATAATCTTCCGCGCCAACGTAATCAACCGAAAATTATCCATCATCGAAATTTTGCCGATACCTGCGGAATTTAAACGACTGCGCGCCCCGAGAATATGCATTGTTACGTAACAAATTTCGCTGTCGGGCACTTCTGATTTTGTTGCCTCGGAAATTTTTTCCGCCAATCGTTTTGCCGCCGAAAATTCTTTTGTGCCGCGAATTTCTGCGCAGGTTTTGTCATCAATTGTTATCGGCTCGTGATTTTTTATTCGGTGAATCGATAACGACATATGTACCAGCAAACCGATAAAAGCGTTGTCGGAAAGTTTATAGCCCAAATCATTTTCCATAACGCGAATCATCTGTTCAAGCCGCCGCCATTCTCCCGAATCAATCAGCCCCAATAAAAATTTCGGCACCTTCGCAACGGGCGCATTATCTTCCTCGGGCAAATTGTCCTGCATAAGATTCATCAGACGATTTTCGCCGACATGCTCGTAAATATAGCGCACGATAGCACGCCGCAAATCTCTTTCGTCGCCGAGGAGACTGACGCCCAAGCCCGGCTTACGCAAAAGTTTCAAGCCCTGATTTCTGAACCACGATTCTAATTTATCCAAATCGTTACTTATCGTCGAATCGGTGACGTGAACGGCACTGGATAACGCAAATAATTTTATCGGCTCGTGACTCGACAAAAGTTTGCTGATTATAATCGAACGACGTTCCGCAGGAGTGTACTCGTTTTTTTCGCCGGACTTGATTTGTTTTGACAGTGCGTAGCGTTTGACTTCACTTCCGACAACTTTTATACCCGCGCCCGATTTTTTTTCAAGTGACAGCCCGACGGATTTTAAAGTATCTTCAACTTTGGGCAATTGTCGCGATACCGTTTTGCCGCTGATTGATAATTTTGTTGCGATATCTGTTATGGTCTGAAATGAATTTTCTTGAAGTAAAAGTTTCAGAATGTCGCGCGTTCTTTGTTCCATAAGTCTTCGCCTACCTTCTGAGATTATGAAAATTTTTCCGTCAACAAATCCGCGGAACAAGTTCGCCTATCGGCATATCGACAATACGAATACCGCCGACCGCAGTCCTCAAACCGACTTTGCCCGAAGAATTTTTTACCACTTCGCCGATTTCAACCGCGTTGATTCCGTAAACATTTTGTCTCATCGCCGCTAAAATTTTGTCGCTCGATTCGGCAGGTACGACCGCGATAATTTTTCCTTCGTTCGCCAATTCCAAAACATCAAAGCCGAGAATATCGCAGACGCCGCGTACTTCCTCACGCACGGGAATTTTTTCTTCGTCAAGCAAAATACCGACCTGCGCAGCTTCGGCAATTTCATTCAGTACCGCCGCAATGCCGCCTCTTGTCGCGTCGCGCAACATTGCAATTTTCGGTTCGATGCTCAACATTTCCGACACCAACTTATTCAAAGGAGCGCAATCGGATTTAATGGTATCGGGCAAATCCAAACCGTGACGACCGCCGAGAATTGCGGTAGCGTGATCCCCGATAAAGCCCGACACTAAAATTTTCATGCCGACACGAACATTAGCCGCCGAAATATTTACGCCGTCAATCAGTTCGCCTACGCCGGCAGTGTTGATAAAAATTCCGTCTGCCTGTCCTTTACCGACTACTTTTGTGTCACCGGTGACTATTTTTATTCCTGCCTCGTTCGCCGCCTCCGCCATTGTCTTTGCGATTTTCTTCAGGTCTTCGATTTCAAAACCTTCCTCGATAATCACGCCGACCGAAAGAAATTTCGGCACTGCGCCCGTGACAGCCAAATCATTTACCGTGCCGCAGACTGCAAGTTTGCCGATATTGCCGCCGCTAAAAAAAATCGGCCGCACGACGTAACTATCTGTAGTCATCGCCAATCGACCAATCTTAGCCCCGTCATGGAGCTCGTTTAAAATTTCGTTACCGAATGCCGGCAGAATAATTTCGCGCACAAGTTGACCGCTTAACTTTCCGCCGGCTCCGTGCGCCATTAAAATTTTTTCGCTCATTAAAATTTCTCCAAAGTTAGAATTTAAAAGTTTTGCCGCCGTATTTGAACCATGCCGCGCAAACACCTTCGACAGATACCATACAAGCCCCGATTGCGTGAAGAGGAGTACACGCCTTACCGAAGAGCGGACAAGCTGTCGGATAAATTATGCCGCGCAAAACTTCGCCGCATCTACACGCCGATTTTTTGGTATTCGTTTCGATTTCGACGGGATAAACGCGCTCGATATCAAACGCCGCAAAATCATCACGCATACGCAAACCCGACGAAGGAATTTCGCCGATACCGCGCCAACTTGTATCCGCCACTTCGTAGACCTGCGACAAAATTTTCTGCGCGGATAAATTGCCTTCGGCTTTGACGACACTGCGATAATCGTTCGCCACGTGAATTTTTCCGCCGTCAATCTGTTCAAGCAAACTTATCAGCGCGATTAAAATTTCTTCCGCCTCGAATCCTGCGACCGCGCTCGGGATTTTAAATTCATCCGTCAAAAATTGAAACGAATCGGAGCCGATAACTACGGCGACATGTCCCGGCAATAAAAATCCGTCGACTTTAACTTGTTTATCCGAAAGTAACATCCTCAGCGCGGGCGGAACAAGTTTTTGCGAAGACAGCATGAACAAATTTTTTATGCCGCGCGATTTTGCCGCCAAGACCGTTGCCGCCGCCGTCGGTGCTGTCGTCTCGAATCCTATCGCCAAAAAAATTACTTTCTTGTCGGGATTTTCTTCAGCCAATTTCAAACAATCCATGGGCGAATAAACAATCCGCACATTACCGCCCTCGGCAGATGCCGCCGCCAAACTCGAACGCGAACCGGGCACTTTGAGCATATCGCCGAAAGTTGCCACGATAAAATTTTCCTTCTTTGAATAGGCAATCGCTTTATCGATATAATCGTCATCGGTCACGCAAACGGGACAACCCGGCCCCGAAACCAATTCGATATTGGGCGGCAAAATTTGTCTGATGCCCGAACGAAAAATAGACACGGTATGTGTGCCGCATACTTCCATAAACCGCAGATTGCTTTTGCCCTCCGCCAGTTGTTCGATTCGTTTTATCAATTTCGTCGTATCAGCCATTTGTTACCGTCTCCGATTGTTTTACTTTTTCTTACGCTTACCTTGATTCTGCTTTTCAAAATGATTCATTACGTCGTCGATAAATTTGCGCGCGGCTTCCTCCGATATGATTGCTTGCTTTTCGTTCACGGTAATTTCTTCACGCAAAATTTTCAGCTGCGGATTCAAACTGCCTGCCTTGAGCGATTCCAATGCAATTCTGTCGGCATGAGCTAATCTCTTAAATTGTTCCAGTTGCGGTTTGCATTCGGCAAGACTTTCTTGCGGCAAATATTCAAGCAAAATATTCGCGGCGCGATCCATGTTATCAATCATCTGTTCGAGCAATTTAAATTCGGCGGCGTTGACATTATCAGCCTTGGCGATAACCATGTAGGCAACCGCGGCAAATTCGGAGGCATCGGGCGCACCGACTTTAGCCCAAGAATTTTCCATATGTTTGGAATGATCCGCAAAGATTTTCATTGCGGGAGCAAGCGAACCGAATTGATTTTCTATTGCCTTGTTCCATGCCTTTGTTGAATCGTAATCGGCAGGATTGTTAGCGTAAACCGCTCCCGTCGCCAAAGCAATTTTTGACATTTGTTCCTGCGCCATGGGATTGAAGAAAATCGCCGTAACATTTGTCGTAGGTAATTTCTCGACAGCTCCCAATGCTAATTTTGTATTGCGATTGCCGTCGGGTGTAAGCGGATAATCATTAACGGGATAATTCCACCAGATACCGACTTCGCGCCCGTAAATTTTGTTAACGGCAGACTGTTCGGCGTTTTCGATTCCGTCACAGACAACTCCGCGACCGCTGTAGAGCACTACGATTTTTGAATCCAAATTCTCGGCGAAATCGCGCGTGTACGGTTTAATTTTCTTCCCGTCAATCATATCGGCGTAATAATATTCCGTAGGTACAGTGATTAGCGGCGCAATGTCCTTATGCCGCGCGGATAATTCTTTCTGGACACGATTTAAAAATGCTGCCTGATCTTCGCCGTCTTCGTTATGTCTGCCCTTATCGTCTTTCAAATCGTCAAAGAAAATAGCAAAGTCACGGACGCCGATTTGATACATCGATTCGAGTTTCTTCATCATCGCATCAAAATCCTGTTCGCCCTTGGAACCTTTGTATTTCAAATCAAGCCCGGGCGATATCGCAAAAATAAATCGCACGTTATTTTTTTTCGCGGTGCTTACCAGTTCGGCAAGCTCATTCAATTTTTCGTCAGGGTAGGGCGTACGCCATTTGTCACGGTGATACATATCATCTTTCGGCGCGTAAATGTACGCATTCAAATTATTTTTCCGACAGAAATTTATAATGTCGACACGTTTTTCGTAATCCCAAGGCGTACCGTAAAAACCTTCCACGACTCCGCGCAAAGGTATCGGGACTGCCTGCGCAGTACCGCCCATAAAAATTGCCGTCAATGCAAACATAATCAGTTGCGTAAAAAATTTTTTCATTTCGATTTCTCTGCTTGATACTGTTTGAAATTTTTCAATATGCAAATCGGGCGTTTCTGCGACGCGTTACCGAAGGGGTTGTCAATCAACAAATCGGAAGCAAGTTGCGCATCCATTCCGGGTGTCGCTCCGACAATTCTCGAGCGTTTCAAATCGTTAACGTCCGCAATCATCGCGCCGAAACATTTCATTCTGTCTTTGAGCGCGGCGACAACTTTATCGGGTTCTTCGGGACCGTAGACGACACATTTATCAAACGGCGGCATAGTGCCCGTCACATCGTCAATCAAAGCCGCTTGACGTCCGCCCCATTTGTAGAATAAGCCGCGCATGCCGACAAGTTTGCCGAGGAAACCGCCCAACAGAGCGAACGCAACACGCCATTCGCCTTCACGTTCCATCAATGCCTGCATGCCGTGCGGTGTGGCAAGACTGCCGTAATCGGGGATGAATCTGCAGCAAAGTTTTGCCAAGTTGCTGATTTTCATTTCATCGGGGCGAATGATATTGCCCTGCGTTATCGCGACAACACTTTCGGCAACGGTTATAACATCGTTTTCGCCGATTATGTCGCTCGTGTAATATTCTATGGCGTCGACAATATCATCTTGCGGCGTCAAAATTCTTGTTGTTATCGGAATAACTTCTACCTTCATAAAAAATTTCTCCTATGTATCGGCGATTGTCACCGAAGATATTTTTAAAAATTATTTTCGACCTTCAACCTTTGCAAGTTTAACGCCGACCAGTTTGGCAAGTTCTTCCGCCGTGAGGAAAATACGGGCGACGGAATATCTCATCTCATTGCGACCGACATGGCGATAAATGAACTCAATCGGGAAGTCGACCATATGTGCTACAGCCGCCTCGAGTGAAAGATTTTTACGCGCCGTCAAAGTTACTTTGGCGACTAATTTTGCGCTCTGCTGATGTTCTATGACCAATGCCTCGAAATAATCATCTTCACGGGGTACGCCCAAACGCTCGGCCTTACCTCTTACCGCCATGCCGTCGTATTGCTCGAAAGGCAGTTGCGGTTTACAAATCGCGTCGACAATCATCGCGCTCTGTGTTCCTTCGTTGCGAAATTCTATTACCGTGGAAATTGTGACAGATTTTGCATCGCGATCCTCAATCACAAAAGGTGTACGACTTTCCAATTTCGGGACAACTTTTTCTTCTCTGCCGCGCAGGTACAGGCATGTTGCTCCGCCGATTGCCACAACCGCGACAATCACTCCTGCCAATATTGTTACCAAAATGTTTCAACTCCTCAGTTATATTTCAATCACCAGGTTATGAAGTTTACACGAAAATCCTTGGCAAGTCAAAAACTTTTGTGTGATTTTTAATTTTCCGTGGCACATTTACTCAACATATCATAACAAATAAACAGAAACACTTAACTTGACGGTTGGCAATCAAACGAATAAAATATTTTTAACGTTGACATAAATTATTAAAAGGACGGGTGTCGATGCTTGCGAACGTTGCGATTATCGAAAACTTTGTCCGCAAAGGAGCGATTACATGAGTTTAAATATCGGTGAAACTCTTCACGGCTTTCGCCTCGATAAAATTTCGGATGTTGGTGAGATTAGCGCAAAGACTTATGAATTTGAACACGTCAAGACCGGCGCGAAACTTTTCTACGTGGAGACCGACGACGACAACAAAGTATTTTACATCGGATTCCGTACGCCGCCCAAAGATGATACGGGCGTCGCTCACATCGTGGAACATTCTGTGCTTTGCGGCTCGAAAAAATATCCGTTGAAAGAGCCGTTTGTCGAATTGGTCAAAGGTTCGTTAAATACTTTCCTCAACGCGATGACTTACCCCGATAAAACAGTTTATCCCGTCGCCAGTCGCAATGCAAAAGATTTGCGCAATTTGCAGGACGTTTATTTAGATGCCGTCTTTCACCCGTCAATGTTGACGACGCCCGAAATTTTGATGCAAGAGGGTTGGCATTACGAAATAGAATCGGCGGACGCTCCTTTGAAATACAGCGGCGTTGTCTATAACGAAATGAAAGGCGCATTGTCTTCGCCCGACGATATTTTAGCCGACAAACTTTTGCAGGCGACTTTTCCGGAAAATTGTTACGGCTACCAATCGGGAGGAGATCCCGAAGTTATTCCGTCGTTGACCCAGAAAGATTTTGCCGCCTTCCATCAAAAATTTTATCATCCGTCAAACAGTTACATTTACCTTTACGGCGATGTGGATATCGCGGAACATTTGGAGTACATGGACAGAGAATATTTGAGTGCGTACGACAAAATCGAAATTGATTCCGCGATTGACTTTCATCCGAATTTTACCGAAATGAAACGTGTCGACGAAGTTTATCCCATCGGCGAAGAGGAAGATACAAATGAAAAAACTTTCCTCGCGATGAGTATGGTTGTCGGCGATACACTCGACACGACGACAAATCTTGCGCTGGAAATTTTGACACATGCTTTGTTTTCAAGTTCAGCCGCGCCGATTCGCAGAGCTTTGATTGATTCTGGCTTAGGTAAAGATGTATCCGCAGGTTTGGAAGATGATTTGAGGCAGCCGACTTTTACAATCACACTCACGGGTTCCGAAGCGAATCGCGTCGATAAATTTTACACGCTTGTCAACGACGAATTGCAAAAGTTGGTCGACGAAGGTATCGACAAAACTTTATTGCAGGCGTCGATTAATTTGATTGAATTCAAATTGCGCGAAGCCGATTTCGGATTAGCTCCCAAGGGTTTGATTTACGGCTTACGTTTACTCAAAACGTGGCTCTACGGCGGAGACCCCAATGCTTATTTGAGCTACGAGGATGATTTGGCGACAATCAAGCGCGGTTTTGAAGGTCGTTACTTTGAAGATATCATTCAAAAGTATTTCCTCGATAACAAGCACAAAGTTTTGATGACGTTGGTGCCCGATAAAAAATTCGCTCAAAAACGCGACGACGAACAGGCAAAAATTTTGGCGGATATCAAAGCGAAATTGACATCTGCGCAAATTGAAGAGATTATCGACACGACGAAGAAATTAAAAATCCGTCAACAGACACCGGAAACGCCCGAGGCATTGGAAACGATTCCGCTGTTACAACGTTCGGATTTGCGCCAGGAAGTCGAAAAGTTACCGTTGCAATTCCGCGATATCGACGGCACAAAAATTTTGCTCAGCAATATCGATACGCACGGAATAATTTACATGACGTTCTACTTTGACGCGAATAAAGTACCGCAAGATAAATTGTTTTATGCGTTTATGTTGATGAGTTTACTCGGCAGCGTCGACACGAAACATCACACCTACAAAGAACTTTCCGTCTTGAAAAATTTGAGTCTGGGCGGATTCGGTGTATCTTTGAACGCCGACAGAGAAAAGGGTAAGCCGGATTCTTTTGCGCCGCGCTTTAAAATTTCCGTCAAGGCACTCAAATCGAAACTGACCGAGATGACAGAGCTTTTAGACGAAATTATTAACGGTACTGTCTTCACGAATAAAAATCGCATACATGAATTAATCGAGCAGAGTGTAACCGGTTTTGAATTTGGTCTGCAGAGTATGGCTACGGCAATCGTTTCATCTCAATTGTCTTCGTACCAGAATAAGACAGGGGCTTACAATGCCGCATTAAGTTTGCCGTTCAATAAGTTTGAGAAAGAATTACTTGAGGATTTCGATAACAAGTTTGATGATTTGGTTGATGAACTTTATGACGTTCGCGATCGTTTGCTTAACAGTAACGGCTTAATCGTGAGTGTAACCGCACCCGAAGATTTGTATAAGGAATATGTTCCGCAACTGTCTAAGTTGGTTAAAAGTTTCACGGCAGAAAAATTCAAAGACGAATATTATCATTTCCCGTGCAAGCCGCTTAACGAAGGACTTTACACGCAAAGCCGCGTTCAATACGTAGGCAAGGGCGCAAACTTTATCGAGCTTGGTTACAAATACACGGGTGCTCTTAAAGTTTTGGAAACGATTTTGCGCTATGATTATTTCTGGACAAAAATCCGCGTACAGGGTGGCGCGTACGGTGCCATGGTAAATTTCGGTAACACGGGCAATTTATTTTTCGTTTCCTACAGAGATCCGAACCTTGAGAAGACGATAGAGACTTTTGATAAGACAGCGGATTTCTTGGAAAATTTCAACGTAAGCGACCGCGAAATGGATAAGTACATAATCGGTACACTGAGCAAATATGATAAACCGTTGACGCCGTCGATAAAGGGACGCAGTGCCGCAAATAATTTCCTGTGCAATGTGACGCATGAAGACCGTCAGAGATTGCGCGACGAAATTTTAGCGACACGGCAGGAAGATATTCGGGCACTTGCTCCGCTGGTAAGAGATTGCATGAACAAAAATTATCTCTGCACATTCGGTAACGAAAAAATCATCAAGGAGAATGCAAAACTTTTCGGCGAAGTCAAACAGGCTTTGAAGTGAGGAGACAAAATGAAACGCTCGAAACTTTCCAATTTGATTAGGAAATTTTTCAACGTCAGGGAGAAAAGAATTTTGCCGCCCGATAACTCGAAGGTTGCGCAGATATCTGCGGAAGAAAATAAAACCGTAGGCAATACCGATACAAAAGTCGTCACGACCGAGAACAATACACGGTAAAAATTTCGGGCAAAAGTTTTTCGAGCTGCGCAAGTTTCTTCGGTAAGCGCGACAATAAATAACGGTCAACATTATGTACCGTGAAAATAATTAAGATAAAAATTTTCGGAGGGCTTTACATGAAAAAAATTCCATTTAAGGGCGCGTGTGTCGCTATCGTTACACCTTTTAACGAAACGGGAATAAATTTCACCGAACTCGGGCGGATAATCGACAATCAAATCGAAAATCATACCGACGCGATTTGTATAACGGGTACGACGGGTGAAGCGGCAACAATGAACGACGCCGAACACCGTTCCGCTATAAAATTCGCCGTCGAACATGTTAACGGGCGTGTACCCGTAATAGCCGGTACCGGCTCAAACGATACGGCTTACGCTATCGAACTTTCTCGTTATGCGCAGGAAGTCGGGGCGAATGCATTGCTTTTGGTTACGCCTTACTATAACAAATGTACGCAATCGGGGCTTGTCGCTCACTACAATAAAATTGCCGATAACATTGATATTCCTGCGATAGTCTACAATGTGCCGAGCCGTACGGGTGTAAACATCAAGCCCGAAACTTACGCGAAATTGGCGGAACATCCGAATATTGTTGCCGCAAAAGAGGCGAACGGCGATTTAACGGCGGTGCTTCGTACTCGTAAACTTTGCGGCGATAAATTGGCGATTTACTCGGGCAATGACGATCAAATCGTCCCGATACTTTCCTTGGGCGGCAGCGGTGTCATTTCCGTCCTGTCAAATGTCGCGCCGTATGATACTCACATGATTTGCCAAAATTATTTTGATGGCAATGTCAAAGAGGCAGAACGTCTGCAAATCGAATACTGCGATTTAATCGATGCTCTTTTCTGCGAAGTAAATCCGATTCCGGTAAAAGTAGCGATGAGACTTATGGGCTGGGATACGGGGCTGTTGCGTATGCCGCTGAGCGAACCCGAACCGGCACATGTTGAATTACTGGAAAAGGCACTTAAGGCTCATAATTTAATCTAACAATTTTGTTCAAGGAGTTTAATGATGAAAAAATTTTTTGCCGCACTGACAATGTTGTCGGTGTTTATGATATCGTCCGTCGCGATGGCTGCTTACGTAGATAAAATCGAAGAGGGCGTAAATCTTTTCACCATAAAGAAATTGGCGGTGGCAATGCCTAATTACTACAAGACAGAAGATGCCGAACCGCAACTGCAAGATTTGATTCGCGAAATAGGTAATGCCGGCAAATTAAATTCGACGCGTGAGGTTGTGTCTTACGAGGAAATAGCCGCAAATATTCGTCGTGATACGGGCGTCAATATTTATTCGCTTGATGTGCCCGAAGCCGAAAAAGTTTATCTGAAAAATGTTGCGCGTTACGCCGATGCTTATGTCATCATGACTGTCGCCAATAATTCCAAAGTCCCCGAATTGTTTTTCTACATTTACGACGCAAAAAATTCTTCGCTCATGTACACCTATAAACTTCAAAGCAGATTAACCGGTAAAAAGACAAATGATTATGTCAAGGCAATCGGAGAATTTTTTGTTCAACTCGACGACACTACCGCAAGAAATTTGGATAAGGAAGAACGCAAACAGATAAAGGAACAGCAAAAGGAAAAGCGCGAACAGAAACGTAGAGAGAAGAAGCAAGACGAAGAGAACAGCAGAAACAAAGTTGATTTGGTTCGCAAAAAATAATCGGGCGTTGTGTTTGTGTAGCTAACTTGACGGAAAAATTTTATTATGATAAACTGCGTCAACATCAACCCGAGCACAGTTTGTCGTTACTCCGACGCAGACTTTGCCCGAGGATTAACAATTATACGCAGGAGGATATGTCATGTTAGACAAACAAGCAAAGCAGGAGATTATGGAGAAATTCGCAAAACACGAAGGCGACACCGGTTCGCCCGAAGTTCAAATTGCGTTGCTCACGGCGCGCATCTCCTATTTAACGGATCATCTCAAAGAACACAAGAAAGATCATCATTCGCGCCGCGGTCTTTTGAAAATGGTTGGTCAACGCCGTCGCCTTTTGAGCTATCTCAGCGATAAAGACATCGAGCGTTACCGCGCAGTTCTTGCCGAACTTAATCTTCGTAAATAATTTTTTATCGGACGGGGCAGGCTTATCAAAGCTTGTCCCGTTTTTGGTTTACGGGTTTGTACTATTGACAAAAGTGTAAGCCGTGATAAATTTTGTGTAAGATAAAACATAACGGGCAATGATAAAAAGGTAATCGTGTTGCCCAATCTTCAACAGTAAAATTTTTGGGGAGGATAAATTTTATGGCGGTACTTGTTTGCGGCGGCGCAGGTTATATAGGTTCGCATACCGTAAAAAGATTAACAGAAAAAGGCGAAGAAATTATAATCGTTGATAATCTCGTAACGGGACATCACACGGCGGTTAATTCCGATTTGAAATTTTACGAAGCCGATATAAGAGATTCGGGCGCGTTGGATAAGATTTTCACCGAAAACAAAATCGAGGCGGTAATTCATTTCGCGGCATTCATTGAAGCCGGTGAGAGTGTCACTCGTCCTTTGAAGTATTTTGATAATAATGTTTACGGTATGCAAAATCTTTTACAGGCAATGGCGAAGCACGGCGCAAACAAAATTATTTTCAGTTCTTCTGCTGCGGTCTACGGTGAACCCAAAAGAATTCCGATTGAAGAAGACGACGCAACCGAGCCGACAAATCCCTACGGCGAAACGAAACTTATCATGGAGAAAATGATTCGTTGGGTTGGCGCGGCGCATGGCATTCGCTACGTCAGCTTGAGATATTTTAATGCGGCAGGAGCAATTGAAGACGGTTCAATCGGTGAAGATCATCCGCACGAAACACATTTGATTCCGCTGATTTTGCAAGTGCCTTTAGGTAAACGAGATCACATTACGGTATACGGCACGGATTACCCTACAGCCGACGGCACTTGTATTCGCGATTACATTCACGTCATCGATTTGGCGGACGCTCACATTTGCGCGTTGAATTATCTGCGCAACGGCGGCGAATCGAATTATTTCAATTTGGGTACTGGGCACGGCTTTTCGGTTAAGGAAATGATAGATGCGGCGAAGAAAGTTACCGGTCAGGATATAAAAACGGAATACGGAGCACGTCGCGCGGGAGATCCTGCCAGATTGATAGCATCGGGCGAAAAGGCGCGGAAAATTTTAGGTTGGTCGCCGCGCTTTGATGATGTCGAAAAAATTATTGCTACGGCTTGGAATTGGCATAAATCTCATCCGTCGGGCTACGCAGATTAATCAAATAGATGAAGCCGTTGCCGATATAAGGAGTTGATAATTTGGCATTGCTTTCCGTGGACAGAAAACGATTTATAAAACGAATAGATATCCCATTGCTTTTGGCGGCGACGGCGATAGTGATATACGGTATAGTGATAATATCGAGCGCGACACATATAAACACACCGGGCGAAGAAAGATTTTGGTTTGTACAGCGTCAGGGCGTCTTTGCGATTGTAAATGCGGTAATTGCAATCCTCTTCATGAACTTTGATTATCGGGGCTTGAGTCAGCACGGACAAAAACTTTACATAATAAATTTGATAATGTTGCTGGCGGTAATGTTGTTCGGTCATGCGGCACTTGGTGCGCAGCGATGGATTCAAATAGGTCCCGTGAGTTTGCAACCGTCGGAATTCTCAAAGATAATCATGATTATATGTTTGGCGTCCGTTTTGGAAAATCGTATGGGTAAATTAAATTCGTTGCAAAATTTATTACCCGTCGCGCTTTACATCGCAGTGCCTTTTCTTTTGGTATTGAAACAACCCGACTTAGGGACTTCGCTTGTATTCATGGCGATTTTTATCGGAATGACAATAGCTTGCGGAATGCCGTGGCGAATATTTTTCGGTATGATTGTTATGGGTATCGCGTCCTTCCCGATTTTGTGGCACTTCATGAAAGATTATCAAAAGATGCGCATAATGGTTTTTCTGGATCCGAATGTAGATCCGTTAGGGTCGGGTTATCACATAATTCAATCGAAAATCGCAATAGGTTCGGGAATGTTATTCGGCAAAGGATTGTTTGAAGGTACACAAAGTCAGCTGAACTTTTTGCCGGAAAATCACACGGACTTTATATTCGCGGTTGTCGGTGAGGAACTTGGATTTGTCGGCGCAGTCGTATTGTTGTTGCTGTATTTAATCGTATTTTGGCGCGGCATAAAGATTGCACGGGAGGCAGGGACAATTTTCGGGCGATTGCTTGCGGTCGGCGTAACTTCGATGCTTGCATTCCATGTATTGGTTAATGTTGGTATGACGACGGGGATAATGCCGGTCACGGGTATTCCGTTGCCGCTCATGAGTTACGGCATCAGTTCGTTGACGACAAATATTTTGGCTATAGCGTTATTGTTAAATATCAAAATGCATAGGCAGAAATTTAACTTCTAGGGGCGGCGGCACTTTCAGTCGTTACCGAAAGTGTACAAAGTCAGCTGGTTATCATTACGGGCGCGGCGGTTGACTGAGGCTGTCGAAAACTTTGTCGCGACAATTGGATGCAACGTCACGTTGCCTTTTCTTTGCTCGTCCAAAGAAAAGTAACAAAAGAAAGGACACCTCGCAGGGGCGTTAGCGTTCGGTAGCCGTAGTGAGTAAATAACACGTGTCTGATGTGCCGCATACAAAACATCCATGTTTTGAGCGTGCGGCGGCCGCCCATCCGTGGGCGGCCTCAACTATAATCAACACCCTAAGTCAACGTTACTTCAAACGCGCTCATTGATTAGAATTAGTAGAAACTTTGTCGCGAAAACTGTTCCGCCACTTTCAAAGTGGCTCACGTTGCCTTTCTTGAAATAATTATCCGAAATAAAATGAATGGGAAGTGATTCACGGTGATAAAATTATTCGTGACCGATATTGACGGAACATTGTTGCCGACGGGCGGCAAAGTCTCCGAAAAAAATATCGAGGCGATACAAAAAATGACGCAAGCAGGCGTCAAAGTCGTCATAGCTACGGGCAGAATGCACGGCGCGGCATTACCTATCGCGGCACAATTGAAAGTACCCGTGCCGATAATCTCCTACAACGGCGGATTGATAAAGTCGTCGTCGGGCGAAGTGATTCACACTCAATTCATGGACGAAGATATTGTCTTGAAGATTATAGATTTTTTTGCGGAACGCGGTCGGCATATCCAAAGCTATTCAAATGATACGCTGTATGTGCCGGAAAGAAACAGCGGCGTTGAATACTACGAAGAGGCAATAAGAGTCAAAGCGGTTACTGTAGGTTGGGACGGTTTGCGCCAACGCGTTAAGGGTGTCCCGAAACTCTTGACGATATCCGAAGATTTAAACGAAATACTTGACAGTATGAACGGGATAAAAAAACTTTACGGCGATAAAGTCGAGGCAACGCAATCAAATATTCGTTTCGCGGAATTTATGCACAAGGGCGTCACGAAGGCGGGCGCGATAAAAATTTTGGCGAGTAAGTTGGGGATTGCAAATGACGAAATTTTGACAATCGGCGATTCGGAAAATGATTTGCCTATGCTCACGGCATTTGATTGCGGCATAGCTATGGGCAACGCTAAAGACTCCATCAAAGCAGTTTGCAAACACGTAACGGATATATGCGAAAACGACGGTTTTGCAAAGGCGGCTTATGATTACGTGTTGAAACCTTTGGGCAATTGATTCGATTAACCTCTTTGATATTAAAGGACGATTCATATGGAAGAAAAAATTATTGACAATAACGAAACGAACGAAGAACCGAAGAAAGAATTTGCGGACAAATTTCAAATAATAATCGTGACAGGCATGAGCGGCAGCGGTAAGACGCAGACATGCAGATATCTTGAGGACATCGGATATTTTTGCGTGGATAATTTGCCGCCCGTATTCATTCCGAAATTTGTGGAGTTGTGCACACATGCAACAGGTCATTTCAATAAAATAGTCTTCGTTGTGGATACTCGCAGCCGCGAATTTTTTGATGATTTGGTTCAAGTGCTTGATGATATGGATAAAGCGAATCAAGACTACGAAATGATATTCATGGACGCAAGCGATGATGTGATAATTCGCCGCTACAAGGAAACTCGTCGCCGTCATCCTATGGCTCCTTCTTCGCGTATATCCGACGGCGTTTTCAAAGAGCGCAAACGTTTGGAAGTTGTTCGCTCCAAAGCAACGTATGTTATCGATACGTCTAATTTGTCGCGCGCAGAACTTCGCGAAAGAATCCATAGACTGTTCGGCAATACCGAAGGCGACAGCATGAATATTTCGGTGTTATCGTTCGGCTTTAAATTCGGTATGCCGCTCGACGCCGATATGGTACTTGATGTTCGTTTCCTGCCGAATCCGTTCTACATCCAGGAATTGAAGCACAAGAGCGGTACGGTTGCGGAAGTGGCGGCGTACATTGAAGATAAACCCGTCACGCAGGAATATATCAAACGGCTCGATTTGTTTATCGATTTTCTCGTACCGCAATACATTCGCGAAGGTAAAAGTCAACTGGTAATTGCGATAGGTTGTACGGGCGGCATGCACCGCAGTGTTTTCATTGCCAAACATATTTATGACATGTTGGCAAAGAAAGGTTATTCCGTCAATCTTGAGCATCGCGATTTAATGAAGAACGACGTATGGGAACTTTAAAATTACTGTCCGGAGGCTATAAATGTTTCATCTTTTGAAGTGGCTTTATCCCGGCATGAAAATGAAGCGTTGGCTGTTACTGTTCGCGGTCGGCGTTATGATGTTTAGTTTCGGTGTCGCGCTTGCTATCAATTACGAATATTTGGCCAGAGCCGAAGAAGAAATATTTATGTTCGTCTACCGCATGGCAGGCAGTTACGATTACACGGTCACGGCATTTGTCGGTTTGGGCATAATGTTAATCGGGGCATGTCTGGTACTTTGGGCGACGCGCTCGATAATTCGGTCGATAATTGCCGTATTGATTCCCGATCGCTCGGAAAAATTAGTGGACTTGATTTATCAAGAGCGGAAATTGGGAAGAGGTCCCGTGGTAACGGTAATCGGCGGCGGACACGGTTTGAGTGTATTACTGCGTGGAATAAAATCATCGACGAACAATGTATCGGCAGTGGTGACGGTTGCCGATGACGGCGGAAGTTCGGGCAGATTGCGCGAGGAGTTCGGGATAATTCCGCCGGGCGATTTGCGAAATTGTTTGGTAGCGTTGGCTGATACCGAACCGCTCATGGAAAAACTTTTCCAATACAGATTCAAGGGCGGCAGTGCATTGGCAGGACACAGCTTCGGGAATTTGTTTATCGCGGCGATGAATGAAGTGACTGGCGATATGGAAACGGCGTTAAAAGAATCGTCAAAAGTTTTGGCGGTAAAAGGGCGCGTGATACCTGCCAGTACTGAATGTGTACGATTGGATGCGGTAATGTCGGACGGCTCCGTAGTGGAAGGCGAATCGCAAATCCCCGAGGCGCATAAAACGATTAGGCGCGTCGAATTATTCCCGAAGAAAGTACAAGCAGTCCCCGCCGCACTCGAGGCAATAGCCACGGCAGACGCAATAATTTTGGGACCGGGGAGTTTGTACACCAGTATCATGCCGAATTTGCTTGTCGAGGGCGTTGCGCAGGCGTTGAAAAAATCCAAGGCGATAAAAATTTATATTTGCAACGTACTGACGCAACCGGGCGAAACTGATAATTATACGGCCTCGCAACACGCCAAAGCGATTTTAGATCATACGGGAAAAGGCGCGATTGATTACGTGCTTGTAAATTCTACGCCGATACCGGAAGAATTATGGCGCGGTACGGGCTCAATCCCCGTCGAAATTGACGAGGACAAAGTAAACGCAATGGGAATGGGCTTGATAAAGGCGGACTTGATGAGCTCAAAGGAAGTCGGTCGACACGATCCCGATAAACTTTGCGCCGCCGTCATGAAAATCATCTACAACTTCAGAACACCGCGCTTTTAATCGGCGCAGATAAAATCTTGCAACATCATCACGAAAAATTTATAATTCAAACGTAGAAAATCATTAGGCGTTTCGGAGGAAATTGTTATGCCTTCTTACGCACAAGATGTGAAAAACGAATTGGCGCATCGTTCGGAGGATGACGAGGGGTGTTTACGTGCCGAATTTGTTGCGCTGATTAAAGTCGGCTCGAAAATAATCAACGGACGTCTGGAATTTTCGGGAGCAAATGCCGCCGTAGCCAGACGCGTAATAAAATTGGCGAAAAAATTTCTTCCGTCGACAACTCCGATGATTGCGGCAGTGAGTAGGAAAAAAAGATTAAAGTATCCGCTGTACGTGGTAAAATTTATCATGGTCGGCGAAGTGCAAAATTTTTTCAACACGCTCGATTTATCCGAAGTGGTCAAACGTACGCGATATAAGATTGCATTTTTGCGAGGAGCGTTTATGGCACGCGGCACAGTCAGCCGCCCCGAAACGCATTATTTTTTGACTATGGTACTCGGTAACGAAAAGATGGCTAAGTTCATACGCAAACTGATGATTAATTTGGAGTTCGGCGGCGGTATTTACGAAGTCAAAAAAAAATTTGTGATATGGTTGCGCAATGCCGATTCGGTCGCGGATTTTCTCGGCATGGTCGGCGCAAATAACGCACTGGAACGTTTGGAAGTGGTACGCAATTTAAAAGAAGTGCGCATACAAGTTAATCGTCTTGTTAACATGG
This sequence comes from Selenomonadaceae bacterium, assembly GCA_024698045.1. GTDB lineage: Bacteria > Bacillota > Negativicutes > Selenomonadales > Selenomonadaceae > Quinella. The sequence continues at coordinate 34,248 of JAILRS010000011.1, forward strand.
AAACAGCCGGCTTGAATAAGGCAATAGCAGCCGCCAATCGTCAACTTGTCGACATAAAATTTTTAATGAAGTATAATGTTTCCGTTAACAAACGTTTGCAAGAGGCTATGACACTCCGTCTGGAAAATCCTTGCGCAACTCTGAGCGAACTTGCCGATAAAATTCCTATGACTCAACAAGGTTTGTGTTACAGATTCAAAGCTATTCATCGTCTGGTCGAAAAAACTCAGCGCATTCTCGCTCGAAATAACAGGAGGGCTCTTTAGTATGGGAAATTCTAATTCCGTTATAACGTCAGATTTTATTATCGTGATTGTGGCTATCGTGATGGTTCTGGTCATACTTGGTTTGATTATCAATTTATATTCGGAGCTGTCGGCGATAAAGACGCGTTATAAACGGATGACGGAAGTAGCTGAAAGAACGGGCGGCGATATATTTTCGGACAGCGGCGCGAAAAACAGCGGTAACGTAAATGCTTACGAAAAACTCGAAAAGAAAATCGACAGAATGGATTTACTGATGCAAAATTCGATAAGTCGCGCGGCAGTGATACATTTCGATGCCTTTGAGCAAACGGGACAGAATATGAGTTGGGCAGTTGCTTTGCTCGACAGAAACAATAACGGCATAGTTGTTTCGGCTATCTCCGGACAAGATTTTCAACGTACTTACGCCAAACCGATAGAAGCTGGCAGAGTCGAGGACGGTTATAAATTGGGTCAAGAAGAAGAAAAAGTATTGCGTCAAGCAATGGGCAAATCAAAATCTTGAGCAAGGGAGGTGTTTAATTACTTTGGCAAAGAAAAAAACACGCGCGGCAGATAAAAAAACACGTTCGTTAAATAAAGCAATGCGGTTGTCATCAAAAATATCTGCGCAGGAAGTTGAGCAATTACAACCTGTTAACGAAACTTTAACGGCGGAAAAACCTGCGCAACCTGTTAACGAAACTTTATCGGCGGAAAAACCTGCGCAACCTGTTGACGAAAATTTATCGGCGGAAGAATCAGCGCAACCCGTTGACGAAAATTTATCGGCGGAAGAATCGGCGCAACCCGTTGACGAAACTTTATCGGCGGAAAAACTTGCGCAACCTGTTGACGAATCTTTATCGGCGGAAAAACCTGCGCAACCTGTTGACGAAACTTTGACGACGGAAAAACCTGCGCAACCCGTTGACGAAACTTTGACGGCGGAAAAACCTGCGCGACCCGTTGACGAAACTTTGACGGCGGAAAAACCTGCGCAACCCGTTGACGAAACTTTAACGGCGGAAAAACCTGCGCAACCCGTTGACGAAACTTTAACGGCGGAAAAACCTGCGCAACCGGTAAAACTTTCGACAAGGCAACGATTTAATTTACTGTTGAAGAGATTGCGCGCGGCGCAGAAAAAATCTTCAGCAGTAAAAAAATCCGAAACGTCTGCGACAAAACCGGTAATAGCGTCGAAATCCGTTGCGGAAATATTCCGATTGGCGGCAAAATCAAAACCCGTAGCACAAACAAAATCCGTGTCGGAAATGTTCCGCGAAAAACTGCAAACGCAAAAGCCTACGCAAAAGCAACCCGTCACGGTGACAATGACTGCGGCGGAAATGTTCCAAGAGAAATTGAAAGCGCAGAAGACGGCGCAGATAAAAATATCGGAACCCGAATTGACGGACGAGGAAATCGGCGATAACTACATAATCCAAATCAAGGGCGGCAACAGAAACAGGATGATAAAATTGTCGTCAAGAACATTCCGCTTGGGTGTAGCGTCGATTGTGGTTGGCGGCTTCCTGCTCGTCGGGACTGCTGCCTTTTCGTTTTACAGCGCAATGCGAATGCAACGTAATGCCGCGACGATTCAGGAGATAGAACAGGCGGCGGAACTTCGTCAGGAACAATTGTTAACGCTGTCGAAAAAGGCGGCGGAAATGAATGAGACACTACAGAATTTGGCGCAACAGGAACAAGAATTGCGAATACAAGCAGGATTAAATCCGCCGAAGGAAGATAAAGCGGAAGACGCCGAAGAATTAACGGACGAAGAAACTTCGCCGACAGATGAAGAGATTGACACGCTAAATGAAGAGTCTGCACCGACAGACGAACAAACAACGGCAACCGAAGATGAATCCGAACAGAACGGTAATCGAACGATAGGCGTTGTGAATTCTGCGCAGGGCGGATCTGTTCAAGAATTGGATATCGCCGATGTCGCCGAAGAACTTTACATGATTGAACAGAGAGTAAACACACGCCGCGAAAGTTTGAATGATTTTCAGACGGAATTGAAGAACAGACGTGAACAAATGGCAATCGGGGCGGCAGTCGCGAATGGTTACACTCCGGGTTCGAGTGCTCCTTCGCCCGGCTTCGTGCAATTCGATTTCTCGGGCGGCTTGCCTATTATTCCTGCGGCGGGTTCCATTCCCGCGCCCGGTTCTTTCCCCTTCGATCCAAGTTTAATCGGAGGCACCGGCGCAACCGATTCAAATATCCCGTCAATTTGGCCTACGACAGGCATAGTTACTTCGCCTTACGGTTTGCGTTGGGACGGTACCGATTTTCATCCGGGTATGGATATAGCCGACGAAATGGGCACACCGATTGTAGCGACGGCGGACGGCGTTGTAGAATATGCAGGATGGAATTCGGGCGGCTACGGCAATATGGTTGATATCAATCACGGCAACGGCATGATGACTCGTTACGGTCACGCTTCGCAAGTAGTGGTAAGTACCGGGCAACATGTCAAGCGCGGTCAATTAATTGCCTACATGGGCTCGACGGGTTTCAGTACGGGGCCACATCTGCACTACGAAGTTCATGTCAACGGCAATCGCGTCAATCCGATAAGTTATCTCTGATGAATTGTTAACGTAATTTTTAATTGCTCTCAGATTTTTCTATGAAAACTTATTGAATATTTTTGGCGCGTCAGTTACAATTACATCACTGACAGAAATTCAAATGAGGTGATATGATTTGCGTAAATTTTTTATGCTGACGGCATTGTTGATGGTGATTTTGACTACGACGGCATTCGCAAAGAAATCGGATCCCGACGAAGAGGCTTACATTTATACAAGCGAAGATTTTAAATTCTCCATTGCTTGCCCGATTAAACCGCTTGCCGTGGTACAAAATCCGTGGCAAGATACTTCCAAACATGGCGAAATGTTAGTTTTCGCTCATGAAGGGATAAATGTTCAATATGCTTACATTATTCAGGTTGATGCATTCTCAAATGACGACGTGCCCGATTTTAACAATGGCGGTTTAAAAGCTATCGGCGATTACGTTTTAGGCTTGAAAAATTCCGGTTATTACAGTTCGGTAGATCCCATTAACATTACGAAAAAAAATAAGGGTATTCGCGTGGTGACGGCGAAGAAAATCGAAGTGAGAAATAAAGATACGGGCGAAGTTGAAGGCGAACTGATTGCCGACAAACAATATGTCTACACATTTTTCCGTACGCCCGAAGGTCGTAACATAAGCATTCAACTTGAAAGCGACAATCTCCAAGACAAACAGTACCTTGATACTTACGTCTACAGCGTAGCATCTTTCAAAGACAATTCCCTCGATAACGCCAAATCCGATAAGAAGGACAAGAAAGATAAGAAGGACAAGAAGGACAAAAAAGACAAGAAGGATAAAAAGGATAAGAAAGATAAGAAGACCGATAAGACCGATAAAAACGACAAGACCGATAAGAGCGACAAGAAGTCTTCTGATGATAAATAATCCGGTTGACAAAATAATTACCGTGTGATATATTCGTCAACGGTTTATCAAAGGGGTATCGCCAAGTTGGTAAGGCACCAGACTCTGAATCTGGCATTCGTTGGTTCGAGTCCAGCTACCCCTGCCAATTAGAAATTTCAAGCCTGCGTCTTAACGGCGCGGGCTTTTAATTTTATCTTCGTCACGATAAATTTCCCCGATTCAATAAAAGGAGGTTGAGATTATGGAAGAAATGATTTTATCGCCGTTGCTGTCAAACATGTTACAGTTTCTTTCGTTGACTTTGAGCTTGATACTTTTGTTCGCAGTGGCTTATTTGTGGTCGAGCAACAGTGTAAAGACAAAACAGTTGACGAGAATACAATCGGATTTGCAACGAGCACAAAGGACATTGAATACGCTGGAGGAAAAAGTATCGCAGATAAGAAAACCGAAAGTAGTATCGGAACCGCTGCATATAGATGCCTTTGGTTTGGATAATGCCGACGAAAATAAATTCGGCTCTGAAGTGGAAACACCGTTGGAGCCGCAAAAACCTTGGTTAAATTTCGTAGAAGGTTATAACCAATTGGCGGCATTGGCGGACGAACGAGGATTCTCTAGCAAATGCGAAAAGTTTATCCGCGAAAACAAACTGAAACTTTTGGCGTACAACAGGGAGAAAAATTTTTATAAAGCACTTTATCCCAAAGATAGTTTTTATTGGGCGTTCAAATGTTCGGGCGAAGAATATGCGTTCGTACCGAATCCGATGCATCCTTGCGACGAAATATTTTATGACGAGGGCGGTCTCAAAGAAATTTACGAAGCCAATTACGAAGTGGGCACGTACATAAAATACAAAGTCAAGAAGCCGGCAATTTTAACAAACGATTCCGAAAAAGGTTGGATAACCGAGGAAATCGGAGAAGTAAATTTGGAGCAAAAGTGATATGAAAAAATTTTTAATGTTGCTAATGATAACGACAGTCTTTATTTTTACGGGTTGCTTCGGTGATGTGGACGTTACAACATCGGATATGAAGGGCGGCACGATAAAAAATAACGAAGGCAAAACTAAAGACGAAACGGAACCGCCGAAAGAATTGACAATGGATTCGGTCGAAAAAATGTTGAAGACAATGACGACGGAAGAAAAAATCGGTCAGATGATTATGATTGGCGTGCAAGGTACGGCGATTGACGACGACATCAGATATTCTCTGAATAAATTTCATTTCGGCGGCGTAGTACTGTTCGATAGGAATATGGAGACGGAAGAACAGACGAAAACTTTGGTAAATGAAATGAAGAAAATCGGCGGTGAAAAAATTCCGATGTTTATCGCGCTGGACGAAGAAGGCGGAAGAATAGTTCGCGGCGCATCATTTTTGGAGCCCGCACCGTCGCAGGAAGAAATAGCGATGATAAACGATTTGGGCGCGGCAAATTATTGGGCGAAATACAATGCACAACTTTTGCATAGAATCGGTGCAAATCTGAACTTTGCGCCCGTGGCCGACGTAGGTACAAATGATACACGCTCCTTCAGTTACGACACACAGACCGTCACTGATTATGTCAATGTAACCGCCGAAGGTTACGAGGAAGAAAATTGTCTCTACACGCTGAAACATTTCCCCGGGCTCGGCAAGAGCATTGTCGATACACATCAGGAAGTTTCAAACGTGACGGCGGACATGGATACTTTGGATAACGAAGATATACCGCCGTTTGAAAATATAGTTCTCAATCACGATAACACGAAGTTTATGATTATGGTTGGTCATTTGAAATACGACGCGATAGATCCCGATAATTCGGCAAGTCTTTCTTCGGCAGTCATTACCGATTTACTTCGCAACAAAATCGGCTATTGGGGCGTGGTTGCCTCGGATGATTTGGAGATGGGCGCGATTACGAACAACATGGATATTTCGCAGGCCGGTGTAAATTTTGTACTTGCAGGCGGCGATATCGCACTTGTCTGTCACGAATATTCAAAGCAGCAAGAAGTTTACACCGGTATTCTTGAGGCAGTTAAGAACGGTACAATTTCCGAAAAACGCATTGATGAATCCGTCCGCAAAATTTTGAGAATGAAGACACATCTGCAATGAAAATTTCAATAGCACAATTTAAATCGGAGCTCGGAGCGGTCGACAAAAATTTTTCCGTGGCAGAGGAATTAATCGCGAGTGCAAACGAATCGGATGTAATAATTTTGCCTGAATTGTGGACGACGGGATATTATCCGACGCCCGTGGAAAAATTCGCCGATATCGACGGTAAACGCATAATTGATTTCTTACGCAGGACGGCACAAAAATTTTCGGTGAACATAATCGGCGGCTCGGTAATCGTGAACGACGGCGGCAAAATTTTTAATCGCTGTCACGTGGTCAATCGGCGCGGCGATATCGTTTCCGTTTACGACAAAACACATCTTTTCAGTTTCGCCGAGGAAGATAAAATTTTCTGCGCAGGTGATAAAATTTCTGTGTTTGAGCTTGATGGCATCAGTTGCGGCGCGGCTATTTGTTACGATTTACGTTTCCCCGAATTCATGCGAAAAATTGCGTTGAGCGGTGCCGAAATTATTTTCATTCCTGCGGCGTGGAGTTTAAAACGTTTGATTCCGCGACAGATTTTGACGAAGGCAAGAGCAATAGAAAATCAAGTTTTCGTCGTCTTCGCAAACAGCGCAGGCAAATCCGAAATCATCAACCCTGCCGGAAATGTTTTGGCGCAGAGCGAAGGCGGTACGGAAATTTTGACGACGGAAATAAATTTGTCGGAACGTGCGGAAATTATAGGCGCGATGAATTTATTGGTGGACAGAAATTTATCGGTCGACGCTTGAATTTTCTTGCGCAGGATTAAGAATTTACGTATAGAATTTACCTTGTGGGAGGTGGATTTTATGCTGAAAAAATTTCTTGTGCTTACGGTGCTGTTGATGATTGTTACTTTACCTGTTTCGGCGGCACGACTTGAACTTGCCGAAGAGCCGATAGGTAAAATTTCAGTTTGGATGGACGGCACTGCGCTTGAGGTCGAAAACCCTATCGAAATCGACGGTATCGGCGACGGTCACTATTATTCGCAGGCAGTCGCTTTGTTCGGCGAAAAGTCTTCCGAAAAAATTTATTACCATTTCAACGCGCCAAAAAATATTTCAAGATTCGGCGCGGAAGATATCGGCAATACGATTCCCGTTTTGGTTCTCTACAATTGCGAAATTTATCCGCTGAAGGACGATGCAGGGCATAATCTTTTTCTGCTGAATTTGGAGAGCGGTAGCGGCAGAGAATTTATAGTCGTCGGTCAAAACGGTAACACATGGCGCGAATACATCAACCTGCCCAAACTGCGCGAAAAGTTTGATGTCGGCTGTAACTTCACCATGGAAAAATTTTTCGTCGAAGGAAACAAAATTATCGCACGCTATCAACTGCAAGACAATTACATCGACATAGTAAACACTTGGGACGTAAAGAAACAAAAATTTTCTGCGCAGGTCGTAAAACATTAACCCGATAAAAATTTCTTACCGAAAGGCGGTGAAGGGTGCGGCTTGAATATCAACCGCGCCGAAAGTAATGAAAAAATTTTTGGTGACGTTAATGGCTTTGATGATGATGTCCGTAAGTTGTTACGCGATGCAATTTCAAAACCCGAAGGAAATCGGCAATATCAGTGTGGCGCGCGGCGACGGTATCGAAATTGAGGGCGCAACGAGAATTAACGCGACGATGGGCAATGATGACAACACTTATACCAAAGGCTTTGCGATTTTCGATTCTTCACTGTATATGCACTTTGACGGCGATGCCTTGGCTTATAAAATGAAAAATACTCCTCCCAATAAGATTACGAGCGTTTATGACGAGGTAAGTTTTTTCGGCGGCAGTGACGTAGAAAATTCTGTGCCTTACTACGTGTTTGAGGGCGGTACGAAAATTTGTCGTCTCCCGAACGACGGCGGAATCGAAATGTATTTGATATCGACTGAAACGGGCGGCGGCGGTCGTCAAGTAATCCTCGGCAATCGCGAAGGCAAATGGGTAAAATTTATCGACACTAATGATGTGCGCGAAACTTACGGCGTCTCACGAGGAAATTACTTTATGCCTTGTCAAATCAGCGGCGACACGATTATTTTCCCGTTGGGTAGTTGTCAAGACGGAAAGTATGCCAACAGTGAATTTCGTTACACTTGGGATGATTCGGCTAAATGGTTCGCCGTCGATTACATCAAATAATTTGCAAAAAAAATCCGCGCGTAAAGTCAATGACGATACGCACGGGAAATATTTTTTAAGCTTTGAGCTCAGATAAAAATCTTTGGAGAGCGTCTTGCCAATCGGGTAAACGATTGAAGCCGGCGTCATCCAAGGATTTTTTGCTTAAACGGGAATTGAAGGGACGTCGCGCAGGTGTCGGATATTCGGATGTCGGAATACCTTCAACTTCGACTTTAAGTCCTGCCTGCTTGAAAATTTCTTCGGCGAATTCCGCCCATGAACAAAAACCTTCGTTGCTGGCGTGATAAATTCCGTACTTATCCGTAGCTGCCATATCAACCAACAATTTAGCCAAATCCACAGTGTAAGTCGGGCTGCCTATCTGATCGTCAACGACACTTAACTTATCTTTCGTTTCGCCCAGACGCAACATTGTTTTGATGAAATTTTTTCCGTTAATGCCGAAAACCCAACTGACACGCACGATAAATTTTTTATCAAGAATCGCTCTGACAGCATCTTCGCCGAGCAATTTACTGTTGCCGTAGACATTGACGGGCTCTTTTTCGTCGTCTACTTCGTAAGGTGTACGCCCATCGCCGCCGAATACATAATCGGTGCTGACATAAATCATCTTCGCGTCAACTTCACGACAAGCCTCGGCAATCCAACGCGTCGCCAATCCGTTTACCGTCAACGCCAATTCCGCTTCGCTTTCCGCTTTGTCTACCGCCGTGTACGCCGCGCAGTGAATAACCGTTTCGGGCTTTTTCGTCAGAATAAATTTCTTTGCGCCGTCCTCGGTTGTTAAACTTATTTCGTTGCGCGTGGTGCCGATTGCGTCGATGCCGCGCCTTTTTAATTCCTTGAGTACGTCGTAACCCAATTGACCGCTAATGCCTGTTACTATTACCATTTGATTTTTGTTACCTCCTAAAGAATCAATTTTACATTACTCCGTCGTTTCGGCAGGTTGTTCGCCTTCCGTAGGTTGCTCAACTTCTACAGGTTGTTCGCCTTCTTCGGATTGAGTTAAAGAAATTCCCTTGGTGATAATCCATTGCGCCACCGTCCTCATCGCGCCGATAATTTGTGTTGCCTTCGCGCGTTCGTTTGCCAAATTAACTTCGTCAAGTCTGTTTGAAGCAACATGCGGCAATAATTCGATATCCTCAGAATCGATAATGCCCGTGACCATTGAAGTTATGAACGTGGAATTGTTAAAGCCAACGCCGTTACTTTCAAACAAGCCGGGCGCAATAGAATAGTACTCAAAATCTTTGGGCGCGACAAGTTCAATAAGCGTCGGCACAATCGAAATGTGATCCCCTACGGCGTCTTCGGGCAAAATATTTTTCGTGATACCGTTACCGTAGAGAATGAACGGGATACTTTGATGTTCAAAAATCGTCGGGTGAGTAGACGGGTCGCAACGGACGGCATGATCTCCCGTCACGACGAAAATACTTTCGGGATATTTCGCCATTACTTCACGGATAAATTTCGTGATGACTTTATCCATGTACCAGTAATGCCCGAGCTCTACCGCCAATTGTCCGGGGTCGTCGACGTTCGGGAATGTCCTTAACAAATCTTCCGTCGCGTCAACATCAAAACCTTCCGCCTTCAAATCCATATTATACGGCGGATGATTCGTAGTTGTCATTACAAGATGAACCGTTGCGGATTCTTCGTCCAAATGTTTCAAGAGAGCATTGAATAAATTTTCGTCGGTCGTGCCCCATGTCGTTTGTTTGGGCGCGCCGTAATCGGGTGAACCGTAGAAATTATCAAAACCCTGCGCCAGCGACATTTTCGCGATTGAATCCCAACTTGGCATGCCGCCGTACCAAAAATCAACGTTGTAGCCGAGTCGCTTGAAAGGTTCCGCCATCGCCGTGATAAATGGTTTTTCGTAAGTGCACGGCTGATAATTTACGCGAATGTTGACATCGGGCAAACCCGTAACCAAACCCGTTATTGCTATGGATGTAAAATCTCCGTTCGGCATAAAATTGCGGCTGTAGTAACAATTTCCTTCGGCGATTAAAGACTTCATTCCTTCCGCCAAATGTAAATCGTCGTATTTGCCGAGTAGAGGCCATTGCATGAGAGTTTCGCCCAAAATTATAAAAATGTGTTTGGGTGTCGTGACGCGTTCGCCCTTTGCTTTCCGCAATAAGTACGGAGCTAAATTATCCGCGTTTAAATTTCTGTTACCCGAAATAAATTCTGCGGACTCAATAATTTTTGAAGGATCTACGCCGGAAATTTGTCCTGCCGCCATACGTTTCGCCATAGATTTTGCGCGGTACAATGCTTGTCCGTCGTCTAAAATACATTCGTTCAGAAATGAATCGGAAGTAACTGCGGCATTCTCCCAATTTATTCCGTCGGCGTAAGTGAAACTGCCGCCGAATCGAACGAACACCCCGAACATAAACACCAGCCCGATTAACATAAATCCGAAGTTTTTCGCTCTGAAAGAGCCTTCCTCAAAATTGGGCAGGGGAATTGTTTTGATTAACAGCAGACGACTAAAAATCGCGGTGCATACCAACATTAACAGGAAGGCAACAAAAAATCTCCACAATATCCCGTACTCCTGAAACATGGTGACGATTATCGACCATAAGTCATCGTTGAGCCCCTGCACTACTTCGATTCCGTACGTCGATTGAAACGCGCGATAATACGGGAAACGCATCATGAATAAGAACGAAAACACAAACGAGGCAAAAATTCCGAACCACAATCTTATTCGCGATTTGAAACCCAAAACCGTAACCAATACGAACGGAATCAAAGTGACAATGCCCGCAGTTTTCAAACTGAGTCGCAAACCCGTTATCATTGCCTGCGCGATTTGCGCGGAGCCGGATTCCTCGCCGATATAACTTGACATGAAAAATATAAAAAGTCCGCGGTAAACTTCAAGCAGTATCAGTATGAAAAGGAATAACCGTAAATCATACTGAACGCCGCCGAAAAATCTTCTTAGAAAGTTCAATAAGTCGACTCCTTTCCGACAGATAATCGGTCATTGCAATTCGGTTAAGTCATGTTTTTTATTTTTTCCTCGACGAAACTGACGGGAATTTTTTCGAGACAAATTTCGCCCTTCGGACAAAAACGTTTCCAGCAACCTTTACACGGGCGTTCAACTTCAATGACGTTTTGCAATTGCCCGAAAGCTCCGTTGCGCTCGACATTGGTAGGTCCCATAAGCATAATCGTCCGCACGCCCAAAGCCGCCGCCATATGTACGGGACCCGTATCGCCGCCGATAACCAGACGCGAACTTCTGAGCACATGCGCCAGTTGTGGAATATTCGTGCGGTTTACCAAATTAATCGGAGGTATTTCCATTTTCGCCTCTATCTCTGCGGCAAATTGCGCCTCCTGTTCGCCGTTACCGACCAAGACGGGTACGACTGCCAATTCGTAAAACCAATCGCCCAACGCGGCGAAATTCGGCGGCGGCCATCTTTTATTCGGCCAATTCGCCCCGACAACAAAAACCACGTACGGATTACCTTCACGCATGCCGTAATGATTCATGATTGCATGTGCCTTTTCGACTTCATCAATCGGAATGTTAATAGGGAAGACGACTTCATTTACGGCGCAACCGATTGCGCGCGCGGTATCCAAATACTGCTCGACTATATGACCGTGTGCATTTTCGCCGATAACCGGCGCGGAAATTTTACCGCTCATTTCGCGCATGTTACAGATTCCCAATTTGATATTTGATTTCGCGAAAAAAGCAATCGCCGCCGATTTAAAAAGCCCTTGCAAATCTAAAACCGCGTCATAATTATGTTTCTGCAGTTCGTGTCTGAACGGAAAAAATTCTCTGATAAAACCTTTGAACGAACGGAACTTTTTTTTATTGAAGAGTAAGATTTTATCTACGCAGGGATTCATTTTGAGCAATTCAAGTGATGGCGGCTCAACTACCCACGTAACTTTTGCATCGGGAAAAGTTTCTTTTATCGCGTAGCTGACGGGTAACGCGTGAATCACATCGCCCAATGCACTCAACTTCACGATTAAAACTTCTCTTAAATTTTCATTCATATGATTTAAACTCCGTTGAAAAATCTTTCAGAGTGACTGTCAACGTCGCTCGTGATAATATTTTTGTTTAAGCAGTCTCCAAAATTTTTTTGACTATATTTGTTGTCGAACGCCCTTTGACCAAATCGATAAATTCAACGCGACCGCCGTGATGTTGAACAATTTTTGCTTCGGGCAAAGTTTCCAAAGTGTAGTCGCCGCCCTTGACGTAGACAGTCGGCTTGACTTCGCCGATAAGATTTTCCGCCGTAGGTTCATCGAAAAAAATCACATGGTCTACGGCTTTCAATCCCAATAAAACTTCTGCGCGATCGAATTGATTGTTAATCGGGCGCGAATCGCCTTTGAGACGGCGAACGGATTCATCGGTATTTAGCCCGACGATTAAGACGTCACCGAAATTTTTGGCGGCATTCAGATAACGAACGTGACCGGCATGGATTATATCAAAACAGCCGTTTGTAAAGACGATATTTTTTCCTTGTCGCCTAATCTCGTCGCAAGAACGCGCGGCGCAATTTCTTTCAATAATCATGGCGATTTACCTCAAACTTTGTATTGCGGAAATAAGTTCGGCGATGCTGACGGTTGCGGTACCTAATTTGCGGACGGCGATACCTGCCGCCAAATTGGAAATTCTCGCCGCTACAGAAGGTTGAGCACCCGAAGTCAACGCGATAATGAATGCGGCAACGCAAGTATCGCCCGCGCCCGAAACGTCATAAACTTCGGTGACATTCGCTACGGGTATATGATGCGTAGATCCGTCGCGCTCAAATAAACTCATACCCTGTTCGCCGCGCGTTATCAATGCCCCGTTTGCATTTAATTTCGTCAAAAGTTTTGTACTGGCTTCGATTAAATCCGATACGTTGTTCAAAGGATAACCGGCATATGCGGCAAGTTCGGCGTCGTTCTGTTTGATGTAGTCTATGCCTTCGAATTCGCCGATGTTGTAGCGCGAATCAACCATTGTCGGGATTTTGTTTTTGGGCGCGAAAACTTTTATCAACGTACGAACATCCGAAGTGATTGTGCCCGAACCGTAATCGCTCAAAATAATTCCCTCGACCTGCGGCAAAATTTTATCTATCTTCGTCAGAATTTCAACTTCAACTTTTTTGCTCAACGGCTCTTTGCACTCGCTGTCTATCCTTACAATCTGTTGACTAACGGTAGCGCGACCGCCTGCGATTACTCTTGTTTTGGAAATTGTCGGACGGGATTTATCGCGCACAAGCCCTTCAACGTGTATGCCCAATTCTTTAAATTTCTTCTTTAATTCGTCGGCATATTTATCGTCACCGATGACGCCGATAACATAAACTTCCGCGCCCAACGTGGCGGCATTTGCGGCAACATTGGCGGCACCGCCCGCGACAACTTTTTCGCCGACTTTATCCAATATCAAGACGGGAGCTTCGCGTGAAATTCGCGAGATATGTCCGTCAAGATAAACATCGGCAACTATATCGCCGATAACCAAAATTTTTTTACCCTTCATATGTTTTGCTATATACAACAGTTCTTCCATCTTACTTCCTCCTTAATCATTTAATTCGATAAAATGCGGAATAATATCTGCGAAAGAACCGTCGGGCATTCTGAATCCCTTCGGGATAACGCCCAACTCTTTGAATCCCAATCTCAAATATAAATGCCGCGCGTGAATATTTGTGGCGACAACTGCGTTAAATTGCAGGATACCGAAACCGAAATCACGCGCCCGATTGATACAGTCTTTTACGATAATCTCCCCGATATGTTTTCCGCGCAGATTTGAACGCACGGCGTAACTTGCATTGGCAATGTGAGCACAGCGCCCGACATTGTTTGGGTGCAAAATGTACAGCGCGACAACTTCGCCCGAATCGTCGACGGCAACACCGGTAAAAGTTTGTTCGGAAAAAAATTTATCGCCCGTTACGGCGTTTAATTCATCTTCCTGCGGAAAGGCAATCCCTTCACGCACAATTTCGTTCCAAATTTCAATTGCAGGTTGCACGTCTGCGGCGGTGTAAGCCCTAACGATAATTCCCATCAAATATAATCCCCTTAGGTTAAAATTTTCTGCAGTGTCATTTATTCGGCGAAGAATTGCGCACGTAAATTTTACTCTTGATGAATTGTTTGTCGCGCCCGTAGAAAAATTTTTCCGCCCATGATTCCAATGCACCTTTATCAACTTCGCCAATACAAGTCCACAATCCCGAGGCATTGTCAAGAAAACTTTTCTCGAACGGCGCACTTACAACAGCCACGATTTTCCCGTTAATCGGCATTTCGTCAAACGTCATGAACGGCATAACATTTTTACTCGTCCACGATAAATTTTGCGGACGAATTTTTTTGAAGTTTTCTGCGGTCTCCAAACGAAAGATTTTCAATCCGCTGTAATGAACCAGCGAGCCGGAATATTCTTTGCCGTGACTCACTACGCATGTATCTTTGTCAACCAACGGCAAAATCATTTCGGCTTCACGTCGTCCCGAATTATCTTCGGTTAAAGGTAATGCCACGAAAATCAACAGCAACGGAAAAATTATTACGGCACCTATCGCAGCTCTAATAAAAATTTTCCAACGATTGACGAAGTAACGCGCAATGAAAATCGCGGCGGGCATCATCGCCGGTAAAGTGTAGGTCACATATTTTGTCGCGCACATTTGGAAGAAAATAACGACGGTCAACGCCCAGACAATCAAAAATTTTTCGTGCATATCGAAAGTCGGTAAGTGTCCCTCTTCGATAAACAATTCAACACGGTGAAACAATTTCATGACGGCGGCAGGAATCAGCGGCAACGACCACGGCAAAAATCCGACTACGGAAATTAATGTGTAGTAATACCAAACATCTGTTTTGGGATATTCCGAAACCGTTGCGCGCAAAAAATTATGTACGCCCAAAAAATTATCTACGAAGTTTTGTCCGTGCAGAAAAATCATCGGCAAATACCACAGCGACACGATTGCCAGCAGTATCAGAAAATTTTTCGGGTGAAACAATTTTAACAGATGTTTCAAGTCGCCTTGCCACAACAGGAAAATCAAAATTATCAGCCCGGGCAAAAAAAATCCTATCGGCCCTTTTGTAAGGACGGCGACGCCCGAAGCCGCAAACGATATCATATATAAGTTCGGTTTACCTTCGCGATAGCCGAAGAAAAAACTGATAAGCGTAATCGAAAAGGCAACCATTAAAGTCATATCGGTTATGATTGCATGAGATAAATACCAATACTCAAGGGTGGTGGCAAGCATTAGAGCCGCGGCAAATCCGATTTTGTTGTTGTAAAGTTTCGTCCCGAAGAAATAAGTGATAAACAATCCGACGGTCGCGAAAAATGCAGGGAAAAATCTTGATGCGAATTCATTGATACCGAAAATTGTATAAGCAACCAAAAGTTCCCAGTAAAACATAATCGGCTTATCAAACCAAAAATCACCGTAGATTCGCGGCGATAACCAATCACCGACGCTCAACATTTCTTTCGCCGTGAGCGTGTAACAACATTCCGTCGGATCCGTTATCGGCAGCAACCAACTTCCGCCAAAGAATAAAATCAGCGATACCGCAGACAAAATAATTACATGAGTTCCGTTTATTAATCTTTTTTCGGTCAAAACTTTATCCATCAAATTTGTTTCCTTAATCTGAATTCATTTATTGGAATTACCACGGTATAAATTCCCAATGTACTTCCAATTTTTTACGTTTACCGCGCCAACGAAGAACCGCCTGCGAACAATGCAAGTCGTGATACCAATAATAATCGATGTCGTCAAGTTTATGATTATCCGCATCCCATTTTAAACCGACAACGAAACGATCTCGGGGAGTTAAAACGTAACTGATACCGGCTTGTACTTTCTTTGAATAATCGTCAGTATCGTAAGTGAACAAAGAGTTTGATGAATTGTTTTTGTTGTAAGAATAGCTGACATAAGCGGCCAAACGTTTATCGAATTCGCGACCGAGTAAAACATTATAGTTCATGCCGCGGACGGTTGTATTGCCGCTCGTGGAATTCTCCGGACTGTCTTTCGTGATTTTGTAACCGGCATCGAAAACCAACAGATATTTGCCGAGAAAAATAGGATCGTGTGCAAAATTTATCTCGTACTCTTGATGCAAAGCCGATACTGCATTTTGACGCCAGTGACCTACTTCGCCTTTTATTTTTCCGGTTACGGGTAAATCTCCCAGCTTTTTGGAGTATTCGGCATACAGTGACGGTTCCTTTTGAATCCAAACATCATTACTGTCGTAATAGTAACCGTATTTGCCCAAAAGTTGCAGACCGCGATTGCCGTATTCAAGTTCGGCATTACTGCGAATACCCTTCTTGCTTTCGATATGTGCATTGATTGACAAATCCAAATGCGGTGCCAAAGCAAATTCAAATGTATCGCGGATATAAACGCCGTGATCCGAATTGTAACCAACGCGCGGAAAATAATTCTTACCCTTTTCGCCCATCTTATTTTCGTGATAAGCGCGTTGACCGACGACTTTATTTTTTATCCAAAATTTGACGTTGTACATGCGAATAACTTGTTCAGGCCAAATTTCCATACGTTCCGCGCTGAGATGATAATCGGGAGATTTCGCGCCGCATTTGGTTTGCGTACCGTTGTATACGACAATGTGATCGGGATAAAACTCAAAGCGTTTGCCCGTCAAATAATATTCGCCGGCTTTACCTTTTGCCTCCCCCATTGTGCCGGTCTTTGTGCCGTAATTGTAGACGGTTTTATATCCGTCCAAAGTAACGCGCGGAGCATTGGGAGTAAGTTGCAAGACGTGTCCTTTGCCGTCTACGCGAACGACTTTATCTTTGACATTGCCGGTCGCCTCGTCCGTTTGGAAGCGATAACCTTCAAGTTGAATGATATCTACTTTGCCCGTGGCGATAAATTCGCCGCTACCCGAATAGTAAACCATGTCATCGCCCTCGAAAACCGCGGGCGCAGGATCTTCGGGTTTCTGTTCGTGCGGCAAACGTTCCTTTGCCTCCTCGATATCCTTTAACAATTTTTCTTGCTCTTCGGTTAATTGATTTTCGCGTTCTTCGCGTCGCCGATTTTCTATGTAATCGAAAAAGCCCGTGCCCGTATCCGAATCGGCTTCGTAAACTGCTTCCGCCGTTGAAGTGACACATAATGCGGCAAGAAGCGGTAATGCACCCCGTAAAAATTTTCTCATGTTATTCCTCGTCGATTATCTCAATAATTTCGCCGTTGTTGTCGTTACTTTTTGTTTGCGGCTGGTTATAAGATTGATTTGTCTGCGAAGTTTTTTGCGGACTTTCAACCTGCTCGATTAATTCTTCGTCGGGATTCAAGGAACTTGGCGGCACTTCGGAAAAAGATTCGTCGGCAAGTAATCCTTCGCCGTCGCTCTTGAAACCGTAGACGACAATCGGAGTTTCAATCTGTACATAGAGTTGCACACCTTCGGGCAAATCTATATTTTTTCCGCGGACTATAATTTCTTCAAGCTCCTTGTTTTTACCCGAAAAAGTTTGACCGACCAAACTTAAACCTTCCGCCATTTTGTTAACACCCATTTCGGTTGCTGCCTCAATCCCGACGAAAATTTTTGTTTCCTGTCCGTCAATCGCCTTGAGCATATGGAAATCCGTATCGATTTTGCCGTTTTGGAAAATATTTTTTGCGCGCACGACTTTTGTCACGGAACCTTCGCCGATTAATCCCTTGGTGAAGACTAAACAACCGTCGACAAAAACATCTTCGATAACACGAATCGGAATGATATCGCCTTCCTGCAATTTTTTGGAGCTGGTCGGCGCTGTCGTTTCAACTTTAATCAACATATTTGCAGGCAATTGAACTTTGGCGACAGGTAAAATTTCCGCACCGTAAGAGGCTTTTGCAAGTGCGCGGATTCTGTCGTTAAAGGTGCCTACCGTGACTTTGCCGATAATATTTGTTTCAAGCATGGCAATACGCGAATTAATTCCGCCGCCGGAAACTTGACGATTGGTATTCCATTCCAACGCGTTTACTTTCGCCAAAACACCGGGAGCATTAACGTTGCTGTAGAGTATATCTGAAATGCCGTCTATACGCGCGTTCATATTGCCCGTAGTGTTTGCGCCCTTGTAATCTTTTTCCAAACGGCTGATTCTGTCAAGCAATGCCCCGACTTGTTCGGAACCGTAAGTATCAATTTCGATTCTTGCAAGTTTGGCGTTAGCAGATTCGTCGGCCGCTGCGCTCACGGTAAATGTAAAGGTCATCAAGACGAAAAATATCAACAAAAATTTTTTCATAATCATAACCGGAATTTCCCCTCCGCCAATAAAAATGTTTACAACGGATTATAACAGGTATTAGATAACTTCTGCAACGTCTTGAAAAATTTCTTGCGTGACACCGCCAAAAGTTGTAGAATTAGTCAAACTTCTAGGGAAGGAAAATTTGCCGAATCAATCGCAATTTCTAAGGACAGTTTTTGTTTTTACTCAAGGAAGGTGATTATAATGTCGTCAATCAATTCATTGGGCAGCAGTCTTCTTAACACCAATTATCTTTTCAATTCGACGAACGGCACGACGAAACAGGATTCAATCGCGAAATTATGGAGCGGCTACAATTCCTATCAATCCAATGCGCAGAATTCACTTGCCGGCGTGACCGAAGTCAATACAAATTTAAAAGCACTGCTCTCCAGCTACGAAGATGCAAAGTCAGCGTTTAACACGGAATTTGAAGAGAACATGACCAATTTATCGGAATCCGCTTCCGCGCTCAAAGATTATAACTTCAACGTCAAAACCGAGGGCGCAATTTCAACCGAGACCGTCACCGCGGAAGACGGTACGCAAACAACTACAACAAAGTACAGCGAAGAATTACAGAAGGCACTTGATACCGTCACGAACTTTGTTGACGACTACAACAGCTCAATCAATTTCCTCAACGAAAATTCTTCCGTATCCAAACGTATTGAGCAGTTGGCAACTACTTTTTCAGACGCAACTTATCGCGCCGCGGATTACGAATCAATCGGTTTGACGGTCAACAGTGACGGAACAATCAGCGTCAACGAATCCGAATTGGCTGAAGCGATTGTAAACAATCCCGAAAAAGTTTCAAGTCTCCTCGGCGAAGACGGTCTTGCCGGAAAAGCCGAAGATC
Source organism: Selenomonadaceae bacterium (assembly GCA_024698045.1). GTDB lineage: Bacteria > Bacillota > Negativicutes > Selenomonadales > Selenomonadaceae > Quinella. The sequence goes on from JAILRS010000011.1 coordinate 53,466, forward strand.
ATGTAGATTTTGCCAACGCTCAGCAAGATAGACTGTTCCCCGATGCAAAAACGATGTTGGGCGACCAGCTGAACACTGCCGCGGCTTATACGGGTAATTCCTTTGCAAACATGTCCGCTTACACAAATATCGGCAATCTCGTCAACATGATGTTCTGATTAACCGAAAATTTTTTCACGATACATATTTCCAAATAAAAAAGCTCGTCACATTCGGCGAGCTTTTTTTTATGGGACTTCAAACGATAAAATTTTTCACGGAATCAGTAACCGAACAATCTGTTTATAAATGAACGCCAACCCTTTTTCACTTTGGTCATCTTCGAGCCTCGGAGTAAACTTTTGGCAATCTCCAAAATACAACGCGCCGCCGGAGAATCTGCATTACCCAAAACAAAAGGATTTTGTTTTCTCACGGCTGCTGTTACGGCTCCGTCTTCGTAGATGTAACCCAAATAGTTGACGGTTATACCCAAAAATCTTTTCGCCGTCTGATTTATTTTTCCCGCTACCGCCAAACCTTCGTTTTCTTCGTTGACGCGGTTGATGATAAGGCGCATGTTCAATTTATTGGCGTAAGTTGAATAAGCTTTGATGACGGCGTACGCATTGGCGATTGCGGTTGGTTCGGGCGTGGTGACCAACAAAACTTCGCCGGATGCCAAAATAAATTCAATAATATTTCTGTTCAAGCCTGCGCCCGTATCGATTATGATTGTGTCCGCCATTTCGGAACAGCGACTTAATTTTTGATGTAACTTCTGTTGTTCTGCGCGGTCTAATCTCAAAGTTGATTCAATGCCGGCAACACCCGAAATATATTTGACACCGGCAATGCCGTTTTCCACAACATCTTCCAATTCTACTTCTTCGTTCAGCAAATCGAGTAAGCTGTGTTTAGTAACGGAACCCATAAGTAAATTAACGTTTGCCATACCGATATCAGCGTCGATTAACATAACTTTTTTGCCCGTCTTTTGCAAAGCGACAGCCAAATTTACAGCCAAATTTGTTTTGCCGACACCGCCCTTGCCGCTGGTAATCGCAATGACGCGCGTTTCTTCATTCATATCAAAATCAAGACCGCCGATTTTTCTTTCTTGAGCTTGTTGTTCGGCGCGTGCTATAAATAACTTTCTCAACGTTGATGCTTGATCGGTCATGTTAAAAATACCCCATTACATCTCTTCGACTTTTTTAAGCAAAAGATTGGCAATAACGTCCGCACTCGCTCTATCGATATCATCGGGTACGCTTTGCCCAACGGTTATGTAAGACAACGAATAAACACTGTCGCGCATCAAATTTACAATCATGCCCACGCTACTTGTCTCGTCGGTTTTGGTGAAAATAATTTTGTCCGGATTAACCTGCGAAAATTTTTCCATAATCTGTTTGGCGTCCGTAAATTTTGTCGTCGCGCTTATTACAAGATGTTTTTCTATTCGGGGATTGATACGTAAAAATTCCTCAAGCTCACGCATTTGATATTCATTGTGCTGACTGCGCCCCGCAGTATCGATTAAAATCAAATCCTTCTTGCGATAACGTTCGATAGCCGAAGCCAATTCCGCCGGGTTGTAAACGATTTCCAAAGGCAATTCCAAAATATCAGAGTAAGTTTTCAGCTGTTCGACGGCGGAAATTCTGTAGGTATCGGCAGTGATAAGCGCAACATTTGTTCTATGTTCCAAAACAAATTTCGCGGCGATTTTGGCAAGCGTTGTGGTTTTGCCTACGCCCGTTGTACCGAGCAAGGCAACGATACGGACGCCGTGTCTGTTTAATTTTATACCGTCGGAAAATTTAATGTGATCGTTCAGATAATCCACAAGCGTTGATTTCGCGATACTGCTGCGCACATCGGCAAGAGTATCGCCGGCTTTTGAATGCGTCGCCATATCAGTTAAAGTATCTTCATCGACTTCCTGTCTTTTCAGTGCCTCGTGCAACGTCAAAACATTTTTATTTGAGTCACGCCCCAAAACTTCCGCCAGTAACGCTTTCATCTGCGATATTTCCGCTTCAAGTCTATGAATTTTTTCTTGACTTTCGGAATCCTCGGGCTGTGTCGTTTCCTGCGGCAACGGTTGTTGAATTTGTTGTATGCGCATCTGTTCGGCCGCCTGTACCTGCGCCATCGTTGCCTGTTGCATCATCTGCATTTGATTTATCTGCGCCATCAACATTGCTTGCGTCTGAGCTATCTGCTCCTGCATAAGTGTCTGACTTTGCTGATAATCCGAGGCTTGTTGAGTTTCTTCGTCATCCTGCTGAATTTCTTCTTCAGACTGATAATTTTCGTCGTCCTGTTGTGAATTCTCTTCGGGCTGATAACTTTCGTCGTCTTGCTGTGAATTTTCTTCGGGCTGATAACTTTCTTCGTCTTGATGTGAATTTTCTCCCGGTCGATAACTTTTGTTGTCTTGCTGCGAATTTTCTTCGGGCTGATAACTTTCTTCGTCCTGCTGCGAATTTTCTTCGGGTTGATAACTTTCTTCGTCTTGCTGCGAATTTTCTTCGGGCTGATAACTTTCGTCGTCTTGCTGCGAATTTTCTTCAGGCTGATAACTTTCTTCGTCTTGCTGTGAATTTTCTTCAGGCTGATAACTTTCGTCGTCTTGTTGAGTTTCCTCTTCGGGCTGATAACTTTCTTCGTCTTGCTGTGAATTTTCTTCGGGCTGATAACTTTCTTCGTCTTGTTGTGAATTTTCTTCGGGCTGATAACTTTCTTCGTCTTGTTGAGTTTCCTTTTCGGTCGGATAATTTTCCTCAACCTGTTGACTTGCTCTCAGCTTATAATTTTCCTTAGACTGTTGAGAATTTTCCTCCTCGTACTGAACATTACTATCGGGCTGATAATTTTCGTCGTCCTGATGAAAATTTTCATTGATTTGAATTTCATCATCTTGCTTCAAATTTTCTTCGCCGTCGACTTGTTTTTCGGATTCCAAATTTTTTACGGCGGCTTGAGTGCCGTCGGTTTTATAACGGGCTAAAAGCGAATTAGGTTTAACCGCGACTTTCTCAGGTTTCGGATCTTCTTCTTGGGTTGATTCCGGCGAATCCTCTATCGCCGCGGTTATTTCGACGACTTCATGACTGCCTATGCCCAATATGCCGCCTTCCTTATATTTCTTGCTGTGCAATACTATCGCATTTTCGCCCAGTTCTGCTTTCATTGCGGCCATTGCGTCTTTCATATTGCCGGCTTTGAAAACTTTTATCTGCAAAAAAAATCACCACCAAATTCATGATACTAAAGCCAGTTGGTTTTCGTTTAAGGATTATAGCAAATTTTGTCATACAGCAAAAGATGTTTTTATCATACAAAAAATATAGGGACGAAATTTTTAGCTTCGTCCCCTTCGATTATATGTCATCAGAAAAATTTTTCGATTGCTGCCGCGATTCCGTCATGATTGTTATCGAGCGTGACATAATCGGCGATTTGTTTAATCTCGGTAGTTGCGTTGCCCATAGCAATTCCGAGTCCTGCGGTTTGAATAATTTCCTTATCGTTGTTACCGTCACCGATTGCCACCGTCTCGGAAATATCAATGTCGAGGAAATCGCAAAGCTCCGAAAGTCCCGATGCCTTTGTAATTCCTTTGGGTGATGCCTCCAAATTATTTATCTCCGCAAAAGCTATCGAAATATCCAAAGTTTTCATGCGCTCGAAATTTCTGTCGCGCGATTGTCTATCCGTATTGTACAGATTGACTTTGAAAATTTCGCCCGAATGTTTGCGAGCATACTCCTTAAAATCGTCGACGCGCAGACAAATTCTGTCGAATACTTTTTTGTAAATGCCCATGTGTACTTCTTCCATGCGCCGAATATCTTTTTCGCTTGCAATCGAATATTTAAGCGTATGCATGTGAATCATGGAATTTTCTTCCGTAGCAAAGTCAATCAATTTAATAATCGTAGCTTCGTCCAGAGGATGACTGAAGATAGGTTTTTCGTCGACAAAATCGTAAACAAGAGCACCACTCACCAGAACGCCGTAGCGAATCAAAGCGAATTTCTTGCGGTAGTCTTTGAGTTCGGCAGGACATCGCCCCGTACTCGTGACTACATATACTCCGTTCTCGGTTAATTTTTCTATTGCGGTCAAAGTTTTCGGCGAAATTTTTTTCTCCTCGTTTAACAAAGTGCCGTCCATATCGACTGCCAACAATTTGTATTTACTCAAGACATTACCTCCTTTAACGCGAAATATTTTTTCGATAACTTACAACTTGACTTGTCGGCTTGTCAAGCAGGAGGAAATAGCGGCGGCAGCTTACCACAAAAGTTGTCCGCAACAATTACGGACACGATTTAAAATTTTGGTTGCGTTGAGTGCTACGTAAAAAATGCCGCGCTCCTGCGATATACAATTTTGTCCGCAGCATTAACGGACGGCGCAAAATGTGTTTCGCTTGCAACATAAATCTTGACAGCCTAGAATGATGACACAATCAAAAATGATTAATTACCCACGTCAAATTTTTTGGAGGTGTTAGACATGCAAGAAGCCATGCAAAAATTCGGTAGATTCCTCAGCGCAATGGTCATGCCAAACATCGGCGCATTTATTGCTTGGGGTTTCATCACGGCACTTTTTATTCCTGCCGGTTGGATTCCCAATGAAGGATTGGCAAATCTTGTCGGTCCCATGGCAAAATGGTTACTTCCCACGTTAATCGGATTCACAGGCGGCGAAGTCATTTACGGTCACCGCGGCGGCGTTGTCGGTGCTATCGCTACCGCAGGCATTATTGTCGGTACCGATATCCCGATGTTCATGGGCGCAATGATTATGGGGCCTATCGGCGGTTACGTCATTAAAAAATTCGACGAGGCTGCACAAAATTCAATCCCCGGCGGTTTTGAAATGTTAGTCAATAATTTTTCGGCGGGTATTTTGGGCGGTATTCTTGCTTGCGCGGCTTACAGTTTCGTAGGCCCCATAGTAGCAAGTATTACGGACGGACTTGCCTCGGCGGTCGGCGCAATCGTCTCCGCGGGTATGTTGCCACTCGTTTCCATTCTCGTTGAACCTGCCAAAATTCTTTTCCTCAATAACGCTATCAATCACGGCGTATTTACTCCCCTCGGTATGCAACAGGCACAGGAAGTCGGCAAATCGGTTTTCTTCATGATTGAATCGAATCCGGGACCCGGCTTGGGCGTATTGCTTGCTTATTCGCTGTTTGGTGTCGGCAATGCAAAGGCCTCGGCACCCGGCGCGATTATCATCCATTTCTTTGGCGGTATTCACGAAATTTATTTCCCCTACGTTTTGATGAAACCTACTTTGATTCTTGCGGTTATGGCTGGCGGTATCACGGGCGTATTCACCTTGACAATGCTTAACGGCGGTCTCGTTGCTCCTGCGGCTCCCGGATCTTTTATCGCTATCATGGCTATGACTGCTCCCGGTGCTTACTTCGCAAATATTGCGGCGGTTATCGCTGCGGCAGGTGTCAGCTTCGCGGTTGCCTCCGTATTCGTCAAAGCTACCGCAAAAGCAGACGCCGAAAACGAAGACGCTTTAGAGGCGGCGACGGCGAATATGAAGGCAATGAAGGCGGCATCTAAAGGCGTATCCGCAGAAAAACAAGTTGCCGGTAAAGATATCAAGTTCATTGCTTACGCTTGCGATGCAGGTATGGGCTCGAGTGCATTGGGCGCGGCGGCTCTTCGTAAAAAATTGCACAAAGACGGTTACAATAATATTACCGTTAAAAACTTTGCTATCGGAAATATCCCGAAGGATGCGCAGATTGTCGTATCACATGAAAAACTTGCTCAGCGCGCCATCGACGATTCTCCGCAGGCAGAACATATTTTCGTTAAGGACTTCACTAACAACAATGTTTACGACGTTATCAGCGAACGACTGAAGGGCGGCGGCGTATCGGCTCCCGAAAATTCCGCAGAAGAAGAGTCGAGCGGCTCGGCACTGAAAGACGGCGTATTACTCAAAGAAAATGTCAAAGTCGGTTTAAAATCCGTGAGCAAGGAAGAAGCTATTAAGGCAGCAGGCGAATTGTTATTCAAGAGCGGCTATGTCAATAAGGAATATATCGAAGGTATGTTAGCGCGTGAACGTGACATCTCAACTTATATCGGAAAAGGAATTGCGATACCTCACGGCGAAAATGAAGTTAAGGAACATGTCAAAAAGACCGGCATAGTAGTCATGCAATATCCGCAGGGCATTGAGTTCGGCGAAGAGAAAGCATATTTAATCGTCGGTATCGCAGGCAAGGGCGACGATCATCTTGTCATCATCCAAAATTTGGCGACGATTACAATAGATTACAGCGACGAAGATTTGCAAAAAGCTTACACGACAAAAGATGCGCAAGTCCTGTTCGATATGTTCACAAAAGGTTGATTCACGAAGAAGGTTAAAGGTAACGGGCGATTGCTCAATGTGATTGCCTGTTACCGAAAATTTTAAGACGCAATCGAAAATTTAACGGGAGGCAGGAAAATGAAAAAGGCTGTACATTTCGGCGCGGGAAATATCGGGCGCGGATTTATCGGGCTGTTACTTTCGCAGGCAGGTTATCACGTGACTTTTGTTGATGTTGCCGCTCCGCTGGTAAACGATATCAATACCTTGGGCAAATACAACGTGCAAATTTTCGGAGACAGAGACAAAACACTTGTCGAGAACGTCAGCGCGATTAACAGCAACGAAAATCTTGACGCGTTACTTGATGCGCTTGTCGAGGCAGATATAGTCACAACCGCGATAGGCCCCAACATTTTGAAGTTTATCGCGCCCAATATCGCCAAAGGTTTAACCAAAAGAATAGCGACGAATAAAACTCCGCTCAACATCATTGCATGCGAAAACATGGTCGGCGGCTCTACGGTACTGAAAAATTTTGTTTACGAAAATCTTGCGGACGAAGTTAAACCGGAAATTGCCAAGTTAATCGGATTCCCCGATGCCGCCGTCGACAGAATCGTACCGCTCCAAAAGAACGAAGAAAAACTTTTGGTCAAAGTCGAGCCGTACGCCGAATGGGATGTTGATATCAAGGGAGTTGTCGGCGAACTTCCGCAAATCAACGGCATGACGCTTGTCGAAAATCTCGGCGCGTATATCGAACGAAAACTCTTTACGGTAAACACAGGACATGCCTCTATCGCGTATCTTGCTTACCAAAAAGGTTACAGCGATATGAGTACCGCAATGAGAGACGAAGAAATTGTAGCGGCGGCGCGTTCCGTTTGGGCTGAAACTTCCGCGCTGCTCATCGATAAATATCATTTCGATTCCGAAGTTCATCGTAATTACGTATTGACGACGGAAAACAGATTTAAAAATCCGAATTTGAGCGACGAAGTTACGCGCGTGGCGAGAGGTCCCAAAAGAAAACTTTCAGCCGCCGACAGATTGGTATCGCCCGCAACGCAATTGCTCGAACGCGGAAAGACTCCCGTTGCTCTTGCTAAAGTTATCGCTGCCGCTTTCAAATTCGATTACGCCGAAGATAAAGAGGCAGTCGAAGTTCAAGAGTTCATCAAGGCGAACGGCATTGACGCCGCGATAACCAATTTCACGGGCGCGACTCCCGATTCTAAACTGTTTGCTTTAATCAAAGCAAATATCTGATTGTTTATCTCAACTCTTACCACATCCCCGAAATTTTTCCCTCACTTTGTCGAGGGATTTTTTTTATAAATAATTGCAATGCCGCCAATGTTATTGCTATTATTAACGTTAATATTTTCAGATTCAATGATTGCCGAAAATCTGCGCGGCAATCGAGTCAATGATAAACGGAGGAAAATTTCATGGAACGATTTGACGATTACATCGACTTGGAAATCGACAACGCGGATTTTTACGAACAAGATGATTTGACGATAAACGAAGAAATTTTAAGCGGCACATGCGGCGAAGATTTATCATGGCAAATTAAAGAAGATACGTTGATAATAAGCGGCACTGGCATAATGGACGATTACGATACCGAAGAAGATTTTTGCGAACAATCTGCGCCGTGGTCGGGCATCGGCGATAAGATAAAGAAAATTATCCTCGAAGAGGGCGTAGAGTCAATCGGGTGCAATGCCTTCAAAAATTGTACAAACGTAACCGAAATAATCATCCCCGACAGCATTACGGATATCGGCGACTTTGTTTTTGAAAACTGCGCAGAGTTGACGGCGGTAAAAATTCCCGAAGGCGTCGATTATATCGGGCGTAATATTTTCAATGACTGCGGCAAATTAATCGACGTGACGATTCCCGAAAAATTTTTAAGCGGTAACTGCGGAAAAAATTTGTCATGGAAAATCAAGAACAGAACATTGACGATAAACGGCACGGGCGCGATGCCGGATTGCAATGGCGAAGAAATACCGTGGATTAGTTTTGTTTCGGGTGTCAAGAAAATTATTATCGGCGAAGGAGTCACGACGGTAGGCAGAAAAATTTTTAAAGACTGTTTCAATTTAACCTGCATAGAATTCTCCGACACTGTAACGTCAATCGGCGAAAGTGCTTTTGAGAATTGCGGTAAGTTAAGCGAAATGATTTTGCCGGAAAATTTGAAGACAATCGGCAAAGAAAGTTTCAAAGGTTGCGGTTGTTTGACGAAGATAGATTTTCCCGAGAGTATAACCGCAATGGGAGCAAATGCCTTTGAAAAATGTACGGGCTTGACCGAAGTTATTATCCCCAATCATCTGGCGATACTCAACAAGGAAACTTTCAAGGGCTGTACTAATTTAACGAGCGTGATTATCCCCGAAAGCGTGGAGAAAATCGGCAAAAGTGCGTTCTGCGGCTGTAAGAAAATTTCTAACTTTGAAATCCCGAAAAAATTTCTTCACGGTACTTGCGGCAAAAATTTAACGTGGCAAGTAGAGAACAGAGTATTGACGATAAGCGGCACGGGTATGATGGATGACTACAACGTATTCAACGAAGATAATACACCGTGGTGCGGTCTTTGCGGTAATATCACTGAAATAATCGTCGAGGAAGGAGTTACGTCAATCGGCGAAGAGGCATTCAGAGATTGCAACAGCGTGACGAGCGTGACAATTTCAAAGAGTGTCACCGATATTTTTGACAAGGCATTCAGTAATTGTTGTACCTTGACCGGTGTGACGATTCATGACGGCGTAACGAATATCGGCAATCATGCCTTTGAGAAATGTACGGGCTTGACCGAAGTAATTATCCCCGACAGCATTAAGGAAATCGGAGAAGGAGCTTTTAAAAATTGTACGGGCTTAATCAACGTAAAAATCTCAAACAGAATTGACAGTATCGGCAAAAATGTTTTCGCGAACTGCTCGGCGTTGATAAGTGTAGAAATTCCCGAAGGTGTCAAAGAAATTTGCGATAATGCTTTTGAGAATTGCACGGCGTTAAAAAGTGTGACGATACCCGAAAGTGCTGTGGTCATCGGTTGGGCTGCGTTTAAAGGTTGCACGGCGTTAACGACGGTAAAAATTCCGAACAGCGTTATCGAGATTAGCGAATCGGCTTTCGAGAATTGTACGGCATTAACCGAAATAATTTTATCGGAAAATCTCACGGATATCGAGGATTTTACTTTCGGCGGTTGCAAAAGTCTGGCGACGATAAAAATTCCCGAAGGCGTGAAGAATATAGGCGAATACACTTTCAATAACTGTTTCGGCTTGACGGAAATAAATATGCCCGACAGCGTGAAATATATCGGCGATTGGTGTTTTAACAACTGCAGGAATTTGCGGCGCGTAAAACTTCCCGAAAACCTCGGCGGAATTTACGCCGGTGTCTTTGAAAATTGCAGGAATTTGATTGAAGTAATTATCCCCGAAAATATTACGACGATTGACAGATTTGCATTTATGGGTTGCAGGAGTTTGACGACGATAAAAATTCCCGAAGGTGTCACGGATATCGGCGAGGCGGCTTTTGAAAATTGCGCAGATTTGACGAGCGTGATTATCCCCAAGAGCGTAAAAATTATCGGCGACAGAGTTTTCGGCGGTTGCGACAATTTAAGTGCGGTAGAAATTTCCGAAGGCGTCGAGGAAATCGGCAGTTATGCCTTTGAGAATTGCGGCAACTTGATTGAAGTAAAAATCCCCGACAGCGTGAAATATATCGGCGAAGAAGCTTTTTGGAACTGTACTCATTTGACGCGCGTGACGTTGCCCGATAAATTTAAAAGTGATTTTGATAACATCTTCAAAGATTGTCCGAATGCCGAAATGATTTGACGAAGTTAAATTTATGTGAACGGAAGGGAGCGATTAGATTGAACACGAGCGGAAAAAATTTTGTCGAAAACATTGACGGACTTTTGCCGACGGTAAACGACAGCGGATATAAGCGCGTACTTGCAATCGGCGATATTCACGGCAACTTTGATAAGTTAATATCGCTGTGGGAGAAATTAAATGTGACCGACGACGATTTTGTAATTTGCTTGGGCGATTACATAGATCGCGGCGATAAAGTCGATGAAGTTGTCGAATGGGTTCAAGCTCAATCGGCGAAGAAAAATTTTATCGCGCTTATGGGCAATCATGAACATGAATTTACCAATCTCATAATCTCTCGGTTCCATAGATTTTTTAAGTTTTTCAAAAAGTTGCCGTACTGTCACACGATGATAATCGGCGGCAGGAAATATATTTTTGTTCACGGCGGAATAGTTAACGGTGTACCTTTGGAAGAGCAAGACAAAAATTTCATGGTCTGGGCGCGTGAAGAATTTTATAATGCATATGACGGCGAAGATGTAGTGATAACCGGGCATACACCGATACAAGTTTTCGGCAAATCATATCAAGAGAATCCGCGCCCGTTGCGAATCCCCGGCAGAAATATTTTGATGCTTGATACGGGTTCTTTCCTCAAAAGAGGTTACATAAGTTGCGTAGATATAATCAGCGGACAATATTGGCAGAACGATTTAAAAATTATCGACAGCGTAATTTTTGTCGACTCAAACAATTGCAGATCTTTCATGGCGAAATATATCATGCTTAACGTGTTAAACGACTACACTTTGCCGAAAAAAATCGAAATTGATTACGCAGTCTGTACTGATTCCTACAACAAAGGTGCGGTGAAATTTGCTGCCGATTGTTTGACCAAACACAATATCCCGTTTGAAAAATCTGCCGCGAAAACTTTTACGCTTGACGACTACGCAAAATTTAAATGTGTCGTTGCAATGGATAAAAATATTTTGTGGCAGTTACAGAAAATAACGAACGGAGACCCAGAATATAAACTTTGTTTGCTGAAAGACAGACAAGGCAGTGATGTTGAAATAGGCAATCCGCTAAAGTTTGACGCTCAAAAAAATTCGTTTGAAAGTGTCTTTATAAAAATCCACGGTTGTTGCTATACTTTGTTCGTCAACAAACTTCAAGAGTAAAAATATTCGTATCATCGCAATAAAAAATTGCCGACCGCAGTCGACAATTTTTTTTGATTTTCAGACCGTCGGCGGTTTGCGATTGTCAATCGGTTACATTCTGGGATGAGGCGGTCTCATTCCCATTCCGCCGCCGCTTCTACCCGTTTCCGTTTTCTTTGTTGATTCGTACGTCGTGGAAATTCTGTCGCCGACATTTAAATTACCGCTCGTCACTTCTACATATTCTTCGCCGTACAATCCGACTTTTATGTAAACTCTTTCGGCAATGTCCTTACCTTTCTCATCTTTGGTTATCCGCTCGACGTAGGAGCCTTGATTATCGGTTTTGAGTGCGGATATCGGTACACAAAGCGCGTCGCGAACATTCCCGACGATTATATCGAGACGCGCGGTCATTGCCGGTAACAAAAGATTTTCGTTATCGGGCGCGTTCAATGTCACGTAGTAATAGATAACCGAATTGGAACTGCTCGAACTTGACGAAGACGAATTATTTGTATCCCAAGAGTTGGCGGTATCTGTTTGGGAAATTGTAGCGACATTGGCGCGAAAAGTTTTATCGGGATAAGCGTCGACAGTAAATGTAGCATGTTCGCCGACTTTCACGGATCCGATATCTGTTTCGTCTACTTTTGCCTTGACAAGTTTTTCGCTCAAATCGGCTATACGCATAATGACCGTCGGATTAGTGGAACCTTGAACCGCCATAGTGCCCGGTGTTTTCGGCTCACCAACGATTATCCCATCCATCGGCGCGGTTATCACCGTTTGATTTACATCATCTTCCGCCAAATCAACTTCCGACTTTGCTTTGTCGTAGGCATACTGTGCGTCCTGCAATTCTTCCAAAGATTTCGCGCCGATTTTGTAAAGTCTTTCCGTACGTGTCAATTTCTGTTTGGCGTTCGTCAATGTGAAATTTGCTTGCGATAATTTTGCCTCAAAGTCTTTACCGTCGAGAATCGCGACAACTTGTCCCTCGGTTACTCTGTCATTTTCCTTTACTAAAATATCTTTGATACGCGCGGTAATTTTTGCGCTGACCTCGACACTTTCGCGCGGCTGAATTGTTCCCGTAGCCGATACCGTTTTAGTCAAATCCATACGAATAACGGGCTCGGTCTCGTAAACTTTTTCGGGTTCCGCGGTAACTTTTTCCGTGTAGAATTTATAGCCGATTGCCGCCGCGATTATCAGAATCGCCGCGATAATTATTTTCCACTTCATTTAAATACTCCCAATCAACGCGGTAAATTATTTACCGTGCCACGCCTCGACAAGTTCACGCGCCGCAAGCCGAGGATTATCTGCCGCGGCAACCGCCGACACGACGAAGAAACCGCCGACTTTTGTCGCAACCAGCGCAGGAATATCATCAACTTTCACGCCGCCGCCGATTACCACGGGAATCGGACTGACTTTTGCAAGTTCGGCAATCTCCTCAAAGTCATGCGTAATGAAACGCCCGTCCGCCGTCATACCGCAATCTATTTTCGTCGCCGTCTTATGTAAAGGTCCCGCGCCAAAATAATCTATCTGCGAAACATCTTGCGTCTTGACATATTCGATAAGTTTATCTGTAGGCGCACTGAGACCGACTATAGAATCTTCGCCCAAAAATTTTCGACAGACTTCGACTGGGATATCGCTTTGCCCGACATGTACGCCGTCAACTTTGATTCCCATTTCACGCGCGGCAAGTACGATATCAAGTCTGTCGTCAACGAGGAGCGCGACCGAATCACTTTTGCCGAGTTTGCGGATAACCGCCGCGCTTTTTTCCAAAGTGTCAATCATCTCCCGTGCGGTTGCTACCTTTGAACGAATCTGCACGCACGTAAAACCTTCGGAGACTGCTGCCTCGACAATTTCCTCGACGGGACACGTACAATTTTCCGCGCCGATAACCAAGTAAGCCGAAATATCCAAACGTTCGCGAATTGTCATTTTTGCCCTCCCGATAATTTTGCCTTCGATTTTTGTACCAATGAAGGCTCATCCATTTTTTCGGCGAGGCGTTTTATTTTGCCTTCCATTGTCCCGATGTAACCGGGACGAATATCCGCTTTTAACACAACTTCCGTACGGATACCGCGTTCGGCCAAAACAAAAGTCGCGCGTTTGACTACCTTCATGACTTCATCCCATTCGCCCTCGATTTCCGTAAACATTGACGTAGTTTTATTCGGCAGACCCGATTCGCGAATTACCTTAACGACTTCCGCAACATAACTGCTTAATTCATCGCCGACACCTACGGGCGAAATTGCTACGGCTATTAACGTATTCAATTTGTGTCCTCTCCTTATACGCCGAAATTCAAAACTTTTTCGTGCGAACCGATTACTCGGAAATTTTCCGCTACTTCCTTTGCCGTCAATTTATACAGCTCATCCAAAAATTTTACCTTGAAACTTGCCGGTGCATCACTATGCCCGAACGCTCGATAACCTGCCTGATTAAACATTGTGGTAGCTGTCAAGGCCGCGATAAACGGAGAGGCAACCGCCGCGAAAATCGCCATGACGCCGCCCAAAGCGCAGCCGCTACCCGTGATTTTCGGGAAAAATTCGGAGCCTCCAGCGCAACCGATTGTTAATTCGCCGTCCGTTACTAAATCCTCTTCGCCCGAAACCGCTACTGTGCCGCCCGTACATTTCGCCAAAGCTAACGCGGAATCTTTTGCCTCGAAAACTTTTTCCGTTGAATCTACGCCTTTAACGTTGCCGCCGTCCGTTTCGTCAATCACTTTCCAAAGCTTTGCCAACGCAATTATTTCGGAGGCATTACCGCGGATTATCGACGGTTTGAAATTTTTAAACTCAAGTAAAATATCCGTGCGCAATTTCGATAAACCTATGCCGACGGGATCCAATACCCACGGCGTTTGATTTTCATGTAAGGCGCGCGCCGTCTTCGGCAATGTTTCGGAGTAAAAGGGCATTGCCGTTCCCATATTGATATAAAATGCCGGTGCGTTTTTCGCAAGCTCTGCGCATTCGTCTTCCAAATAAACCATCGCCGCCGAACCGCCAATTGCTAATTGTGCGTTGGCTACAAAATCCTGCGTGACTGTATTTGTTACGGACGGAGCCAGCGGATTTAATTTGCGAACCTTTTCGATTGCCTGAGCAATGGCAATGCGGATATCTGATTCTGTCACGGTAAATTCCTCCTTTTAAATCGAAAAAAGGACGTTGCAGCACGCAACGCCCTTGTTATTTACATTTTGGTGACGCCTAAGGGATTCGAACCCTTGAACCCGCCGTGAGAGGGCGGTGTCTTAACCACTTGACGAAGGCGCCAAATCACTGCGCAGAATACTATCACACGCCTTAATTTTCGTCAAGTATAATTTTAGCGTCGGCGTGCCGTATCAAGTGAACATGTTGACGAAATTCCACGCGTTGCCGCCCGTGATTGCGGCGGTCTGATTGTTATTCGAGGAGTAAAGCGATTCGGTCGGATCTGTGCGCCTGTCGTTTACGTAATCATTGACGTTCGGGAACATGTTATCGCGCTGAGAGTTGGCAAGTTCAACAGTCCTGTCGAGTTGTCCGATTAAACCGTTCTGCCCGAGCAAAGAGTTAACGCCGTCGGAATTTTGACTGATAGCCTCGGATAATTTCGTTTCGTCAACGGCAAGAGTTCCGTTATCGTTTACCGATATGCCGACCGAATCCAAAGACTGCGCCAAAGTGCTTGTATTGCCCAAAGAACCGGCGAGGGCACTCATGCGATTTGACATGCCGCGATTTTCGTTGAAGTAGGAAACAGCGTCGTTAAACTTCGTGACGAAATTGCGGACGTTTGACAATGCCGCGTTGCTGTTTTCGTCGCTTACCGATTCCAAATTTGTTTCGGTAGTTTCGGCGGTCATATACTCCTTGGCGAACTGTTCGGTGTTAGCGCGTTGAGTTTGCGCGGCAGTCTGATTGCGTTTGCGTGTAATCGCCAAATATTCGGCTGTGCTTTGTTTATCTTGAGTTATCTCTCTGTTTTCCTGTTGCGTTTGAATACTTTCGGCATTATTCTCGCGAATTTCGGCGACGTGTTCCATTTGTTCGACACTCGCCCGAATTTTTTCGGTATTGCGCTTGAAATTCTCGACGGTATTTTGTTTTTGACTCTGTAAACTGTTCTGCAACCGTTCATGCGAAATTTCTTCCATAACTTTGCCGCGTTCGCTGCGATTTTGTTCATTCTCCCGAATTTGTTCACGCGCGGCATCTGAAAAAACTTTCGCACTCTCGTGCCGTGAATCTTCGTTCTCCTGCGCTTTCATACCGATTGCAGTTATATTGTCTTCGCTGACCTGCGCAGAATATTTAATCCTGTCGCTCGATTCCTTCAGTGAAGCAAGTGTCTTGTCAAATTGATTCGTGAACGCTTCTTTTTCTTCTTCGTATGTGCCCAACATTTCGCTGATATTGGATTGCACGCCAAAGGTTGAATTAACAAAATCATTGGCGGTATTCATGGGCGCACTTATCAAAACTGATTTGGCGGCACTTTGAACATCGGTGTTAAATAATCTGCTTGATACTTCTGCCGTCAAATCTTTCTGTTGTATAATGGCATTAACTGTCGGCATGATAACTTCCTCCTTTCCAGAAAACCAAACAATCCATGTTGCTGATATTTTATAATCAACAAGTTTAAACTGCAATAGTTACGGAAAAAAAACATGTGACGTAACGGAAAATTGTTGCGCGGCTTAAATTGTTATCGGTTTGCTTATGTGATATAATCGGCGAAAATTTTCAAAGTGCAGGCGCGAAAAAAACGGCTTGCATCTACGGATTGATTTTCGACGGAGGATTTTGATGGTAAAGATAATTTTTTGCGACATGGACGGAACACTTTTGACGAGTGAAAATAAATTGCCCGAGGGATTCGACGAGATGATAGCCGAACTTAATCGGCGCGGAGTTTTATTCGTTCCTGCCAGCGGTCGCCAATATTTTTCGTTGCTACGTTCGTTTGAGAAGTACCGCGACGAATTTTTATTTCTCGCCGAAAACGGAGCTTTTGTGAAATACAAGGACGAAGAGATTTTCAGTTCGCCGCTCGATAAAGATATGACGCGTGAAGTTTGGGCGGTAGGTGAACAGTTAGACAATGTCATGCGTGTTTACTGCGGTAAGAAAGATGCCTACGTTTTGCGCGAACAGGATAAACCGGAATTGCGTACCGAATTGGATAAATATTACACTCGAAATGCTTTCGTTGACAGTTTCGATGAGATTGACGATACACCGCTGAAAATTTCTTTCTTCGATCCGACGGGTAACACCGATAAAAATGTTTATCCCAAGCTTGAGCATTTCGGCGATAAGTTACAAGTTGTTTTGAGTTCAAATAATTGGGTTGATGTCATGGCGTTGAATGTCAATAAGGGCGTCGCGGTAAAAAATATTCAGCGCGTCATGAATTTTAAGCCGGAAGAGTGTGCGGCGTTCGGCGATTATCTCAATGATTGCGAAATGTTGGAGGCAGTCGGCTACGGTTTTGCGATGGCAAACGCTCATCCCGATTTGAAAGAGATTGCGAAATTTGAGACGAAAAGCAACAATCAAGACGGCGTCTTTGTCGGGATTCGTCGGCTTATCGCTTACGGTTTGATTTGAGGCGATAACATGGTTACGGTAATTTTTCCTGCCGCAGGTGCCGCCAAAAGAATGGGCGTCGGTAAGAATAAAAATTTTTTGGAATTGATGGGCGAACCTATTTTGATTCGTACGTTGAAAACATTTTCGGCGGTGGAGCGCGTTGATTTTTTAATCGTGGCGGTGGCGAAACATGAAGTTGATACGGTGAAAACTTTGCTTGACGGTGCGGAAGGTCTCAAGCCGTGGCGAGTTACAATCGGCGGTAGTGAACGACAATACTCTATCGCAAATGCCTTGAAACTTTTGCCGGAAGATGCGGAAATTGTTTTGGTGCATGATGCGGCGCGTCCCCTTGTCAGCGTGAAGACGATTAACGCAGTGATTGATTCTGCCGCGGAAGTTGGCGGAGCGATTGCGGCGGTACCCGTGAAAGATACGATTAAAGTTGTCGACGCTGATAATTTTGTTAAGAGTACGCCGACGCGAAGTGAATTGGTTGCGGTGCAAACTCCGCAGGGTTTCAAGCGCGATATTCTACTTGCGGCATACGAAAAGGCGGCAGTCGATAATTTCCTTGGCACTGATGACGCAAGTCTTGTCGAGAGAATCGGAGCAAAGATAAAAATTGTTGAAGGCAGTTATGAAAATATCAAAGTGACAACGCCCGAAGACATAAGCATTGCCGAAAGTATTTTGAGGAAGTGACACTTTCAGACGGTTAACGAAAGTATTCAAAGTCAACTTAAGTTACAAACGCGGTCATTAATTACGGTTAATGAAAACTTTGCCGCGAAAACTGTTCCGCCACTTTCAAAGTGGCCAACGTCACGTTGCCGCGGCAATTTTTTATTCATTGGAGGATATTTTTTATGATTCGTTTTGGAATAGGCTATGACGTCCATAAATTGGCACCGAACCGCAAATTAATTCTCGGCGGCGTCGAAATAAAACATACACTGGGTTTGGAAGCGCATTCCGACGGCGATGTGCTTATTCATGCAATTATAGATGCAATGTTAGGCGCGGCGGCGTTGGGCGATATCGGTCAACATTTTCCAATGACGCCCGAATTTAAAGATGTGTCAAGTGTCAAGCTGTTAGAAAAAACCTGCGCACTAATCGCGGAAAAAGGTTACACCGTCGGCAATATCGATTCGATTATCGTTGCGCAGAAACCGAAACTCATGCCGCATATTGTCGAGATACGCGAAAGTCTTGCGAAAATAATGTGCGTGGATATCGAGTCGGTAAGTGTAAAGGCGAAAACCGAGGAGGGACTCGGCTTCACGGGCACCGAACAGGGAATCGCCGCCTATGCTGTAGTTGGTTTGGAAAAATAAAACGCGCTCGAGGTGGCGACAATGAATTTTTTTTCGCGAATCAAAAAGGATATTCGCGTAGTGTTTGAGCGGGATCCTGCCGCGAAAAGTGTACTCGAAGTGGTTTTGTGTTATTCGGGGCTGCATGCTATTTGGTTGCACAGAATATCGCATGCGCTGTTTACTCACGGCTGGATAGTATCGGCGCGACTGGTTTCAAATTTCTGTAGGTTTTTGACGGGAATAGAAATACACCCCGGTGCGACAATCGGCGACGGATTATTTATAGACCATGGTACGGGAATAGTGATAGGCGAAACGGCGGAGCTTGGAACAAATGTGACGCTGTATCAGGGCGTGACATTGGGCGGTACGGGTAAGGAGAAAGGTAAAAGACATCCGACGATAGGAAATAATGTGGTAGTGGCGACGGGTGCCAAAGTACTCGGTTCATTCAAAGTAGGGGATCATGCTAAAATCGGAGCAGGTTCGGTAGTATTAAAGGAAGTGCCGCCGCATGCAACGGTAGTGGGAATCCCCGGGCGAGTGGTTGTGCTACACGGTACAAGAGTCCATAACGATGAAGAATATCGAAAAGCATTATCGGAATTATGTAAGGAACGCGGTTACGATATAAACAATGAGAAAACACGTGCGGAATTGCTCGAGGAAATAGATGTGGATTTGAATCATGATGTATTACCGGATCCCGAACGTGAAATGATAGATGTGGCGTTGAGACAGATACAACGCTTGGAAAAAAGAGTAACCGAATTGGAAAGGGAACTCGAGGCGACGCGCAAAGATGTCTTGATAGAAACGGAGCGCACCTCAACAATCGCGGCAAAAATCACCGAAGAGAAAGATAAAAGCAGTAAAGAAAAATAAAGTTAAGGGGAGAATTCGGAATGATAAAAGTTTACAACACGATGAGTAGGAGCAAGGAAATATTCAAACCGCAGAAAGAGGGCGAAGTAAGTATTTACTGTTGCGGAGTGACGCCGTACAGCGCGCCGCATATAGGTAATGCAAGACCGTTCGTGACGTGGGAT
The DNA here is from genome assembly GCA_024698045.1 of Selenomonadaceae bacterium. Taxonomy (GTDB): domain Bacteria; phylum Bacillota; class Negativicutes; order Selenomonadales; family Selenomonadaceae; genus Quinella. Next base: position 72,856 of record JAILRS010000011.1, read on the forward strand.
GTCATACGCAGATACTTCGCCAAAATCGGCTACAAAGTTCGCTACATCCAGAATTTTACGGACGTCGACGACAAAATCATCAAGGCGGCTAACGAACAGGGAGTAACGTGGAAAGATATTTCGGAAAAATATATCGGGGTGTATTTCAAGAGCATGGACGCGCTCAACATCAAACACGCGGATATATACCCGAAAGTATCCGAGACAATGGGCGATATCATTAACATGGTGCAGACGCTTATCGATAAGGGATTTGCTTACGTATTGGAAAACGGCGATGTGTTTTACAGCGTAGAGAAGGATAAAAGTTACGGTAAATTGAGTAAGCGCGAATTGACGGATATGATGGCAGGAGCGCGCGTAGCGGTAGACGAAAGAAAAAAACATCCAATGGATTTCGCGTTGTGGAAGAGTGCAAAGCCCGGAGAACCGTCATGGGACAGTCCGTGGGGTAAAGGTCGCCCCGGTTGGCACATTGAATGTTCGGCAATGTCACTGAAATATTTGGGCGAGAAATTCGATTTTCACGGCGGCGGTTCCGATTTGATTTTCCCACATCACGAAAACGAAATAGCGCAAAGTGAATCGGCAATCGGTGAAGAAAATTCCTTCGCGCAGTATTGGGTACACAACGGCTTCATAACAAAGGGCAACCAGAAAGTCAGTAAATCGGATAAGGCGATGGCGAAATCGTCGAAAGGATTTTTTACGGTCGAAGATATTTTGTCGAAATACCCCGGCGAAGTCATTCGGTTACTGTTGTTGCAAACACATTATCGCAATCAATTGGAATTCGACGAAGACAGAGTAAAAGAGGCACAAGAATTTTACGGGAAATTGGCGAAAGCATACTGGCAGCTTGACGATTTGGCGCGAAAAACTCACGCAGGAGAATTTGTCAAAGACAAGGAAGACAAAAATTTCGCGGTGATAGCAAGTAAAGCCTGTGCATTGTCTGATTTGGGCGAAAGACTTTTGTCGAATTTCTACGCGGCAATGAGCGATGATTTCAACACCGCGCTTGCGATAACCTACATGTTTGAGTACGCACGTGAAATCAGCAATTACTATAGCGAATTCATTGACGGCAAAGTTGATACGCTCAAGATTGACGACAAAGTAATTTTGCGCGTACAAGAAATATATTTGGAAATGGCGAGCATCATCGGGATATTTGAACAGCCTGTACCGCAAGAAAAGAGCGAAGAACCTGCCGCAGCTCCCGAATTGGTCAACGCATTGATGGATATAATTTTATCGATTCGCCAAGACGCACGAGCGGCAAAAAATTGGGCGACATCGGATAAAATACGCGACGCATTGAAGGAAGCCGGAATAGTAGTGGAAGATACGCCGCAGGGGGCTACATGGCATCGTCAGTAAAATTTCCCACGGATGAAATAAAAACTTTGTCGCCGTTGGTTTTGGCACACGTCGGAGATGCTTACTTTCATCTTTATATTCGTACGCGGCTTTTACAGGTCACGCACAACATTACACGACTGCACGATTTGAGTGCGCAAATAGTATCGGCACAAGCGCAGAGTAAAACGTATCACGAGATAGAGGAAAGTTTGACGGAAGATGAACGCGATATATTTCGACGCGGTAGAAATGCAAAGAGTCACGCGCCGCGCAAGGCAACAGTCGCGGAATATCATGCAAGTACGGGATTTGAAGCGTTATTGGGCGATTTATATCTGCGCGGAAAATTTGAGCGGCTTGACAAAATTTGTGAGATGGCATTCGTCGCCGCTTACGAGGAAGTAAAAGAATGACGACGGTAATTTATATTCACGGTGCTAACGGTAGCGCGAATGAGGCGGAACATTACAAAAGTCTGTTGACAAATCAAAGAGTAATAGGATTTGACTACAAGTCCCGTACGCCGTGGGATGCCGCTGATGAATTTAGAACTTTCGCGGAAAATCAGCGCAAAGAAAGTACAACACTTAAAGTAATAGCGAACAGTATCGGGGCGTATTTCGCGATGACGACAGGGCTTGACGCGTTTATCGACGGAGCTTATTTCATTTCGCCGATTGTCGATTTGGAAAAACTGATTAGGCAAATGATGAAGTTGTCAAATGTATCGGAAAGGGAATTGCAAACGCGCGGCGTGATACATACAGAATTCGGCGAAGATTTATCGTGGGAATATTTTTCCTACGTTAAAAACCATCCAATAAAATGGAGTACGCCGACGGAAATTTTATACGGCAGTGAAGATAATTTGACGACAGCCGAAACGATAAAAAAATTCGCGGAAAAAATCGGAGCAGGGTTGACGATTATGGATGGCGGTGAACATTGGTTCCATACCGAAGAACAAATGAAATTTCTTGACAAGTGGTTGATTGCGAGGATTTGACGGGATGAAAAAATATTTTGTCGGCGCAACGGTTATCGCAGCATTACTGATAGGCGCAGTGTATATCGAATCGAATTCGCAACCGGAACGCTCTTACTACCAAGACAATGATTTCAAGAAAATGAAGACGGACGCGACACGAATCATGTTGACAAATTATCCGACACATCAGCAGGAAACCGAATACAGTTGCGGTAATGCCGCCGCTCTGACCGTTTTGAATTACTTCGGCAACTATGATTATGACGAGAAAAAATTAATTGAGTTAATGAATACGAAACCGACAAGCGGCACGAGTATCGTCGGCATGGTAAAATTTTTCAACGGAATCGGCTGGAAAGTGCGCAGCAGTTTGAGCGAACCGCCTATTGTAAACGAATCAGACTTCAAAAATTTTGTCGCGAAAAATCTTTCCGACGGTAATCCGATACTTGTTGAGAATGTGGAGTACGGCGGACATTGGCGCGTAATAATCGGGCTGGATACAATGGGCACGGAAAATTTATATGACGACGTTTTAATTTTCGCAGATCCGTACGATACGAGCGATCACAATCAAGACGGCTATACCGTGGGGAGTTTGGACAGATTTTTTTCAATGTGGTTCGATCATAAAGTTTTGCCGGAAAATGAACGTAATCAACCGTGGATAATCGTCGACGGAGGGAAAAATATTGGATGAAATGATTTTCGGTCGTAATGCCGTGACGGAGCTGATAAAATCGGGTCACAGCGTTAACAAGATATACATAGCCGAGGGGACGCGCTACGGCTCTTTACAAAAAATTTTCGCGCTGGCAAAGGCGTCGGGCATAGTAGTCGAAACGGTGAAACGGGAACGGCTGGATAAAATATGCGACGGAAGACATCAGGGCGTAATCGCGATAGCGGCGGCGGCTAATTATTTTACCGTGGAAGAAATTTTATCTACGGCGGAAGAGAAGGGCGAACAACCTTTTATAATTTTGCTCGACGAATTGGAAGACCCACAGAATTTCGGAGCGATTTTGAGGACGGCGGAGGCGGTCGGAGTGCATGGCGTAATAATTCCGAAGCGTCGGAGCGTTCAATTAAATGCAACAGTCTTTAAAACTTCTGCGGGCGCGGCTGAATACGTCAAGGTGGCACGTGTCACGAATGTAGCACAAACACTGAAAGAATTGCGCGAAATGGGATTAAAGGTCGTCGGCTCCGATATGACGGCGCAAACAGAATTCAGACAGGCAAAACTTTCGGAGGGAATAGTATTGGTAATCGGTAGCGAGGGCAGCGGTATGCGCAGACTCACGCGCGAAAATTGCGACGAGCTTATAAAAATACCGATGGTAGGCAAAATAAATTCGCTTAACGCTTCGGCGGCGGCGGCAGTATTGATGTATGAAATTTTTTCGCAGAGACATTTGAAATGAAAGAGAAGAGACCGCATTATCTGGTTGACGGATACAATTTAATTCACGTTTGGGAAGGAATAAATATCGGCAATTTGGATACGGCACGGACATTTTTGATTCGCAGTTTGCACGAATACGGGGCTTATGAAAAATTCGAGATAACTTTGGTATTCGACGCAATGCGCAGCGAAGATGAAGAACGCACGGAAATTTACGATGATTATTTTCGGGTGATTTACACTGCCTACAATACGACGGCGGACAGTGTTATCGAAAGAATTTCGTACGAACAAGTGCGACAGAATCGCGAAGTGCATGTGGTCAGTTCCGACGCGGTAATCGAGACTGTGATTTTGGGCGCAGGTGCTTATCGTATGCCGTCGCGTGAATTTTATCGTGCGGTAGTCAGAGCAAAGGAACATCTGCGTAAAAAATATTTGAGTAATGTAACATTGCCACTCAAACGAAACGAAGTTGGCGATAGAATCGGCGCGGAAGCTTTCGAGAAATTGGAACAGATTAGGCGCGAAGAATAATGCAACGCCGGAAATAAATAAACCCCCTCGACAATCGAGGGGATTTATTATTTAGTCCCAAAACATATTTTTTCGCCAGAAGATTATAGCGGCAACAGTAGAGGCAAGTACGGCGATTAAAATCACGATGACAAACCCCAAATGATTTTCGCTCAGCGGCACAGGTACATTCATACCGAAGAAACTGGCAATGACTGTGGGAACGGCTATGATAATCGTCATTGCGGCAAGAAATTTCATTACCATATTTTGGTTGTTGGAAATTATGGAGGAAAAAATATCTGCCATCTGCGAAAGAATTTGGCTGTACATCTCGACCATTTCGCGCGCCTGTTTGTTTTCGATTATGACATCTTCAAGTAAGTCTTCATCCTCTTCGTAAAACTCTAAAATCCCGTCAAGTGTTCGGTTATTTCTGAAACGCAAAAGTTTTTCAAAGACGGCATCATTTGAACGTAACGAGGCATTGAAGTAAGTCAAGCCGCGCTGTAATTCCATGAGTCGCAAAATATCGTTGTTCCTCATATCTTTACGAAGTTGCTCTTCGATTTCGTCGGAGAGCTTATTTATTTGGCGCAGGTAACGCAGATAAAAAGTCGACGAACGATAAAGTATTTCGAGTAAAAATTGAGTGCGCTTGTAGGTGTGAAAAAGTCTGGCGGTACGTGCGTTGAAACTTGACATAACGGGCGTCTCTTCAAGGCAAACGGTGATTATATATTGTTTCGTCAAGATGATTGACAGCGGCAAAGTGTCGTAACTTTCTTCTTCGTAAACTATCGGCACATTCGTCAAAATCATGATTGAATTTTCTTCGACGTCTAAATGCGAGCGTTCTTCTTCGTCGAGTGCGGCGCGTAAAAAATCCGGCTCAACTTGAGTGACTTCGCTGACTTCGCGCAATTCGTACGGCGTGGGATCCACAATATTTATCCACGAACCTTTTTGCAAACTCTTCAGTGTGAGTTTTTCAAGATGTCCGGTCTCCTGCGATTTGTAAATCTCAACCAAAGTTATCGCCTCCTCCTAAAGTGCAAGCTATTTTACTATAATCGTTTGAAATTTTTAAGCAACAATATCGACAAAATTTTCAACAGCCTTCCGATTAAGATTGACGGCGCAATGTAGTTGACGGGCGCGAAAGGTTTTGGGTGTAGACAGTTTCATCAAAGAATTGTACAATCTTATAAATAAATGTTGAACAAGGAATGAGGAATATGCGCAAAAAATGGGTCGTCAAGGAATCAGACGCAATGAGTGTAAAGGCAATCGCCGCGGCTTTGGGCGTGAGCGAATTGACAGCAAAAATATTATATCATCGCGGAATACGGGACATTGAATCGGCAAAAACTTTTCTTGAACCGGAGAACGCGCCTTTTAACGATCCGTTTGCAATGAAGGGTATGACCGCCGCAGTAGAAAGAATTATCAAGGCAATAGACAATCATGAAAAAATTTATGTTTACGGTGATTATGATGTAGACGGCATGAGCGCATCGGCTATCTTGATTCGTACATTGAGGAGATTAGACGCGGAAGCCGAATCGTATATCCCTGCGCGTTCGGAAGGCTACGGCTTAAATATTCCCGCACTGGAAAAAATTGCCGAGGATAATGCCAAGCTGATTATTTCGGTCGATTGCGGTATAACCAACGAAAAGGAAATAGCCGCCGTCAAAGATAAAATTGACGTGATTGTAACGGATCATCATTTGCCTGCGCTGGACGATATAAAGTCCGCCGTCGCCGTCGTCAATCCCAATCAGCGCGACTGTCCTTATCCCGAAAAAAAATTGTGCGGCGCAGGTGTCGCATTCAAATTAAGTCAAGCGTTGATGAATAAACTTCGCGGTGTCGACATTCAAACATATACGACGGATATAGAATTAGCGGCGATGGCAACCGTCGCGGATTTGGTTGGCTTACTCGGCGAAAATCGTAAAATCGTTCGTATGGGCTTACAGAAAATGCGGACAACAGATTGCATAGGCTTGAGGGCTTTGATTAACGTCGCAGGTTTCTTTGACAGAAAAATTTCCGCAGGTCATATAGCATTTCAAATTGCTCCGCGTTTAAATTCCGTCGGTCGTTTGAAAAGTGCCGCCGAAGGTTTGAAACTTCTTTTGACTGAAGACGAAAATACTGCAAAAAGTATGGCGCGCGATTTTAATAGAATGAATCAAGAGCGTAAAGACATAGAGATGAAAATTTTGGAAGAGGCCGAACAAATTGTGCGTAAGATGCGAGAGGAGCGCGGCGGCAATTTGAGTACGCTTGTTGTTGCCGGCGAAGGTTGGCAGGAAGGTGTTATAGGTCTCACTGCCTCGAAATTGGTCGAGCGATATAATTTGCCGACGATTATTTTGACGACGCAGGACGGGAAAATTTCGCGTGCCTCCTGCCGAAGTATACCGGCCTTGAATATGAAAATCGCGCTCGATTCCATGGCGGAACTGTTCGAGCAATACGGCGGACATTCGCAGGCGGCAGGCTTGACCATAGCTAATGAAAAAATTCCCGAATTCTCCCGACGCTTTGATGATTACGTTCGCCAACATTTGACCGATGAAGATTTTGAGCCGATTTTAAACTTAGATGCTATAATTCATCCTACGCAAATAACTTTCGACATGGCAAGGGAATTTGAAAAGTTTGAGCCGTACGGTTTGGGCAATACACATCCGATTCTTGCATATTCGGGCGTGCGCGGCGTCTATCCAAAGTCAATGGGCAAAGAAAGTGCGCATTTGAGTTTCGTGATACAGTCAACCGAACCCGATACCCCTAATATTCGTATGGTGGCATGGAGCTGCGGCAATCTAGTTCCGCTCGTGGAAAATGAATCGATTGACATCGCTTATGAACCGTCATTGGAAAGTTATCAGGGCGATGTGCGTATTCAATGCACGGTATCAAGTTTGGAGCCCGTGAAGATTGCCGGTGAATTTCCGAATCGCGAACAACTTTTGAGCATCTACAATTTCCTGCGCAATGCACGAATTTACACCGAACGATTTGATTTGTGTTCATTCGTACGTGCTTTCAACGACAACAACGAAAAATTTTCGACATATACTTTTGATTGCGCAGTAAAAATTTTCGAGGAGCTTGGTTTAATCGTAATCAACCGCGACAAGAAAACTTTTGAAATACTGCGCCCGAAAAACAAATTAGACTTAAACAACTCGCGGACATTTCGTCTGGGCAGTAAGAATAATACGGTAAATAAGTCTGCGGTAAGCGGCAAAGTTATTTCGTTGGATTCCGCTGTAAAATTTCGACGCTCCAATTAATCAACCGCCGCGCCGCTAACGTTCCGAATTTTTCATTTGGAGGGAGGAACATGGACTTCGTTTTTATACGCGAAGATTCCGAACGCTATGAACGATAAAGGAAAGCCGCCCGTTACAATACAATCGTTAATGGAAACGGTAAAAAGTTATATGCCCGAGGCGGATTTGGGCATGATAGAACGAGCATATTTAGTGGCGCGTGAAGGACATAAGGGACAAACACGAGCATCGGGCGAACCGTACATAAATCATCCGCTGAATGTGGCGGCAATATTGGCAGAATTGCAACTGGATGATAAGACAATCGCGGCGGCAATTTTGCATGACGTCGCCGAAGATACTATCTTCACGCTGGAAGAATTGGAAGACATGTTCGGCAAAGAAATATCGTTGCTGATAGACGGCGTGACGAAGATAAGCAAAATTTATTTCAAGACGAAAGAACAACAGCAAATCGAGGCCTATCGCAAATTAATTTTGGCGACGGCGAAAGATTTGCGCGTCATCCTGATAAAGTTGGCGGACAGATTGCATAACATGCGTACGCTGAAATTTATGGAGGAAAGTAAGCGCAAGAGAATCGCCAAAGAAACACTTGAACTGTTTGCGCCTCTGGCGAATCGTTTGGGCATATCGAGTATCAAATGGGAGCTTGAGGATTTAAGTTTGCGTTATCTCGAGCCGGATATTTATTACGATTTAGTCGAGAACGTCAGGCAGAAAAGACGTGAGCGGCAAATTTATATCAGTGAGGCCGTGCGCTTGATTGAGGAAGAATTTGACGAATTGGAGATTCATGCGTCAATCAGCGGTCGCGCGAAACATTTCTACAGCATCTACAAAAAGATGAAACGGGATCATAAAGATATCAGCGAAATTTACGACATGTCTGCGGTGCGTATTCTCGTTGACAGCGTGAAAGATTGTTACAACGTTTTGGGCGTTATTCACGCAAAGTGGCGTCCGATACCGGGCAGATTCAAAGATTATATAGCGATGCCGAAAACCAACGGATATCAGTCATTACATACAACGGTCATGGCTTTGGGCTATCCGCTCGAAATTCAGATTCGCACATTTGAAATGCATAAGGTATCCGAATACGGTGTCGCGGCACATTGGAAGTACAAAGAGTCGGGCTCGTCGAAACCCGCAAACAGCGAACGGGATCAAAAAATTTCGTGGCTGCGTAAAATGGCGAAACTCCAGAACGAAATAAAAGACCCGAAAGAATATTTGGAAGCGTTGAAGCTGGATTTTTTTAGCGACGAAGTTTTTGTCTTCACTCCCGGTAGCGATTTGATTATCTTGCCGAAAGGTTCCAACCCGATTGACTTTGCTTATCGGATACATACGCAAGTCGGGCATCATTGCGTCGGCGCAAAAGTCAACGGAAGAATCGTCCCCTTGGAATATAAATTGCAGAACGGCGATTTTGTCGAGGTCGTGACGAATAAATCAAACAACGGTCCCAGTCGCGATTGGCTTAACATAGTTGCGTCAAGCGATACGCGCACAAAAATTCGCTCGTGGTTCAAACGCGAAAACCGAGAAGAAAATATCACTCACGGACGCGAACAACTTGAAATCGAAATTAAAAAGCTCGGTTATCCCGTCAAAGATATATTGAAAGAAAAGGCGTTGATACAGGTTGCGAAGGGAATGAATTTGGCAACCGAAGATGATTTACTTGCCGGAATCGGTTACGGCGGAATATCGACGCATTCGATTATCGTAAAACTTGTGGAGCTTCACAAAAAAGAAATGGCGGCAACAAAGCCGCAAGCAGTAAGCGAATTGATTGCCGAGATAAAACATATTCCCGAAAAAAATAATCACAAAGGTAACGAACAGGGAATACTTGTCGACGGCGAAAGCGGTTTTGTTGTGCGGCTGGCGAAATGTTGCAGCCCGATACCCGGGGACGAAATTTGCGGCTACATTACGCGCGGCAGAGGCGTCACGGTTCACAGAACAGATTGCCCGAATATTTTAAGCGGTACATCAGATGTCGAACGTATGATAGAAGTAAATTGGAACACGACGACGGATAAAGTTTACACCGCGCTTTTGGAAATTGTTTGCGACGATCAAAGCGGAGTATTAGCCGAATTAATTGCCGTGCCCGCCGAAATGAAATTGAATCTGCATTCACTGCACGCCATCCCCAACAGGTTCAATAAAACCTCGACAGTGACAATGGGCATACAGGTAAACAGTACCGAACAAGTCGCGGCGGTAATGAATAAATTGCGGCGCGTTGAACATGTTTTGAGCGTCGTGCGCCCCGTGTTGGTCAATAAAGACCATTAACGCAAGTAACTGAAATGAGATGATACATTGGAAGGAATTTACTTAATTTTTGTCATGGTGATAACGGGCGGCGCGATTGCCTTTATCGGTGATAAACTCGGCACGAAAATCGGAAAGAAACGCTTATCGATAATGGGCTTACGTCCGCGGCATACTTCGATGATTGTTACGGTGTTGACGGGCAGTCTGATAACGGCTTTGTCAATCGGTTTCATGGTATTGATATCGCAAAACGTTCGCACGGCACTTTTCGGTATGGACGAATTACGCGCAACAATGAACTCGACATTAAAAGAATTGGATGACGCGACGGAAAATTTATTCAAGGCACAAACGGAATTTGAGAAGGCCAATGACAATTTGCGCGAATCGAAACAGGAAATAGCAGCGTTGAAAACCGAACAGGAAGAATTGCAAGAGGAATCGGCAAGATTGAAGGAAGGCAATGAAAGATTGGAAACAACCAACGCCGAACTTTCTGCGCAGAACGAAAATCTTTCCGCAACAAATGCAACGCTTGAAGATGATAATCAAAAACTCAGTGAGTTTAACGTAACATTGACTTCGGATAACGAAAAACTCAGCGCAAACAACGAAAGATTGACGACCGATAACGAAAAACTTGTCGCGGACAACAGCAATTTGGAAGAACGCAACAGCCAATTGCGCGAAGGCATAATAGCGATACGCGAAGGCGATATAACTTTGAGAGCCGGAGAAATTTTATCGAGCGGCGTGATAAAGAGCGGACGCAGTGACGATGAAATATCAGACGACATAAAGGCATTGGCAAACGTAGCCAACGATAATTTGACAAAGAGATTTGGCGCGGAAAGTGATGTGTCGATTTGGATTTATCAGCCGGAATTGCATAACGTCATCGAACAACTAGCCAAGAGCAATCAAGATATGGTCTTGAGAATCGCGGCGGCGGGTAACCTTGTTCGCGGCGAACCCGTACGAACGAAATTTGAACTCTACCCGAATGAATTAATCTTTGGCAAAGATGAGTTGATTCTAACCAAAATTTATAATGTCAATGACGAAAATACACCCGAAATAATTTTGCGAAGTTTCTTGTCGGATATAAACGGAATCGCGGTGGAAAAGGGAGTATTGAGCGATCCGCTCAGCGGAAGTGTCGGAGTAATGGAAGGTACGCAAATTTATGAGATATTTGAATCACTGATAGACGTTAAGGGCAAAGTAGAGTTGACGGCGTACGCACGAGATAAAACGGATTCAAGCGGACCTTTGAGATTGAAAATAACTTTGAAACAAGTATTGTAAAGAGAGCGGATAAAATGTTCATGGGAATAGATCCGGGGCGCGATAAATGCGGCGTAGCGATATTGACGGCAACGGGCGAAATAAAATTTCAGAAAGTAGTAGCGACGGAAAAATTAGACAGCGCGGTGAAAACATTGGCGGAGGAATTTGAAATAGAGTCGGTGATTTTGGGCAACGGTACCACACATAAGGCAGCGGCAGAAAAACTTTCCGCGGCAGGTTTGAAATATTTAATCGTTGACGAAAAACACACAACCGAAGAGGCACGTAGAGAGTACTGGGTAAAAAATCCTCCGAGTGGTTGGCGCAGATTTTTACCGACCTCAATGCAAGTACCGCCCGAACCCGTTGACGCGATTGTCGCAGAAATTTTAGTCAAAAGATTTTTGGCGTCGAAATAAACGACGTGAAGATAAATTTTGGGAGAGATTAACGATGAGCAAACAGAATCGCCCCGATTGGGATGAATATTTTTTAAACATTGCCCGTGAAGTAGGTAAACGCGCAACATGTTTGCGCAGAAAATACGGCGCGATTATCGTCAAAGACAAAATCATAATCAGTACGGGTTATAACGGAGCACCGCGCGGCGAAACGAATTGCATAGACAGCGGCATTTGCGAACGCGAAAGATTGAAAGTACCCAAGGGCGAACGCTACGAATTATGTGTCGCGGTACACGCCGAACAGAACGCGATTATAAATGCCGACCCAGATAAAATGAACGGCGCGACGATTTATGTTGACGGAACAAATTGCGCGGATGGTTCTCAAGCTTCGGGACAACCTTGCAAACTTTGTCGGCGAATGATTATAAACGCACGTATCGCAAAAGTTGTCTACCGTGACAGCGACGGACAAATTATCTGTATCGCTCCCAACGAGATTCAAAATTGACGGCAGGAAAATTAAAACCTTGCAAGAATTTATTTTGTGATTACGATTTAGTCGCGCGGTTTACCGCATAATAAAAGTCGACGACTTAAAAAATTTTTTCGGTAAGGGGTGACAAAGTTGCTTTACGCTATGATTGACGTCGGATCAAACAGTATACGAATGGCAATTTATGATATTGACGGCGACAGAGTAGAAATGTTAATGAAGAAGAAACACACGGTAGGGCTTGCGTCATACGTGCGCGACGGCGTAATGCAACGGCAGGGCATCGATAAAGTCGTAGAGATAATCGGCGAGTTCCGTAGATTCCTCGACGAATTCGGCATAACTCAAGTCACTGCCTTCACTACCGCCGCCCTTCGCAATTCCGTCAACGGTTCTCAAGTCGTAGATGAAATTTCTGTGCGTACGGGAATAAATATTGTTATAATGAGCGGCGATGACGAGGCGACTTTTGATTTTATCGGCGCGACACATAATCTGATAGACGAAAAAGGTTTGCTGATTGATATCGGCGGCGCGTCCACTGAAATTGTTTACTTCAAAGATCATGAAATTCAAGTCAAGGTAAGTTTGCCTATAGGCTCTTTGAGTTTTCATACACGCTACACGGGCAATCACATTTTACCCAGTGCGGTAGAATGTGCGGAAATGTACGCCGAGGCCGAGGCAACAGTGGGCGCGGTACAGGAATTTCAGGCGGTAAGTCATGCGCAAATTTGCGGAATCGGCGGCACTTTCAAAGGGGCTATGGCTCTCTACAATTCAATGTACGGCATGACACGACAGAATATGCGAATGGAAGTGCGTCGAATTCACGATATACTGAATCGTTTTCAACGAGATCGCGAATTGATTGTCCCCGATAAAATTTTGTTGATGAAAACCGTACCCGAACGCATGCATACATTTATGCCGGGACTGATTATCGCCGATGTCCTCGCAAAACGTTTCGGCAGTCTCCACATAATTTTTAGCGATTCGGGCGTCCGCGAAGGCTACATCTACGATAAAATCATCGTCAGAGAATAAATTTTCCGCGAATTACTCATTAAACTTGTTGTGAGGTGTGATAAAGTGATTTTGGTTGATAAGGACACCAAAGTTATCGTACAAGGGATAACGGGAAAAGCGGCAACCTTCCACACGAAACAAATGCTTGCTTACGGTACAAAAATCGTAGGCGGAGTCACTCCGGGCAAAGCGGGACAAACCGTCGAGGGCGTACCCGTTTTCAATACCGTCGAAGATGCAGTGAAAGCTACGGGCGCAACCGCGTCGGTTATCTACGTCCCTGCTCCCTTCGCCGCCGATTCTATTCTTGAGGCGGTTGATGCCAAATTGGATTTGGTCGTTTGCATTACCGAACATATTCCGGTACTTGATATGATTAAAGTCCGCCGTTACATGGAAGGTAAAAAAACTCGTCTGATAGGTCCCAATTGTCCCGGTATAATGACTACGGGTGAGGCTAAACTCGGAATCATTCCGCCCAATGTGCAAAAGAAAGGTCACGTAGGTTTAGTATCACGCTCGGGCACTTTGACTTATGAAGCCGCCTTCCAATTGCAGAACGCGGGAATCGGGATAACAACTTCGGTCGGAATCGGCGGAGATCCCGTCAAAGGTATGGATTTCGTTGACGTCCTGCAGATGTTCAAAGAAGATGAAGACACGAAAGCCGTATTGTTAATCGGAGAAATCGGCGGCAATGCCGAGGAAGATGCGGCGCGTTGGATAGCGGAGAATATGCCCGAAAAACCTGTTGCGGCATTTATCGCAGGTCGTCAAGCTCCTCCCGGCAAACGTATGGGGCACGCGGGCGCGATTATCACGGGCGGCAAAGGTACCGCGGCGGATAAAATCAAAGCACTCAACGCGGTCGGAATTGAAGTTGCCGATACAGTGGCGCATATAGGCGATACCGTCGTCGATACTTTGAAACGCGCAGGCATCTACGAAATTTGTCACACCTGCTAAATTTACAATCGAAAACCTCCAATATCAGATCACGGAGGGATTTACAATGAATCCTGAATCTGCTAAAGAAAAACAGGCCAGAGAAATTAAAGCGGCGTTCTTGTTTAACATCTCACACGACATTTTGACGCCGTTAAATGCTATAATGGGTTTCACCGATTTGGCGCGTCGTCATATCAACGAACCCGAATTGTTAAACGAATATCTTGCCAAAGTAGAGGAATCGGGGCAACAAATGTTGACGCTCGTCAATGATTTGCTTGACATGAGTAAAATTACTTACGGCAAGATGCAAATGCGTATGAGTGTTTGCAATTTGGAAGAACAGTTATCGGTAGTTTTACACTCGTTCAAACTCAAGGCGGCGAAGAAAAATATTTTGCTCGAGAGCGAAATAAATCTGCCGCCCGAAAAAGTTTATACGGACGAAGTTACTTTCCAGAAAATCATATGGTCACTTTTGGATAACGCGATTAAATTCACGCCTAAGGACGGTCATGTAAAAATCAGCGCACGCAAGAAAAAAGTTTCCGATTCGGGATATTTGCGTTGCGAATTTGTTGTCGAGGATAACGGTATCGGCATGACCAAAGAATTTATGGAACGTATGTATGATACATTCGAACGGGAAGAAACTTCGACAAAAAACGGTTACATCAGTGCAGGACTCGGATTATCAATCACGAAAAAATTACTCGACGCGATGGGCGGATCTATCGACGTCGAGAGCGAAAAAGGTAAGGGCACAAAATTTACCGTGGGTATGCCGTTTAAAATCGTGCGTGACGAACATGCCGAATACGCGCCCGCAATTCTGGAGCCGTTACCCGTTTCCGAAAATCATTATAATCACAGAATCCTCTTGGTTGATGATATCGAAATCAATCGGTTGCTTGCGGAAACAATTTTGCAAGAGTCGGGATTTTCTGTGGAAACTGTGGCGGACGGTTGCGAAGCGGTTGAAGTCTTTATCCAACATCCGCCCGGTTATTACGATTTGGTTTTAATGGATATCCAAATGCCGATAATGAACGGCTACGAGGCAACACGCGCAATTCGTTCGCTGGATAGACCCGACGCGAAGATTTTGCCGATACTTGCACTCAGTGCCAATTCACGCGACGAAGATAAAAAGATGAGTATAGAGAGCGGCATGAATTATCATATAGCGAAACCGTTTGATGTAGTGCAGCTGATAGACGCCGTACATAAATACATCGCCGCTCGAAAAAGTTATAATCAAGCCGTTAAAGAAAATTCAAATACAAAAACAGATTAAGGGAGATTGAAAACTATGGATATTAAAAAGACACAAAACGGAAGTGCATTGACAATTCAGGTAATCGGAAGACTCGACGCAGGCAGTGCGCCCGAACTCAATAAGGAATTGACTACCGCACTTGATAATATTACCGATTTAACTTTCGATTTTGCCGAACTCAAATATATCGCTTCGGCAGGTCTTCGCGTGTTGCTCGTCGCTCAAAAGCGTATGGCTAAACAGGGCTCGATGAAATTAATCAACGTCAACGAAACAGTAATGGAAGTTTTGGATATGACAGGCTTTGCAAATTTGATGACTATAGAATAACAAGGGGTTTCGTATGGAAAAAATTACGGTTGAGGCAAAAGTTGATAATCTGCAGGATGTCATTTCTTTCGCAACCGAACGCTTGGAAGAACACGACTGTTCAATGAAAACGATAATGCAGATTGAACTTGTACTCGAGGAAATTTTTGTAAACATAGCAAGCTACGCTTATAAAGACGGCGGCGGGTCGGCGACAATATCTTTGGATTTCAATCATCAACCTCGAGCCGTTGAAATTACATTTACCGATTCGGGTGAACCATATAACCCTCTGGAACAGGAAGATCCCGATACAACTTTGGATGTTGACGAACGCGGTATAGGCGGACTTGGTATCTTCCTCGTCAAGAAAAATGTCGACGAAATCACTTACAAGTATGAAGACAATAAAAATATTCTTTCGATAAAGAAATTTTTTTGAGGTCGTTCGATGAAGTGGAACATTCAAAAAAGACTGCTCGTCCTCGTTTTAATCGCGGGGATATTGTCATTTCTGACTTTGAGCGGTCTTTCTTTTTACAATGTGAATATCATGCGCGACGAGATGGATGATTTGGGCGATGAAATAGGTAAGACAGGGGCACTCTTAACAAAAAATTTGGTAACCTATCAACTTAAATCCATGCTCGGCGAATTGGCAATGGCAAGGGCGGATTTCATAGATAACGAAATAAAAATTATCAGTCAAGATGTTCAAATTATATCCGAATCCATGACCGATATGATGAAGAATCCTTATAAGTATAAGCCGATAAACTTAGCGGATCCGCGTGAAAAATCCTTCAAAAATTTTGAACCCTATATAACATATTCGCCGGAGTATTATTTTGGCGACATGACACCCGAAAAAATTTCGCCCGAATTAAAACAAGAAATTGCGATTGCCGGAAATATTTACACAATCTTGACCCCGATTGCGAAAAGTTTTGGTATGTACAAATCTTCTTTCTATGTCGGCTCCCGAAAAGGTTATTTCATTTGCGTCAGCGTTTACCCCAAAAACAAGGGCGAACTTCCCATGGAACCCGATGAAATTTACAAATACGATTGCCGTCAACGTCCGTGGTACAAAATTGCCATTAACGAAACAAAACCGGTCTTCTCCGATTTGTACGATCATATAGTTGACGACAATTTTAAACTTATCGGCTGTTCGCAAGTCTATTACGATAATAACGGCGTCGCCGGTGTTGTGGGGCTTGACGTTTCCAATGCCGATATTTACAAAACAATTTCCGAAACCGCGATAGGCGAAAACGGTTTCAGTTTTGTTATGAACAAAGACGGCGAAGTTATCATGTCTTCGCGTTCCGAAGGTGAACTTTCCGCTAAAGTGGGAATGAAAGATTTGCGGCTTAGCAATGAGGAAAGTTTATCTACCGCGGCAAAAAAAATGACCAGCGGTGAAGAAGGCATAATGAATGTCATCGTAGACGGCGAAGAATATCTTCTTGCGTTCGCGCCGATGGAGACAATCGGTTGGAGTTTCGGCACACTCACTTTGCGTAAAGATATTGACAGTGCCGCCGAAGACAGTCGAGAATATTTTTTGCTACAGATTGATAAATTTACTTCCCATCTACGGAATCAATATTTGTTGATGACATTGTTTAAAGCACTCTTACTTTCGGTGCTGCTCTACTTTTTGGTCGTATGGAGCAATAAACTTTCTCGGAAATTACTGCAACCTATACAAGAATTATCCGACGGCGTTCGCGAAATTGCTCAGGGTAATTTAGATAAGAAATTGAATATCAAAACGGGCGACGAAATTGAACACTTGGCGATTTGTTTCAATACAATGACCGACGAATTAAAAACGTACATGGAAAATTTGAAACGCGTGACGACCGAAAAGGAACGTATCGCCACCGAACTTGATGTCGCCAAAGATATTCAGAACGGTATGTTGCCGAAGGAAATGCCGGCGCGTGAGGATTTTGATTTATTCGCGACAATGACACCGGCTAAAGAAGTCGGCGGCGACTTCTATGATTTCTACATGCTTGACGAAACACATTTGGCGATAACCGTCGCGGATGTTTCGGGCAAAGGAATTCCGGCCGCGCTCTTCATGGTCATTTCCAAAACCATTTTGAAAAATTTCGTCGTGTCAATGTATAACATCAACGGGCTTGCGGAAGTTATCGAACGTGCCAATGAAAAACTTTGCGCAAATAATGACGCCATGATGTTTGTCACGGCCTTTATCGGTGTCTTGGATTTGGAGACCGGTGAATTTGTTTACGTCAACGCGGGACACAATCCGCCCGTAATTTATCACGCCGAAGAAAATCACTGCGACTTCCTCGACGTCAAAAAAAATCTGGTATTGGGGCCTATCGACGGTATGCCTTTCGTCGAACAGAAAATTACTTTCAAACGCGGCGATTTGATTTTCCTCTACACCGACGGCGTAACGGAAGCTTTGAACGTAAGGGACGAGGAGTATTTGCCCGACAGGTTGATAGCCTTCATGAATAAAACGGATTGCCGCGCCGATTTGCATGACTTGCTCAAAAATATTCGTGCCGATGTTGCGGATCACGTTGGCGAAGCGGAACAATCCGATGATATCACAATGTTTGCTTTACGTTTCAAGGGTAAGTAAATGCGGCGAAAAATTAAAAGGAGTGTGCGCATTTGGATTCGCGATTGACGAGCGAAGAGGCATTGAAACTTTTCACGGACGGCGATTTGCTTGAATTGGCTAAACGTGCGGATGAAATTCGTAAAAAAAAATTCGGAGACGTCGTTACTTTCATCATTGACAGGAACATAAACTATACGAACGTCTGCAAAAACGAATGTAAATTCTGCGCATTCTTCCGTAAAAAAAATCAGCGCGACGCGTATCTTTTGAGCTATGACGAAATTCTTGCCAAGGTTCGGGAAACGGTAGACGCGGGCGGTACACAACTTATGATTCAGGGCGGCCTACATCCCGATTTGGATTTAGATTACTACGAAAACATGTTGCGGCTGATAAAAAAGAATTTCGATATAACGATTCACTCGTTCACGGCAACAGAAATTCAACACTTCGCCAATCGCGCCGGCTTATCGATTTTGGAGACGCTTAAACGCTTGCAGGCGGCAGGGCTCGACAGTTTGCCCGGTGGCGGCGCAGAAATTTTAGTCGACGAAATACGGCGTAAAATCAGCCCGAAAAAAATTATGACGGATGATTGGCTTGACGTCATGCGCGCAGCACATTCAATCGGTATGGAATCGACTGCGACAATGGTTATCGGCTTCGGCGAAACGTTAAGCCAAAGATTGGAACATATGGAAAAAATTCGGCGGCTGCAAGACGAAACGGGCGGCTTTCGTGCGTTTATCACATGGACGTATCAGCCGATGAATACCGCACTCGGCGGCGAAAAAGTTTCTGCGCAGGATTACATGAAAACTTTGGCGATGACGAGAATTTATATGGACAACGTCAAACATATTCAAGGTTCATGGGTCACGCAGGGCGAAAGAATCGGGCAGTTAACTTTAGCGTTCGGCGCGGATGATTTGGGCTCAATCATGCTGGAGGAAAATGTAGTGCGTGCGGCAGGGACTTCATTTGATATGTCTACGCGCAAAATGGTTGATTTGATTCGCGGTGCGGGGCGTGTACCTGCTCAGCGAAATACTTGCTACGAGGTACTGAAGAAATTTGATTAATCGTTAAGATTGCCGTTCGTTGGAGCGCAAAGCAAAATCGGAGGTGAGTCGGTGGACGATAACAACAGAAGACATAATCTGCAGAAAAATTTACGGAAAATGATTCGTACAACAAAACAAAACGATATCGAAAGAGCTCTGCGATATATGATTCAGACCACTCACTCAACCGATTTAAAAAATGCCTTCAATAAAATGATTGGCGTAACTCGTTCGCTTGATAAGGAAGTAGACGAATGCGAAAGGCAACAGGAAAAAAATGTGGCGGACGCCTTCCGCAATATGATTCAGTTGACACACTCTCTTGAACGTGACAGCGAAAACGAAATTATTCGTGAGGAAGCGGCGGACAAAAAATTAATCGCGCAAGAAGAAAATAAGGTCGTTGCGACGGACGAAACCAAATTAGAGAAAATCAAGAAAAAATTGCCACGGCGAATCCGAAATTTTCCGGCGGCCTTCAGGCGTAATCCGAAAGTCGTTATAAAATATTTTCTCGGGATGATTCTCGGGCGCATGTTGGCTATCGTGCTCTACGTTTTGATGGCATTCATACCTGCGTTGCCCGTGCCCGATGCCGTGGCGAATATGAGCAAGCCGCCCGCAATTTTCGGAACAGCCTTTAACGCAATGCGCGGCTTTGTCACGGATTTTAATTCGCAGATGATAATCACAACGGTAACCAATATCCCTGCGGACATCAACAAACTTTTGCAGAAGATAGGAGAATTTTTTCAGTATTACGCGCGGCGATTCGCGGCGTTTATCGTTCGCGCCGTCCGTCACCCGAAATTGGCGATTAACGATTTGCACACGCTAATTCACGAAAAAGCACCGTTGTTAATGAGATTGTTGCGCGGTGGTATCGGCGTATTCTTTTCGCTCCTGCTGATAAAGTTGATGATGATTTTCCTGTTGCCGTTGTTCGGCGGCATTGCCATAACGATTTTGGGCATAAAAGTTTCGATAATCCTGGTTGTGGTCGTGCGAATGATTTTGGATAAAATCGGCGAACTTATCGCGAAAATTTTGTTTTCCGTCGCCATACATCTGATTGATTTGGCGCGGCACATCAATAACACGCGCGCGGTTATAATTTTAAAGTACTATGTCACCGAATTTCTGCGCAAATCCATGAATCCGTAAACGACAATAAAAATCCCCGACGGTCGTAAAAAACCGTTGGGGAATATTTTTTTGCGGATAAGTTATTATTCTCTGCCCGTGTCGACTTTCATAGTCGGGAAAAGTAAAACGTCGCGAATAGAAGGCGCATCGGTCAAGAGCATAACCAATCTGTCGACGCCGATACCAAGTCCGCCCGTGGGTGGCATACCGAATTCGAGAGCGCGAATAAAATCTTCGTCCATGACATGCGCTTCGTCGTCACCTGCCTCACGCTGTTTCAATTGGTCTTCAAAGCGCGCGCGTTGATCTATCGGGTCGTTGAGTTCCGTAAAACCGTTGGCAAGTTCGCGCCCGTAGACAAAGAGTTCAAATCTATCCGTGACGCGCGGATCTTCGGGATTTCTCTTTGCGAGCGGAGATATTTCGGTAGGATGATGAGTGATGAAGACCGGTTGAATCAAATCTTCTTCGACTTTCTCCTCAAATGCCGCATTCAAAATGCCGCCGATACCGAAACGCTGTTCGTAATGCACGCCGATAGAATCAGCCATGGCGCGCGCCTCGTCGACGGTTTCGCATGACATGAAATCTTTGCCCGTCTTATTTTTTACGGCGTCATTCATGCTAATTTGTTGCATATTCGCCAAATCAATTTCGACGCCCTGATAATGAATTTTTGTTGTACCGTTGACGGCCTGCGCAGCGGCAAGCACGATACCGCGCGTAACGTCAATCAAATCGCGATAATCGCCGTAAGCCTGATAAATTTCGACGGTAGTAAATTCGGGATTGTGGCGGACGTCCATACCCTCATTGCGGAAGACGCGCCCCATTTCGTAAACGCGTTCAAAGCCGCCGACTATAAGACGTTTCAAATTTAATTCGGTGGCAATGCGCAGATATAAATCGGTATCCAAAGCGTTATGATGCGTGATAAACGGACGAGCCGCCGCACCGCCCGCAATGGTCGACAAAACAGGCGTGGCAACCTCGAGAAAATCACGATCGTCCAAATATTTGCGAATGGACTTGATAACTTTGTTGCGCCCGATAAAAGTATCACGCACGTCGGGATTCATGATTAAATCTAAGTAGCGTTGACGGTAACGAATTTCCACATCTTTGAGCCCGTGGAATTTTTCGGGCAGAGGACGCAGAGATTTCGCCAGCAATTTAAAATCTTCAACTCGGACAGTCAATTCGCCGCGTTGAGTTTTGAAAACTTGACCGCGTACGCCGATAACATCGCCGATATCCAAAAGTTTGAATTCGCTGTATTTTTCTTCGCCCAAAACATCAAGCTTGAAATAAATTTGCATTGTGCCGGTCTTGTCGGATAAAGTTGCAAAACTTGCTTTACCGTGACCGCGAATAGCCATGAGTCGCCCCGCGATTGAGACTTCACCTGCGTCCTGTTCGCCCTCGATGTCGCCGAATTCGGTACGCACATCGGCGGTGTGTCTGCTGACTTCGTAGCGCATGCCGAACGGCTCTACGCCCTTGTCTTTCAATGCCTGAAGTTTATCGCGACGAATTTTTATCAATTCATTTTCGTCTAAAGTTTCCTGCTGAAATTTTTTCGCCATAAAAAAAGCCTCCTTGTATCGGAGGCATTTTAACAGAAAAGTTTAGTTAACTCAACCCGTGACGGATTCAGAAAATATTTTCCAATACGATAGTCTGATCCCGATTGGCACCGACGGAAACGATACCCAAGGCGATTCCGGTAACTTCCGCCATACGTTCAAGATATTTACGCGCGTTTTCGGGCAAATCTTCGTAGCGACGTATGCCGCTGATATTCGTCTTCCATCCCGCAAAAGTTTCGTAGACCGGTTCAACTTTCGCCAAAACTTTTAAGCTTGCCGGAATTTCATCCAAAATTTTCCCGTCGACTTTGTAAGCCGTACACATTTTGATTTCGTCAAAGCCGTCGAGGATATCAAGACGCGTGACCGCCATATAATCAGTGCCCGAAAGTTGTCCTGCGTACTTCACGACGCAAGCATCAAGCCAACCCGTGCGGCGCGGACGTCCCGTCACCGTTCCGAATTCATGACCTGCCGTGCGAAGTTTATCGCCAATCTCGTTTAACTGTTCTGTCGGGAAAGGTCCTTCGCCTACGCGTGTGCAGTATGCTTTGACGACGCCGACAACCTTATCGAGTTTTTTGGGCGCGATACCTGCGCCGACACCTACGCCGCCCGATATCGGATGACTTGACGTAACATAGGGATATGTGCCGTAGTCGATATCAAGCATTGTAGCCTGTGCACCCTCGAACAGAATTTTTTTGCATTCGTCTACCTGTTTGTTCAGAAGAGCAATGGTATCGCAAACGAACGGGCGCAATTTTTCGGCATAACCTTCGTATTCGCGGATAATTTCATCAGCGTCGAGCGGTGCATGATTATAAACTTTTTCGATAACCAAATTTTTCATCTTGATGACCGCGCGAACTTTTTCGGCAAATTCTTCACGGTCGATTAAATCGCAGACACGAATGCCGATTCTGTCAGCCTTATCGATATAACAGGGGCCTATGCCGCGTTTCGTCGTGCCGATTTTATTTGCGCCGCGCAATTCTTCGCCCAATTCGTCAATGAGTTTATGCCACGGCATGACCACATGCGCACGATTCGACAACTTGATATTTGACGTATCAATGCCGCGCGAATTCATTGAGTCGATTTCTTCAAGCAAACATTGAGGATCCACGACAACGCCGTTGCCTATGACGCAAGTCGTACCCTTGAACAAAATGCCCGACGGCAGGAGTCTGAGTTTATATTCTTCACCGTTGACGGCGACTGTGTGACCGGCATTGCTACCGCCCTGAAATCTGACAACCGTGTCAGCCTGCTGAGCCAAATAGTCGACGATTTTGCCCTTACCTTCGTCGCCCCACTGCGCTCCGCTTATTACTACCGTTGACATTTCTGCAATCACACTCCCAATTCTCTTAACGTATCATTTATTTTCCTTTACGTATTCGCGCATGAATTTAATTGTGTTATCGGTAAGTACATTGTCCTTCTTTTCGTAGTTAATGATTCTGAAGAGCATACCCACGCGCTCGATAATCGGCTTATTGCGTGTGCGGAAAGTTTCGCCGTTAATCGTCAAGTCTACGCTGTCAACCGAGCGCATGCGATACGAAACGCCTAACAAATCTTTTCCGTCCATAGATTTGATGATGTAACGATATTCCATTTCGCCGACTGCCGTCGTCCATGTCAATTCGCGATTGATTGCTTGATGTGTCAACACATCGATATATTCGCGAATAATTTCGTGTGTTCTTGTATTCACAGTGATTCCCCCTCAGAGTATACTTTCATTAAGTGCTTTGTCTTTGGCGTCAATTTCCGCCGCCATTTGCTCACGATACGCAGTTAATTTTTCGGCAATATTATTATCTTGCAGAGCCAAAATTTCAGCGGCAAACAGCGCGGCATTTTTAGCCCCGTTCACTGCCATTGTCGCCACAGGGATTCCGCCGGGCATTTGTACCGTACTCAGGAGCGAATCAAGACCCTTGAAAGATTCCGAATTAATCGGCACGCCTATCACGGGACGCGTTGTGAAACTTGCTACAACTCCTGCCAAATGTGCCGCCATTCCTGCCGCAGCGATAAAAACTTGCGCATCGGATTTTGTAACGAAGTCATGAACTTTCTGCGGTGTGCGATGTGCCGAAGCTACTGTAATTTCTACTTCGATGTCAAATTTTTTCAGCGTATCAACCGCCGATTTCATTACTCCCCAATCGCTGTCGCTACCCATTATTATTGCTGTTTTCATTTACAGAATCACTTCCTTTCCGTCACGATACTCAAAACTTCTATTGCCTGATTAAAATTATCGTAAACACCTGCGCAGAATTTTTTAATCTTTTCGTCGGGTTTATATTGGTCGACAATCAAAATCGGAATACATTTCGCCGCGTGTGCCGCCAAAATTCCGTTGCGACTGTCCTCGAATACGTAACAATCTTGCGGCGTGACATTTATCTTATTGGCAGCACGAAGGAAGATATCGGGTGCGGGTTTTCCGTTCGTGATTTGATCTCCGCCTACTATCGCATCGAAGTATTTTCGCAAATTTGCCCGTTGCAGATTTTTTTCAATCAGTTCCGTCGGCGAACTGCTTGCCACTGCCATTTTGATATTTGTTGCTTTGAAAAACTCGAGAATATTTTCAGTGCCTTCCATGAGTGAAAGTTTTTCTTCGCTCCATTCGTGCACCAGATTAACCACGCGATTTAAATAAGCTTTTGAGTCGGGGATATTCGGGTAGAATTTTTTTATGACGTTTTCAAATTCATTGCCGCTCGTACCGCTGATTGCCTCGGTGAAAGCTACACTGGGTTCCTGTCCGAATTCGGGAGCTGCTTTTAACCATGCTTTTCGGTAATAACTTTCTGTATCAAAGAGCGTACCATCCATGTCGAATATTGCTCCGTATTGCATATAGAAAAAACCTCCGTTAATCCGTTATTTCGGTTAGATAATACCAAATTCCTTGTGTCAATGCAATCAAGTAAAAATTTTTAGAACGCCGATTGAAGTCACCGTCGCAAAAAAAAGTCGCCCTAATTTGAGCGACTCACATATAGAATTCACAAAGTCATTCGGAAATATTTTCACCGCGATAACGCGCAACCGAAGCGCAATCCTTGTCGCCGCGTCCCGATAAAGTCACTACGATTATCTGTTCGGGATTCATCTTCGGCGCAATTTTTAAAACGTGTGCAACTGCATGCGCTGATTCTATCGCCGGAATAATTCCCTCGGTACGCGAAAGATATTCGAATGCATTTACTGCCTCTTCGTCGGTTATCGGCACATATTCGGCGCGCCCGATATCGTGAAGATAAGCATGCTCGGGACCTATACCGGGATAATCAAGCCCTGCGGAAATTGAGTAGACGGGAGCGATTTGCCCGTACTTGTCTTGACAGAAATATGATTTCATGCCGTGAAAAATTCCCGTCCTACCCGTTGCAATCGTCGCCGCCGTCTCGAAAGTTTCCACGCCGCGCCCTGCCGCTTCACAACCTATTAATCTTACTTCCTTATCGTTGATGAAATCGTAGAACGTGCCGATAGAATTGGAGCCGCCGCCCACGCAAGCGACAACCGCATCGGGTAATTTATTTTCCGCCGCCAAAATCTGCGCCTTAATTTCTTTGGAGATGACGGATTGAAAATCGCGCACAATCGTCGGGAAGGGATGAGGTCCCATGACGGAACCGAGGCAGTAATGAGTATCGGCAATTCGATTCGTCCATTCGCGGAAAGTTTCGCTGACTGCATCTTTAAGCGTACCCGTGCCGCTCTTTACGGGGATAACCGTTGCGCCCAAAAGTTTCATGCGGTAAACATTCAACGCTTGACGTTTGGTATCTTCTTCGCCCATGTAGACGACACATTGCATGCCGAGGAGCGCGGCGGCGGTGGCTGTCGCTACACCGTGTTGTCCTGCGCCCGTTTCCGCTATCAAGCGCGTCTTGCCCATTTTTTTCGCAAGCAAAGCTTGACCGAGAACATTATTTATTTTGTGAGATCCCGTGTGATTTAAATCTTCACGCTTGAGATAAATTTTCGCGCCGCTCAAATCTTTAGTCATCTTCGCGGCGAAATACAGCATGGACGGACGCCCTGCATAGTTGTTAAAAAGTTCATTGAGTTCGCGTACGAAATCGGGATCGTCCTTGTAGCGATTATAAGCCGCTTCCAATTCGATAACCGCGTTCATCAAAGTTTCGGGGATATATTGTCCGCCGTAAATTCCAAAGCGTCCGTGTTGATTCGTCATAAAAAATTTCCTTCCTCACCGCAGAAAGTTATCTGCGGTCACACAAAATTAAATTTGCCGAACAATCTGCGCAAAAGTTTTCATCTTGCCGATATCCTTACGCCCGTCCGTTTCGATTCCCGAACTGACATCAACGGCGAACGGCTTTAACATTTCAATCGCGCTGCCTACGTTGTCGACGTTCAGACCGCCGGCAAGAAAATATTCGCGCTTGAAATTTTTCATCAAGTTCCAATCGAAAATTTTCCCGTCACCTGCACCGGCGTCCGCTAAAACGAAATCCGCCGTACTTTTTTCCGCCGCAGTCAAATCTTCCGCCGTATGTATCTTGAACGCCTTGATTATCGGTTTGGAAGTTTCGCCGCGCAATTTTGTTATGTAATCGTCAGTTTCTTCGCCGTGAAGTTGTGCCGCGTCAATCGTGCCGTTATTCAGGAGTTCCGCGACCGTCACAAAATTTTCGTTGACGAAGACGCCTACCGCGAGAATTTTTTTCGACAACGCGCCGCGCATTTTTTCGGCCTGTTCAAACGTGACGAACCTCTTACTTTTCCGCGCGAAGACAAATCCCACATATTCGGGAAAAATTTCGTTGACGGCAAAAATATCTTCGAGGGTACGCATTCCGCAAAATTTTATCTTCGTCATACTTCGCCCCGTAATTCTTTCAGCTTGATTGTTTTATCGGCGGCACGCATTAATACTTCGCCGATTAAAACCGCGTCGGCTCCCGATTCGCGAATTTTTTCCACATCGTCGGAAGTTTTTACGCCACTCTCGGAAACGAAAATCACATCACGCGGCACGAGTGAACGAAGTTTTTTGGCGTTGCCCGTATCTACCGAAAAATCTTTTAGGTTGCGATTGTTTACGCCGATTATTCGCGCTCCGCAATTCAATGCGCGTTTAATCTCCTGTTCGTCATGAGCCTCGACCAAAGCACTCAATCCGAGTTCGTCGCTAATCGCCATAAATTTTTTCAATTGAGTATCGTCAAGGATTGCGCAGATTAAAAGTACCGCTGACGCGCCCAAAAGTTTTGCCTGAAATATCATGTACTCGTCGACGACAAAATCTTTTCGCAGACACGGGATTGATACTTGCGCGGAAATTTCCGACAAAAATTTATCACTACCCAGAAAAAATTCGGGCTCCGTCAATACCGATATCGCATCTGCTCCTGCCGCCTCGTACTCCTTCGCGATTTGAAGGTAAGGGAAATCCGCCGCGATTAAGCCCTTTGACGGTGAGGCCTTCTTGCATTCGCAGATAAACGACAGCCCCGATTTTTTTAACGCCTTTTCAAATTCAAAACTGCCGCGCGGCAAATTCAATGCCCGTTGTTTGATTTCGTCGAATGAAATATTTTCTTTGTCACGCACCACGCGCAATTTTGTTCGTTCGGCTATTTTGTCCAGTATCGTCATTTCAAGCCTCTTGACTCATAGCGATAAATTTTTCGAGCGTCTCCATAGCCTTGCCGCTGTCAATCAATTCCGCCGCAAGCGCAACGCCAGATTTAAAACTATCGGCTTTGCCACCCACATAAAGTGACGCGCCCGCATTCAACAAGACTGCATTACGTTTGTGACCGTGTTCGCCGCGCAAAATCGCACGCGTAATTTCGGCATTATCCGCAGGATCTCCGCCGCGTAAATCTTCCTTTGTGCATCGCGCGAATCCGAAATCCTCGGGCTTTATCGTGAAATTTTTAAACCATCCATCATTAATTTCGCAAATCAAAGTAGGAGCACTCAAAGAAATTTCATCGAGCTTGTCGCAACCGTAGACAACCATGCCGCGCTTGATTCCGAGATTGATAAGAACCTGCGCAAGAGGAGCGACAAGATATTCGGCGTAGACGCCCAAAATTTGGCGTGAAGGTTTGCCGGGATTTGTGAGAGGCCCTAAGATATTGAAGACGGTACGGAAACCCAATTCGCGACGAATCGCCCCGACATATTTCATTGAGCTGTGATATTTCTGCGCAAAGAAAAAACATATGCCGACTTTGTCGAGGAGCTCACGGCATTTTTCTGGACTTTGATTGATGTTGACGCCCAAAGCCTCGAGGCAATCAGCCGCGCCGCATTTTGACGATGCCGCACGATTGCCGTGTTTGGCGACTTTCATACCGCCTGCCGCCGCGATTATCGCAGATGTTGTAGAGATATTAAAGCTTTGAGCGTTATCGCCGCCCGTGCCCACTATCTCAAATAAATCCATACCCGTTTCCACAGCCGTTGCATGCGAACGCATTGCCGCCGCGCATCCCGCAATTTCGTCTGTCGTTTCCGCTCCTGCGCTCTTCGTAGACAGCGCGGATAGGAATGCCGCATTTTGTGTCGGTGTAGTTTCGCCGCTCATGATTTCATTCATCACGGAAAAAGCTTCGTCGTAACTCAAATCCTCTTTGTTTACGATTTTAACAATGGCTTCTTTAATCATTAAAACAAACTCCCTTCCGGTAAAAAAAATCAGCAGACCGGAATTTTAAAACTGATTCGACGGAAAATTATTCTTCGCCGATGATACGCACTTCTGGTGAAAGTGTAACGCCGTGACTTTCGTAGACGCGCCGCCTTACTTCCTCGATTAAATCCAAAACATCTTTAGCGGTTGCTCCGCCAGTATTCACTACAAAGCCTGCGTGTTTTTCGGATACCATTGCGCCGCCCACGCGCAGACCTTTCAAGCCCGTATTGTCAATCAATGTACCCGCAAAATATCCTTTCGGACGTTTGAAAGTAGATCCCGCGCTTGGCATATCCAACGGTTGTTTACTTTCGCGGCGTTCGGTGAAATCGTTCATCTTGTTACGGATATCGACACTGTTACCGCGTTGAAGAATCAATTCGACTTCGCAAATAGCGCAACCGTTTTGTTGAAAAATACTTTGGCGATAACCTAAATTCAAACTTGCGCCGCTGAACTCGACCAAATTGCCCTCGGGGGTGACTGCTCTTACACTTGCCACGGCGTTTTTCATTTCACCGTCGTAGGCACCTGCATTCATGAAAATCGCGCCGCCTATACTCCCGGGGATTCCTACTGCGAATTCCATACCCGTCAAGCCGTTATACGCCGCAAAGTAGGAAACTTCTTTCAAACTTGCTCCGGCGCAGGCGAATAACCTTTGTCCTTCGCAAGACATATTTCCGAAAAAAGTATCGGTGAATTTAACGACGACGCCGCGAATACCTTTATCGCGAACCAAAACATTTGAGCCGTTACCCAAAACCGTACAGGGCAGATTAAATTCTTTGACGAGCTTAAAAATTTCGGAAACATCTTCCGCACTTGACGGGAAGATTAAAACATCAGCCGCGCCGCCGATTTTGAAAGTCGTATGTTCGCACATCGGAGCATTGAATATAAATTGTTCTTCGTGCAAAAATTTTGAGAGACGATTAGAAAAATTTTCTTGCCAATCCATGAAGACAGCTCCTTAAACTTTAAGGACAGCACCCGTTGACGCGGAAGTAGTAAGTTTGGCGTAACGAGCAAGGTAACCTGTTTTGATTTTAGGTTCGGGTTTCGTCCATACCGCGCGGCGTTTCGCGAGTTCCTCGTCGCTCACTTCCAATTCAAGTTTGCGATTGGGAATATCAATGGAAATGATATCGCCGTCGTGAATCAGCGCGATAGTACCGCCTTCCATAGCTTCGGGCGAAATGTGACCGATACACGCGCCTTGACTTGCTCCGCTGAATCTGCCGTCGGTTATCAAGCCGACTTTGAGTCCTGCGCCCGTAATTGCCGCTGTCGGATTAAGCATTTCTTGCATACCGGGGCCGCCCTTGGGGCCTTCGTAGCGAATGACAACTACATCGCCGTCATGAATTTTTCCGCCCATAATCGCGTTAATCGCATCTTGTTCGGAATCGTAGCAGCACGCTTTACCTTTGTATACCAACATATCTTCGCTGACCGCCGATGCTTTGACAACGGCATAATCGGGACAAAGATTGCCTTGAAGAATAGCGATGCCGCCCGTCGGACGATAAGGATTTTCCACACTGTGAATGACATCTTCGCGTTCGATACGTGCATCTTTGATTCTGTCGCCCAAAATTCCGGTTACGGTCAGCGCATCCAAATTCAGCAAGTTTTTCTTAGACAGTTCATGCATGACCGCGTTGATTCCGCCTGCTTCGTTCAAATCTTGCATGTGATGTTTTCCCGCGGGACTTAACTTTGTGATATAGGGAGTACGTGCGGAAATTTCATCAAAGAGTGTCGCAGGAATTTTTATGCCGCATTCGTTGGCAATCGCGGTGAGATGAAGGACGGTATTAGACGAGCCGCCGATTCCCATATCAACGGTTATCGCGTTCTCAAATGCCTTCATCGTCAAAATATCGCGCGGACAAATATTTTTCTCCAACATATTCATTAAGACTTTTCCTGCGCGTTTAGCCAAAATAAATCTGTCGCCCGTGTACGCCGCGGGTATTGTGCCGTTACCGGGTAGAGCCATGCCCAAAGCTTCACTGAGGCAGTTCATAGTATTTGCAGTGAAAAGACCTGCGCAGGAACCGCAACTCGGGCAAGCATGCGATTCAAGATCCGTCATTTCTTCCTGCGACATTTTTCCTACCGCAAATTTTCCTGCGGCCTCAAATGCCTGACTGACACTGATATCGCGCCCGTGGAATCTTCCGGCAAGCATGGGGCCGCCGCTGACGATTATTGACGGGATATTTAAACGCGCCGCCGCCATTAACATACCTGGGACAACTTTATCGCAGTTCGGAATCAAAATCAGTGCGTCGAATCCGCTTGCCATGGTTACCGCCTCAATCGAATCGGCAATCAATTCACGGCTTGCCAAAGAATATTTCATACCGGTATGACCCATTGCGATACCGTCGCAGACACCGATAGCAGGGAATTCGACAGGTGTACCGCCTGCCGCTGCCACGCCCAATTTTGCCGCCTCGGTTATCGATTTCAAATGAATATGACCGGGGATTATTTCGTTAAAGGAATTGCAAACACCAATCAAAGGGCGACTTAATTCGTCTTCGCCGTAACCGTTTGCGTGAAATAAAGACCTGTGCGCACAGCGTGTCGCACCACGTTTAACAACGTCGCTTCTCATATTTAAAGTTGCCTCCTAAAATATTTCTGAAAAAATTTTTTAAGCGATTTTACAGCATTTAAACTTGACATGCAAGATATCACGATTGGCGCGTCATTTGGCGTTACGTTTGGCGTAGAAAATATATTGCTGGAGGATGCCGCCGTTTTTACCGAAGGTATCGAAAATATTTTCGCCGTTAAAATCTTCGTCAATGGCGCGTTTAATCCAAACGTCAACGGGCGCACGATTTACGCGGTGATATGCGAACAGCGCGACACAATTTGCAACCTTATCGCCGACGCCGTGAATTGTTTTGAGTTTGGCTACTAAATCTTCGTCGGGCAAATCTGCAAGCGCAATCAAATCAATTTCGCCGCTCGATACTTTGTCTAAAGCGTCCTTGATGTAATTTTTTCTGTAAGCAAGCCCCAAGCCCGTTAAATCGTCGACGGTTGCGCCGCTCATCTCCTCTACACGCGGAAACAGATAAATTTCGCCGACACGTCGCCCGAATCGTTGACAAATCCGCTCGACACTGCTACGTATCGCAGGAATATTTTTCCGCTGACTGATTATGAAACTAATCAACATCTCGAACGCGTCTTGTTTCAGAATACGAATGCCGTTACCGAAATCGGTTGCGTTGCGCAGAATTTTTTCGTACGGCTTATCTTCGGCGAATCTTTCAATGTCGCGACGAATATTTGCGTAATTCGTTTCCATGTCAAAGTAATTCGACCAAAAATTTTCCCAAACATCTTCCGTACAATCAACATCAAAAGTTCCGTCACCGCATTCGGTTATATGCAAAATATTTTCTCCGACAATGAATCGGAAGACTTTCGGCGTAATTTCCTTCGGGCGAAAACATTGTCCGCTGTCCGCGATTTTTTTCAAGTCAAAGTCGTCGTTGATTTTAATCCGCATTGCACAGACCTCCGAAAACTTTCTTGACGACAATTTCGGGTACATCGCCGCAAATTTCCACCGAACCGAAATCGCGCATCAAAACCCAGTTAACGACACCGCCGACGGCTTTTTTATCACGGAAAGTCACGCGGTAAAGTTTATCGGCGTCAAGACCTTTGCAAGTCGTGAGCATATCGAATCTGCGCAGAAGATTTTCGAGACGATTGACATTGACGGCGGAAGTTTTGCCGAGTTCGCAACTGATTTGCGCCGCGCCAATCATACCGATTGCAACCGCTTCACCGTGCCGATATTTTTCGTAGTGTGTTTCTTCCTCGATTGCGTGTGCCATTGTATGACCGAAATTTAAAATCCTACGCAAACCGGATTCGCGTTCGTCCTTACCGACAACTTCAGCCTTGAGTTCGCACGAACGTTTAACCACATGCGCCAAAGTTTCCAAATCGCGGTTGAGAATTTTTTCTGCGTTGTCCTCGAGGTAAGCGAAAAAATTTCCGTCGCTGATGACGCCGTATTTGACGACTTCGCCCAGACCCGATTTGATTTCGCGTTCGGGCAGAGTAAGCAGACAATTTAAGTCGATGAAAACCGCGCGAGGTTGATGGAACGCGCCGATTAAATTTTTTCCCAAAGCATGATTGACCGCAGTTTTTCCGCCTACGCTTGAATCGACTTGAGATAATAAGGTCGTGGGAATTTGAATCAAATCAATTCCGCGCATAAAAGTTGCGGCAACAAATCCGGCTAAATCGCCTACAACGCCGCCGCCCAACGCAATCACCGCGGATTTTCTGTCCAAACCGAATTCGATTGCGCGCGTGTAAAGTTTTTCTGCCTCATGAAGACTTTTGGAAGTTTCACTGTCGGGTATCGTCGCCACCGTGTAGGCAATTCCTTCCGACTCGAGACTTTCAACCAAATTTTTTCCGTGCATATCGAAAATCTTTTCCTGCGTGACCAATAAAACTTTCGACGGTTTACTCTTTAACATTTTGCCGACATCGCCCAAAATTTTTTCGCCGATATAAATTTCGTAACTTGCCGCGCCCAAATTCACCGATACACTTTCCATGTTATCACTCCCGAAAATCAATTTCTGAAGTGCTTAACGTAGCGACAGATATCGTCAACGATTTGAATCGGCGACCATGATGTCGTATCTACGTAATAATCCGCACGCGAATAAATATCTTTACGTTCCGCCAAAAGTTTTTTAATAGTGTTCAAGCGTTCATTGCCGCCGCCGTCCAA
Source organism: Selenomonadaceae bacterium (assembly GCA_024698045.1). Lineage (GTDB taxonomy): Bacteria > Bacillota > Negativicutes > Selenomonadales > Selenomonadaceae > Quinella. The sequence continues at coordinate 106,408 of JAILRS010000011.1, forward strand.
AAGAGGACGTTCGCCGCGTCGTGCCGTGCGCCGATAAATTTCTTCGGGTGTCGCTGTCAAACAAATCAACACGCCTGATTTTTTCAACAGCCGAACATTTTCGATATCCTTCACCGTACCGCCACCCGTCGCGATTATCATTCCGCGTTTGTCGCTCAATTCTTTTACCGCTTCACGTTCCAATTTGCGAAAATGTTCTTCGCCGTACTGCTCAAAAATTTTCGGGATTGACATTTGCGTATCTTCTTCGATTTTTTTGTCGATATCAATGAACGGACGCCCCAACTTTGCCGATAACATTTTTCCGATACTTGTTTTGCCCGTGCCCATGAATCCCGTTAAAATCACATTATCTTTCATACAGTCGCCTCACAAGCCGAAATTTTCCGCAAGTCTTGTGCGATAGTGTTGCAGATTGGCAAGAGTATCACAAAGCGCGTCGCCGCCGAATTTATCCGTGAAGGCGTCTGCCGTGACAATCGCCGCCATTGCCTCACCTACAACCGAAGCCGCCCATATCGCACATGTGTCACTGCGTTCCTTGACGGCACTTGTCGCCGTATGTGTTGCGATATCCACCGTGCGCAACGGTTTCATCAAAGTCGGAATCGGTTTCATTGCGGCACGAATTATCAAATCTTCGCCGTTGGTCATGCCGCCTTCAAAGCCGCCCGCGCGATTTGTTTTGCGGAAAATTTTTCCTTCGTCGATAAAAATTTCGTCGTGAACCTCGCTGCCGAATTTGGTTGCGTTCGCAAACCCGTCGCCCAATTCGACTGCCTTTATCGCCTGAATCGACATGAATGCCGCCGCAAATTTTCCGTCAATCTTTTTATCCCACTGAATGTGACTGCCGAGCCCTGTAGGTACGCCCGAAACTTTGACTTCAAAAATTCCGCCGACTGTATCGCCTGCCGCCTTCGCCTCATCTATTCTCTTGCGAATTTCTTCATCGCCCGTCGCGCCGCCTACGCTTAAAACTTTACTTGTAATTTCCACGCCGCAAGTCTTCAGGAAAATTTTGCATAAGGCACCTGCCGCCACGCGCATAGTTGTTTCGCGTGCGCTGGAGCGTTCCAAAATATCACGAACATCCGCACGGGAATATTTAGCCGCGCCCGTTAAGTCGGCATGACCCGGACGAGCGTTTGTGACACGTTTGCCGCTCTCCTCACCTTCCGCGCTCATCCTTTCAGTCCAATTTTCCCAATCTCGATTTTCCACGCTCAAAGTTATCGGGGATCCTATCGTCTCGCCGAAACGAATACCCGATATAAATTCTGCCTTATCGCGTTCGATTTTCATACGACCGCCGCGCCCGTAACCTTCTTGTCGCCGTGCAAGTTCGTTGTTGACAAATTCGCTTGAAACTTTCACACCTGCAGGAATTCCTTCCAAAATGCAAGTTAATCTTTTGCCGTGACTTTCGCCGCCGCTGATATATCTGACTGCCATAAAATTTTCCTCCTCGGGAACACTAACTATAAATTGGAAGTTATATTACCATATCGCCGCAATAAAAGCTAATATGACGTTGTCACTTTGAATACGAAAACAAAAAGGAAAGGATAAATGTTATGTTACTCAATGATTTTAACTTTTTCGCAGATTCAAAGTGCAGCCGGTATAGACTTTGGGGGCACATATGTTCACAAAACAGATTGTCCTAAAGTACACGGTACGTGTGGCACTTCGTACGAGTGCTCCGGCGGCGGCGGTATGTGTGGAACCGGATACAACTGCAGCGGAAACTAATAATTAATCCACAATATGGGAGGGAAGGGACATGGCATTTTCGGATGATTGCCGGATTTATGAATCAAATGGGAAGTATCTGGTATTAAACCCAACTCTCCCGACTTGGATTGTAACTAATATCAATGGCGTCTTATTACTCAAATTATACAGAGAAGATAAAACCTTTAATCAGATTGCCGATGAGTTTCTTACTTATGCTCCGTATTTTTCAAAATCGAGTCTCCTTGCTTTTTTAAAGAAGGCAGATGAGGCTCGATTGTTTCATATATCCACAGACTCGTTATCTCATAAGCCGTATAATCTTGGCGCCGTATACTTCAACATGACTGAAGCATGTAATTTACATTGCATTTACTGTTTTGCAACGGAACGAAAAGAAAAAATCAAGCGTATGGCGTACCGTGATTATGTGAGTGTTTTAGATAGTATTTACAAAATCAATCCAAATGCTGAAATTATGTTCACAGGTGGAGAACCGCTTTTATTTGAATCGACTTTAGATGTGGCACGATATGCAAAAAATAAAGGATTCCGTTGCAAGCTTATGACCAACGGAACTCTTATTAATCAAAATAATGTTAACGATATAGTGGATTTATTCGTTTCTGTTCGCATCAGTATCGATGGAAGTTCTAGAGACATTCACGAACAGTATCGCGGAAAAAATACATATTCCAAAACTATGTCGGCGATTGATTTATTACTGAATCATAACGAAGATGTAATTTTGGCTATGGTCGTTACAAAACAGAATTGTCATGATGTAAAGGCTATGGCTCAAAAATGGGGAAAGCGATTAATTTTTCAGCCGTTATTTCCATTGGGGAATGCAAAATTACAAAAAGAACTTTATTTGACCGGAGAAGAATATTTCAATGTTTTGAATGAATCGGGTAGCGATTTTATTGTTCCTTATGCAAATCTTGCCGATGTGATTGAGCGTCAAAAACAAAATCAAAGCTTGTTAAAATGTGCCATGGGCGACGGCGAAATCAGTATCTCTTGTTCGGGTGATGTGTATCCTTGTCAGCTTTTGCATGCTGAAAAATATTGTGTGGGAAATATATTTAATCAAAGCTTGGAAGACATTTACTATTCGGAGAAATTGGATAGGTTCAAATATCATACGATTCATGATATAGATTTATGTAGGAGTTGTGACATACGTTTACTGTGCGGAGGTTCCTGTCAAGCCCGACACTTTAGTGAAACAGGTAGCATTGATAAGGCAGGTAGTTTTTGTTCTTATGAAAAAAAGGCAATAATAAATGGATTAATTCAATCGGCCGTTATGCAGGAGTTATAAGAATGTTAACCTTCGTAAAAAAATATCTTTGGGAATATGAGAATCAGATGTTACTTATCATAGCGTGTTCAATTTTGACGGCTGCGTCGGAATTGGCCACGCCTTATTTTATTTCAATATTCATCGATGAAATTCTGACGCAAAACTCGTTCAATGTCTTTTACTCTTTTCTCGCTACGATTGGCGTTGTATGTATTGCTGCGATTGTTGCGAATTACATTTACATTATCCGGTCAACCAAAATTCAGTTTCTGATAATACGGAATGCAATTCAAGATATAACCGAGCATATGCAACATATTTCGGTAGAGTACATAAAAGAAAATGACATGGTATATATGTCAAAGCGAATCCATCAAGATATAAATGATGTGATTAGATTTATATTGGGCAGTATGGTTGATATATCTATACAAGTGGTTTTACTCGTCATGGCAGCTGTTTTGTTGGTCTCGATTGATATATTCTGGCTTATTTTGCTTATCGTAATCGCAATCTTTCATTGGATATCTTACACGCTATGCAAAAAGAAATTGCGTCATTATTCTTGGCAAGTACGAGAAAAGGAGAGCAGATTTTTTTCGGCTTATGCCGATAATTACATTTACATCATTTCAATCAAATTACACAGTCTTTACAAAGAGTTTATTAACCGTTTTAAGACAAAGTATGAAGATTACTACTCAGCAGGGATAAAAAGATTGAAACTATCATTTTGGTTTTCTTATACTCAGTTTAATTCCGGTAAAATTTTTACCTTAGTGATATTTTTTATCGGAGGGTATAAAGTATTGAGCGGGGAAATGACTCTCGGAAATTTTGTCGCGTTAAACGGATATTATATGTTCGCGATGAACGGAATATATTATTTCATGAATATCGGGCAAGGTTATCAAAACGCACAAGCAGCATTTTCCCGTATTAAAGAACTTTTAAATCAATCTCCGGTTAAAAGTGGTAATATGTGTCCCGAATCGATAGAACATATTGAGGCACAAAATATTTCTTACAAGACGATTTTAAATAATGTATCGTTTTCATTCAGACGAGGAAAAATATATTGTATTGTCGGAGAAAACGGAGCGGGAAAGACAACATTTATTAATCTGTTGGTAGGAATATTGAATCCGACTTCCGGAGAAATCAGATACAACGGAATAAAAACTTTTGGTATTAATATGAACTATGTAAGAAGGACGAATATTTCTGTAGTGGAACAAACCGATTTTTTACCTTGTGATAAGGTCATTGATAATTTAATGTTGGGAAATAACCAGAATGATTTTGAGAGAAATACCAAAATTTTGAATGAACTGGGATTGAATCATATAGAAAGTATGGATAATGTACCCATCATGGCAAATAACAGGTTGTCCGGCGGAGAGAAAAGAAAAATATCTATAGCTCGAGCCTTTTATAAAGACGCAACAGTTATAATAATGGATGAACCCGATAATAATCTTGATAATGATAGCTTGCAAAGATTGACGAATATCATAGAAAATGCCAAGAAGAACAAGATAGTCATACTGATAACACATGAACCAATGTTGATAAAAATTGCCGATGAAATTTTGCGGCTGTAAGAATAAATTTTGTCATGACGATTTTTTACCGACAAACAAAAAGACCGCCCGATTTTTTCGTCGGGCAGTCCCGTTGATTTATTCGATTGAATTTTATTCGACTACCGAAGTACCCGTTAATTCGCTTGTACGTGCGTCGAAACGGCTCATGATTTCGTTGTAAGTGTTTTGCGTAATTTCGGGCATATCTTCCATACCCGTTGCATCTTTCCAAACCGCTCCGGCTTGTTTGAATCCTTCTTCTACTGCCGCGCGCATTGCTGAAAGTTTTTCGGGATCTCCGCCCGCGATTGCCGTTGCCAAATCAAAAATTCTGGTAGACACGGCATCAACCGACCAATCGCCACCCTCCGCCACTGCTTTTGCGGCATCTTCGGGATTGGTAGCTACTTCGGGCAGAGCAAAACGCGACGCATCAATTTGAACGCCATCGAAATTCAAAATGCCTACGCCCTCATCAAGCCAACCTTGTAATTTGTCATTTGAATCGGTCAACGCTTGCATCATAATGTTAAGCATTGTTTGTTCGCTTGCCGCCAAATTATCTTCCAATGCCTGCACTTCTTCGGAAGTAAGACCCTTTGTGCTCTGGGTTTCGTTTTCCTCTACTGTCAAATCGGTTTGCGCGGTTGTTTGCTGAGCTTGTTTGGCAGCGTCGGAAATATCCAACTCAAATGCCGAACCTACCGTAGCACCTTGCCCAGCGGTTTGCGCGGTTGTCTGTGCCGTCGTTTGCGCGGCCGTCTTTGAACTTTTCGCTTGCGTTGCGTACTGAGTAAATCCCTGTGAAATTCTCGACATACTAGTTACATCCATGTTAATGACCTCCTTAATCAGATAAGTTGATTCGCGGCAATTACATCATAAGCAAAGTCGCCAAATCAAGACTTTGTTTAGGCTCCAACTTTGTGGCGACAGTACCGTCGGGATTGGGCGGCGCATTTAAATCGGGCGTTGACACCATATGCGGGCGGTGGTGTATTTGCTCGACTATTTCCGCGCCTCTGTATGTTGTTATCATTATTGTACCGTCGGGCATCATTCGCTTAATCGTTTCGAGCCCGTCGGTTATCGACACGCCCGAAGAATTTTTATCGCGGTTGGCATTGCCCGAATCTTCATCGATTTTTACTTCGCCCGTCAACTCCTCATGCATTTCGCAAATACTATCCAGCTGACTGCGAATCTCTTCCATTTCGCGGATATCTTCCTTAATCGTTGACATCTTCGCCGCCAAAATTTTTGAATACTCCGAGGCAACGGGATTACTGATTTTGCTTGAAGTTTGCGACGAACTTTTTTTAATTGTTGCTGCGGTATTTGTCACGCCGAAAATTTCCATCATTATCACTCCCAAAATTTATTCCTTGAGTATTTATCGGCATTTACCTTGCGGCATTAAAATTTTTTCCTAATTATATTGTTTGCCGAAATGATTGTCAATTTATGTTCCGCGCATGGATCCGCTTATCATAACGAAACTTACAGTTAAAAATGCTACACATCCCAATAAAAATACAAACCAATCGGGAACATAATGCCAAATCATTTCATTAGTCAATCTGTCCAGAGACAACGGAGAATTTTTTTCCGCGACAGGCAGATATAACAACGCGCCAAGTATGATTCCGAAAATTATAATACCGATAATAGCGATGATTACATCCAGGGGCGGAAGTGTAATCAAGCCCGAAAACGCGTCGCCGATTGATGATTCCGTTGGTGCTCCCGTTGCAACTTCATTTTCCATTTGCTAACCTCCGATTAACGACCATGGGATAATTTTATTTTGGTCGCGAGTTTTCTTGACATCAATGATGCGTTGATTGCTCGACCCTCTAAACTGTAAATTCAAATCGCGCAGGTCTTCGATATATTCGCCGTCAATCAGTACGTCGACATAATCCAAAAGAGTAGCAGAATTTTCGGGCAATTGCTCGAAAACGTAACCGGTGTAGCACCAAACGGTAAGCCCCAAACTTTTCGCGACACGTGCCAATTCGGTCGCCGCCTCAATCTGCAATAACGGTTCGCCGCCCGTCAATGTTATTCCGTCAAGCAGAGAATTTTTTTTTACCGCGGCAATAATTTCGTCCGTGTCGATGAGTTTACCACCGTCAAGCGCATGTGTTTGCGGATTGTGACAACCTTTGCAATTATGTAAACAGCCTTGCATGAAAACCGCGAAGCGAATTCCGTCGCCGTCGACATAACTTTCGGGTACAAGTCCCGCAATTCGAATTTGCAATTCAATCGACCTCCCGAAAGAATTATAATTCTTAATTCTCTGATTAGCAATCAAATTTTTGTTGTTATATCATTCCAAATCGATTATAGTAACGGCGGAAACTATGATAACGACAAACAATCACGGACGATAATTTTGGAGGCGTTTAAATTTGAAGACAGCATATGTGCAAATGAAAATCGCGGCAGGTCATTCGGATATCAATGCGGCGAAAATTTTACGTTACATTGACGAGGCGCGGACTGCCGGAGCAAAAGCAATCATCTTCCCGAAATCGGCAATAGCAGGTCAAATGATAGGCGATACGTGCAGACAAAAATCTTTCCTGCGTGAATGTATTTCTTACGGCGAAGAAATTGCCGCCGCCGCGCGCGATTTAACCGTCGTGTTCGGGAATATCAATCTTGACGGCGAAAATATTTTCTGTGTTGCTCGTGACGGTATCATTTCCGAAATTGCCGAAGGTGAAATTTCCTGCGCAGGTGTCGACGTGAAATTGATTTCCGAACCGTTCAGCATAACGAAAGATTTTTCCTGCACGGTTGACGGGCGTCCGCTGATTCGTGTCGGCTCAATCGGTCTTCAGAATACCGGCAAAACCGTTTACACTTTCGACGGAGCAAGTGCGGTTTTCAATTCACGCGGCGAAGTAGTGCAATGTGTCGAGCCCTTCACGGAGGCTATTAATTTCATCGAGACGGATGACATTGATAAAATGCCCGTCGTTACTTCCGTTGACGAAGACGAACCGACCAAAATTTATCGTGCCGTAAGTTTCGGCGTAAAAAATTTCCTCGAGCAAATCGGCATGAAAAAAGTTGTTATAGGAGTTTCGGGCGGCATTGATTCGGCGATAACTTCCGCACTCTACACAAAAATTCTCGGTGCGGAAAATGTTCTCTTGGTTAATATGCCCAGCGTCTACAATTCCGCCACGACAAGAAATTTGAGCGAACAACTTGCCAAAAATCTCGGCTGTAAATATTGCGTCGTCCCGATTCAAGAGTCCGTAAATTGGACGGTCAAGCAACTCGAATCCACCACGATAACTTTATTGGGCGACGGCTCTACCGAACAAATCAAATTATCCGGTTTTGTCCGCGAAAATGTTCAGGCACGTGACAGGAGTTCAAGAATTTTGGCGGCATTATCTGCGGCTATCGGCGGCGGTTTTACCTGTAACGCAAATAAGGCAGAAACTTCCGTAGGTTATGCCACGCTTTACGGTGATGAGGCCGGATTCCTTTGCGCTTTCGCAGATATTTGGAAGTTCCAAGTTTATGCGCTTGCCAATTACATGAACGATAAAATTTACGGGCGTGAAGTTATTCCGCAAGGCATAATTGATATCGTACCGAGTGCGGAACTTTCCGACGCGCAAAACGTCGACGAAGGTAAAGGCGATCCGTTGAAATACGATTATCACGATTATCTCCTGCGTGCCTTCGCCGAACGTGATTTGACACCCGAAGATATTTTGAATTGGTACGCCGCCGATGCCGTGGAAAAAAATATCGGTTGCGCAGACGGTTTGGTGAAAAAATATTTCGCGACCGCCGAAGATTTCATTACAGATCTTGAACGTTGGTGGAAACAATTTACGGGCATGGGTGTTGTCAAACGTATTCAATCGCCGCCCCTTTTGGCTGTCACCGATAAACCTTACGGAGCACGTCGCGAATCTCAAAACCTTTGCCACTTCACGCGCGCTTACCTTGAATTGAAAGACAAATTGACGCGGTAAATTTCTTCCGCCAAAAATATTCAAAAAAAATTCCCGAGCATATTACTCGGGATTTTTATTTTGGTACGGAAAAAATTTTACACTTTGAATTTGGCGACTTCCTGTTGCAATTCGCCGGCAAGATTGGCAAGAGCCGCACTGGCGTCGGCAACTTCATGCATTGACGCGCTTTGTTGTTCGGTTGCCGCCGAGACCGATTGAGATTCGTCGGAATTTTTATCACTGGTCTCGCTTATCTTGCTACTCTCTTTCAACATAGTTTCGTTTTTCTGCGCCATATCGTGAACCGCAGCCGATATTGAGGCTATATCTTTTACCAGATTATCGATTGTTGATACGATAGATTGGAAAATATCATCTGCCGCGCGAACGGTTGCGATACCTTGCTTGACACTTTCCGCGCCGCTGTCGCTTGCCGTGACTGCTTGTTCCATATCAACATGATTTGCTTTGACAAGTTCGGCGATTTGTTTTGCGGAGTTATTGGATTCTTCGGCAAGCTTACGAACTTCATCGGCGACGACCGCAAAGCCGCGACCGTGTTCGCCCGCGCGTGCCGCCTCGATTGCCGCGTTCAGTGCCAGTAAGTTTGTTTGTTCGGCGATATTTGATATCATGCCGACAATTTCGCCGATACGTTGGGAGCCTTCTTCCAATTTCGTTATCGATTGCTGTATGCTCCTCGTGCTTGTCGTTATGTTTTCCATTTGATGAACTGATTCTTCAATCGAGCTTCTGCCGTCAATGATACTCTTGCGTGCACTTTCTGCCGAGCTTGATACTTCTTTCGTACGATCCGAAATATTTTGCGCGTGCGTAGTTAAATCTTCAGCCATCTGATGAATACTCTGCGCCGCCACTGCTTGTTCCGCCGAGCCTTCCGCTATCTTCACTATCGAATTTGCCACTTGTTCGGAGGCCTGCGAAGATTGGAAAGAACTTGCATTGAGTTGTTCACTTGAATTCGCCACATCTGTGGCTTTTTCGTTGACGTTCCTTATTACTCGTTTGAGATTTTGCGACATGTTTTTCAAAGCTTGCGCCAATGCTCCGATTTCGTCCTGCGTTTCCACAATCACTTCATGACGCAAATCGCCCTTCGCAATTAATTCCGCGTCATTCATCAAGCGATGGATTGGCGAACCGATTCGGCGATTGAAAATCATGACAAGAGCCGTGCACAAAATTACGGTAACCGCAATCGCCATTACGATACTCATTGTTATCGCGCTGTTCACCGCGCCCATGTAATCAGCTTTCGGCGCAACCAAGACAAGGCGCATGTTGTCGATAATCAGCGGCGAAGTTATTACGTAACTGTCTTCGCCGAAGGCATTACTGTCGAAAACCGCAAGATCTTTACTGCTCATTATGTTTCCGCCCAAAGTCGACAGCTCCGGATTTGATTCCTCGGTAATTTTTCCCTTCATGTTTTTGGAACTGTCTTTTGCCGCCAAATAAAATCCTTCTTGCGTCAACAAAAAAGCGTAGCCGTTTTGACCGATTTGAATCCCCTGGACATAATTTTCGAGAGCCGAAATATCTACGGTTACGGTCACGACGCCGCCGAGTTTTCCGTTACTGTTAAAGGTTTCCGCGCTACTCATCATAGTATGTCCGCTCACGCTGTCGACGTAAGGTCCCGTCAACGCAACTTTGCCCGGAGTTTTAATCGGATTCAAATACCAGTCGTCATCCTGATACGTATATTCGGGAGTATTATACTCCATGGTTAATTCGATTCTTCCGCCGCTCCTCTTCATGTAAGGACCGAAAAATTTCAAACCGTTATAGACACCGGGTTCAAACCAAATACCGCTACCGTAAATGAGTTCACTTGATGCCACAAAATTATTCATCATGCCGTAAATGGAATCCGTGTCGTAAGTTTTGAGATTGGAAACGCCGATTGAAAGTCCCGAAGTTTTTTCGATAATCTGCGAAAGTTGTTCGTTTAACTTATTCGCGGTTTCGCCTGCCGTCGCTTTCATCGTCATACGCACTTGTTCGTCCATACCTTCTTTAAACTGATTGATGCTTAAAAAAGTTTGAATCGACAACAAAATCGCGGTTATGACAACCACGCTGACCAAAAAGAGTGTCCGAATACTCCCCTGCAAAAATCCCATAAATACTCCCCTGCCTTTTTTGATAAATTAATCGTCGTGTCGCATAAAATTTTCATCATTCATCAGAATCGAGAGGCAGATATTTTATGTCATAAACTATATAAGTTAACGAATAATTTATTTGTTTGTACCTCAAAATATAGCATAGCTAAACAACTACAGTCAACGAAAATATATATGAAGTTCACTATTCATAAATGAAAGATTTACAAAAAAAATCCCGAGTAAATTTCTCGGGATAAGTGAGGGGAGTGTGGTAAGAGAGTTACTAAAAACGGATGTCAACCGCGAGTTTTGCCTCCTGCGACGTTGTAAGTAACGCCGTGGATATATGAAGCTCTGTCGCTTGCAAGGAATACAACCGTATCGGCTACTTCGGTTAACTTGCCGCTGCGACCGAGCGGAGTTGTTTTGGTACTGGCATAACCTTTGCGCAAATCTTCAACAGTAATGCCGCGCGTGTAGGCAAGTGCCTCTTCGTAAGCGAGAGTGCGCAGCCCCGTCGCCTCCATGATACCGGGTGCCATGCCGACAACGCGAATATTGTATTTGCCCAGTTCTTTCGCCCAACTGCGAGTAAAACTGTTGACAGCATTTTTTGTCGCCGCGTAAATGCTTTGACCTTCGGAACCTTCCAGACCCGATTCGGAACTCATGTTGATTATGACGCCGCCGCCCGTTTTAACCATTTCATGACCGACAGCCTGCGCAACCAGATAGACGCCTTTGATGTTAACGCCCGTGACTTTCTCGTAAACTTTGTCATTGAGTTCATATTTGCCGTGAGGATTCTTCGGATCTATAAGCAGACACGGAATATTTATACCGGCATTGTTGACCAGGATATCGATTTTGCCGAAGGTTTTAATAGCTGTCTTTACCATTGACTCGACACTTTCCGCGTCCGTGACGTTTGTAACGACGTATTTAACTTTGCCGCTTGTTTCGTTGAGATTAAAACTGGGTTCATTCGGATTCAAATCGCAGACTACGACATTGGCACCGTTATCTAAAAATGCCTGCGCAACTGCCTTGCCGATACCGCTTGCCGCGCCCGTCACAATCGCCGTCTTACCCTTCAGACCAAGCCAACTGCCATCCGCAGAATCTTCAGCCGCCTTGTATATTTCAATCGTGTCGTTAGGTTTTATTTCGGGAATCGGTTTTGCCTCGACGTGAATACTTCCCTCTAAAACTTCGTTCGTTTCGCCGCCGTCGAATTTAATCGTGATGTGTCCGAGATTCATAAGATTTTTTTGTACTTCGCTGCCGACTTTGATGATTTTAAATTCCGCACCAGATATCTTGTAAATATCGCCCGGTTTAATCATATCGGTTAATTCATTACCCGTATGCATGACGCAAGCATCGCGCAATTCGGGTAACGCCATCGACTCCTCGAACATAATCAACATTTTGGCTGCTGAAATGAAATCCGAAACCTGTCCGCCAATCTCGACGATTTTTGTTGAGTAAATTTTTTTAGCCATGTATAATTACCTGCCTTTATCTTTTTGGTGAGCGTCCGCGATTGTGAGAGAGAACGAACGCCCACCATTTTTTTTATGATTCGTAGAGACCGAAACTTGCAAGCCAAGCTAAGACAACCGCAATGGGTCCTGTAATAAAACGTGAATACAAAACCGCGGGGACACCGACTTCAACCGTTTCCGCTTCCGCTTCGGCAAGTCCCAAACCAACGGGCACGAAGTCGCAAGCACATTGGGCATTAATCGCGAAAAGCGCGGGTAATGCAAGATGTGGCGGAATATTTCCCTCGCCGATTTGTACACCGATTAGAACGCCGATAACTTGAGCGATAACCGCACCCGGTCCGAGGAACGGAGATAGGAATGGGAATGAACAGATACACGACAGAATTACCAGCCCGACAATATTACCGGCAAGAGGTGAAAGTAAATTCGCAATGACATCGCCGATACCCGTACCGAGAATAACGCCGATTAACATTGAGACAAACGCCATGAACGGGAGAATCGTGCGGATAATCGTATTAATCGAATCGCGACCTGCTTGATAGAAGACCGAGACGATGCCGCCCATGAATTGCCCGATTTTTCCCATCAAGCTACCCGAAGTTTGTTCGGTAATTTTTTTCGTCGTATCGTAATTTTTTTTGATGGCACTGCCCGAATCATCGGCTTTACTCACGGGAGTCGCCGCAGGTTTGGGAGCCGCGCCGCCGTCAACGTAGGAAATATTTTCGGGCTTGACTGCCGAAACGTAGATATCTGCCTTGATGTGATCCGCCAAAGGTCCCGAAGGTCCCGTAGCGTTAAGATTTATCGTGTAAATTCTTTTCTGCGGATAAATACCGCAGCGAAGAGTACCGCCGCAATCAATTACCAC
>JAILRS010000003.1 GCA_024698045.1 Selenomonadaceae bacterium
AACGTGAGCCACTTTGAAAGTGGCGGAACAGTTTTCGCGCCAAAGATTTCAATAATCAGAATTAATGACCGCGTTTAAAGTAACAAAGTTACAACCTTGACGAGAAGCGCAATATTAATGATAGTGAGCCGCCCATGGATGAGCGGGCAACGTGACGTTGCATCCAATAGTCGCGATAAAGTTTTCGACAACCTCAGTCAATGACCGCGCCGCTAACGATACTTAAGTTGACTTTGAACACTTTCGGTAACGACTGAAAGTGCATTTACCTTAGATTATATCTGACACATTCGCCGCGGATAATTTTTTCGAGACGTCGGGCGAAATTCACGGGCGAAAAATCTTCACCTGCCGCATGTAAATTTTCGGAGTATGTCGGGAAATTTTTATCGAAGTCATTAATAAAATTCTCCAATACCGAAGAAAGATTATCCAAATCGCCGCTGGCAAAAGTTTCGCCGACACGATACAGGTTAAACACTTCGGGATTCATATCGTCACTGGCAACAACAGGTTTGCCGAATCCGATTGCCGTAAACAACATGCCGCCCCAATGATAGCGATATCGCGCCGCAGAATACGGCATAAGCAACGCATCCACCCCTAAGATAGCTTTTTGCCACTCCGCCCCGATTAAACCCTTGTGAAGGAAACTGAGCCGTTTATCGCCGCTGTATTGTTTGATTATCTCCTCAAAATCTTCGGCGTCCTCCGCATGCATTGTAGATCCTTGCACTTGCAATTCAACCTGTCGCGTATATTTTCCGCGCAAAAAAACTTCCAACAGACCGCGCAAATTTTTTTCTCGACGATATTGCCCGAAGAATCCGACTTTCAAAACTTCGCCCGCGGCAGTGATTTTAGGTGTGACTTTCAAATCTCGTGCCGTGTAAGTCGGCGGATATATCGTGTAAACATTATCGCGCCGTTCGCCGAAAATGTTGTCGCCAAAAGTAAGCACTACCGGTTTAATATTTCTGTTCGCCGATAATTTATCAGCCGCCTCTAAAAATTTTGGGGCTTCCGTCGGATTAATGCCGTGTAAGATAAAAATCAGCGGTACCGAAATATTTTTCAGCGAACTATGATTTAACGCGCGTAAATAGCGATATGTGGACGTCGGGACGATTAGCGCATCAAAATCCTTCTGCGCCGCGGTCAATTGACTGTACCAGCGTTGCCGATTTATTTCGCGTTTGGCGGCAGAAAAAATTTTCTTCAAGCCGCGCGAATTGGTGTAAGTCACGGCGTTACCGTTCAGACGTTTGACGGGCGTATGATAATCGAATTGGAACGAAAAATTTTCGGGCACGTAGAAAATAACTTCATGACCCAATGCGCGAAACTCCTCGACTAAAATCCTGTCGAATTCGACTTCGTGTCCGCCCGGTGTCATTATGTTCTCAAATATCGCTATCTTCACGTCAATGCCCCTCCCGTTTGAATTCTTCAAGCTTATCGGCAATCGACTGTTCCAATTCGTCGAGCAAAGCAAATCGCCGCCGATAGACAGCCCGTTTACGTGTAGGCATTTCCTCGACCGTCTTGCGCGTTTCAGTCAACGGTAACTCAAAAAATCTTTCATCGCTTGTAGCTGTGCCGCCGACCTCAATCCAAAAATCGCTGAATGATGTCTTCAACTTCCTGTCGCTGCGAATGTGATTGTTAGCGTAATATCCTTCGTTCGTCACCGCGAAAATTTTTTCGACGCCGAAAATCCGCGCAACAGTCTGCGCTATGTACAAGATTAAATTTTTCGTTCGGTATGCATGACATTTTTTGGTAATGACTTTGATTAAATCTTTGGCGTCGTCGACGTTAGGGCCTTGCATCGCGCCGAACCACATCGCCCATTTTTTATCGCGGTTGATTATTTCATCGCGCGCAATCCAAAATAAAATTTGATAGACAGGTACTTCGCCGGGTAAATTCAGCATGACCGACATCAAACCTTCCTTGCGTTGTCCCGATTCCGCACACATTACCAAATTCATTTCGCCGAGTGTTTCGTCAAGCGGCATGCGCCACAATTCGATTTTCTTGTCGCCGTATATTTTCAGCATGAAATCGTCATTAAACCGTTCAGCCAAAAATGTCATATTCTCTTCAATCAGCCGCGCCCGTTCCTCTATCGTTGAGCCGCGATAAAAAAATGCTCGTGTTGCCTGTTCGTAGACATACGGGTAACCTTGCGCGACTTGTTCCATGAGCGGCGACCGCGCGAAAAATTTTTCCAAATTGCCGATTGTTTGAGGGTGCAGACAACAACGCGCCACGAAGACTATAAATCTATGCAGTTCCCTTGGATTGTCCAGATTGTAAATTTTTTTCCCGAGTTCAATAAAATTACTCATAGCCACCGCCTAAAAAAATTCCCTCCTGTTGCGGAGGGTAAAAGTATTAATCAAATTATTTTCAAGCTGTTAATATCGGCACGAAAATTTTACACGTTGACGCCGTAATTTCTGCCGAGCGCGGCAAGTCCGCCGCTGAAGCCCGAGCCAATCGCGTTGAATTTCCATTCGCCTTTATTGCGGTAAATGGAACCGACGACGACAGCAGTTTCGACGGAAAAATCTTCGCCCAAATCGTAGCGGATAACTTCCTTATTGGTGTCTTCGTCGACTACGCGGATATAAGCGTTACTGACCTGCCCGAAAGTTTGGCGACGTTCTTCAGCTTCGTAAATCGTAACTGTAAACTCAACGCGTTCAATATCGGAAGGCATTTTTGACAAATCGACTTTGATTTCTTCGTCGTCGCCTTCGCCTTCGCCCGTCAAATTATCGCCCATGTGTTCAACCGCGCCGCTTGAGTGTTTCAAATTGTTGTAGAAAACGAAATCGGCATCGGAAGTAACTTTGCCGTTGGCACCAAGCAAGAACGCCGCCGCATCTAAGTCGAAATCCGCGCCGCCGTCGTATTTGTTGGTATCCCAACCCAAACCGATGAGTAAATGTTTCAGTGAGGGATTGCCTTTCGTTAAGTCAACCTTCTGACCCTTTTGCAAACTGATTGCCATGATAATTCCTCCCTAAAATTTTTATCATTAGGATAGCGAACGATTAGCCGCCGCAATCCGTAAATGCTGAATTGAATTTAATCTTTGCTGCCCGTCGTCCAACGCAGACCCCAATCAAAAGCGCGATCCATTTGTTCCGAATCATTATAGAACTCGATAACTTTTTCCACGCTGAAAGTGCCGCCGACATTTTCAAGCAGAGCAATCGCACAAGTGCGTTTACTTGAGCCGTACTCATCCATGCGGACAATCAATTCGGGACTGCCCGGACATTTTACGGTAACAACGCCCTGAGCCTCCGCCCAATCCGCCGCGCCACTGTAGATGAACGTAAAGACAAGTATCCGCTGAATTTTATCGGCAAATTTTCCGTTGACGCGAATAGTTTCGCCACCTGCAACTTCGCCCGTACGATCGTCACCGTCAAGCACGATATACGGCGGATAATTCAAGTCGCCGAAATTATTTCCCAAGGCTTGCACTCCGCCGATTCTTCCGTCTTTCAATTCAAACAGGCAAGCTAAATCCAAATCTATTCCTCTATTCGTAAAGCGCGACAAAATTCCTGTTTGTGGCGGTCGCTGATTCCAATTGAGATTAATGACAATTTCGCCCAGAGTGTTGCCGCGTTTAACCAGACTGACTTTTTGTCCCTTACGCAATTCGATTTTTTTCGGCAGCGGCGGAGCTTCTTCATGTTGTCTGTTGATATTTGAAGAGTTGCGCCCCATGTTAATCGGTTTGCGTTCGGTTGTCGAATCCCTATTACCGCGATTGCGTTCCGTATTAACTTTCGGGCGATTCGTGTCAACCTTCGGAGGTGAGGGCGGCGGCGGCGCAGGTGCAATGTCTTTGACTTCAATGCCGAAATTATTGCAGAGTGCGGCAAGTCCTCCGCTGAAACCGGCACCGATTGCGTTAAATTTCCACGCACCTTTATAGCGATAAACTTCGCCCAAGACTATTGCTGTTTCGATTGAAAAATTTTCCAAAGAGAATGAGGCAATTTCACCGCGCGCACCGAAAATTTTCAGAGCCGAACCGCGAATCATGCCGAAGTCTTGTCTACGTTTTTCGGCGTCGTAAATCGTTGCGGTCAGTGAAATTTTTTCGACATGCGGCGGAATTTTTTTCAGGTCTATATCAACGGAATCATCTTCTTTGTGAATGACGGCACCCGAATTGTGTTTTGCATTGCCGTAGAACACAAAATCTTCGTCGCCTGCAACTTTACCGTTACCGGCCGTGAGAAAAGCCGCCGTATCAATTTCAAGCGCACTTTGCGGACGGATAAATCTGAACGTCAGAAAAGTTTCGTTGAGCTGAATTTTTTGCCCTTTGCGGATTTCCATTGTACCACCTCCGATTGATATCCTTACCGCAAGTATTTTAACAAATTTTTTTATAAATTTAAAGCTGTAATTGAATTCGGTTGACAAAAAATTTTTCGACATCTGCGCAGAAAAATCAAAAGCCCGAACCGAAAAAACGGAACGGGCTGTAAAATTCAAAGGAAAAAATTATTTGGAACTGCCGACAATCATTTTGCGGATAATATCGACGGGTATAATCGTGAACGCCATAGCGATGACAAAAATCCATTCGCTTGCAGTCAAACCGAAGCAACGAAGAATCACGCCGCCAAAGTAAGTCATGATGATTTGTACGACGACAATCAAGCCCATGACACGCAAGAAATCGGGATTGCCGCCGATATTGTCGAAAATGTTCGTGCGATCCGTACGAGCGTTAAACGCATTGAATACCGCCATGAAGATAAAGAATGCAAAGTAGCCGGTCAAAACATAAACGCTATCGCCGCCGAAAGTAAAGTTAATGCCCTCGGGATTGATATCGCGGAAGTGATCGCGCGAAAAATCAGTGAGCAGGAAAATCAAGCCCATAGCGAAGCCCCAAATCGAGCCTGTACCGATTGCCGAGTACATATAGGGATTGATAATTTTTTCGTCGCGTCTCTTCGGCTCCTCTTCCATGTAACGGTCTAATGCAGGTTCTCCGCCGAATGCCAATGCCGCCAACGTATCCATTACCAGATTGACCCAAAGAATTTGCGTTATAGACAAAGGATTTTCCAAACCAAGCAGAGGACAGATAAACGAAATCAAAACCGCGCCGACGTTAATCGTCAACTGGAAGATAATAAATTTGCGGATACTGTTAAAAATCGTGCGACCGTAGAGGATAGCTTTGCCGATAGATTTAAAGTTGTCATCGAGGATAACAATTTCGCTTGCCTCTTTAGCAACTTCGGTACCGCCACCCATTGCAAAACCTACGTCCGCTTTTTTCAATGCCGGAGAATCGTTGACGCCGTCGCCCGTCATGCCTACAACCAAATTTAATTCTTGAGCAAGACGCACGAGACGACTTTTATCGGTAGGCAATGCACGCGCGATAACTCTGAGTTTCGGAAGTTTCTTTTTGACTTCGTCGTCGCTCATTTCGTTGAGTTCCGTACTGGTTATTACAATGCCGTCTTCAATTTCAAGTAAGCCTGCTTCTTTCGCGATAGCCTGCGCAGTTTCTTTTCGGTCGCCCGTAATCATGACAACTTGAACGCCGGCACTGTGAACCTGTTCAATAGCCTTGATAGCATCGGGACGTACGTCATCGCGGATACCGGTGACACCGACAAAAGTTAAACCCGTGTCGGGAATTTCGCCGTTTGTAATTTCGCCGTCGTAAGTGACAAGAGCAAGCGTACGGATAGCGCGGTTAGCCAACTCGTCAATCTTAGCGTTAATTTCGGTTGTAGAGGCAAGTTTATGACGTTCGCCGTCAGCATCGTAGTAATAGGAGCATTTGTCAAGTAAACGTTCGGGCGCACCTTTAATCAGCCACAAATTATAATCGCCGCTGACTTGTGCCATGGAATATTTTTTCGCGCTGTCGAAAGGAACCGTATCGCCGACAGTGACATTGGGCGCGGTATCTTTGCCGATAATGAATCCGAGTAAAGCGCGATCCGTCATGTTACCGCCGACAATTTTATCGCCCGCAATGACTGCGCCGCTGTTGAATCGTACGGACAAAGAAATCAATGATTGAAGTTTCGCGCCGAGCTGTTCGAATTTTTCCGTGAAGTTGGCTTTACCGTCAAGGAAGGTAACTACTTCAAGTTGTCCTTTGGTAATCGTACCGGTCTTATCGCTGAACAGAAGATTTAAACTGCCTGCGGTTTCGATACCGGAAATTTTACGAACCAAAACATTATCCTTGAGCATTTTGCCCATATTCTGTGCGGAGACGATAGCTATCATCAAGGGCAAACCTTCGGGGACTGCCATAACGATAATGATGACGGCAAGCATGATAGCTTCAACCAAACTGTTAAGCAAATTCATCCAATCGGAACAGTACAGGGAAATTTGCGCCCAATCAAAACCGTTTTGAATAAAGATACGTTCAAACATGAAGGCAACGGCAATCGCGATACCGCCGATATAACCGAATTTAGAAATTTGATTTGCCAAATCTCCGAGCTTTAATTTCAGAGGAGTATCGCGGTCTTCGTCCACTTGCAATTCGCCGGCGATTTTACCGTAGACAGTATTATCGCCGAGAGTGACGGTGCGCATGACTGCATTACCGCCCGCAACGACAGCCGCGCGGAAAACTTTGTGCGGATTGAGAAAATCGGTGCTCTGCGCAGATTCGGCATCGGTAGCGGCATCGGGCGCGGGAGTTTTTGTTTCTTCCTTCGCCTCACCGTTTAATATCGATTGGTCAACCGTGATAGACCCATCGATAATCACGCCGTCGGCAGGAATTTTATCGCCCGTCTGCAACATGACGCAATCGCCCATCGTTATTTCATTGATTGGGATTTCGGTAACTACACCGTTGCGCCAAACTTTGCACTTTATCAATGACGCTTCGCCCTGCAATTTTTGGAAGGCACTTTCGTTCTTGTACTCGGAGAAAGTAGAAACCAATGTCGCCAATAAAACCGCCATTGCTATACCTACAGATTCATACCACTCCGCTTTTCCCATGAATGCAAAAAATACGTTGAGTATCAGTGCAAAAATTAAGATTTTGATAATCGGGTCGTCAAAGTTACCCTTGAGCTTGTCCCAAAAGCCTTCGCGTGCCTGTTCGGTAATACTGTTATCACCAAACTTCTGTTTAGCTTCTTGGACTTGAGCATCTGTCAAGCCTGTAATTTTCAAATTAAAGCCTCCAATCATCTGATAAAAAAGTATTTATTTGTTATTAATGATAGACTTAAGTTCTTCGATTTCTTTCGCTTGTTGTTTAATTCGTATGTTAAAGAGATTTGCTGCTATGAAAAGATATGTGGTTAAAGAAAGATTTTCTTGCGGAGTTCGGGAAAACAATGCTCGAAAACTATTATATACTTCCCCAAGGTTATAATCTTCAGCGATAAAGCTTTCTTCAAAACTATCCATTCTGCCTTTCATGAAGAAATCTATAATCGAATACTTGTAGCGTGGATTATCGATAAAAAATTTTGTTCTGTTCATAAAGTCATCTATAGCTTTCATGATTAAAACCAAATTTTGGAACGGAGCATATTCCGAGAGTCCGCCATGAGAAAGAGAGCCTTCTCTTACCCGATAGTAATAACCTACGTAAGGAACACGAACATAATTTTTGGCAAAGACAAGGCATTGCATAATGAAAAGAAAATCTTCAAATTGCTTCGTCTTCGCAAAAACTATGTCGTTATCACGAAGGAATTTTCTGTTGAAAAGTTTATTGCACGCCCACCACAGAAATTTTTTTGTAATAAGACCGTCCAAACGTTCCCCTACATCAAAAGTTTCTATTGTCGGTTTTTCCACAGGTGTTACGGTTTGAAACTTGAGATATGACCATTCCAGATTATTGCCGTTTTCGCGAAACGCAATACTTGTTTCGGCATGAACAACGTCGGCATTAAATTCTTCCGCTGTTTCGTAAAGCTTTTCAAAAGTAGTTTTTTCCAAAAGATCGTCGCTGTCAAGAAAGTAAATATACTTGCCTCGAGCTTTTTTGAACGCAAAATTTCGCGGAATACCGGGGAATCCGCTGTTACGCGGCAATTTTATCAACTTTAATCTGTCACCGAATTTAGAAATAAAACCTTGTGCAACTTTATAAGAATTGTCCGTAGAACAATCATCAGCAATGATTACTTCAAAGTCTTGGAACGTTTGAATAATAAGACTATCCAAACAGTCGGTAATATACTCTTCTGAATTATACATGGCTATGATTACGGATATTGCCGGATTTTTTTTATCTGTCATAAGAATAACCCCAAACCTGAAATATTAATGTCTTATATCTTTAAGATTAGTTTACATCGTTAATGTAATCGTCTATGAGCAACAAAGTAAAATCCTGTACGGTATCGGCTGTGTCGGGATTATATTTGCTGTTACCATTGGTTATATTGTTGGAAATAGTACGAATGCCGATGAACGGAATATCTGCGATTTTGCAAATCTGCGCGGCGGAAGCCGTTTCCATCTCTTCGCAAGAAACGGAATATTTTTCGCGCAGGAAAGTTATCAAATCGATATTTTCGTTCCATGTATCCTGTGAACCGATTGTGCCGACTTCGGTATTAAATTCGCTATGTTCGGCGGCAATTTTTTTAGCCCGATTCAACCAACTTTTATCGGCAGGATATTTATCGCACGGTTTGAAAGTATCCGATTCTTTGTCGTAAGTATAGGTACCGCGCATTTCTCTTTTGTTAATGTCAATTCCGCTGCCCTTCGGTTCGTTAAAAACTTTCATCGCCGAAAAATTTGTCGAGTATTCGCCGATTACTATGTCGTTGAGTTGCTACGATTCCTTGTAGCCGCCCGAAGTACCTTGATTGATGACTGCTACGGGATTAAATTTTTTTATTGCCAACGCCGTAGAAGCAGCGGAATTTGACATACCTTGTTCGGTGCGCACAATCACTACGGGATAATTCTTGTAAGTGCCCGAAATAAAAAGATAATTTAAATCTCTGTAGACTACGGGATTTTTCAGCGCACGCACTAATTTTTCGGTCTCAGTGTTCATCGCACCTTCGACGATTATCGGGCGCACACGGCTTTTGTATTCGCCTTTCGCTTTGGGCAGAGAATTGTAGTAGTCATTTATCAGGCGCGATTTTTCTTTGCTTGATATACCGGAATCCTCAATCGTCTGCAGTTTTTCCGCCTGTACGGGTGCCGATAAGGTAAGAGCAAGCGCACCTGTCAATATCAATGATAAAAATTTTTTCGTCGTCATAAGTTATCTGAATCTCTTCGCCAAATCATCAAGACCTGTGTCCTTAGTACCCGAACCGATTGCGTTGAATTTCCAGTCGTCGCCGTAACGGTAAATCTCGCCGACAACCATCGACAACATATCGGTATAGTCTTCGCTCAAATTGAATCTGCATAATTCTTCGTGCGTATCGGTGTCGACCATTCTGATAAACGCATCTTTTATCATGCCGAAATGTTGTTTACGATCAACCGCTTTGTAAATGTTCACGACGAAAATTAATTTGTCGTACTGCGCAGGGATTTTGTTCAGGTTAACAAAAATCTGTTCGTCATCGCCTTCGCCTTCGCCCGTCAAATTATCGCCCATATGTTTTACCGCGCCGCTGTTGTGCATCAAATTCCCGAAGTAAACCAAATCCTTATTGTTGACGAATTTACCGCCTTGGCAGAGAAAAACAGACGCATCGCAATCTATATCTTGAGTGCCGCGCCCGAAAAGTCTGCCGAAAAATCCGACGTCGTCTTGACTTTTATCCGCAGGATGCCAACCTAAGCCGACCATTACATTTATCAGTTTACCGCCGTTGCTCTTCGTCAACGATACTTTTTGTCCCTTTTTAAGACTGACAGCCATAATCTATAACCTCCTGAAGTTAAAAAGGAGTAAGAAAGCAGATAAATAACAATTCCGCTACCCTACTCCATATCTTACACCGAAAACCTCTGTTGCTATGATTTACACGTTAACGCCGTAATTTCTGCCGAGTGATGCAAGTCCGCCTTCAAAACCTGAGCCAATCGCGTTGAATTTCCATTCGCCGCCGTGACGATACAATTCGCCGATAACTACAGCCGTTTCGACGGAAAAATCTTCGCTCAAATCGTAACGAATAAGTTCGGTATTCGTCTTCGCATCGATTACACGGATAAAGGCATTTTCTACCTGCCCGAAACTTTGATGACGTTCTTCAGCTTCGTAAATCGTGACCGTGAAATCAATTTTCTCAACGTTCGCAGGGACTTTTGACAAATCAATTTTAATCTGTTCGTCGTCGCCTTCGCCCGCACCCGTCAAGTTATCGCCGAGATGTTCAACTGAACCGCTTTCGTGTTTAAGATTGCCGTAGAATACAAAATCGGCATCGGAATTAACTTTGCCGCTACCGCCGAGTAAAAATGCCGCCGAATCCAAATCGAATTCTTTTCCGCCGTCGTATCTGTTAACGTCCCAACCCAAACCGACTAAAATTTCGCTCAGCCCGGGATTTGTCTTCGTGAGGTCAACTTTCTGTCCCTTTTTTAAACTAATTGCCATAAGATGAAACCTCCTAAAATTTTTTCGGTCGCGAATTTAATTGGCGACAGTTGAATTTTACCAAAATCACGGTGACTTTATCACAAACATACAACTTTTGCAAGCATATGACGGCTGATTCTAACCTTCTTGATTTTAAGCTTTCCAACGAGTATTCTTTCATAAAAACGAGGTGATTACTTTGCTTGAATTGAATTGGGAAGGCAAATCCGCCGCCAAAAAGATTGTCGCAAATATTCCATTCAAAATCTTGACTCTCGACGAGCAAATCAGTTGCGGCGATAAAAATTCGGGGAATATCATTGCGCAGGGCGATAACCTCGAAGTTTTAAAGTCACTCCTGCCGCTCTATCGTGGGCGCGTCAAATGTGTTTACATAGATCCGCCTTATAATACGGGCGCGGCCTTTGAAAATTATTCCGATAACTTTCCGCATTCCGATTGGCTTTCGATGATGTATCCGCGCCTTGAACTCCTGCGCGATTTCCTTTCCGACGACGGCGCAATTTTTATTTCTATTGACGATAACGAACAGGCTTATCTTAAAGTTGTCTGCGATGAAATTTTCGGCAGAAATAATTTTGTCGCAACCGTTATATGGGAACGAGCTTACGCGCCCGTTAATTTGAAAAAACATTTTTCGCCCAGTCATGATTATATAATTTGTTATGCCAAAAACTTTCCGAATTTAATCTGCAACGGCTTAACACGCAGTGCGGAAGCAAACAGCAGATACAAAAATCCCGACAATGACCCACGCGGCACATGGACTTCCAGCGATTTATCTGTCGGTCCGGTTATCGAAGATAAAATCTATGAAATTACTACACCAAGCGGAAGAAAAATCATGCCGCCTTCTGGTTATTGCTGGCGTCTTGATAAAGAAACTTTTCAAAAATACGTTGATGATAATCGTATTTGGTTTGGAGATAATGGAAATAATGTGCCACGTATAAAAAGATTTTTATCCGAAGTCAAGCAAACTGTAACGCCAATGACTATTTGGAAATATACCGAAGTCGGGCACTCTCAAGACGCGACAAAAGCATTGAAAGAAATTTTTGACGGGCAGGCGGTTTTTACTTATCCCAAACCGGTAGATTTAATTAAGCGTTGTTTTGAATTGTACACCGATAAAAATGCAATAGTCTTAGATAGTTTTGCAGGGAGCGGCACAACTGCGCACGCGGTTATAAATTTGAACGCAGAGGACGGCGGTAACAGAAAATTCATCCTGATTGAAGAAAAAGACTACTGCAAGACGATTACGGCTGAACGGGTGCGGCGCGTGGGCGGCGAATTTAATTTCTATCGTCTGGGCGAAAAACTTATCGACGCCGGCAAAATAAATTCCTCGTTGAGTTTTGAGGATTTGGCGAAATTCATTTGGTACGGCGCGACGGGCATGCCCTATCTGGGGCGAAGTGATTCGGCGTTGCTGGGCGAATACGACGGCGCGGCTATTTATCTTTTGTACGGCAACAATAATGATACGTTGACGAAAACGATTTTTAGTAAGCTTCCGCACCATGACGGCGAAAAAATAATTTACGGGTCTGCATGCCGATTGAGCAAATATTTTTTGAACGAACATAAAATTATCTTCCGCAAGCTACCGAAGAGTTTGAACATGAATTGAGGTGTGACAATGGAGCTGAAAGATTATCAGATTCGTACTCTGGAGATTTTGGAAAAATTTTTGCGAGGATCTTATGATTGCGCGGCGGCGTTTGAAAAATATCGAGATGCGGAAGGTTACAACGAAACATATCAACCGCTGTTGAACATGGAAAAAGTGCCGTATGTTTGTTTGCGATTACCCACGGGCGGCGGCAAGACATTGATAGGGACGCACGCGATAAAGATAGCGGCTGAAAATGTATTGGAGCGTGAATATCCATTTGTGTTGTGGCTTGTGCCGTCGAATGAAATACGCAATCAAACATTGAAAGTTTTGCGCAGTCCCGACAGTTTTTACGGAAAGATTTTGTATGAAGAATTTGCGCAGGTAAATATCTTTGACGTGACGGAATTCAGGCAGTTGCGTCCGCAGGATTTGAAACAGAAATTAAATATTTGTGTCGCGACATTTCAGGCGTTCAGAGTGAAAGACAAAGGCAAAGACGAATACAAAGTCTATCAACCCAATGAGGAATTGGGCGCGTGTTTTTCGGATATACCGAAGCAAGATTATTTTATCGTTGATGATAAGGGTCGATATCAATCGTTCATCAATTTAATTTCGTACATAAGACCGTTGATGATAGTAGACGAGGCGCACAATTATTCGACGCCGTTGAGTTTTGATATAACAAAAAGATTGAGACCTGCGGCGGTCATCGAATTGACGGCGACACCGGCTGTAAATTCAAATGTGCTTGTAAAAATTACTGCGCAGGAATTATGTGACGAGGACATGATAAAATTTCCCATAATCGTCGGAGAAGTTGCGGATTCGCCCGAAAAGACAATGGACTTGACGGTGCAGAAACGAGCGGCCTTGGAAGAGCTGGCATATTCGGAAGATGAATATATTCGCCCGATTGCGCTGTATCAAGCCGAAAACAAAAACAAAGAATACAATGTTGACAAGATAAAAAAATATTTGACGGAGGAGGCGAAAATTTCGGAGGAAGAAATAGCGATAGCGACGGGCGACAGGCGCGAACTTGACGGAGTAAATTTATATTCGCGCGAATGCAAAATAAGACACATCATCACGGTTCAAGCATTGAAAGAAGGTTGGGATTGTCCTTTTGCGTCGGTATTCTGTTCGGTGGCAAATACACATTCGTCGAAAGATGCGGAACAACTTTTGGGTCGTGTCTTGCGTATGCCGTACGCCAAGCGCAGGAAAATCGAGGACTTGAATAAATCTTATGCTTACTTCAAGGTTGGATCTTGGACGGAGGCAGTTGCGAAAATCAAGGACAATTTAACGGGCATGGGGTTCGAGAAAAACGAAATTGAAGACATAGTAAACAGTAAGCAGCCGAAACTTTTTGACGATAAAACAACGGTAGAGATAGTGACAAGCGCGCCGCCCGTAACAGATACTTTGTACATACCTTTGATAAAGAAGATTAAGACGGAAAAAATCGGCAATGCTTACAAAGTCAAGTTTGAGGATTTAAATCAAGAAGACGTAAATATGTTGGTAAATAATGACAGTCGAATTTTCAAGAATCCCGTAGACCGCGGAAACTTTTTGACGGCATTGAATCAGCCGCAATATGCAAAGAGTACACCTGCGCAGAAAGTCGACACAGAATTTTCGATACCGCAATTGTGTTTTGATTTCGGTAGTGGCGCAAAGGTTGTGGAAGGCGAAGATTTTATTCCGAGCGATTGGAAGATTACGGATTCAACGAAGGATTATAGTTTGCCAATCGGACGTGAAGATAACGACGTAAAAACTTACACATTTACTTCCGACGGCAACAAAATAGAATACAGTCTGGATAATGATGCGTTTAACGAATTCAACGGAAAAACAGAATGGAGTTTACCGGAACTGATAATTTGGCTTGAGGAAAAAATATCGATAAACTTCATAACGCCCGAAGACTTTGAGGATTTTACTCGGCGCGTTATGGAGAGACTTACCAAAGAAAAAAATTTTACCGAATCCGAATTGGTAAGATTGAGATTCACGATAAAAAAATTGCTCGAAGAAAAGATTAGAGATTGCATTGAAAAATGTAGAAAAGAAGTTTATCAGACGACACTGATTGACACAGATAATCAAAATGTATCGGTTACGAAAGATGTTACGTTGACTTTCAATCCCGAAAATTATCCCGCAAAACGTTTTCACGAAGGCTGTCAACATTTCGGAAAACATTTTTACTCAAAAATCGGAATCATGAACGACGAAGAGATTTTTTGTGCGCAGTGCATTGACGTAAATAAAAATGTTGAGACGTGGATTAGGAATATCGAAAGTGATTCCAAGTACTCGTTTTGGTTACCGCTGCACAAAGGGAGATTTTACCCCGATTTTGTATTGAAACTTGTTGACGGGACTTATGCAGTGATTGAATATAAGGGCGAACATCTCAAGACCGGTGAAGATACGAAAGAAAAAAAATCTGTCGGTGAACTTTGGGCGCAGAAAAGCAACGGTCTTTGTAAATTTTTATTGGCGACGAAGAAAGATGATGACGGTCGGGATATATCCAAACAAATCCATGACTTTTTATCATGAGCAAAAAAGGCAGATACAAATCAACCTGAGGCGACGAAAAAATTTCGCCGTCATTTTTTATTTTGAATCATATTACAGCAAAATTTAAATTGTCAGCACCAAAGTCGAATTTTACATGACGACTAATCTTAGAGAGTGGCGGCATATCCTCAAACTCCGTATCGATGAGGAGGCTCATCCCCAAATGTCCGACCTTGTTTTTATGATTTATTGTTTCTTCAAAGACAAATTACCCGTCATTGTCGAGGATATCGACCCCAATCACACTCAAAAGACCTTGATACCCGAAGATTAAATAAAAAATGATGTTCTCCCGACGCGCGAATCAACTAAACGCGTTTTGAAAAATTAAAATTTATTACAAGATTGACACCACCCCTACTCAATGTTAGTTTTGAGTGGGGGTGTTTATTATGACAACTGTATTTGATGTTGCTAAATATATCCTTGATAATTATGGCACTATGTCAGCAATGAAACTTCAGAAATTAATTTTCTATTCTCAAGCTATGTCACTTGTTTGGGACGATGTACCTCTTTTTGAAGACGATTTTGAAGCATGGGCAAAAGGTCCCGTGTGTCGTGCACTCTTTAACGCGCACAAAGGTAAATTTTTCCTAAAAAACAGTGACTTTCTTAATCCCTATAAACCAAATATTTCTAACCTTTCAACCGAACAAAAGGAAACTATTAACACTGTAGTCGATTCACTTAAGGATTATCCGCCGTACGTTTTAAGTGATATGGTTCATAAAGAAAAACCGTGGTTAGAGGCGCGTGGCGATTTACCGCAAGGAGCTCGTTGCCAAAACATAATTACCAAAAACTCCATGCTTGAATATTATCTGGAGCATTGGACATGAAGCAATCCAAAACCATTGGAAAGAAAAATATTTCTCCGACGCCTAAGTCTATCAAATAAGGTTTTCGATTAAACACTGCTCCTTTTTGTTGGAGTTTTTCAAAATGTTTATGGGAACATAAAGGATGGGAGGATTGTAAAGATATTCGTTTTTTCTCTGAACACATTATTTCCAAACTCCGAGAATTAGAGAAAGTAACATGGCAAGAAATTTTAAATGCTTCGGGCGGTAAATCTGACGGACACGGAAACAATAATCACTTCATTGAAGGCGATAAATTACCTTTGGATGAAAAACGCGAATTTATCACTCTTAATTACATGCGTGATTTTGAAAAAGTTTTCAGTTTGAGATTAACCGGCAAAGGAAGATTAATCGGCATTGTCGACATTAATATTTTCTACATCTTGTGGTTCGATGCCGAGCATAAAATTTTTCGACAATCGGCTTTTTAAGGTGTCGGATATGCAAAAGGCGGCAGGCATAACTTTATTCGTTGCGCTTGCCGCTCTACTTTTTTTCCTTATGAGTGAGTTGTTTTGTACTTATGCAATCGAATCCAATGTACTGACTGCTTCGGAAGACGATATTATGCCCTAAACAAGCCGCACAATTAACCGTTATATTGAATTTCATGGGCGGAATGTTGACACTTTTTATTTTAATTCATTGGAATAAATTTCGGTTAACAGTTTTTCCTGTTTATCTTTGTTCTGCCTATCGAATGAACGGCTTGCGAAAATATTAGGCAGAGATGCACCGATAGCAATCGCCAAAATAATCAAGAATGCATCAACGCCCGATTGTACCGCCGTCAAAAGTTCGTCAAGCGATAATTGTCGAATATTGATGATGGCGAACAGTAAACGGTAAATAAGTACGCCCGGAATCAGGGGAATGACGGCAGGAACGATAAGCACGAGCGAAGGAGTATGTAGCCAATGAACGGCACGAACGGCAATGATACTGACGAGAGCCGCGCCGACCAATGTACCCAATTCGGAGCCGTAACCCAATTCAAAGACAAAAAAATTTCTGGTGCAAACACAAACAGCACCGCCGAAAGCCGTAGCGTATAAAAGTCTCGGTGGTAGGTTGAAGAAAATCGCGAAACTGGACGCACCGATAGCAGCAGCCGCCGCGAAAATCAGATAATTACTTTCGGGCAAAATCGGTATCTTCATGAAGGAATCAAAATCCGCCAAAGCAATAGCGAATACAATACCGAAAGTCATTGCGCCGATTATCAGAAACGTATGCATCAATCTTGCCGCGCCGCTGATTAGATAAGTGTTGAGAATATCGTTAAAGGCATTTATCAGAACGATACCGGGCACCATGTAAATAGAGGCGGCAATTAACGGATGCCACGGCGTGGAAGTCGGAAGAAAATGTGTAAAGTAAGCGACGATTGTAGCCGTAAATGCCGCGAAAGTCATGGAGACATACACGTTGATTCCGAAACGTTTGACGCATTGATCTTGAAGTAATTTGCCGATAATCGCGCTGATTACGGTATAAGAGGCGGCAACGATATCGCAACCAAACAAAGTACAGAAAGAACCGCAACCGATACCCGCCGCCAAAATCGTTGACCATTCGGAGTACAGGCGCGGACGTTTGGCGATTAAATTCAAAGCATCGCTCAATTCGTCAAGGGTATAGCGTTCGCGCATAGCTCTCCACGTCAAACGACTCACGCCCGAAATTATCCGCATATCTACAGCATGTTTGACACATTTGCGGAAAGATGTATGCGAATGATGTTCGTCGCTGATGTTGAGCATTAAAGTTGTGTACATGATATGCAGATGAAATTTATCGGCGGAAATACCCATGAAGGCGGCAACACG
The DNA here is from genome assembly GCA_024698045.1 of Selenomonadaceae bacterium. Taxonomy (GTDB): domain Bacteria; phylum Bacillota; class Negativicutes; order Selenomonadales; family Selenomonadaceae; genus Quinella. The sequence goes on from JAILRS010000003.1 coordinate 17,503, forward strand.
TTTCATATCGCGCATAATTTGAGCGGAATCCGCGCCGTTTTCCATGAGCAGTTGACCGACGGATAAAAGTAATTCGGTTTTGCGCCCGATATCGTCAAAAGGATTCAACAATAAAGCCCGTTGTTCCTCGTAATAATTTTTATAACCATCATTAGCCATCACAAACAATCCTCAAAAAATTTTTATAAAAAATCCCTTCCCGTAGTGATTATAACATACGAGAGGGGATTTAAATTTATTCGGTTGAAAGATTTAAGTTCAAAGGTTGTTTTCGGATAAATCAAATTTGTTGCGCTCGACCGAATTCATTATCCGCAAATCTTTCGCAGGATTGGGATTGACGTCGAAATATTCGCCTTCGGTACCCGGTGTGTAATCGTTCGCCAAAATTTCAAAATGTCTCTTCGTTACCTTGAAATCGAGATTGTTACGCATGACACTGCCCAAGCGTTGCGCGTGGGGAATGAGATAACTCACTTCGTCAATATAGCGCAACCATCCCGGCACGGTACCCGTTTTAATATTGCCTTTAGCCTCGGCGTTTTTCAGTGAGCCTGCCAACTCCATCATTTCGGCTGAGCTAAGATCTGTATCTACCGCATCAACCGCAACCGATAACATATCCGGAATTTTTATCACCATTGAGGGGCTGCTCATTTTCTCTACGCAAGCTTTCATGAAGGCCTGTTGTCTGCGTACGCGCCCGATATCTCCTTCCGAATCACGATAACGTACATATTCGATTGCCGTTTGTCCGTCAAGATGTTGATAACCTTCATCCAAGTCGATAACAAGTCCGCCGTCATCATCCCACGGATCTTCATAATGCATGTCACGTTCGACGTAAATATCAATGCCGCCCATTGCGTCAATTACCTCGGCGAATCGCGATTTGTTTATCGTGACGTAGTAATCGATGTCAACGCCCAAAAATTCCTCGACTGTCTTACGTGCCAATTTCGTTCCGCCGAACATATACGCCGCATTAATTTTCGTGAAGCCGTGATGATTGATATAGACCATAGTATCGCGCGGAATCGTGAGCAATGACGCCTTGTCTTTGGTAATGTTCAAAACCATGAGAGTATCCGAACGCCCGACATCCTCGACTTTGCCCTTGGCATCTATTCGTTCGTCAATACCCATTAACATTATCGTTGTCGGTTTCTTGAACGTAGGCAGAATTGATTCTGAATTAATAATCCTCGATACAAAACTGTCGTCGTCTTTTCTGGTGAAATCCGAATTGAAACCCAAATGTGCCACGGATCCGATTATGATTAGTAAGCAAATTGTTAACGACCAAAATAATTTCCGATTAAACATCTTGTTATAAAACATCCTCCGTTTTCTGTCCAAACGTTCACGCAGCATAAATTTCACCTCCCGTCACGAAAATGAAAAGTCCTTATTCAAAATCTAAGAGAATTTTTAAACTTTGTCAAGTCAATATCGGTTTTCTTTTCAGGATTTTTTCCGAAAAAGTTTTGTTCGGATTCGGGAGCGGCGACGAAATTTTTCATGCGTCCGACTCTTATGAAACACTTGCGCGCACGTTTATAATCGCTGTTCGGATCGTTTATCGTCAAACACGCTTTTGATACTACCGGTTCTTTGCCGCGGTTGGCTATAAAATTCACGTGTAACTCTACTTGCGGTTCATCTTCGCCCGTACGGTAATAGACGCCCAAAGTTTTATCGGCGTACGGATTGAGCACGTTAAACAGAATATCCATGAGCATAGACAAATCCATTTTCTTCGGATTGAAAGTAATTTCCACGGAAGAAATATTTTCCAAATCCTGCGGCTCGGGCTCTACGTAGCTGTGAACATTGACGGCGGATAAAGTTCCTATTGCGGTGTTCGTGACGCCGGGGATATCGTTAAATATTTCCTGCAATTCGCGAACGTCGCCGCCGCTGAAATAAATTTTCTTCGTGTACATCTTTCAACACTCCTTGAGTTTCGTTTTGAGATTAAATCTTCCGATACCTGCAAATTTATTCGAGTCGTGCGTGATGATTATCAGCGTGCGATTTTTTTGTTCTGCGCAGGCAATCAAATTGGCGATTAACTTATCGGCGTGACTGTCATCCAATCCTGCCGTCGGTTCATCCAAAATCAAAATATCGGTATCCTGCGCCACGGCTAAAGCAATTTGCAATCGCAATCGTTCACCGCCCGAAAGATTTGCGCCGTCTTCGCCCAACGGTACATTTATATCGAATCCGTTCAAACCGCATAAATTCATCGCGGAAATAATTTCTTCATCGGTTATATCGTCGCGCATCATCAAAAAGTTATCACGAATCGACGACGCGAATATCACATTGTTAAAAGTCGCCGCCGCTACCGTTCCGCTAATCGCAATAGTTCCGACATTCGGGGCGAACATTCCCATTAACAGGTAAAGTAAAGTAGTTTTGCCGCAACCCGATTCGCCTACTATCGTTAAAATTTCTCCGTGCTTAATCGTTAAGTTTAAATCACTGAAAATGAAATCGTCTGCGTAAGCAAAACCGACACTGCGCAATTCAACGGCATTATCGGTCTGTAAAATCTGCGCGGAAGAAAATTTTTCGTCGACAAGATTGACGGCGCGAATTTTTTTCCATGTGCGGATTGCCGTCGGGATTTGCCCGAACAATTCGAGTAGCGCAAGGAAAATCAACGCCCAAACCGTTAAAGTAATTCTATCAACAACCGCAGACAGTTTCAACAACAGAATAAAAATTCCGACCGCGTTTATCACTTTAAACATGGTATCGAAATTAATTTGTCGCGCGGTGTTTTTCAAATCATCACAGGTAAATTTATCCGCCGATTTATCCAAAATGTTAATCGCCGCCGTCGTGCCGTAAATGTTCAGCTCGTCGTGCCCGTCACCGAAGTCTAAAATCTTTCCTCGGTAATCGGAATCGTCTGCCCGATTAATCGGAATCAATGCGGTTATCAGTACGTTGACTGTTAAAATCGTCGGCAACATCAGCGCGAAAATTTTCAGCGGCGCAAATAATAAATACGTCAACAAAATCACGACAAGCACGGCGGTTGTTATCGGCAAAATCACGCGCGGCAAAAAGTCCTTGAGCAAATCGGCGGCAACCGTCAACGTGTGTAACAATTCGCCTTCGTGAGATTGTCCCGTCTTCAGCGGAAATATTTTGGCGGCGCGTCTGAATAAATCTTCCCGTAACTTGTCAAGCAAATCGAAAATTATTTTATGCGAAATAAATCTGTCGGCGTAACGAAGTGCGGCGCGTGAAATTCCTGCCGTACGTACCAATGTTATTCCCAACGATAACGCGCTCAAAGGCGGATGCAGTGCCGCGGTAGCGATAAGCCACGCCGATGACGCCATCAATAAAAATTCCGACAGTGCCGCCGAAACATTGGCGACTACTGCCGGTAAATATTTTTTATATTTCATCCAAAGTTACTCGTCCCAATTTGCCCGCACGAAAATCGCCGAGCACCAACCGCAAAGTTTTGTCGACGTCGAGAACTCCGCCCTTTCTGATACAGCCCCGTTTGTTCCCGATTTGATTCAATAATTCATGCCCGTCCGCAATCGGCGGCGTATCCAATTTATATCGTTCGCAAAGTCCCGTCGGAAATTTTTCGGCAAGTGTCTCCAATAATTTGCATGTGGAAAATTCCAAGTCATGAACTTCATCACTAATCGCGTAAGTCCATGCAAGTTTCAACGCTACATCTTCGTCGTCGAATTTCGGCCACAAAATACCCGGCATATCTAATAAGTCAAGTCCGTCCGCAATTTTTATCCATTGTTTGGCGCGTGTTACGCCGGGACGATTTTCTATCTTGACATGATTCATTCCCGCCAGACGATTTATCAGCGAAGATTTTCCGACGTTGGGGATGCCGACTATCATTACTCGAGCCGAACGCGGTTTTGCTCCGTACTTCGCCAGCTTATGTGTTTTCGATTCCGTCAACGATTTCGCCGCGGCAACCAAATTTTTTATACCCGTACCCTTGACCGCGTCGACTGCCACCGCCGTTATTTCTTCCGCGCGGAATTTTTTCAGCCATGCATCCGTTAAATTTTTCGCCGCCAAATCCGATTTACCCAACGCAATCAAGCGCGGTTTATTCCGAATTATTTCGCGTAACATCGGATTTTGACTGCTCAAAGGTATTCGCGCATCAAGCAACTCAATCACCAAGTCGACCAATTTTAAATTTTCCGTTATCAGTCGTTCCGCCTTTTTCATATGCCCGGGGAACCATTGCAATGTTTCGTTCATTTACTTTCTCCTCGCAAATAAATTTTCGGCGTTAAACTGTGATTTTGTCCTTGATGTCGGCGAATTTTTTTTCACCTATGCCGCGAACTTTTTTTATCTCGTCTACCGTTTTGAATCCGCCGTTCTGTTCGCGATAGTCGATAATCCTCTGAGCAAGCGCGGGACCTATTCCCTTGAGCGTTGAAAGTCCCGATACATCTGCCGTGTTTATATTGACCAAATCGCTTTTCGGATTGGGCGTGGCGGTTACGTTGAACGAATCATTTTGCACAACAGGTTGCAGAAAAATTTCTTTCGTCGGAATGTGAATATGTTGCCCGTCGGTTATCGTTTCGGCCATGTTGACAAATTCCGCGTCCGCCAAATCCGTTAGTCCGCCTGCTTTGTTTACGGCATCAACCACGCGCAAATTCCCGTTGTCCTCCAATTCAACGACGGAAATATTTTTTATCTGACCGGAGACATATACGCTGATTTTTTTCACGGGCGGCGGCAGGGGTGGTGTGTTACTTTCTTCGTACAATCCGATTAAAAGCAATACGCCGATTATCACGAAGACTATTGCGCCCAAACCGATAAAAAATTTTTTAATCAAAGTATTTACCTCCGGCACGACTTGTCAAAAATTATTGCGCGGCGTCTTCGTAGGCAACGGGTATCACATCGAAAATCGCGCCGAACGATTTGATTTTGTCTACAACCTCTTGACTGATTTGATTGTCTACGGTCAACACCATCAAACTACGTCCTTCGATTTCCGTTTTGCCGACTTGCATACCCGAAATATTTATCTTATGTTCGGCCAAAAGAGTACCGACCGAACCGATAACACCGGGCTGATTGATATGCGGACAAATCAAAATTCTTGCGTGAGGATCTACATCGACACGGAACTTGTTAATTTCGACTATACGACCTTCACTGCCGAAAAGAGTACCCGTGACACTGTTACCATTCGCCGAAACCGTAACCAAGTTTGAAAAATCGCGCGCGCCGTTTGATTTTGTTTCGGTGAAAATAATTCCTCTGTCCTTCGCCAAAATATTTGCGTTGACCAAATTGACGTTGGTATCGAGTGCGGCGGATAAAATTCCCTTCAGGACAGCCGTCGATATCAAACTTGAATTCATATCGGCTATTTTTCCGTCTATGTTTATTTCCAAATTGGAGATGGGTTCTTTACTCATGCCGGTAATCGTACGCCCGAGACGTTCAGCCAAATCGAGGAAGGGCGCCAATTTTTCGAGTACGTGACCGGGAATGTGCGGCATGTTGACGGCGGTTGTTACGGGGCGATTATTCAACGATTCTATAATCCCCTTGGCGACGTCAACCGATACGCCTATTTGCGCTTCAACTGTCGAGGCGCCCAGATGCGGAGTCAAAATAATATTCGGCAAAGTTCTCAGCGGCGAATCTTCCGCAAGGGGTTCGCTTTCAAATACGTCGACGGCGGCACCTGCGATAATGTTTTCTTTCAATGCGGTAGCCAAATCTTTTTCGTTGATGATTCCGCCACGTGCGCAGTTAATCAGTCTTACAGTCGGTTTCATGGTTTTCATCTGCGCCAGAGCAATCATATCTTTGGTTTTCGGCGTCAACGGCATATGAACAGTGATAAAGTCCGCAACCTTGAATAATTCTTCAAGCGCGACCAAATTAACGCCCAAAGTTTTCGCGCGTTCCTCGCTGACAAAAGGATCGTAGGCAACGACATTCATATCGAAAGATTGCGCACGTTTGGCAACTCCTGCGCCGATACGACCGAATCCGATAACGCCCAAAGTTTTGTTGCGTAATTCAACGCCGACAAATTTTTTTCTGTCCCATTTACCCGAATGCATTGTCGCGTTCGCCTGCGGGATATTTCTGCTGACCGATAACATCATCGCGAAAGTATGTTCTGTTGCCGCGATTGTATTACCGTCGGGCGAATTGATGACGATAATGCCGCGTTCGGTAGCTGCTTTGACGTCAATATTATCGACGCCGACACCTGCGCGACCGATTATCTTTAATTTACTGCCGCGCTCCAAAACATCCGCCGTGACTTTCGACGCCGAACGAACAATCAGCGCATCGAATTGCGGAATGATTTCGAGTAATTCCTCATGCGAAATTTTATCGCGCACTTCGACGTTAAAATCTTTCTGCAATAACTCAATGCCCTCTTTGGCAATACCGTCAGCCGCTAAGATATTAAACATGTTTATTATCTCCTTTGAAAAGTTTTTGTTAGATTATGATGATGATTATGCCACATCGAAATTTTTCATGCAAGGGAAGGGAAAAAAGCGGACTTATCGAAATTATTCGGCGAGGTGTTGAGATGGCAACGGAGATTGAAAGAAAATTTTTGGTTGACGCAGAAAAAATTCGCGGCGTGAAATTTTCCGAGGAAATAAATATTACTCAAGGGTATCTTTCGCGAGTGCCCGTGGTAAGAATACGATTGACCGATAACCGCGCAATGCTTACGATAAAATCGGCAACCGTAGGCATAACGCGCAGTGAATTTGAATACGAAATACCGCAGGCGGATGCCGAACAACTTTTGCAACTTTGCGGCGAAGACGTATTGAAAAAATGTAGGCGGAAAATATTTCACGGCGGATATCTTTGGGAAGTTGATTTTTTCGGCGGAAAACTCGAGGGCTTGATTTTGGCAGAAGTCGAATTAAAATCCGCGGATGAAAATGTAGAGTTGCCCGATTGGATTCTGCGAGAAGTCTCAAACGATTCGCGTTACTTCAATTCAAATTTAATCGCGTTGTCGTCAAAGGAATTATTACCTTGAGAGGTGTGGGCTTTTGGTTTCCGAATGGGAATTGTTTTTGCGTTTGGCATTGTCCTGTATTTTGGGCGGCGTAATCGGTTACGAACGACAGAGCCGCAGGAAATCGGCAGGTCTCCGCACAAATGTTTTGGTTTGTTTAGGTTCATGTCTTATCATGGTTTTGAGTGAAGCACTTTACTTTAATGTAGAGGGACGCACCAATGCAGATCCGGCACGACTTGCCGCGCAAGTTGTCAGCGGAATCGGTTTTCTGGGCGCGGGCGCAATCATGAAGGAAGGTTTAACCGTAACGGGTTTGACTACGGCGGCATGTCTTTGGGTTGTCGCAGGTGTCGGGCTTGCGGTCGGCGCAGGTTATTACTCGGGCGCGTTTTTTACCACTGCTCTTGTCTTCGCTACCTTGGGCACTCTTTCGCGAATTGACGAATGGGTCATGCATGAAAAAAATCTTTATATCACGATTAAGACGAAGGATAAACCGGGACAACTTATGCAGATAAGTTCATGCATTGACGATTTACAATTAAAGGTTCGCGATATCAAAGTAAAGGCCGATGACGATTCTGCCGATATTTTGATAATCGAAATGGAAGTCTACAACCATCGTGTACTAAAAAATATCATCGTACTGGATGCGGTCAGGAGGATTGACGGCGTTATCAGTGTCGATGTTAATTGAAACAATTGGGAGGTTACTTGAGTGAATTACGATATAATGGATACGATAGTCCGCACGGCAACGGAGGCGATGCGAAATTCTTACGTCTCTAAAGGTTCCATAGTCAGCGGTGCATGTTTACTTGCCTCGGACGGGACACTTTACAGCGGTTGCTCGATTGACAGCGAAGTACCGGAATTTTGTTTGCCTGCTGAAGTTGTTGTCATTACCAAAGCCATTTCCGAAGGCAAACACGAATTTGATGCGATATCAATCGTCGCCGAAATCGAAGGCGTTTACGCTCCCGACGAACGTGCTTACAAATATCTTTCCGAATTCAATATCCCCGAAATTATTTTGGCGGATTTGGATGGCAATATGAAGATTATGCCCTTTAAAGATTTACTTCCTTATCAAAACCGATTGAAGTAAAAAATTTTTCCGCAAACAAAAACTCCCTCGCGTTACAATCGTGAAGGAGTTTTCTTATTTATGATTGCGTCTCAAATTTTTTCCAACATGCCGACGATAAATTTTACATGCGGCGCGACGGTATCAAGATGTAAACGTTCGTTGTAGCTGTGAATATTTTCGTTAGTCGTACCGATTGAAATTATATCGAGCTTCGGATTTTTTTTGATGAGGAAACTTGTTTCGAGCCCGGCATGAATTGTCTTTACTTGCGGCGCGAAATTATTCTGCGCAGTGAAAACTTCTTTGGCGATATCCAAAAGTTTGCTGTCGGGATTGAAAATCCATGAGGGCGACGGCACGGAAAATTTACTTTCAAACATGCAGAGATGCGCCGCCTGTTTGAATGCTTCCGTGAATTCCTCGACAATTTCATCTGCATTACCGCGCGGCAAAATTTTCAGCTCTACGATTTTATCATCCATGCGTACCGTACCCAAATTTGCCGAGGCGATAACTTCCGCAGGATCTTCGGGCGACATTATATATACGCCGCTGTGAATCAATCTGATAAAATTCGTCAGACATTCGTAATCTTTAGCGTGTAGAACTTTATCGGGACGTTTCACTACTTCGGTCTCGATTTTGATATTTGGTTCGGTCTTTCCGAAAATTTTAATCAATCGCTGTTCGGTTTGACGACAAATCTTGTCGACTTCCTCGGGTTTCAAATCCGTAGCGATAACCATATGTGCGTTGTTCGGTATGACGTTAAAAGCTCTGCCGCCGTGTAAACTCGATAAGCGCAATTTTCCGCGACTGTTTATCTGCGAAAGAATTTGCACGGCTACTTTGATTGCGTTGATACGTCCCGAGGAAATTTCTTCGCCCGAATGACCGCCGCGCAATCCGCCGATTTTTATGCTCATATTCGTATAAAGTTTGGTATCGGGACGAACGTAATGCAATTCGCGCCAAAAAGTAGCGTGAACACTGCCGGCACATCCTGCAACAATTTCGTCGAACTTTTCCGAATCGCAGTTGATAACATAAGTTGCGTCCGCCAAATATTTTTTGTTGAGACCAATCGCGCCGCTCATACCCTGTTCTTCGTCTGTCGTGATGATTACGCGAAAAGCTCCGTGACTGAATTTATCGCGCTTATCCGCCAAATACATAATCTCCGCCACACCGATACCGTCATCCGCGCCCAAACTTGTCCCTTCCGCACGAAGAAATTTTTCATCGCGAATCAACTTTATCGGGTCGCGTGTCGGCTCGTAATCTCTTCCCTCTTCAGCGACGCAAACCATATCCATATGTGCCTGTAAAATCGTCAGGGGAGAATTTTCCTTGCCGACGGTCGCAGGAATTTCGGCGATGATATTTTTATAATCATCCTGCACAACTTTTAGCCCGCGCTCTTCAAAAAATTTTTTCAGGAAATTACTTACAAGTTCTTCGCCTTTTGACGGGCGCGGAATTGCCGCCAACTTTGTAAACTCGTCAAGTACGTCGTTTAAAATTTTTTCGTCTGAATACGTCAAAACAGTTTCATTCATAGGAAATAGCGCGGATTGTCGGCAATAAAATTTCGGCGTCGACAATGATTGCGCTGTTCACTTCCTTTCCGATAAAAATGTTATTCGGTACGACTGAGTCGCAGAAATTACTTTAGGCTTACAGCCCATTGAGATTAGAAAAGTAACGTAATAAATGATAATTTAATTCTGCCAAACTGTTTAAAATCCTGCAGTTGTAGAAATTTCGCCGTTGTTGTATCATACGCCCAAAGGAGGGAAGTTTTCCATGAACATGGTCGAAGTCGGTGCCGGCGTTATCGCAGGTGCTTTGATAATTGCAGGTTTGATATTTTTAATCAAGTTGCCGTTTAAAATTCTTTGGAACAGTTTAGTAGGCGGTGCAATTCTTTTGTTTGTGAACTTAACTGGATTAATCGCGATAAAGATAACATTCATTAATGCGCTGATTGTCGGGGCATTCGGTGTACCCGGATTTATTTTACTGGTAATTTACTTGAAGTTCATCAAATAATTTCGGAGGATGATTTATTAAATGGAGAAATACAATCCGCAGGAAGTAGAAAAGAAATGGCAAGCGGTATGGGATGCGCCCGATTATTACCGCACGGAAATTGATGAGACGCGCCCGAAATATTACGCGCTGGAAATGTTCCCGTATCCTTCTGGAAATTTGCACATGGGTCACGTGAGAAATTATTCTATCGGCGATGTCGTTGCGCGTTATCGTTCCATGGCAGGATATAATGTCTTACATCCCATGGGTTTCGATGCATTCGGTATGCCCGCGGAAAATGCTGCGATTGCTCACGGCGTTAAGCCTTCCGATTGGACATTCGCCAATATCAAAAATATGATTGCCCAACAAAAATCAATGGGTCTGGCTTACGATTGGAATCGCGAAGTAGAAACCTGTCGCGAAGATTATTATCGCTGGACACAGTGGTTATTTGAATTGTTCTACAAGCGCGGTTTAGCTTACAAGAAAGAAGCGGCAGTCAATTGGTGCGACAAATGCGGAACGGTTTTGGCTAACGAACAAGTTGTCGACGGAAAATGTTGGCGTTGCGATTCCGAAGTACATAAAAAAAATCTTGCGCAATGGTTTTTCAAAATCACCGATTATGCCGACGAACTTCTTGCCGATTTGGATAAATTGACGGGTTGGCCGACGCGCGTTAAGACAATGCAAGAAAATTGGATCGGACGCAGTGAAGGTCTCGAATTTTCTATGGAAGTCCCCGCGATTAACGAAAAAATTTCCGTCTACACAACTCGTCCCGATACTTCTTTCGGTGTTACTTTCCTCGCTCTTGCTCCCGAACATCCTTTGCTTGAAAAAATATGCGCAGTGAGTCCCAATGCCGACGCGGTTAAAAAATTCTGCGAAGAGGCACGCGCACAAAGCGATATTGAACGTACCTCGAGCGAATCCGAAAAGAAAGGAATTTTCACGGGCATTTATTGCGTCAATCCTTTCAACGGCGGCAAAGTTCAAATTTGGGTTACGAACTATGTTGTGTTTGAATACGGCACGGGCGCGGTTATGGGCGTGCCTACACATGACGAACGCGATTGGATGTTCGCAACGAAATACGGATTGGAAAAAATTTGGGTTATCGATAATCCGAATAATCCCCTTGATTTCGCGAACATGGATAACGCTTATGTCGAGAAAGTCGGTGTGTTGATTAATTCGGGTGCGTTTACCGGCATGGAGATGCATAAGGCGATAAGCGCGATAATCGACGAGGCGGAGCGTCAAGGCTTCGGCAAACGTAAAGTAAATTATCGTCTGCGCGACTGGCTTATTTCACGTCAACGCTATTGGGGTGCTCCCATTCCGATTATCTACTGCGACAAATGCGGCGAAATACTTGTCCCCGAAAAAGATTTGCCCGTCAAACTCCCCGAAGACGTCGAATTTAAACAAGGCGCGTTAAGTCCGTTATCAACCAGCAAAGAATTTAACGAATGCACTTGCCCGAAGTGTGGCGGTCATGCTCACCGCGAAACCGATACTATGGATACGTTTATTTGTTCGTCGTGGTATTACATGCGTTACACCGACGCGCATAACACAGAACGTCCTTTCAATCGTGACAAAGTAAATTATTGGAGTCCCGTAGACCAATATATCGGCGGTATCGAGCACGCAATTTTACATTTGCTCTACTCAAGATTTTTCACCAAAGTTTTGCGCGATGCCAAATTGCTTGATTATGATGAGCCGTTTGAAAATTTGTTGACACAAGGCATGGTCATAAAAGACGGCGCGAAGATGAGTAAATCTTTGGGCAATGTCGTTTCGCCCGAAGAAATTATTTCGGCTTACGGCGCGGATACCGCAAGATTATTTATTCTGTTCGCCGCACCCGTAGAGCGCGATTTGGATTGGAGCGATGAAGGCGTTCAAGGTTCCTTCAGATTTTTGAATCGTGTATGGCGTATTCTCGGAATTTTCGGCGATGCGATTGCCAAAGGCGTTGACAATTACGATGCACAGACTTTGACGGCAGAAGAAAAAGATTTGCGTCGTACACTCCACAAGACGATTAAGAAAGTCACCGAAGATATTCGCGACAGATTTGCTTTCAATACCGCGATAAGTTCCTTGATGGAATTGGTAAACGCGATGCACAATTTCCAAGACAAGCCGATTAATCCGAATCTGGCAAGAGAATCCGCGCGGAATTTGCTGTTGATGTTGGCTCCGTTCGTGCCGCATATCGCCGCCGAATTGTGGAGTAAATTTTTCGACGGTGATGTACATAAACAAAATTGGGCTGTATTTGATGCCGCCGCGATTGTCGAGGAAGAAACGGAAATAGTTGTGCAGATTAACGGCAAAGTAAGGGATCGCGTGAAAGTTGCGGTGGGTTTGAGCAAAGCCGATTTGGAAAAACTTGCTCCGACGTTGCCGCGCGTAGCCGAATTAACCGAAGGCAAGACGATTGTAAAAATTATCGCCGTGCCCAATAAACTGATTAACGTTGTAGTGAAATAAATTCTGTTCGTAAAAGTTTTGTCCGCCCGAATGTTTGGGCGGATTTTTTTTGTAGTATAATCTGCGCAGAAAGGAAGTAGTTTCATGAATCAACTAAAGAAAATCAGCGATTTCATATCGAAGTACATGGCTCCGTTGGTCATAATCGTCGCGGCGATTGCTCTTTTCATTCCCGATACTTTTAAGTGGGTTGCGCCGAAAATTACAATCTTGCTCGGCATAGTAATGTTCGGCATGGGTATGACACTCAAGCTCGGCGATTTTAAATTGATACTGCAACGACCGAAAGATGTAATCATCGGGGCATTGGCGCAATTTACAATCATGCCGTTATTGGCGTGGTGTCTGGCGAAAATTTTCAACCTTCCGCCCGAACTCGCCGCAGGTGTAATTTTAGTCGGAACATGTCCCGGAGGAACTTCATCAAACGTCATGACTTACCTTGCTCGCGGTGACGTAGCATTATCGGTCTCCATGACGATGACAACAACAATTCTTGCGCCGATTGTCACGCCGCTCCTTACTTGGTGGTTGGCAGGTGCTTGGATTGAAATTTCTTTGACCGCTATGATGTTGTCAATCGTTCAAGTCGTCATATTACCTATCTTCTTCGGCATTGTCTTAAACAGTCTGTTTGAAACGCAGATACAGAAAGTCGTTAAGATATTGCCGCTCGTATCCATAACCGCAATCATCTTAATTGTCGGCGGAGTTGTCGCGGTAAGTGCCGCGCGTATCATGGAAACAGGTTTACTGATTATGTTGGTGGTAATGTGTCACAATCTCCTCGGCTACGGAATCGGTTTTCTTTTGGCGAAAATTTGCCGCATGGATATTTCCAAGGCAAAGGCAATTTCAATCGAAGTGGGCATGCAAAATTCGGGGTTGGCGACATCTCTTTCTATGTTACATTTCGGAGTCGCCGCCGCGATTCCCGGGGCATTATTCTCCGTCTGGCATAATATTTCCGGTTCGATTGCCGCAAACTATTTATCCGCCAAAATTAACAAACAAGATTGATTGATATACCGTAAAAAAATTTCTGTCCGCCTGAATTGTTTGGGCGGATTTTTTTCTGCTATAATCAAGTGAGAATATCCGCATGTTGCAGTAACGGTTAACAATCTGATAGAATACGCGCAAGGAGGTCATGACATGGGATTTTTTGACAGACTAAAAGAGGGTTTGACTAAAACTCGCGAAAAATTTATTGACAAGATTGATGAACTTCTTCACGGCTCGGTTAAAATTGACGACGATTTAATTGATGAGTTGGAAGAAACTTTGATAACAAGCGACGTGGGAATGCAGACGACGGAAAGATTAATAACGGGTCTGCGCAAAGGTGTAAGAAAGGCGGAAATAAATTCTGCCGATGACGTGAAAAATTTTTTATCGAAACAAATCCGCGAAATACTTTCGGAAGAGGAAAGCAGTTTTGTCAGCGTGACGCCGCCGCATGTAATTCTGATGATTGGCGTAAACGGAGCAGGAAAGACAACGACAATCGGCAAACTTGCGTCGTATTACAGCGAACAGGGCAAACGAGTCATGATGGCGGCGGCCGATACCTTCCGCGCAGGTGCGATAGATCAATTAGAGGTTTGGGCGGAAAGAACGGGCGCAGCGTTTATAAAACATCGTGAAGGTTCTAATCCGTCAAGTGTAGCATTGGATGCCGCACGTTCCGCCGTTGCTCAAAATATCGACGTCTTACTTGTCGACACTGCCGGCCGTTTGCAAAATAAATTCAATTTGATGGAAGAGTTGAAGAAAATAAATCGTATCTTGGGCAAAGGCATAAACGGTGCGCCGCATGAAGTTTTGTTGGTGCTCGATGCCACGACGGGACAAAATGCACTTAGACAAGCGGAATTGTTTTCGCAGTCCGCAGATATTACGGGCATTGTCTTGACGAAATTAGACGGCACAGCAAAAGGCGGTATGATAATCGGGATAAAGGAACAATTGAATATCCCCGTTAAATGGGTCGGAGTCGGCGAACGCCTCGACGATTTGCGCCCATTCAATGCCAACGAATTTGCCGACGCTCTTCTTGGTTTATGACGAAAAATTTTTCAATCCGTGACAGAATTCGGGAGTGATTGATTTGAAAATTTTATTGACGAACGACGACGGGATATATGCCGACGGATTAAAGGCAATGGCGAAAACATTACAGGCGCACGGACACGAAGTAACGATAGCCGCGCCGATGAAACAGCAAAGCGGAATGTCACACGCTCTCAGTATTCAACGCGAAGTAGAGTATAAAAAGATAGACAATCCCTACTTTGAGGCATGGGCATTTGACGGGACGCCGACTGATTGTGTAAAAATTTATCTCGAGGGTATGACATCAAAAAAATTCGACGCGCTGATTTCGGGAATAAACGACGGCGCAAATTTGGCAACGGATGTAGTTTATTCGGGAACGGTCGGGGCGGCATTGGAGGGTTATCTACATAAAATTCCTTCGTTCGCCGTGTCGCGCGATAAAGATTCCGTGATATCATTTGAGGAAGTAGCGAAGGCGGCAATCGTCTACATGGAGAAAGTTTTATCCGTACACCGCAAATATTTCCTGCATAATCTCAACTTCCCGAAAAAATTCCGCGCGGATAAACCGGAATGGCAAATCACTCGTCTGGGCGAACGCGATTACATAAATGCTTTTACCGAACGTGTAGACGAAGAAGGACGGGCGTTTTTCCGTGTGGGCGGCACGATTTACGATATAGACGACAGCGAAGGCACAGACATTCACGCGATTAATTGCGGCTTCGTATCGGTCACGCCCCTCCACGCCGATGCCGCCGATTATGACGAAATAAAAGAACTACAAAAGATTTTCAGAGGTTAATTTGGATGGATAACATCACATGGAAAAGACGCGTGGCGGCACGACGACGCAGACGCAAGAACGAACGATTGTTTTTAATGTTCGTGTTGGTCGTGTCGTTATGCGGCGTGTTTCTTTACTATTCCATTTACACAAAGACGCCCGAATATGCAATGCGCGAAGTGATAGCGGCATACAAGAGCGGCGACGCCGATACGGTTCGCAAACATCTTGATTTGAATTCGATTACGCTGAAAGCCTACGACGATTTGACGAGCGATTTATTTAAGTACGACGAGGAATTGACGGCGGGCGAAAGAAGTCTATTTGAAAATTTCTACGTGTTGATTCGACGGCAGATGTGTAAGGGTGCAGTCGAGGTCTTAGATAATTACATCGATAAACGCGAATGGATTTTACCGGGCGATATTTTGAAGGGTCGACAATTGGGCGTAGACTACGATTTACTTTTAGACAGAAGTTTGATTCGGCATACAACGCTTTTGGAATTCGAGGGCGTAGAGTATTCGGGACTTGATGATGCTACGGCGTCATTCAGTGCCGTGGAAGATTATTCGCAAGTGCCTTACGTATTCAAAGTCACGCTGAAAGATTTGGCAACGGAAAGCGTAAATGTTGGCGGCAGTGAATTTGAAGTCTTCGGACACAAATTTAAATTCCCCGGCTTCACATTCAATATGGGTGGCAGTGATTGGAAGATTGTAAGCGTCGACAACTACCGCGGATATTTGGATGCCGTCAGTCCGATTCTGCGGAAAAATCTTGCCGAATACATTGACGCTACCTCGGAAATTGTCACCGATTACAATTACACTTTCGCTTCTGCGCAGAATACTTTCATTTACCTGCAGAAGTCGCCGAGCGGAATCATGACGAATTCTCAGCGGCAAGACGTTGCCTATTACATAAACAACACAATTATCCCTACGCTTGAGGCGCGTCAAAGAGAGCTTGATGAAATTCCTGTGCCGCAGGGCGCACAATTTTTGGCAGAACTTCGACAGAAATCAACGCGCACATCTGTTCAAGCATGGGCGTATTACATCAAGGGTATAACGGAAAACAGCGCGACGAATTTGGATATGGCGGCAAGTTTGCATAAACAGGAACTTGTATGCGATCAGAGAATCGAGGAGATAGTCCACAATTCCGCCGTCACAAAAAATTTGCCCGATATACCTTAAAAGGAGCGACTGCAATTTTTCGCGGTCGCCCCTTAATTTTTTTACTGTGAAATTTTTAATCAGCTGTATTTTTTATCGCGCATGAGGAAGAAACCGATAACGCCGTCAATCGCAACGAGCAACATGATATTTACGTCGAAAAACAAATTGGCTACGAAGGTCGCGATAATTATCACGATAGGCAATATCAATTTCTTGGAGAACTGTTTTATCATTAAGTCAATCGCTACGTTGAGTAAAAGAGCGGTCGCGCCGCATTGCATCCCCTTCAAAACAAGTTTAACGTATTCATTCGAGGCAACTAAATCGTAAAACGAAGCGACGATTGTGATTATAATCAGCGGCGGCAAAACGGTCGCCAACATTCCCGTCAATGCGCCCGCAACTCCCGCCATACGATAGCCCAACATTATTGCCGTATTGACCGCCATGACGCCCGGAGTCGATTGCGCGATTGCCACCATGTTTAAAGTTTCTTCGTCGCTTATCCAATGGTATTCGTCAACATATTTCGCCTTCAGCAATGGAATAATTACGTAGCCGCCGCCGACCGTGAACATGCTGATTATGAAAGTCGATTTGAACAGTTGCCAAAAAAATTTCCCGTCGGTCTTAATCAATCCGATTCCTCCCGTATTCGTTTGAGTTTAATTTTCTGCGCAATCAATCCGATATCCTGCCGATAAAAAATAAACTCCCTCAAATAAAATTTAACTGCTGCGGTCAAGTTTTCGATAACCTTTTTTTGGCGTAAAACATTTGACATATCCCCTTACAATCTATAAAATATCGTAGATAAAAGGAAATTAGGGGGGGTGAGTGTTATCGCTATTACAATCGCAGCAACGATTA
The DNA here is from genome assembly GCA_024698045.1 of Selenomonadaceae bacterium. GTDB lineage: Bacteria > Bacillota > Negativicutes > Selenomonadales > Selenomonadaceae > Quinella. The sequence goes on from JAILRS010000003.1 coordinate 35,088, forward strand.
TCGCAATAATTCTCGGAGCAATAGGTGGTTATGCGGCGCGTAAAAGAACGGCCGAAGCAAAGATAGGATCTGCGGAGGAAGAAGCACGCAGAATAGTCGAAGATGCCCGAGAAAAAGGCAATGCAGAAAAAAAAGAAACCATGCTTGAAGCTAAGGAAGAAATTCATAGAATGCGGCAGGATTTAGACCGCGATACCAAAGAAAGACGCAATGAACTTTCTCGCCAAGAAAGGCGTGTTGTGCAAAAGGAAGAGAACTTAGATAAAAAGCTGGATTCACTGGAGAAAAAAGAACTTCTTCTTACAAAGAAAGAAACAAAATTAAATGAATCACAGGCACAACTTGACGCAATGCAAGCGCGTGAAGACGCCGAATTGGAAAGAATCGCCGCGTTATCAAAAGACGAGGCGCGCAGTATCCTCATGAATGAGGTTGAAGAAAATCTCAAACATGATAAAGCAGTAAAACTCAAGGAGTATGAAATCCAAATCAAAGACGAAGCCGATAAAAAGGCTCGTGATATTTTAAGTACCGCGATTCAACGCTGTGCGGCAGATCATGTAACCGAAACAACAGTATCGGTTGTGGCGCTGCCCAGCGATGACATGAAGGGAAGAATTATCGGGCGCGAAGGCCGCAACATTCGCACATTGGAAACTTTGACGGGTATTGACTTGATTATCGACGATACGCCCGAGGCTGTTATTCTTTCGGGATTCGATCCCGTTAAGCGTGAAGTTGCACGCGTTGCATTGGAAAAATTAATTTCCGACGGAAGAATACACCCCGCGCGAATCGAGGAAATGGTCGAGAAGGCACAGCGCGAAGTAGATAACCGTATGAAGGAAGCCGGCGAACAAGCTACATTCAAAGTCGGTGTTCACGGCATACATCCCGAGCTTGTCAAACTTTTGGGGCGTCTGAAATATCGCACGAGTTACGGACAAAATGTTTTGAATCATTCCGTGGAAGTGGCGATGTTGGCAGGTCTTATGGCAAGCGAATTGGGTGTCGACGTCAATTTAGCGAAGAGAGCCGGATTATTGCACGATATCGGCAAGGCGGTAGATCACGAAGTCGAAGGGCCTCATGTGACAATCGGCGCGGATTTGGCTAAACGTTATCGCGAAAACAAATTCGTAATAAACGCAATAGCCTCCCATCACGGCGATATCGAAGCAACTTCTGTTGAGGCGGTATTGGTAGCCGCGGCGGATGCTGTTTCTGCGGCAAGACCGGGCGCAAGACGCGAAAGTCTTGAAATGTATCTCAAACGTCTTAAAATGTTGGAAGAGATTGCCGAATCGTTTGAAGGCGTCGAGAGATGTTTCGCGATACAGGCAGGGCGCGAAATTCGTGTCATGGTTAAACCCGATAAAGTCGACGATGATGCCGCTGTTATCCTTGCTCATGATATCGTGAAGAAGATTGAAAAGGATTTGGATTACCCCGGGCAGGTTCGCGCGACGATTATCCGCGAAGTTCGTGTCGTTGATTACGCCAAATAATTTGAACGTAAATATTTCAATCAAAAATAATTTCCGTTTAACCAAAGGGGGGCTGAAGCGATGTTTGATTTTTTGAAGAAATCCAAGAAACCGAATCCCGACGCCAGTAGGTTGTTGGCGTCGATTCTTGTGGTGTTTCCTGCGATTCAATCAGTGACTTACGAGTCTAAGGATGAAACGCTTGAGTTCTCCTTTGCGTTGAACGGGAAATTTTCAAAAGAAGACTTCACCGAATTTCTCAATTATACCGCCGAATCTTTACAGACCTTTCATCATTTGGAAGGTCTTGCGGGCGCAAGTATCAATTTAAATGTTGAGGGCGTCTTCGGGACGTGCTTTTTAAATGTGCGCAGAGATATAGCGACTTTGACATGCAAAGAATTGTCGTTGCTTACAGAGCTTGCCGAAAATTATTTCGGCGATAAATTGATTGAGGAGTACGATGAAAATTTTTTCCCCGACGAAGATTATTTGATAGCGCAAGAAGATTATCTTGAGCAGTGTTTAAACAATATGCGTCAACTTCGTGTCGAAGGTCGTCTTGTAGGCGTCCGCGAACGCGAAAGAGTTGTCGTATATTCCCGTTAAAAAATTTTCGGTGCGGAACATTTTTTTGCCGTAGTATCTGCACCGAGAGAGGGGCAAATATTTTGCGAATTCTTATGGTTGGTGATATTGTCGGCAAGCCCGGCAGATATTTTTTTTTGGAACAAACTCCCGAATTAAAACAAAGCAAACACATCGACATGGTAATAGCAAACGGCGAAAATTCCGCTCACGGCAAGGGAATTACGCCGCAGATTTTCAACGAACTTTTGCGCGGCGGTGCAGATGTTGTGACCAGCGGAAATCATATTTGGGATAATTACAGCGTCATGCAAATTATTGACAGCGAACCTTTTTTGCTACGCCCGGCAAATTATCCCGAAGATACGCCCGGCAAAGGTTTCTGTATTTATCCCGTAGGCAAAAAGAAAGTCGGCGTTATCAATCTTTCGGGTAGGACTTTCATGCCGCCGATGGATTGCCCTTTCAGACTTGCCGAGAAAATTTTAAACTTCATGAGTAAACAATGTGATTTGATTTTCGTGGACTTTCATGCCGAGGCAACGAGTGAAAAACTTGCCTTTGCCTATTTCGTCGACGGACAAGTCACGGGAGTTGTCGGCACACATACGCATATTCAGACGGCCGACGAAAGGATTTTGCCCAACGGTACCGCTTACCTGACCGATTTGGGTATGGTCGGCGCAAAAAATTCCGTTCTGGGTATGAAGGTAGATCCTGTGTTAAAGAGATTTTTGACGGGACGCCCAAGCAAATTTGAAGTCGCCGAAGGGGCTTGCGTATACTGCGCATTGCTGATTGAAACCGACGACAATACAAACAAAGTTATCGGCGTGGAAAGAATACAAATCACCGCATAAACAATGTAGGATTATAAACGCCTGTTATCGTAGGCGTCTATAAAATATATGCAAAATTAAAGCCTTAAGTGAAGGATTTAATTTAGCAATGAAGAATTAACACTGAAAATAATTTAGACGTAGAAGGAGCCGCAGCAAGTAGAAAACCACTACAACAGCAAAATGAACAAGGGAGGAGGAACAGTTATGGAAATTCTGAAGGTATCAGCCAAATCTAACCCTAATTCCGTCGCCGGCGCACTGGCGGGAGTTATCCGCGAAACCGGAAGTGCCGAGATGCAGGCGATAGGTGCCGGAGCGCTGAACCAAGCGGTTAAAGCGGTTGCCATCGCACGCGGCTTCGTGGCACCGCACGGCGTGGATCTCATCTGCATTCCTGCTTTTACTGATATCGAAATTGACGGGAGTGAACGCACAGCTATAAAGCTCATTGTCGAACCGCGTTAATTAGTTTGCGACAAAAATCCCGTGTTTTATCGGCGAAATTTTTTTACTTGCGGTCTGAGTCACAGTCGCTTAACTTGCAAGTTTCGCTTTCGGGTACTAAGTTTTTGACGGAGGTATATTCTTAATGCCCGGTGATTTGCACACCCATACAAATTTTTCGGACGGTTCTTATTCTCCCGAAATGTTGGTATTTAAAGCCAAGGAAATCGGTTTGCATTATCTGGGTATTACCGATGATGATACTGTCGACGGCATTCGCCACCTTTACGAAAACGAATTATATCCGGAAAGTGGCGTGAATATCATTCCCGGCGTTGAGCTACGTGCCAATCATCCCGATACCGAAGTACAAATTATCGGTTACAATATTGACATATATAATGAAGTACTTTCGGATATGATTAACACGGTTATCGAAGCACGTTGGGAAAGATTCAGCGAGATTATCAAAATTCTTCAGCGTGAGAAGTTTAATATTCGCGAAGTGGATGTTTTGAAAGTATCGGGGACAAGTCGTTCGATAGGAAGATCGCATATAGCTCGCACATTGGTTAAACTAGGCGAGTTCAAGTCATTAAACGAAGTATTTGACAAAATCCTCGGTAAGGGCTGTCCGGCTTATCTGCCGCGCTACTTGCCTACGATTGACGAGATTGTCGATGTGATTCATCGCGCGAGCGGCATTGCGGTTTTGGCTCAACCCAAACTTATCAAAAATGATGAGTTGGTTGAATCACTCTGTACCAAAATGGACGGCTTGGAAGTTTACCACCCATGTAACACAATAAACGACACAGGAAATTATGAAGCATTAGCCCAAAAGTATAATCTGCTCATGACCGGCGGCAGTGACTTTCACGGCGAACCCTCAAGATACGTCGATAAACTGGGCACATTTACCGTAAGCGACGAATTATCGGAACAAATTTACAGTAAAATTTCGACTGAAAGTCGCTTGTAAATCAGTCGGTCGATTTGGTTTTTGCGCAGGAAATTTCACTACAACTCAAATCGTAAACAAAAACACCTTCCAAATTTCGGAGGGTGTTTTTTATTCGTTCATTGGGGCATCTTACTTGCTACGGTAAATTTCTTTTCGGCAGGATAATAACTTCGCCGTGCAGAAAATAAAATCCGATTGGCGAAAAACTTTCCGGTAATAAGAGTTACGATAAGGGGCAACAATGATATATTTAACATTAATGGCGGCAATAATCTCTATGGTTGTGCTGTATAAATTTTTGCCGACGCGCAAGGGCTTTATGATAGTTTGCGTGGTATTGTTAGTCGTGTTCAGTATCAGTTACTTCATACACGGGCAACAAAATCAACAGGAACAAATTACACGCGAACAGATTGAAGAATTGCATAAGCGTCAATCAATTTTCGGCGAATGGTATGCCGAATATCAGAAGGATATCGAAAAGCTCGATATGAATTGGCAACGCTATCACAATATCTTAGACAGTCTCGACACCATGGACGAGGAAAATTTTAACGCCGAAGCATTTTACTTGAGGTTGAAGGAGCTTGAGCAGGAATCAATCGACGAACAATTGAAAATCCACATGATGACGGTACCGGCAGGAATCGGAACAGAGAACAGTAATTATGTCGAATCAATAATCCGTAAGACGCAACACTATGTCGACGCGCAAACACAGACGATAAGCATATCAGCCGTGGAAGCCAATCCGAATCAGCCCAAAGATTTTGAGACACTTAAATTGCGTCTGAACGAAATAATGATACGCGAATCGCCCGTAGGATTGTTCACGGCGCAGGAAGTCGCGGCAATACGTATGGCATTGGGCGATTTGGGCGAATAATTTAACGATGACAGGGAACGAGGTTTTTTGTTTGGAAATCATAAGGAAGTTAACGGGCGTGACGAAAAAATATCCGCGTCCCGTGGTTGCATTGGGTATGTTTGACGGAGTGCACCGCGGTCATGCCAGCGTAATAAAACATGCGATTGACATTGCCAATTCGATTGCGGGTACGGCGATTGTCTTTACTTTTGCGAATCATCCGCTGACTGTTTTAAATCCTACCGCCGCACCGTTGATGATTGGCAGTAAAAGTCTGCGCAGAGAAATTTTTTCCGATATGGGCGTTGATGTACTGTTTGAAATTCCGTTTACGAAAGAATTCAGTCGCAAATCGCCCGAGGAATTTTTGGAGCTGTTACGCGATAAAATATCGCCGCTGTACGTCGTCACGGGACCTAATTACACTTTCGGTCGATTCGGGAACGGTAACGGGCGATTGCTTTTGCGTGAGGCTGAAAATTACGGATTCAAGGCGGAAGTCTGTCAAGCATTCACTGTAGAACGCAAAACGGTAAGCAGTACGAGAATTAGGGCGTTGATTGCGGAGGGAGATTTACACGGAGCCAACGAACTTTTGGGTAGGGAATTTACTTACTCCGGTATCGTGGTAAACGGTGACAGACGCGGCAGGACTATCGGCTTTCCTACGGCTAATGTTGAGATTGCGGATTATCGGGCAATGTTGCCTAACGGGGCTTATATCGTGCGCGTAAAAGTTCGCGGCGAAATGTTTAACGGCATCGCAAACGTCGGGGATAATCCGACATTCAAAGTAGCGCGTCGACGGCTTGAAGTTTTTATCGACAATTTCGGCGGCAATATCTACGGCGAAGAAATTTTTATATCATTCGTGAGCAAAATACGCGACGAGAAAATTTTCAAATCGATTGAAGAATTAAAAGCCCAACTCAATGACGATTTACAAACAATGCGGCAGACGTTAACATAATCATCGCGGTAAAATAAAAACTCCCGTCACAAGATGGGAGAAATTTTTTTGGCGCGATACGGTAAGTATTGCTATAATAAGTAGAAATTTTTTCTAAGGGAGTTTGATAACATTGACAAGAATTTTAAAGAGCATAAAGATATCGGATGAGAATTTGAAAATATTCGGCGACGAGGAGATTAGCGCGAAGATTAAGCCGAAAGATATAGCTGCGCAGTTGAAAAATTATTTGCTGAACTGCGACAACATTCGCGCCGGCATGGATTCTTACGACGAAAATATTTTATTCGATCCCAATCGCGGTCATTGGGATTTGTGGGATATCGACAGCACCGACGGTCAAGAAATTAATTTGGGTGAGAATTTTGTGGCACGAGATCCCGCCGATGATATTTCTACGGGTATTGTTGCAATTGACTTCGGTACCAGTCGCACTGTCGTCGTTTACGAAGACGAACACTCACAGATAATTCCGTTGCAAGTCGGTACGGGCTCATATCTTGACGGCATCAATCTTGCCTCCAATTACGAAAATCCTACCGTCATTCAATTCATCGATATTGAAAGTTTTCTCAAGTCATATTATTGGCGCGAAGGACGTCCCTTTACAAGTTGGGATGATGTCAAAGTTTCTCATGCCGCGTTTGAAAATTTGACAAGCGGCGGCTCCGAAAAATTTTATTCCTTCCTGACGGATTTAAAATACTGGTGCGGTTCCAAAACTCAATTTATGTTGCGTGACGAGAAAAAATTCATCACTCAACTTGCTCCGTTCGCCGATTTGGTTGATGACGAAATTAATCCGTTGGAGATTTACGCGTATTATCTCGGGCTGTTCATTAACAACATGCAGCAGGAACATCATATTTTCCTGAATTATATCTTATCGTTCCCCGTGACTTACGAAATGGATATCCGCGAAAAAATGCGCCACAGTTTTGAACGCGGTTTGAAAAAATCTTTGCCGACGGCGTTACTCGCAAACGAAGTGGCAATGAAAAAATTTTCGGTACGCGAAGGAGCAAGCGAGGCGGCAGCCTATGCGATAACGGCACTGCAGGAATACGGATTCGATCCCGAAGAAGATGACGAATTTTATTATGCGGTCTTTGATTTCGGCGGCGGCACAACCGATTTCGATTTCGGATTCATGTGCGAATCGACAAGCGATAGATACGATTATATGCTCGTACATTTCGGCGAAAACGGCGACAGAACTTTAGGCGGCGAAAATCTTTTGAAACTTTTGGCCTTTGAAGTATTCAAGGTTAATCAAGACAAATTGATATATACCGACGGCAGAAAAATCCCGTTCACATGGGCGGCGGATAAAAAGAGTTTTGCCGGTTCCGAGGCGTTGATTAAAGATTCGCAGGAAGCTCATGCAAATATGCACGCGTTGATAGAAAGACTTCGCCCGATTTGGGAGGAACCCGACTCCGACGAAACAAGCAATCTCCTTACAAACGGTTATGTAGCCGTAAATCTCTTCCGCGACGACGGACAACTTGTCAAAAACTTTCAACTTGATATCAACATAGATTTACAGGAAATTTTGCGCAATCGTATTCGTGTCGGCATAAAAAATTTCTTCATCTCCATGAAAGAGGCCTTTGATAAAAATTCCAAGAACACTCTGCGCAAAATCAAGAAGCTGAACGAAATCGACGAAATATCTATCTTTCTTGCCGGTAACTCCTCAAAATCGCCGCTCGTCAAAGAATTGTTCAATGAATATCTTTTGCCCCTTGAAAATACCGAATTAACCGAGGATGAAAATCCTTTTATCAACGGACGACTTAAAAACGGTTACGAACTCAAAGATGATTATTTCGTACAGGGCGGCAGTATTTATCGGCGCGATGACAAAGGACTTGAAGTTTGGTTGGGCGATATGGATAATTCCAACGATCAAATTGTTTTGAGTGAGACAGTCAAGAAAATTCCCACCAATCGCGATAACGAAAAATCTCCTGCGGATGTTCTGTTCAATTTCAGCGGCAAAGCTCCGAAGTTTAAAATTTATCCTGCGTTGGGTACCAAAGAGGCGCATGAGATACAAAAGGAGCGCGGTGTTACAATTCGTACGGATATGACTGCGCCGACGGGCAAAACAGGTGTGGCATTCGGTTTACTGCTCAGTCGTGCGGGCGGCTTGATACAAACCAAACACATTACGCCCGACCCCGAAAAAACTCCGTTTTCTTTCTACGTCGGTAGGAATAAGAAACGCAAATTTAAAACCATCATTGACCGCAATACGAAATTTAATGTGTGGTATCCGTTTATCGATGCCGGTGACAGCTTTGACATTTACTATACGAATTTGCCCGAAGCCGTTTCAAATCAGATGAGCATTCAGAAGGCAAAACGAATCACGATAAACGTAGCGGAGCCCGATGATACTGCAACTGTATTTATCCGCGCGATAAAAACCAACGTCATCGAATATCAGATAGCAAAGAGCGCGACAGAAATTTCGGAGGATGAGTATGACTCCGAACAAATAGAATTGAATTGAGCCGATAACCTTACAAAAAAGCGTCGCAGTGATTCCGTCTTCGGGAAAATTTGCGACGCGTTTTTGTTTGCTCGAAAGACTTAATTTTGATTTTGAGTCGGGATTTCTATATTGGGTATGTCGAAATTTTTATCGAGAGCAAGAATGGTACCTTCGGCGATATTGTACTGAATGTGCTGATATTTTTTACCGTCTTGCTTGATTCCCTTCGCCAACTTGACTTTTGATTCGGTCTTCAAATTGATATCGCCGTAAAAGTCAACAATCTTCGTATCCCAATTGAAAACGGCGGTATCGGAAGTTATCGTGACAAAATTTTTGTTTTGGAAGTTGACGGATCCGACAACCGTTGCAAGTTTATCCTGCCAATACATGTAAGCATGTTCGCAGCCGAAATCTACATCGTCATGTTTGAGCTTAACATTTCCGTCCGCCCAACATTTTTGCTCAACGAGACTGACAACGGCTTCATCTGCGGTAACCGTCGCCGCGAATCCGTGATTGTCTACTTTGACGTAAACATTGTTTTTCAGGACGTACGCGCCGCGCATAAAGTCGAATGAAGTTTCACCGGCGGAAATTTCGGGCATAGCGGCGAAACTTTTGCCCTGCGCAATAAGAATCATCAACAAAGTCAACGCGAATAATTTTAATATCTTCATCAAAAAATTTCTCCTCTTCGATATGATTTACCTCATAAAAATTTCGGATATTATATTGCAGGAAGTTTATCGTTTGCAAGGGGAATTTATTACTGTCGCACGGAAAAAAACTTGCCAAAAGTAAAATCGTCGTTTAGAATCAAATCAATGACGGGCGCGGCGTCGTTCCGTTGATTGCAGGAATTTTTAGCGGTACATAGAAACTTTTCGGTAAAAATATTTTAGGAGTTGAACAGTCAATGAACAAAGAGCAACTTACGAAATTGGTTGCGGAAAAATTCGACGCGGCATATGCCTCGAGCGAACACCCGAAGAAATTTTTCATCACGGAAAACGGGCGCGGCGTGACCGACGGCGGCGATTTGTACAACGCGGTATTGCAGGATGTCCTCGGCGTAGTAAAAGTCGCTATGGTTGATATTCTTCAAGAGGCTTGCGCGGATTCTTCGGCACCTGCGCAGAAAGTTACACCTGCCGTAAAACCTGTTACACCTACGCCGAGAACCGTAGAAAAACCAACCAAGAACGCAAAGAGATAATTTTTCTTATATCAATATCGGGCGATTCCGTTCACCGCGGAGTCGCTTTTGCTTTGGAAAAATCTTTTGACTAACGAAATAAACTTTGTTACAATGATTTACGCTGAAAGTAATATGAAATAAACGGTTAGTGATAAACGACTGTGCGAAGGAGGATTGAGGGCAGTGGCTCTCATAGTAAAAAAATTCGGCGGCTCATCGGTTGCGACGACCGAGAAAATTCTGGCAGTAGCACAGAGAATCCTCTCCGAAAAAAAATCCGACGATAAAATAGTCGTAGTAGTGTCGGCAATGGGCAAGACTACGGATAATTTGTTGAAATTGGCGAGCGGTATTGATGCCGAACCCTACAAAGCCGATTATCTGCGCGAATTGGATATGCTCCTTACTACGGGCGAACAAGTTTCTATTTCGCTATTGGCTATGGCATTCAAAAAGTTGGGGCAACCTGCGATATCGTTGACGGGCGCGCAAATCGGAATGAAAACAAGTTCCGTACATACCAAGGGCAGAATTTTGGGAATAGAGCCGAAGCGCGTACATGAAGAGCTTAACAAGGGTAATGTCGTAGTCGTGGCGGGATTTCAAGGCGCGGATGAATTTGGAGATCCTGTGACACTCGGGCGCGGCGGTTCCGATACTTCGGCGGTTGCCTTGGCGGGTGCACTCAAAGCCGACGAATGCGAAATTTATACCGATGTCGACGGAGTTTATTCGGCAGATCCGCGCATTGTTAAGAACGCTCGCAAGATGAAAGAAATTACCTACTTTGAAATGTTGGAGATGGCACGTCTCGGAGCCGGTGTCATGCAACCGCGTTCGGTTGAGATGGGACAGTACTTTAACATTCCTATTCACGTCCGTTCTACTTTTACCAATCAAACGGGCACGATTATTAGGGAGGACTATACGGTGGAGGAAAAAGATTTTGAGATTCGCGGTGTGGCGCATGATTTGAAAGTTGCTAAAATTTCCGTGCTCGGCGTCCCCAACAATCCCGGTATTGCTCATACATTATTCAAGGCTTTGGCGGATGCAAATATCGATGTCGATATGATTGTACAGAGTATCCGCAACATTGACAGGAACATAAATGATATCGTCTTCACAATTGCGCTGAGTGATTTACCAGAAGCGAAAAACGTTATCGCGACGACCGGCGAAAAGATTAATGCGGCCTCTGTTTTGGTTGAGGAAGATATGGCGAAAGTTTCAATCGTGGGCGCGGGTATGTTGGGTAGCCCCGGTGTTGCTGCAAGAATGTTCGGCGCACTTGCTCGCGCAGGTGTCAACATTGATATTATCAGCACTTCGGAAATCAGTGTATCTTGTTTGGTAAAAGGTTCGCAGGTTACCGAAGCCGTTAACGGTATTCACGATGAATTTTTTCCCGATAAATAAAATCGTTGCGTAAAAAAATCAAAACTCCCTCCAACCTTTCGGAGAGAGTTTTTTTGTTTCGGTTGATTGGCAAAATTTGAGGCTGATGATAAATTTAGGTTATGGACTTTTTCGGGCGATTTTTGAGGTCAACCATAAATCCGATTCATCAAACGTCGGGGTTGACGCTCGGAAAATTCTCAAAATCGATAAATTTCATTTATGGACGTTTTCGGCTCAAAATTGCCAGTTTCGATAAATATCGTTTATGGAAATTTTTACGGTCTTCGCCCGAAATTTAAGCCGATAAAAGTAAAAAGCACCGTCGAAAAATCTTCGGTGCCGTTTTTTTATGTGTAGGAGCCGACAATATATCCGCCGTCGACGAAAAAATTTTGTCCCGTAATCCACGTGGCGCGATCGCTCAATAAAAACAAAATCATTCCGGCTACATCCTTCGCCGTACCCAAGCCCAATAAGTGTCGCGAAATAATTTCTTCGCTTGCCGTCGCCGCATACATTTCGTTATTCATCATTTCGGTTTTCACGAGCGCCGGAGCTACCGAATTTATTCTGTGCTCATTGCGGATAATTTCAGACGCGAAAGATTTTACTGCCGATTGAACAGCCGCCTTTGCCGCCGAATACGCGAATATCGATTTGCCGCTGTAATCGCCCGCTATGGAACTCATCAACACGAACGAACTTCCGCCATCAGAAAATTTTTTGCGCGTCGCCGTCTGTACGAAATTGACCGCGCCCCAAAAACTTGTATCGAAAATATTTTTGGCAAGAGTACTGTCGAAAGAATTCAGCGGTGTGAGTCCCCAGATACCTGCCGTATATACTCCGCCGTTGATTTTGCCGACCGTGCTTGTGAAATTCCCCAGTACTTGCGCCCAATCTTCCGCCGTCGCTTTCGTTACATCAAGTTGTTCGGTAAAAATCAGCGGAGGATTTTTCATTAACGTCGTCGGCGAACTTTCGCGCAGAGATTGCAACCGCTCCAAATTCCTGCCGATTGCCAATACATTTGCTCCGCTGTATGACAACTCAAGTGCCGTCTGCTTACCTATGCCCGATGTCGCTCCAATTACCACAAAATTTTTTCCGGTAAAATCAAAAGTAACACTCATAGAAAATTTTCTCTCTCCACTCCGAGATTATTATTTGAAACATGTACGTTAACTTTGTTCGGTCTTCAGTAACTTTAAGACTTCTTCTTCGGTTAATCCTGCAACACGCGCGATATCCTTCAGCGGCATTTTCATTTCCAACATGTTTTTTATCATGAAAAGTTTTCCTTGTTCGATACCCTGTTCAATCCAAGCTTGTTTTGCCGCCTCGGCATCATATTCCATTGCCAACATACTTGCCAACTCCTTTCTGTGATCCGAAAGGTATTCTTTCATTACGCCGTGAGATATACAGTACGCAAACGCCGCCGCTATCGCGTGTTCTTTATCCATACCCTGCGCAAAATATTTTTCAGTCATATTAACGAAAGTACAGTAGTCATTCAAGTATTCGTCAGCCGAAATAAAATCATCGTTCATACCTTCGTTGAGGTTATACAATTCCACAACAGCCTCAAGACATGCAGATTTGCCGAATGCATCCGATAAACGCATTTGACGCCGCGCCGCTTCCTTCTTCCTTCCGTTATAGAATACAAAAAATTTCGGCTCGGGTAAATGCAAAAGTTGTTCGCGATAAATTTTATTCCTATGTTTGTCTGCATATTGGCGTAAAAGTTCCGACGCGTAAAATAAAATTCTCAACGGCATATTTTCGTTAATTGTGCTTTGGTGTTCGATTATAACAAGGAAACGATTGCGGAATATACAAGAAATATCATTCTTCAAGCCGTCGAAAAAAATTCCGTCAAGCGTGTTAATCGTAAGCTCTTCGGTATCCGTAGCGTCTTCGCCCGTCAACAAGTTACACAAACTCAAAAGACGTTTTTTATCGCTGAAGTAACTTCTGAATAATCCGTCGCGATATTGTTTGGTCATTTCAATCGTTTACCAGTTTGAATAAATCTTCCACGGTCTGCGCAGATTTTATTTTATCCGCCGCAATTTGTTTTTTCAACGCGGCATTGCAGAACGAAAAGAATGATACCATGCTGAGTGAATCCCAATCTTCCACGTCCGCCAATTTCGTTGCCATGTCAAGTGTCGCGTCAGTATCCATTAATTCGGTAAGCTTTGTTATAAATTCTTCTTTCGACATAAAAATTTCCCTCCTAAATTTCTACCGACGGATTGCCGAAGACAGTCACGCCGGCTTTAACTCTTTTCAATACAACAGATCCCGCGCCAACCGTCGCGCCGTCCCCTACTTTAGCCTTCGGCAAAATTACTGCGCCGCTCCCGATAAAAACTTCCGCGCCGATTTGACACTTACCCGATACTGCCACATGCGGCATGATACAAGAATAATCGCCGATATGCGCGTCGTGCCCGATAATTGTCATCGCGTTCGTCGCAACAAAATTTCCGATTACCGCTCTGTCGCCGATATCGGTATGCGGAGCGATTATCACGCCCGTACCAAATTCAACCGTCGGCATAATGTAAGCAAGCGTACTGATTATATTTATAAAAGTTCCGCCGCGCGACAAAATTTTTTCCGATAATCGACGCCGAACCTTAGGCGAACCGATTGCACAGGTAAAGACATCATCTGCGCAGATTTTATAATCGTCGACATCGCCCAAAACTTTCGCCGGTAACAATTCATATTCTGCCGCCGCAAGTTTTACATCACCGTCAATAAAACCTTTAATCTGCCAATCGACGCCGAAGCCTTGAGCTTTATGCGCGTGCCAATAAATTTCCCGAGCAAATCCGCCCGTACCTATTATCACCAAATTTTTCATAGTCAAAAATTAATTAACCTCTTCACTCTTGTAAATATAAGACTTTAAATTAATTTTGTCTGCACATTGTCTGCACATTGTCTGCACGGGTATATCGTAACCAAAAGTTATGACATGTTAACTCTGTTTAAAATTTCGCGTTATTTTGCGATTTGTTTTTCCTCACTTGTTATCTCCTGTTAAAGATGATTAAGTCAAATTTTACATAGTCAAAAATTTTATCGTGAAAATAAAATCGACAAGCCGATAAATTTCGCAGGCGGCTCTGTGAGTTATTTTTTGAGAGCCGCGGATAATCTTGCGAACTCCTCAAGACTAAGCGTCTCCGCGCGTCGTGTGCCCTCTATGCCGCTTGTTTCCAATGCCGTTATGATTTTCTCCTTCGGGAAGCCTGCGCCCGTCAAAGAGTTTATCAAAGTCTTTCGTCGCTGAGCAAATGACGCCCGTACAACTTTGATGTAAAAATCTTCGTCGACAACTTCAAAGGGTGGTTTACGTACATCGCAGACAACAACCGCGCTTGTTACTTCGGGTGGCGGCAGAAAACTTTTCGGCGATACTTCAAATGAAATTTTCGGCTCCGAACGAAATTGTACCGCTACAGATAATGCCCCGTAGATTTTTGAGCCCGGTACCGCCGTCATTCGTTCCGCTACTTCTTTCTGTACCATCGTCACTACTTTTGTCACGGGCAATTTCTTTTCGAGTAGCGTCAACAAAATTTGCGTCGTGATGTAGTACGGGAGATTTGCGACGACTTTGAACGGGCGCGGCATCAATTCCCCGATATCTACCTTTAAAATATCGCCTTCAATCAGCCGAAAATTTTCGTAGCCCTCAAGTGTTTCGCTCAATACCGCCGGCAATTTCTTATCCAATTCGACCGCCGTGACATGTGCTCCGGCTTCCAATAATCCCTGCGTCAACGTACCTATGCCCGGACCTATTTCCAAAACTTCGTCGCCAGAAACTATTTCCGCTGCGTCGACTATATCCCGAACGACTTCGGCATCTATCAAAAAATTTTGCCCCAAACCTTTTACCGCACGAAGTTTGAATTTCTTCAGGATATGACGCGTCGCCGAAATATCAGCTATCAGAGGGTGTAACATTATTTAACGCCTCCCAAAATTCTTCACGCGTGACGCCGTAATTATTCAATCGCCGCACGAAAGTTTTGACATTACCGTAACCGATACCCAAAATTGCCCCGACTTTATCGCGAAGACGTGCGCTATCGGGATTGCCCGAAAGTTTCAGCGAAACCATTTCCGCCGTCGTAAATTCTTCGCGCGGATTTATTTCCATCGTGCGGACTTTGCTCAATGCTCTGCGAATTGATTCGGGTGATGCCTGTTCAACTCCAACATCATCATTGGCGGTTGCCTCATCGCGCGGAATATAGGCATGTTTTGCCTTCGGGAATCGTTCCGATAAAAATTTTCTGATGTTTTCGCCTGCGGTATCCGGATCCGTCAAAATTATTATGCCGCGCCGATTGTATGCCGCAGAAATATTTTTCAATGTCTGCCGCGTAAAATTAAAGCCGCTCGTCGTTATGCAGTCGGCTTCTACTGCACGATTGACGGCGGTCACATCCGATTTCCCTTCGACTATCAGTACTTCTTTCAGCAAAAAATTTCCCCCTTAATTTGTTCGGGAGCCGATAAATATTTTTATGATAACAATAATTCTTCGACCAACGCCATAATTTTTTCGTGGATATCGGTACTGCTCAGCGCGAAATTTTTATCTGCGCAGGTGACTATTTTCCACCCGAATTGCGCGGCAATTTCCTTGTAGGCGTTGTAAGTTTTAATCATGTATTCGGCATCCGATTCGTGAATATCTTCGCGGCCGCGCTGTTTACGGAGCAAGGCGGAAATTTCGGGCGGCATATCCAAAAAGATTGTCATATCGGGACGCGGCAATTTAAATCGTCCGTACTCCAAATCCTCGAGCCACTTGAAAAATTTTTCGCGCTGATTTTCATCTGTACACTTTACCGCTTGATATGCCATGTTTGAGCCGACATATCTATCGCTTAGAATAAGACCGCCATCTTCGTAAAAATCTTGCCACTCTCTGAAGGCGGCAAATCTGTCCACGGCGTAGAAAGTTGCCGCGGCATAAGGGTTGACGGCCTCGGCATCTCCGCCGAATTCTCCGCGCAAATACATCTTTATCAAAGCCGATGATTCCGATTCGTAATTCGGGAAGCTTACACGTTTAACATTTACTTTCAGCGAAATAAGACGATCGTATAATTTTTTAGTCTGCGTCGCTTTACCCGAGCCGTCGGAACCTTCGATAACAATTAATTTTCCCATAATTTACACCACAATTTTTTAACCGCGCAAAGTTTCGGCGGTATCATTATCATCTTCTTCGGTCTGCGTGATTAATAATTCTTCGACCAATGCCAAAATGCTCTCGTGAATATCTGTACTGCTCAACGCGAAATTTTTATCTGCGCAGTTGACGACCTTCCACCCGAATCGCGCGGAAATTTCTTTGTAGACATTGTAAGTTTTAATCATATATTCTGCATCGTCTTCGTGAATATCTTCGCGTCCTCGTTGTTTACGGAGTAACGCACAAATTTCCGGCGGCATATCCAAAAAAATTGTCATATCGGGGCGCGGCAATTCAAATCGATTATATTCCAAATCCTCGAGCCATGAAAAAAATTCTTCGCGTTCGTTTTCGTCCTTACACTTCACCGCTTGATATGCCATATTTGAACCGACATATCTGTCACTCAAAACAATACCGCCGCTCTCGTAAAATTTGCGCCACTTGGTATAATCAGCAAACCTGTCTACGGCATAAAAAGTCGCCGCGGCGTAGGGGTTGACAGCCTCCGCATCTCCGCCGAAATCTCCGCGCAAATACATTTTTATCAGCGCAGATGAATCAGAATCATAATTGGGGGAATTTATGCGCCTGACATTTCCTTCAAGATCTCTCAAACGTTCGTAAAGTTTCCGCGTCTGTGTCGCTTTGCCCGAACCTTCGGAGCCTTCGATAACAATCAATTTGCCCATGCCGTTATCACCCCTTGAACTTTCAACAAAAACAATTCCATAAATATTCAACATCCCTTGATAATTTTCTGCCGCGATAACTTTGCCGCGCTCGTCGACGTCAATTTATTTTACCAGTTGATAACCTGCATCTTCAATAACTTTAGCGAAATCGTCGACAGAAATTTCTTTGGTCATGGTAACCGTCGCCGTATTATCTTCCAAACTTACTTCGACTGCCGTAACGCCGTCCATACCTGCAAGCGCATCATGAACATGTTTTTGACAGTGTTTACACATCATGCCTTCGACTTTAAAAGTTTT
>JAILRS010000036.1 GCA_024698045.1 Selenomonadaceae bacterium
AACGTGAGCCACTTTGAAAGTGGCGGAACAGTTTTCGCGCCAAAGATTTCAATAATCAGAATTAATGACCGCGTTTAAAGTAACAAAGTTACAACCTTGACGAGAAGCGCAATATTAATGATAGTGAGCCGCCCATGGATGGGCGGCCGCCGCACGCTCAAAACATGGATGTTTTGTATGCGGCACATCAGACATGTGTTATCTGCTCACTTCGGCTACGATTACTAACGCCCCCGCGAGGTGTCCTTTCTTTTGTTACTTTTCTTTGGACACGCAAAGAAAAGTATTCACAGCCAATAAAAAATTTTTTCCTAATTTAAATTAGAAACTGTCGCCATGTTCAGCGACAAACCAATCGCAACCAAGTTGACTTTGAACACTTTCGGTAACGACTGAAAGTGTAGCCACCTCATTAATATTTTACCGTCTGCCCGTTATGCAACAGATACAAAAATTTTTCGGCAACTTTAATTCCCAAAATAGCCTCGACTGCTTGACTGTAAAGATTAATTTGCACGCGATATCTTTCCGCAATGTTCTTTGTATTTCTGTCCGTCTTGTAATCCAACAATACCCAACGCCCTGCCGCGTCCTTGAACAGCAAATCGATTATACCCTGTATGAATATTTTCTCCTCGACATTGAAAAATTTCTGCGCATTTATAAATCTGTTGAACGGCAATTCTCTGTAAATTTCTTGCGCGTTCAGTAGTCGCTTACCGATATCGCTTGCGAAAAATTCCGCTATAACTTTCACCCGTATCAATCTTACATGTTCTTGCAAAATTATTTTCCGCCGCGCCAATTCTTCAACCTGCGCCAATATTCCGCGCTCCGACAAATCGCCCGATAAATCTATTCTCTCCATGACTCGATGCATCAGAGTACCGAATTCCGTACCCGATATTTCTTTCGCCTGTATAAAATCGGGACGTCTGTAAACATATTTATCGACGGATTTTTTGACGACATAATCGCTCAGTTGCGGTAATTCTTCATCTTCCGCCGCGCGCCGTTTTAATTCGGTTACCGTTACTTTCGCAGGAACATTTATTATCTGCGCAGCGTCCAAAATTTTTATCGGTTCTGGCGATTGTTCTTTCTTCGTTTCAAGCAACTCGATTGCCTTTATCGGAATATCCACCTCTGACATTTCGGTGTAGTCCATGAACGGCGCAAGGGTATCTTTTATCGGCATTATCCAATCCATGTATTTACCGGCGGAAAGTATATCGTAATTTTCCGGGACATCAACTTGCGATATTTCGTTCAGATATTTTTCGCTGACCACGCCAACCATAAATAATTTTTCTTTAGCGCGCGTCAATGCCACATAGAGTATCCGCAATTCTTCCGCTAAATTTTCTTCTGCGATTTTTTTCGCCAATGCCTGTGTTGCCAACGTCTTTACTTTTAACGCTGTACCCTTGGGCATTCGGTGCGCACCTACTCCCAAATCTTTGTGCAGAAATATTTTCCCTTTGGTGTAATCATCTGCGTTAAATCGTTTGCCCAAACCTGCGACGAATACTATCGGGTATTCAAGTCCCTTACTCTTGTGAATCGTTACGACTCTAACTACGTTGTCATTTTCGCCCGATATCGCCGCCGTTGACATATCGTTACCGATTGCGCGGATTTTTTTTACGAAATCCAGAAACCTTGACAGACCGTGAGCATTCGTCGCTTGAAAGTCTACCGCACGATCTACCAGTATTCTCAAATTTGCTTGCTTACCGTCGCCGCGATTTTCTTTGCCTACAGAATCGTAATAACCCGTTTCGCGATAAAGATTGCTCAACAATTCCGATACGCTTAACTGCCTTGCATCGTCGCGCCATTTATTCAGTTTAGACAGAAAATCTTTGCACTTGTCGCCGCCGTTCTCCACTGCCGTATAAAAATCGGTTTGGGGTGACGCCAATCTTATTTCCGATAATTCTTCCGCAGAAAATCCGCCTATCGGGCTCAACATCACTGCCGCAAGCGGTATATCTTGTCGAGCGTTGTCCAGCAAATTCAATAGGCTGATTATTACTTGTATTTCCGTCGCCTGAAAATATTTTTCTTCGTCCGGAACATACGCGGGGATGCCGTATCTTTTCAGCGCGTCCAAAATTTCAAACGCCTTTGATTTCGGCGAACGGTGTAGGATGACGATATCTCTATATTTCACTTCGCGGTAACCGTCACCTTCGCGAATAAGTTTGTGCGATTCGATTATGTCATGAATTTTTTGCGCGATAAATTTCATTTCGATTCGGATATCGCCGCCGTTGTCGTCATCATCATCATTAACGTTGTCGGCATTCTGTTTGCTTCTCACTATGCAACACAATTCCGGGCGTTCGTCGAAATATTTTTCGCCCGTATCGTAATCGGCTCCGTAACGAAGTTCCGCACCCTCATCGTAATCGATTTCCGTCGCCTGTCGATTCATTAACCGTTTAAAAATTTCGTTGACCACGTTAATAATTTTTTCGCGGCTCCTGAAATTTTTCGACAGGTTTATGCAACGATAATCGTCGCTGTACATTTTATCCTTGAAATTTTCCGAATCAACCAGACGGAATCTGTAAATAGACTGCTTGACGTCGCCAACGAAGAAAAGATTATCTTCACGGGCGATTTTTTTTACGATTGTCTCCTGCACGCCGTTTGTATCTTGATATTCATCCACCATGATAAATTTAAATTTGTCACGGTAAGCGGCGGCTACTTCGGGCGCATCGTCGAAAATATTCAGCGCGAGATGTTCCATGTCGTTGAAATCGATAATGCCTCTATCTCGTTTGGCTTCGGCAAATTTATACTCAAACTCTTTGGTTATCCGAATCAGTTCGCACATCGGTTTATACAGTTCGCGCAAATCCGATATCATTTTATCCGCAGGCGCAATCAAAAACTTTTCGCGCAGATTCAAGATTTTACTTTTGTAACTGTTGCGCAGAGCTATAAGCCTTGCACGGGCAATTTTTTTAGCTTCGGCAACTCTTCCGCCCGACATACTGCCGAAAGTTATCGTCGATAATTTTTCCGCCAATTTATCCCAATTATCGCGCACGGATTTTAATTCGTTTATCTGATTGACTTCGGGCAGAATTACTTTGACGGCTACGTTAATTTGTTCGGCTATCGCTATTGCTTGTTCGGCGTCGACGAAAATTTTATCGAGTGTTCTCGAAACAAAATCCCACACGGACGAAAACCATTTTGTGTCGGGAAGTTTCGCATCCTCTGGCAAATCATACGGCTCGGCAATCGTATCAAGCCATTTGTCGGGGTAGGGCATACTCATTGCGAACGCATGTAACTTCAAAATCATTTCGTGAATCGGTTCATCGCCTTTGACACTGCCGCCGAATTCATCCGTAAAATTTTTGAAGTCGTCGTTACCGGTGGCATAGTTATCCTCGAATAATTCTTCGATGACTTCATGTTTGAGTACTTCGATTTCATTAGTGTCGCCCGTACGGAATTTAGGATCCAAATCTATTCGCGAAAAATTTCTGTGCAAAACACTTTGACAAAACGAATGGAATGTTGATATTTGCGCATTGCTCAACAAAATAATTTGCCGTTCCAAATAAATCTGGTTATCGCTATCCAATTCCGTTTCAAGTCGTTTCGTCAACGCCGCTTGAATCCTTTCGCGCATCTCCTGCGCCGCCGCGTTTGTGAACGTCATGATTAGCAACTTGTCGACTTCGCAAGCACGTTCCTCAATCAAATTTATTATTCGCTCGACTAGGACATGTGTCTTTCCGGAACCTGCCGCCGCCGCTATCAATAAATTTTCGTCGCGACTGTTTACCGCTGCTTGCTGTTCTTTCGTCAGTGCCATGATTAAAATTTAAGTTCGCCGCGTTCGAGCCGTTCGCGCAAAGTCGGAGCCTTCGCATCTTTATCGGCTAAAATCGTCGGAGCGAATGGCCAATCTACTTTTATTTCGGGGTCGTCCCATCTGATATTTCCGTCGCAATCGGGCGCGTAAAAATTATCCGCCTTATATTGAATTTCGACATCATCAGTCAAGGTAATGAAGCCGTGAGCAAAACCGCGCGGAATCATCAACTGCTTTTTGTTTTCGGCAGTCAATTCGACGGCTACCCATTTCGCAAAAGTTTCGGAACCTTGGCGGATATCGACAGCCACATCAAGCAATTTGCCGCGTGTGCAACGAACTAATTTTGCCTGTGCATTCGGTGCCGTCTGATAGTGTAAGCCGCGCAATGTTCCCTTCTGCGCCGAATACGATTGATTGTCTTGCAGGAAATTGTATTTTAAACCTGCCGCCTCGAATTTTTTCGCCGACCATGTTTCCATAAACCAACCGCGGGCATCTCCGAATACTTTCGGCTCCAAAATCAATACGCCTTCCAAAGCTGTTTTTGTCACTTGCATTATGTTTTTCCTCCCGGTATTTATTTTGGATAAGTTTAGCCGTTTTAATATTGAGCGTCAACAGAAAACACCCTCGACAGAAATTGTCAAAGGGTGTCACAGAAATTTTATCGGTCAACGTGCGCAATATTTATCATGCGAAATATTCCACACCTGCTTCGAAGAGATGTTGATTTTTTTCGCCGACGATATTTTTGGCAACGTTTGTGCCGATTCTTTCGGAATGACCCATCTTGCCGAAAATTTTTCCGTCGGCACTTGTTATGCCCTCGATTGCGTAGGCGGAACCGTTGGGATTAAACGGCAAATCATTTGTGGGTTCGCCGTTCAAATCTACGTATTGAGTCGCGATTTGTCCCGAGGCGGCTAATTTTTTCAGCCAATCGGCAGACGCGACAAAACGACCTTCACCATGCGATACGGCAATCGAATGGATATCGCCCACGGAATTTTTTGCCAACCACGGCGACAAATTACTGGTTACGCGTGTGCTGACATATTGGCTGACGTGTCTGCCCAACGAATTGTGAGTCAATGTCGGGGAATCTTCTTCGAGTTCGCGAATTTCGCCGTAGGGTAGCAGACCCAATTTTATCAGTGCTTGGAAACCATTGCAGATACCCAAAATCAAGCCGTCGCGTTCGCGCAAAAGTTTCATGACTTCTTCCGCCAAGCGCGGATTGCGGAAAGTAGCCGCGATAAATTTCCCGGAGCCGTCGGGCTCATCACCGCCACTGAAGCCGCCCGGTAACATGATTATCTGCGCCGCACGAATTTTTTCGGTCATGACAGAAATACTTTCCTCGACTGCTTGCGGTGTGAGATTGCGTACGACAAACACATCGGGAATGCCGCCCGCTTTACTCCAAACTTTTGCACTATCGTATTCGCAATTCGTGCCGGGGAATACAGGGATAAAAATTCTCGGGCGCGCGATTTTCACAGAGGCTGTCAATTTGTTCGGCTCATCATACATTTCCGTTGATATTTTCTGCTCGGATTTTTCTTTGACGGTTGTCGGGAAAATTTTTTCAAGGGGAGTAGTCAACGCGTTTTTAATCTCGTCAAGCGGAATAACTTCCTCGGCGAATTTAATCACGGGTTCGGCAATCGTTTCGCCCAAAAGTTTAAAGTCAATTTCGCTTATCGCCTCGACAATCAGACTGCCGTAATTTTTCCCGAACATGTTTACTTTATCGGCGAATACAAATCCGATATCGTTACCGATTGCCATTTTGGATATTGTTTCACCAATGCCGCCCGTCTGCAAACTCATTGCCGAAATTATTTTACCGTCGTTAATCAAGGCGTGTACCGCGGCAAAATTTTTCTTCAGGGTATCAAAGTCGGGTACATCTTCGCCGTCGCGCGGACACTCAATCAGATAAACTTTATGCCCCGGCGATTTAAATTCGGGCGATATAACTTTATCGGCGTTGGTCATGGCGACCGCAAAACTTACGAGTGTCGGCGGTACGTTCAAATTCTCGAAAGTGCCGCTCATGGAATCTTTTCCGCCGATTGCCGCCACGCCGAAATTTTTCTGCGCAGTAAATGCCCCTAACAATGCCGCCAAAGGTTTGCCCCATTTTTCGGGTACATCGTTTAACCGCTCAAAGTATTCTTGAAAAGTCAAGTAGGCATCGGAAGAATCTGCGCCTATAGCGGTCAATTTTGCCAACGAACTTGTTACCGCGTCAATCGCTCCGTGATACGGACTGCGCTCGGAAATTTCGGGATCGAAACCGAAAGCCATAGCGGATGCCGTCGAAGTTTCTCCGTTCGTCGGAATTTTGGCGACCATACCTTCGGCAGGTGTCAGCTGATTTTTTCCGCCGAAGGGCATCAAGACCGACGCCGCTCCGATTGTTGAGTCAAATCGCTCTACAAGTCCCTTTTGATTGCAGACATTGAGCTTGCGCAGATTTTCAAGCCACGAATTTTTATCGGGCACAGGAATTTTATCGGAAATTTTTTCGGGTGCTTTGACGTACGCTTTGATGTGACGTTCAACGCCGTTCGTATCGAAAAATTTTCTGCCGATATTGACAATCTCTTTGCCGCGCCAATTCATAATCATACGATTATCCGCCGTGA
This sequence comes from Selenomonadaceae bacterium, assembly GCA_024698045.1. Classification (GTDB taxonomy): domain Bacteria; phylum Bacillota; class Negativicutes; order Selenomonadales; family Selenomonadaceae; genus Quinella. Next base: position 6,502 of record JAILRS010000036.1, read on the forward strand.
CTTCGGCTACTACATACGCTTCCAAATTTTCGGCGTCGGCAAGCGCGATGAATTTATCAACGTCATTAGCATCGAGGACAACCGCCATACGCTCCTGCGATTCACTGATTGCCAATTCCGTTCCGTCGAGTCCGTCATATTTTTTACGCACGGCATCAAGATTAATCTGCAGACCTTCCGCCAATTCGCCCACGGCAACAGCTACGCCGCCGGCTCCGAAATCATTACAACGTTTGATTAAACGGGCGGCCTCGGGATTGCGGAAAAGTCTTTGAATTTTTCTTTCGGTTGGGGCGTTACCCTTTTGGACTTCCGCGCCGCTCTTGGTCAATGATTCGGCAGTATGTACTTTACTCGAACCCGTTGCGCCTCCGATTCCGTCGCGTCCCGTTCTGCCGCCCAATAAGACTACTTTATCGCCTGCGCTCGGGCGAATTCTTACCACATTATCACTCGGTGCCGCCGCAATCACCGCGCCGATTTCCATTCGTTTCGCCAAATAACCTTCGTGATAAATTTCGTGTACTTGTCCCGTCGCCAAACCGATTTGATTGCCGTAGGAACTGTAACCTTGAGCCGCACCGCGTGTTATTTTTTTCTGCGGCAATTTACCCGGCAAAGTTTCCGCAAATGTTTTTCTGGGGTCTGCCGCGCCCGTCACTCTCATTGCCTGATAAACATAGCTGCGTCCGCTCAAAGGATCTCTTATCGCGCCGCCCAAACACGTTGCCGCACCGCCGAACGGTTCAATTTCCGTCGGATGATTATGCGTTTCGTTTTTGAACATTACCAACCAATTTTCTTCGTGTCCGTCAATCGTCGCCTTGACTTTGATACTGCACGCGTTTATTTCCTCGGATTCATCCAAATTTTTCGGGCGGACGATTTTCGCGCCGATTGTACCCAAATCCATGAGCGAAATATTTTTATTGTCGTTGATTCGTTTACGCTCTTCCAAATAATCCAGAAAGGCGCGGCGAATTACTTTGGCATCGGTGTCGAAATTTACACTGTCAATCGTCGTCGTGAAAGTCGTATGGCGGCAGTGATCGCTCCAATACGTATCGATAACTTTCAATTCGGTTAAAGTCGGCGGACGTTTTTCTTCATCGCGGAAATATTTTTGACAGAACTTTAAATCATCCAAATTCATAGCTAATCCGCGTTCGGCTAAAAATTTTTTCAGCGCGTCATCATCCGATTGATTGAAGTCGTTCAAAATTTCCACGTCGGGCGGAGTTTCGGCCTTCACCGTCAAAGTATCTGGCAAATCAAATTTCGCTTCGCGTGACTCTATTGCGTTGATTGAATAAGTTTTGACCTTGGCGAAATCCTCGGCGGTTATATCTCCGATTAAAGAAATTACACGTGCCGAATGAATTATCGGCAAATCTTTTCCCGTGACAAGCTGAATACATTGCGCGGCGGAATCCGCTCTTTGGTCGAATTGTCCCGGCAAATATTCCACGGCGAAAGTTTTTTCCGTGTCGACGTCTTCGGGCAGTTCGCAGTAAAAATTATCTACATTGGGTTCACGGAAAACCAAATCGCGCACCTTGGCAAAATCTTCTTCGCTCAAACCTTCGACATCATAGCGCACGAAGAACCGCACGCCGGATAATTTCACATCCAAAGTTTCACGAAAATCATCAAGCAGTTGTCTTGCCGGTACGTCGAAGCCGGCGCGTTTCTCGACATAAATTCTCTTTACCATTGTAAATTTCTCCCTTCGGATTTTTCGCCGTCAACTTTCGGCAGCGGCAACTGTATCATCGGAATCAATCGCTATACTTTTTTTCTTCTGTTTCTTCGGGTTAAATTTATTCATTGCGCAATCGATTCCCTCGCGGAAAATGCAGAATACGGCGGGGACAAGTTCGTTAACAGCGGCGGAAATTTTTTCCGAATCTTCGGGTGTGAAGGGGCTGAGAACGTGACTGTTAACCGTCCAATTCGCAGGAGGTCGCCCGATTCCGATTCGTACGCGCGGAAAATTCTGCGCACCGCCCAAATGTTGGATAATCGATTCGATACCGTGATGACCACCGCCCGAGCCTTTTGGGCGCAGTCTGATTGTCCCTACGGATAAATCCATATCATCGTGTGCCACTACCAAATTTTGCGCGTCAATCTTGTAGAAATTCATAATTGCCCCGACTGCCTCGCCGCTCAAATTCATAAACGTCTGCGGCTTGACTATCAAAAGTTTTTCGCCATCCAAAAATGTTTCTGCGACAAGTGCGTTAAATTTTTCGCGCCAATCGTTTGCGCCCGATTCGGCGGCAAATTTATCGGCAAGCATGAAACCGACATTGTGTTTTGTTGCGGCATATTCGGCAGTTGGATTGCCCAGCCCGACAAAAATTTTCATTGCATAACCTCCGTGAGGAATGTAAATATTTTTTCAAAATACGCAGTGGGATTTTTTACTTTGGAGTCTGCATGTCCTGCGCCGTTCACTACAAAAATTTCTTTCGGTGCTGTACATGCCTCCGATAATCTTTCCATCATCTCAATCGGAATCAAAGTATCTGCGTCGCCGTGAATGAACAGTACCGGCACTTTTATTTTGTCGACAAATTCAATCGGAGCGGCTTCGGAAATTTTAGTACCCGTCTTCATTCCGCATACAAAATCTGCGCAGGGCATAATCGGAAATTCGGGCAGACCGAAAATTTTTTCGATTTGAGCCGTGAACATTTCATACGCACTTGTGAAACCGCAATCCTCAATCACGGCGACCAAATTATCGGGATTCAAAGCTCCTGCCATTATAACAGTCGCGCCGCCCATTGAAACGCCGTGCAAGATAATTTTCGCGTCGGGGTATTCGCTCGAAATTTTTTGCGCCCAATCGTAGACGTCTCGGCTTTCAAATTTTCCCATCGTTATATATTCGCCGTCACTCCTGCCCTGCGCACGCAAATCCGGTATCAAAACATTCCAGCCGCGTTTCAAATATTCTTCGGCGTAATCGTAAGCAAAACGCCCGTCGCGTCCGTAGCCGTGAACCAAAATCGCCCAACATCCGGATTTTTCCGCAGGCGTAAATTTTTCGGCGTGCAATGTGATTCCGTCGAAACTCGTTAACGTCAAATCTTCGCTCGGGAAATTCGGCGCGGGCGGCTCTTTCAATGACGGATCTGCTATTTTCATACAGGCTTCGGGCGGCGATAAATCCGCTCCTCGTTTCAATGCGTAGTCCACAAAATAATTTCCCACGGCATAAGCCGCAACCGTTAACAATATTATCAGCGCGACTAAAACTTTTTTCATCATGCTCTCCTAACACATAAAAGGCGGAAGTCTTTTAAACCTCCGCCTTGTTATCTACAGTATTGGTCGGGATGACAGGACTTGAACCTGCGACCTCATCGTCCCGAACGATGCGCGCTACCAAACTGTGCTACATCCCGAAAACTATGTCATTCTAACAGATAGCTTTTTAAATTGCAATAGCTTGTCGCAAAAATTATCTCTTACGTTTGTCTTTCTTTATCGTGACGTGTTTGGAAAATTTTTCGTAGTTGTCTTTGACAATCGCATTGGTTGTCGTCTGACTCATCGCAAGTTGAATATATTTCCAAGCCTCTTCGTATTTCTTTTGGCGGAAGTAAGCAACCGCGATATCGTTGTAGGCGTCGGGGCTGATTGTCTCTATCTTCAATTCGCGTTCGTAATCTTTAATCGCGCCCTTGTAATCTTTTTTCTGCAATTTGAGCCGCGCCCGATTGTGCCACGCGTCCACAAATTTTTCGTCTATATCAAGAAGTTTATCGTAAGTTTTTATCGCGTCTTTCGGTTTATCAAGTTTATCCTGTGTCATTGCCAAATTGAAAAGTGCCCCTTTCAATTCGGGCTCGACATCAAGTGCGGATTTAAAATCATCATACGCGCCGTAAAAATCTCCGCGCTCGTAATTCACAATGCCGCGATAGACGTAAGCCGAAGCCTTATCATCTTCCATCAAGACTTTCAAATCGGCGGCATCTAATGACGCATCACTTGCGTCGGGCATCTGCGCCTGCATCCACAGTTGTAAAATATCCTCGCCGTAATGATTACCGGGTACCGCCCAAACTCCATTCAAATCCGTCCAATTCGTCAGCTTACCGAAAATTTGCGGCTTGAACTTTTTTATCAAATCGTAACGAGGATCTACAATCTCAACGCTGGGCAGACGTTTCGAGGCATACGACAACAGATGTTGAACGTGAGCACGCGCGCCCATTTGCGGAGTGTTAAAGTAAGCACCTTTGACGCCGCCGCCGGTTGTACCCAAACCGCAGTAATTATTTTGTTCTGGGACAACATCGCCGCCGTACGCCCATGTACCCGTTTCCTTTATCGCCTGACAAAGCGCAATATCGGGGCGAATACCTTCGCGTCCTGCCTCGAGATAATACAGATGCACAATGTTTTCGACACTGCAATTTAATTTCGGATTCGGATTGCGTTTGTTGATGAAATTAATCATTTGGTCTTGCGTGGCAACGGGTTCGCCGAAAATAGGGACGTCATTAAAATTTTCGCGCAGGACTATCATCGGCGATCCGTGTTGCGGTGACATTGTCAGTTCAATTTTTTTTAAGCGACGTTTATCGAATTTTACTTTTGATTTATCGGCAGCCGCCGCGCATGCCGTCAAAGACAACATTAACGTTAAAATTACAAACAGACTTAAAAATTTTCTCAAGCGACGCGCCTCCTTACACGTTGAAATAATCAATCTTCATTGCGCGTTTGACACGATTCAAAACGGTCGACGCCTTTGCGCGTGCCTTCTTCGTACCCTCTTTGAGAATATCCATGACTTCATCGGGACGCGCCTCATATTCGGCATGACGACGGCGAATAGGTTCCATAGTTTCCTCGAGGACTTCGCGCAGATATTTTTTGACGGCAACATCACCCAAACCGCCGCGCTGATAATGTTCTTTGAGCTCGGCAACTTTATCCGTATCTTTTGCGAAGGCATCAAGATAAGTGAAGACTACATTGCCCTCGATATGTCCGGGGTCTGAAACTTTAATATGTGTCGGGTCGGTGTACATGTCTTTGATTTTCGCGGCAACGGTTGCGCTGTCGTCGCTCAGGTAAATACAATTACCCAAAGTCTTACTCATCTTCGCCTTACCGTCAATGCCCGGCAATCTGCGGCAGACTTGACTTTTCGGCAAAAAGATTTCGGGTTCAACCAAAATATTTTCTCCGTAAAGCTCATGCATCTTACGAACAATTTCGCGCGTCTGTTCCAACATCGGGGCTTGATCTTCGCCGACGGGTACGATATTGGCATCAAAGGCAGTGATATCGGCCGCTTGGCTGACAGGGTAACACATAAAACCTGCAGGGATACTTGTCTCGAAATTTTTCTGCGCAATTTCGGCTTTAACGGTCGGATTGCGTTCGAGGCGCGAAACCGTAACGATATTCATGTAGTAAGCGGTCAGCTCGAAAAGTTGCGGTATCTGCGATTGAATGAAGATTGTCGATTTATTCGGGTCGAGACCTACCGCCAAATAATCCAACGCGACATTTAAAATATTCTCGTGAACTTTTGCCGGTGTACCTGCGTGATCCGTCAAGGCCTGCGCATCTGCAATCATGATATAAATTTCGTCGAATTCGCCGGAGTTCTGCAAATTGACACGTTCGCGCAGACTGCCGACATAATGTCCCAAATGAAGTTTTCCCGTAGGCCTATCGCCCGTCAAAATAATTTTCATCTTTAATTCTCCTTGTCATCGGTAAAAAAATTTTGTCGATTATAACACACTCCATAAAGTTTTCATACTCAACGGCAAAAAAATTTCCCCGACAATCGCCGAGGATTTTTTTGTTTGAGTGATTAACGTTTGCCGACTTTTTCCTCCAATCGCCGCCGCAACATTTCGCCGAATTCTTTTCCGCCCTCCTGAAATGTAACTTCAACGCTTATCACGAACACGGGGACACTTTGTTTTTCCTGCGCAAACTCCTTCGGAATTTTCACGGCGTCTTTCTCCGTCACGATAATCATTTCCGCGCCGAATGAATCGACTTGCCTCATGATATCTTCCATTTCCATAATCGTATAGTCGTGATGATCCGGATAGCGAAGACTTGAAATAATTTCCGCGCCCAAATCTTTTAACGTACGTTCAAAGGAGGCAGGATTACCGATAGCCGAAACGGCCATGACGCGCCGCCCCGAGATTGTGTCGACTCCGATACCTTCTTCCATTAAATCATTTGCCCACTTCGCTAACGGAATCAATTTCCGCGGCTGATGAATACTTTCCACGATTTGCGCGGTGGGATTGTATTTGTGAACGGTTTCGCGAATCAATTCTCTGGAGCCGTCGCTTGCCTGGTCTACTTTCGTCATCAGGCAGACATCTGCGCGGCTGATATGCGACATTGATTCTCTGAGAGTACCGCGCGGCAATAAGTGCCCGTTACCGAAAACAGATACGGCATCGACAAGCAGGATATCCAAATCGCGAATGACCTGCCAATGTTGATAACCGTCATCCAATATTACGACTTCGGCGCCGAAATTTTCGATGGCATATTGTCCCGTGACTGCCCGACGCGCTCCGATTAACACAGGCACATTAGGCAGATGTTTCGCCAACATGTAAGCTTCATCCCCTGCCTCGGCGGCGTCCATATTCAAATTTTTTCCGTCGGATACTATTCCGACTTCGCCCGAAAATTTTGCGCGGTAACCTCTATTCAAAATCACCACACGATATCCCAAATCGCGAATTTCTTTTGCCAAGCGTTGAGCTGTCGGAGTTTTACCGGTACCGCCCACCGTAATATTTCCCAAACTTATTACGAAACAATTCAACCGCTCTTTGCCCGAGAATCCCAATTCGTAACCGAGCAATCGGAGATTGACAAGCCCCTTGTAAATCAACGAACCGATATAGAGGAAAAATATCATTATGTGAGTAAAAATCCCGTGGACTTCCTCATCATGAATCAGCCGCAAGAAATACGTCTGCAGATTTTCGATTTTCTCCGCCGTATGCAGATGCCTGGCATTTTCCTTCGCTTCGTATTCGGTTAACATTTTGCGCAGGAGGACGGCGGATTTTCTCGACGCGCCGCGATTTTCATGGACGATTGATATAGTCTCCTGCTCAAGGCGTTTACGTTCTTCGGGTTCGTCGAAAAGTTTTTTCGCCTGCGCGGCAAGTTCATCGTCGTCGTTTACCGTGATACAAGCGCTGCGCCCTTTGAACAACGAATGCAAGTCTTTAAAATTTTCCATGTGATGCCCGACAATAATTGCTTTGCCGTGCGCAGCAGGCTCGAGGATATTGTGACCGCCGTGCGATACCAAACTGCCGCCGACATAAATTACGTCGCCGATACTGTAGACCTGCCCGAGTTCGCCGATTGTATCCAAAATAATGATGTCTTCGTTTTTCGGCGCACGTTTTTGTAATTCGGTGCGTGTACCTACTTTGAAACCTGCCGCCTTGCATAACGCAACAACTTCACGCGTGCGCAACAGTTCACGGGGAGCAATGACCAACTTTGCATTGGGATGATTTTCGCGAATGGCCTTGAATGCCTTCAGGACAAATTTTTCTTCGCCGCGGTGAGTACTGCCAGCCAAAAAAATTTCTTTCGCCTCGGTTAATCCCATATCCGATAAAATTTTCGTACGTTGTTCCGCGGTAACATCTGTGTAAGTCTGATCAAACTTCGTGTTACCCGTCACGGTTACAAGTTCATCGGGCGCGCCCAATTGTTTGACAAAACCTGCGTCGACGGGCGAAGCCATTGCGAAAAGTTTCACCGTGCTTATCATGTCATCCAAGATGGAGAACATGTATTTATAACGCTTGACACTCTTTTCGGAAATACGCCCGTTGACCATCATGACCGGCACATGATTTTCCCTGGCGGCCTTTAGAAAGTTCGGCCACAATTCCGTTTCGACATTAAGGAATACGCGCGGAAAAATACGGCGGAAAACCGAAGCCGATACGAAAGGCAAATCCAACGGGAAGTAAATTATGCTGTCGGCGTCCTTAATGATTCTGTTCGCCATTTCGTAGCCGCTTGTGGTAACCACCGACACCAAAATCGGCGACTTTGGAAATTCGCGGCGAAATTCTTTTATCAGCGGACTTGTCGCGACAATTTCTCCCACAGACGCCGCATGTACCCATATGCAATTTTTTTTCGCTACGGGTTCTAATGCTCCCTTCGGGAAAAATCCGAAACTTTGTTTGATTCGCTCGACAAAGCCGCGCTCACGTATAGATCGAATCATAAATACCGGTATGATTAGTATTACGACGAGTATCGCCGCCAAATTGTACAGTAGTTGCAATGAACGCGCCCCTTTGCAAAATTTTTCTTGGTTACGATTTTAACAGTGCCGCCGAAAAATTTTTCACGGGACAACGACGGCGAATAAAAATTTTGTCGATTATATCACACGCCGAAAAAAAAATCTGCCGCTGTTAACGACAGATGAAAATTTTTTACAAATACTTTTACCGTTCAAGAATCAATCTGCGGGACGTTCGCCGGTCTTTCCTTTGAATTTGTGATAACTTCCGCCTTTGCGTCTGCTCATCAATTCGCCGAAAAGTTCCTCGGGTTTGATGCCGTGCCACGCCAATAAAACAAGGCAATGATACCACAAGTCACCCATCTCGTATAAAATTTCGTCGCGGTTACCGTTCTTAGACGCGATTATCGTTTCTACTGCTTCTTCGCCGACTTTCTTCAAAATTTTGTCGTGACCCATATTGAAAAGATAATTCGTATAAGAACCTTCGACGGGATGACGCTGACGATCTTTGATGACCGAATACAATTCATACAGGACAAGCGATAAATCTTCCGGAGGTTGGTCGACGATTGCGGGGAGATTTTTATTTTCGTCGAGACGTCTGCCGCTGAAACACGAATAAGTTCCCGTGTGACATGCCACGCCCGTCTGATGTACTTTGACTAAAATTGTATCGCCGTCGCAATCGTAATACAACGCCTTGACTTGCTGAACGTTGCCACTCTCTTCGCCCTTCTGCCACAACTTTTGACGGCTGCGACTGTAAAAATGCGTGTAACCCGTTTCTATAGTTTTCTTGAGTGATTCTTCGTTCATGTAGGCAAGCATCAAAACCTGTCCGCTTTCCTCCTGAACAATTGCGGGCACGAGTCCGCGCTCATCGAATTTTATTTTACTGATGTCAATGTCCATATCAAAAGACCTCCTTTGACATCGATATTTTACCAGAAATTTTCATTTGCTACAAGCCGCGTCAAATTTTCGGTTTATCATGTACGGGTGTCTCAAGATAATCGAGCGATTTAAATTCCATACCGTCGGGCGTCTTCAAAATAATTTCCAGTTCGTCGCCGCTGGTTATCGGCGCGATAAAGTCAACCGTCTTGCCGTTAACTTTAATTTCAAAACTCATACGGCTTGCGGGTGGCGGCGGTTTGAAATTTATCGCGGCAAGTGCGTCGCTGACCATAACCGTATTTTTTTCTTCGCGTTCGTAAACTATCGCCGCGCCCTCTTCGATAATCGTGTTCTCCGTGGAAATACGTCCGTTGACACTGAGCAAAACCGTCGTTGTCGTCGGTATGGAAAATTCTTTGCCGTTGTAATAAACTTTTACCGAAGATATTCTGTTCTCATCCTTTATGATTTCCGAAAGTTTAATCGCGTCATTGGCAATGTATTCGATAGCATCACCGGCAACGGGAATGTCGTTGATATCTGCGCGTTCGCCGTTGCATAGAATATCAGGACTGCAAATGTAATGCGAAGGACTGCCGTTTATCGTGTAGTGAATTTTTTTGCCCGTAGGCGGATAACCTGCCAGCCGTAACAGTTCGCCGATTGTCCTGCGCTCTGTCGTTACAAGTTCGTCGCTGTCGTGAAGAATACGCGTGGCAAGACTTACTTCGCCGTTAACCAAAAATTTCGGGGCTACGGTAAAATCTTTGCCGTTGACGGTAACAAGGAAGTTCGGATCTACATCGACAACGTCTTCGATTTTTATCTGCGGAGTTTCACCGGCCTCACCGTTTTCAATCGTGATGACCGCATTATTTTGCAAAGGAGTTTCCAAAGTTGCGGGTTCGCCGTTCATTGTGATTTTGGCGAAAGTGCCCATCGTACCGGGGAAAGATTTTTTTTCGCCGTTCAACAAAATCATCATGCCCAAGCCGGGTTTACCGTTGAATTTTTTGTAGTTGAGACCTGCACTTAAAATCGCATCGCTCACAGTCAATTCGCGGAAATGGAAGAGACTTACTTCGATATCGTTGACGGTGACATTAAAGAAATGAAAACTGTCTGTCGAGGCAACTTTTAATATGCCCAAAGGCGTCGCGGCATCGGGCGATTGCAAAACATCGGGGATATTGTATATGCCTTGAACTTCGTCGGGCTTGCGTATCGCGACAAATTCGGGCGGCAAATTCAATGCCTCGGCTACCATTGTATTCAGGAAGGGAGAAAGTGCGCCGCCGCCCACCAATAACAAAGCTTGCGGCGGATCGTTACCGTTGAGTTCAAAAACAACTTTGGCAATGGATTGGGCAATCGTGGAAACATTTCCCGTGACGGGTTCCAAAATTTCCGCGGCTGTCAAATCGTACGGACGACCCAATATATCGTGAAACTTTGCGCTTTCACCGCGTGCCGCCTTCCGTTTTATTTCTTCGGCTACATTGAAATCGAGCAGGTATCTTTGCGAAATTGCTTCGGTAACTTCATCACCGGCAAGCGGCACCATCCCGTAAGCAATAACAGATCCGTTCTTTGTTATCGCGATGTCGGAAGTGCCTGCGCCGACATCAACCAGTACGATATTTAAATGACGCATAGACGGTGGCACAAGGACATTAATCGCGGCAATCGGCTCCAAAGTCAACGCGCGAACAGTCAAGCCGGCATAAGTCAGCGCGGTTTGCATCGAGTCGACGACTTGACGCGGAAGGAATGTGGCGATAACTTTTGTCTTCGCAACTTTACCGCGTTGTCCGACCAAACTTTTTAACCGAATATCATCCAGCTCGTAAGTTATCGTGCTGAATCCCACACAGTAATATACTTTTGCGTCGATATGTTTTTCGCTGATAAGTTGTGACTGTGCCAATTCGATTGCGTTAAAATTCAATGTGCTCTGAATTTCTTCGGTAATCAATCCGTTCACGGTTAAAGTTGCCTCTGCGGTCATGGTGTAGAGTGCACGACCTGCCGCCGCAATTGCCGCGCTTTTCAATTCCCCGACTTTTTCCTCCAATGAATGTTTCACGCGCAAAATTGCTTCGGCTACCTGCGGCACGTCATGGATTTGTCCGTCTAACATGGCGCGGCTCGAATGTTCCAATCTGTGTGTGGCGATTATTTCCAATTTGCCTTCGTCGTCTCGTTCGGCCACTATTCCTATGACGCTGCGTGTACCGATATCCAGCGCAAAAATTTTTTCGCGCCCGTCGTTTTTATAATCCCTCGGCTCACTTACTTTCGGTTTTTTAACTTCCTCGACGACTTCATTTACAACGGGCTTGGATTTTTCTTTGACTGAAGTCTTTGCGGATTTTTTCGACTCGGATTTCTTCGTATCCTTTGTTTCGGGCGACGTGTTTGTGACCGGATTTTTTTTGGGGCGTCCGCGTTTTCTCGGCTGCGGTTTTTCTTCTGCCGCAGTATTTTCTGTGACGCGCTCGGCGTCGAGTGTTTTTTCTTCCATAAAGTTTTCTCCTTGCGTTAAAGGTTATTGCATTTATTTCGCGAATCAATACAATTATCCTGTTAACTTTTCTTATTCGTATCGACGGGATTTTTACAAGCTTTATTATAGCACAGAAAATTTTTAACGAATAATTTGCCGAAGACTTTGTCACGGATAAAAATTTTTTCGGCACAAAGTTAACGGATATTCAACAGAAAAATAAAGGCGGTGCAATTAATGATAGGGAATAAAGAAGTTATCACGGGCGGAGATTTTAAACGAATGGTCTCGGGTGCTTACAGTGAATTTCTTTTGGAATACGAGAACATAAACGGGATGAAGGGAGCCGGCACATTGGCAGGGACGCATATTTTGCGAACAATGGGCGCGGCGGTCATGCCATTAGCGGATTCCAAAGATGACAGTTTGGGCAGTTTGGCGCGGCGTGTATCTACGGCGGCGGTCTTTGGTGCGCGTGGCAATGCCGGTGTAGTTTTGGCGCAGATGTTCCGCGGAATAAGTGCGGGACTTGTCGGAAAATACGAGGCTACGGGCTCCGAATTCGGTAAGGCTTTTCAATATGGTATACTCTATGCGCAGCGATTGATTCCCGAAGAACCCGAACGACCTTTTATCATGGTAGCGAAGGCAGTTGCAAAGGGCGCGTATCATGCCGTGCGTGAAGGTATGCCGATTGTCGAAATACTTTTGAAAGCGATTGAGACGGGCGAAAAGGCAGTCGAGGAATTAAAATCGCCCGAGGCAGGCGCGAATATCATGTTGACTTTCCTCAAAGGTTGCTTGAAAGGTTTGGACGGAAATTTTGTATCTCCCGCGGTAAGTCTTTCGCTCGGTTTGGGCAAACATAAAAATATGCCCGATCCTCGTAACGATCTTGTGCGTCCGTACTGTATTCATCTGCGCATAAAAAATTCAAAGGCAAGTTTATTGGAATTTGAAAAACAAGTACGGGACTTTGCAAGTTTCTCGGTCGTGGAAAGAGCGCGCGGCGGTTTGGAAATTCATTTGCATACGGATCATGTCGGGAAAACTTTGGAACAGGCAATCGGTTGGGGGCCTTTATCCGACGTGAAGATAATAAATATGAGCGAGGCACATGTCTTACCGGCGCACGAAGCGATAATGAAAGTCGCCGCACTTGCCGTCGCAAAAGATTCCGATGAGGCGCAGAAATTGCAGGACGCCGGAGCATCTATTTTGGTATCGGGCTGTGCGGAGGCATCGCCGTCTTTGTCGGAAATAATCGGCGCGGCTCATTCCGATTTGGCATCAAGTTATGTTTTGGTAGCGTCGAGCGAAGATTATCACTTAGTATTCAAACAGGTACGAAGACTTTTGGGCGGACGCGTTGAATTGGTTTTGGTTAATTCGTTTGAAGAAACGATAAACGCATTGAAAAAATTTTCGCCGAGTTTATCCGCGCCCGAAAATGCAAAGATTATGTCTCAAGTTTAATCGTAAATCATTCGGTTGAAAGCAACCGATTGAAATAAAATTTTATAACTCGAACGGAGATGATTTTTATGCTGGAAGACAGAAAAGTCGAATTGACGGCTCTGCGCGACAAGCTGAATGAAATGGGGAATTCACTTTGACATAGCTCGCAAAGAAGAAAAAATTGCCGAGCTTGAATATAAAATGGGTGAGCCTACTTTTTGGGACGATCCCGAGGCTGCGCAGAAGATTACCCAAGAATTAAACGACGTTAAATCCGGAATCGAAACTTACAAAAATCTGCTGACAAAATTTGACGATACGCAAGTATTATTAGAATTGGCAATGGATGAAGAAGATTTATCGCAGGAAGAAGATATAGCGGCGGAAATAGCGGAGATTGAGGCCGGCTTGGAAAATTTGCGCCTTGAAATTATGTTAAGCGAACCATATGACGGGAACAACGCGATATTGACATTGCACGCGGGCGCAGGCGGAACCGAGGCACAAGATTGGACACAAATGCTCCTGCGTATGTATGTACGTTGGGCGGAGCGTCATGGCTTCGGTGTCGATACAGTTGACATGCTTCCGGGTGATGAAGCCGGTGTCAAATCCGTTTCGCTGTTCATAAAAGGTCATAATGCCTACGGTTTTTTGAAATCCGAAAAGGGTATTCACAGACTGGTCAGAATTTCGCCGTTTGATTCCAATGCACGCAGACATACTTCATTCAGCGCGTGCGATATCATGCCCGAAATAGATGATGCCGTCGAAGTTGATATCAATATGGCGGACGTTCGTGTAGATACGTACAGAGCGAGCGGCGCGGGCGGTCAGCACATCAATAAAACATCTTCCGCCGTCCGTATGACACATATACCTACGGGAATTGTTGTGCAATGTCAAAACGAACGTTCACAGATTCAAAACCGCGAACGCTGTTTGAAAATGTTGCGCGCCAAACTTTTTGAACTTGAGATGGAGAAGAAGGAAGCGGAGATAGCCGGGCTTGAAGGTGACTTGAAGAAAATCGAATGGGGCAGTCAAATTCGTTCGTATGTTTTCCAGCCGTACAAATTGGTTAAAGATTTGCGTACGGGCGAAGAGACGGGCAATGTTCAGGCGGTTATGGATGGCGAAATAGATCCGTTTATCCGCGCTTATCTTGCCGCCAAAGCCAATGTCAAAATTTAACGGAGGACTGCAATGAAAAAATTTTTGGCAGTTGTTGTTATACTGCTTATCGCCGTCGGTGCTCTCATTCAATTCGCCGTACCCTTTGTGTTAAAAAATTATCTCAGGAATACCGCAGCCACACTTACCAACGCGCAAAAAATTTCGTTGGTAATGGATTCAATGCCGAACGCAAAAATTTCTTTCGGTTACGTCGACGATTTACATTGTACGGCGGATAACGCGACAATCGGCGAAATAGATTTCAAACAAGTCTCCCTTGACGGCAAAACTGTTCATGTTGACATTATGGAATTGATTTCGCCGACGCAAGGCATTAGTCCGCAAGAACGTACGAAAAGAATCGTACCCTCGGCGGAAAGTTTATCGCTCAGCGGTCTGATAACCGAAGAAGCTTTGGCGAATTTTATTGCCGAAAAAGTCAATCACTTAAAAGACCCTACGGTAAAAATGACCCCCGATGGCATTACCGCATCCGCTAAGGTAAAAATTTTAGGCAGGGAAGCAGATGTAACAATCGGCGGAAAAATTATCGCGCGTGACGGCGATTTGTATTTTCAGATGTTGAGCTTGAATGTGGAGAATGCAATTTTGCGTCGCGTCAATCTGGATAAATTCTTCGGAGATTTTAATTTGACAGAGAAAGTAAGAATGCCGTTCGGTTTGCAATTCAGCGAAACGGAAATGCGCGAAGGCGAAACCTTTGTCGTAGCGAAAAGAAATTAACCGTACAAATGACGGGAAGTTGAATTATGAAAAAATTTGTGTATAACAGGATTTTATTGATAGCAATAGCAGTCGGATTTTTTGCCGCGCTTGTCATAGCCGGTCAACGTTACTTTGTCGAAACAAATAACAATCAAGTTGATATGGTTGTCGATTTGGTAAACTTGACGGAATTGGCGGAGCGTGAAGGCGTCGAATTAGACAGTGTATTGCAACAGGCGAAGGAGGCCGGTATAACTTCGCTTGCCGTTTACGATTCCAGATTAGAGCGGCTCACTTCCGAAGGCAAAGTCTTCGCGTTATCGGGCAGCGATATCATCGAAAATTATTACAGCGGCAATTTGCTGAACGATCTTTGGCGACAAACGATTGAATACGGATTAATCAATCCGAGCAGAGTTTATATCATTGCCGGTGAACTGAAAAGTTACGAAGATACCAAAGAAGCGTTGTTGCAGAGATTAGGAAAAGAGCGCGTAAAAATTTTCACTGTGGGCGGCATGGAAGTTATCGAAGTCAAAGCGCAGTACGAAGAATTATTGACGATGCCTTTAGGTATGCCTCACGATGAAATGGATATCGTGCGCAGTGCAGGATTTAATATTGTCGCTCGCCCGATGAATTTCACAAAGTGTACGGCCGCAAATGTTCAATTTTTCTTTGACAGGATTGAAAATTATCCCGTGTCAGAAATTGTATTCGACGGCCCCGAAGTTTTGGGCGCACCCGATTACATTGATTTGTTCGTCGACAAAATGAAGGAACGCAATTTGACTTTCGGCGTGATTGAACATTTTACCCAACTGCAATTTTATCCGCAAAAGGGTATGGAATATCTTGTTGACAAGTTGGGCAAAGATAAAGTCGCCCGTCTCTACGTTATCCCGAAAGACGAGCAACCCAAATTGCCTATGGATACCGCAATCGCGCGTTGGTCTACCACGGACAGAGAACGCAATATCAGAATCAATTTACTGCGCATCTACGAGAAACCCGAGTACGGCATGACTTTGCTGGAAACGAACATGAAATATTTCGGCGAAGTCCGCAAAATTTTGGAGAGCGACGGATTTACTTTCGGTAAGGCAAGTACATTTGAAGATTATTACCCGAGCGTAATTTTGCGCGTACTGGTTATCATCGGGACGGTTGCGGCAGGTGTTTTATATTTGTCGTTACTGTCGCGTCGGCTCAATCGCAATGTAAAATTTCAACTGCAACTGTTTGCGATTTTGGCGGTAATCGCGGCGATTCCTCTGCTTATGGGCGCGGGCGGTAAGGTCAGAGTTTTGGCGGCATTCATGAGCGCAAATTTATTCCCCGCGCTGGCTATTATCTGGCAATTGGATTTGTTGCGCGTCATTCAATACAAGTTCAGCGTACAGAACAGAGAAAGTCACTTGAGAGAAAATTTATCGACATTCCAACTGATTTGGATATCGCTATTTGCGATTACCGTGACAAGTTTGCTGTCATTGATGGGGGCATTTTATTTGTCGGGCGCGTTATCCGACGTGTCTTATTTCCTTGAGTTTGAAATTTTCCGCGGCATAAAGTTAACATTTATCCTGCCGATAATTTTGGTTGCCATTGCCTTCCTGCGCAGATTCAATGTTGTCGACGAAGTACGCAAGACAGTTCCCGTGCCTCAACAGATTAAGGAAATTTTAGATAAACCCGTCAGTGTCAAAGCGTTGCTTGCGGTTTTCGTCGTCATGGGTGCGTTCGTCGTATTAATCGCGCGCAGCGGTCACACTTCAGGTATGCCTGTTTCCGGTTTCGAAATAAAAGTACGTGCAATGTTGGAAAATCTTTTCTACGCAAGACCGCGTACGAAAGAAATTTTCTTTGGGCATCCTGCTTTCATGTTGATGATGGCGGCTTTTCTGAACAGATTCCCACGTATAATTTGTTTCCTCTTGGTTATCGCCGCAACAATTGGTCAAAGTTCCATGGTTGAAACTTTCGCACATATGCGTACGCCGATTTTCATGTCACTGATGCGCGGCCTCGACGGGCTTATCCCCGGCGCGATTATCGGCGCAGTTTTAATCGTATTCCTCCAAATTTTTTATCGCAACTTAAGAAGGGAGTAATTAAATGATTCATGTTTGTTTCGGGCTTCATGACAAGACGGGATTATATTCCAAATTCACCGGCACGGCTATTCTGTCTATGTTTGAGAATACGAATTCCGAAGTAACAGTACACATTATTCACGACAACACTTTATCAACCGAAAATCGCGACAAATTTATTTACATCGCCGGTCGATACAATCAACACGTAAAATTTTACAACGTCGAAGAACTTTGCCCCGATAAGATTGCCGAAATGTTAAATCTATTTCCTGCGATAAAAAAATCGCGTGTCAGCGTCGGCGCGTTTTATCGGTTGCTTTCTCCCCAATTGATTACAGAGACCGACAAATGCATTTATCTCGACTCAGATATTATCGTTAATCTCGACATAAAAGAATTGTGGCAAATAGAACTTGGTGATAAACCTTTGGCGGCGTGTGCGGAAATTGAAGTTGACGAGATAGATTATTCATTTAACAGTCAAAAAAAATATCTGACAGTCAATAAAATCGTTGCACATGAAGATTACTTTAATAGCGGCGTTCTTGTAATGGATTTACATTATTTGCGTGATAAAACTTCGCTTATATTGAACGGCATAAAATGGCGCGGTGAACATCCCCAGTGTAGTTGTTTTGATCAAGATATTTTAAATTATTTGTTCTCTAAAAATTATCTGAAACTGAATGAAAAATTTGATGTCTTTATAAGCAATGAAAGATACAAATTGCGTAAAAATCCGCATGTCCGAAAGGCAATTTATCATTACATACGGAGCTTTTTAAATTTGGAGATGCACGATTCTTTCAATCGTCTGTGGATGACTTACTTTACGAAAACACCTTGGTTTAACGTCGATACAATCGGGCGGCTTTACTCAAGTATCCAAAAACTGTACATCAATCTGAAAAATTCCATGGCGTTTTATACAAGCATGATGAGCGGCAAAACCAGAGCATTTTTCACGGGGGGGGGGGAGCAATATCGATGCCGTAAAAAAAATATTCTTTGTACGTGACGACGAAGAAATAATATCGGCGGATGAACCAAATTCTTTGCAAACCTTAATCAACAAAATGAAGGCGGCGAACGGCAAAAAAGTTTTCTTCATCTTGGCTAACGGTTTTCCGTTCGGTATATTGCAACAAGCAGGTTTTACCTTCAACAAAGATTTTGTGAACGGTTTTGATTTTCTCTCCGAGGCAAACGGTATCCAGCTCAATTCATACGAGATGATAAAAAATATGTGACGCCAAATTTGCCGTATCCTTTCAGTAAAATTCCATGTGTAAACAAAAATTTTTCTGAAATTTTCGGCAGGAAAAACCCCCATTGCGTAGAAATGTTTTCGTTAATGAAGCAACCGAATTAGGAAGTTTCGGAGGATTTAGAGATTGTATTTCGTTCAGGGGGGATTATTCTATGAGAAAGACAGAGTGCTTGGCAATGATACTGGCCGGCGGGCAGGGTAGCCGCCTGAAGGCCTTGACGAAAACCGTTGCGAAGCCTGCAGTTCCGTTCGGCGGCAAATATCGCATTATCGATTTTCCGCTCTCCAACTGCGCAAATTCCGGTATAGAAAAAGTTGGCGTACTCACTCAATACAAGCCGCTTGAACTTCATAACTATTTAGGCAGCGGCAGTTCTTGGGATCTCGACCGCACGGGCGGCGGTGTGTTCATTCTTCCTCCTTACGCACGCGAAAAGGGTGCCGATTGGTATCGCGGTACGGCAGACGCCATCTATCAGAACCTTAACTTTATAGATTTGACCGACCCCGATTATGTCCTTATTCTTTCGGGCGATCATATTTATACCATGGATTACGCGTGGATGCTCAAAGCTCACAAAGCCAATAATGCCGATGTCACAATCGGTGTCTTTGAAGTTTCGTGGGAAGAAGCTCCGCGTTTCGGCATTATGGTCACCGATAAAGAGACCGGCCGCATCACAGAATTCCAAGAAAAACCGAAAGAACCCAAATCCAATCTTGCCTCTATGGGTATCTATATTTTCTCGAAACCCTTCCTTAAAAAGTATCTCGAAGAAGACGGCGTAAACGAAAACTCCACCCACGATTTCGGTAACGATTTGATTCCGAAAATGTTGGCTGACGGCGCACGCATGTTCTCCTATGCTTTCGACGGTTATTGGAAAGATGTCGGAACGATTGAAAGTCTTTGGCAGGCAAATATGGACTTGCTCCAAGATCAACCGCCTTTCGACCTCAAAGACGACAAAAAGAGAGTATATTCCTCCAATCCCTCGATGCCGCCGCAATTCGTAGGCCCCGATGCATCAGTAAGACAATCCATGATTAACGAGGGTGCCAAAATCGAGGGCACTGTCGACAAATCGGTTATCTTCCAAGGCGTTAGAGTCGGCAAAGGCGCGCAAGTTACAAATTCCGTCGTCCTTCCGTCGGCAGTCATCGAAGAAGGTGCAGTCGTTAATTACGCTATCCTCGCACAAGATGTCGTAATAAAAGCCGGCGCAAAAGTCGAGGGCAAACTCGGTGAAATTACCGTAATACCCGAAGGCGCAATCGTCAACGCTTAATTTCGAAAGTGAAATCGTCTGCACTTCAGGAGGTGCTTTGAATTGAAACAAGTAGTGGGGATTATTAATCTTCAGGAAGACAACAGTTTGATAAGAGAATTGGCGGCGACTCGTGCGGTTGAGGCATTACCTTTCGCAGGTCGTTATCGTCTCGTGGACTTCGCCGTATCCAATATGGTTAATTCGGGCATGAGCCTTGTCGGTCTCTTACTGCCCGATTTCTCTCGCGCGGTTTTGGATCACATTCGTTCCGGTAAAGATTGGGATTTGGCACGTCGCCGCGAAGGTTTGACGTATTTGCCTGCCGCTCTGCCCGATAACGATTCGCGCAAGGGCGATTTGAAAGATATCTATGCCAATTTGGATTTCGCCGAACTCAGCGGCAAACAATATGTCTTGCTCACCAATGCAAGCTACATTTATAACATTGATTTTGAAAAAGTTCTCGAATTCCATAAAGCAAGCGACACCGATATAACCATGGTTTATTCCGTAGTTAATGCCAATCGCAAGGGCAAAAGCATGGTCATCGAGACAAACGAGCAGGGTAAAGTAACGGATTTGGCGGAAGTAACCAATATCAAAGCAGGTCAAAAAATGGTTATGGGTGCTTACTTGATGCCCGTCCCGACTTTTGCGTATCTCGTTCGCTCCACCTACGAGCGCGGCGGTCAGGATTTCTTGCTTGATGCTCTTCTGCGTCGCGGCAACGAATTCAAAATCAGCGCGTTTGAACACAAAGGTTATTTTGCTCATATCAATTCTACTCTCGGTTTCTACGAAGCTAATCGCGATTGCCTCAAGCCCGAAGTTTGGGAAGAATTGTTCATGAACAACGAACGCCCCATCTTCACGAAAATTAAGGACGAAGTTCCGGTTCAATACAAAGAGACGGCGGAAGTCAAAAATTCGCTTATCGCTAACGGTTGCGAAATTCGCGGCACGGTAGAAAACAGTATTATTTTCCGCGGTGTTACCGTCGAAAAGGGCGCAGTTGTTAAGGATTCCATCCTTATGCAGCGTTGCAACGTCCAGGAAGGCGCACGCGTCGAGGGAGTTATCTGCGACAAGAACGTCATCATCACAAAGAATCGTTGGCTCAAAGGCGCGGAAAATTATCCTTACATCGTTACCAAGAACGCAAGAATTTAAACAGCTGAAGTAAAAAAATAAGTAACCAACGGCGGATTTTTACCGACGGGATAATTAAATGTGCCCGAATGTAAAAATTCGCCGTTTGTCTTAACGTAATGTGATTCGGAAGTAGATAATTAAGAATTATGTATCGAAAACAACTGTTAATACTTAGCTTGCCAATGATTGCCGTGTCTGATAAAATGACAGTAGGAAAAAACTCTCACACAACTTGAATCCGCAGTCAAAGGAGGAATTCACTTGCCAAAAGATACAAACGACAGAAAAGTAGCCCACAGCAAGGAATACGAAAAATTAAAAGAGTCACTCAAATCAAGGTTTATCAGTTCCGCACACATTATGTTTGGTCGCGATATTCACGAATTGCCGATGAACGAGCTTTATAAAACCGTCGCGGCTGTCGCCAAACAGGTTATTTCCGAGAATTGGATAAAAACCAATCGCGCCTACATGGAACGTCAGGAGAAACAAGTTTACTATTTCTCTATTGAATTCTTGATGGGCAGACTCCTCAAATCTAATCTCATCAACTTGGGCATTGATGAGGCTTTCCGCGAAGTACTCGACGATCTCGACTTGAATTTGGATGACATTTACGAAGAAGAACCCGATGCAGGTTTGGGCAATGGCGGTCTCGGTCGTCTTGCCGCATGTTTTATTGATTCTCTCGCCGCACATCGTCTCCCCGGTCACGGTTGCAGTATTCGCTATCAATATGGTCTGTTTGAACAAAAAATTATTCAAGGACAACAAGTCGAAATACCCGATAATTGGCTGCGTGACGGTTTTGCGTGGGAGTATCGCAAACCCGATAAATCTATCAACGTCAAATTTAACGGCAATGCTTACATGAAGGAGCAGCCCGACGGTTCTCTCAAACTCGTACACGAAAACGCAATGACGGTTATGGCTGTGCCTTACGATGTGCCGATTGTCGGCTATCACAATAAAACCGTTAACACTCTGCGTCTTTGGAATGCCGAAGTTAATCGCGATTTCTCCGACTATGGCATGTTGACACATGAACAAATGCGCCAGAAAAACGAGTATCGCAATTTCGTCGAAAGTATCACTCAATATCTTTATCCCGACGACAGTTCCAGCGAAGGCAGACGCATGCGCTTGATTCAAGAGTACTTCTTGGTATCGGCAGGCACGCAGAGTATTATCCGCCACTACATGCGCGCAGGTATGAATATTCACGAGCTTGATAAAAAAATCGCGATTCATATCAACGATACACATCCGGCACTTTGCACCGCCGAATTAATGCGTATTCTCATCGACGATTACGAAATGGAATGGTCTGAGGCTTGGACGATTACCAAGGGCGTTATCGCTTACACAAATCATACGATTATGCCCGAAGCTTTGGAAAAATGGCCGGTCGATATGTTCAAGGCACTCTTGCCGCGTATCTACATGATTATCGACGAAATCAATCGCCGTCATTTGGAAGAAGTAAAAGTCCGCTACCCGAATAACGTAGATAAACTTCGCGCAATGTCTATCATCGAAAACGGCGAAGTACATATGGCGCGTCTTGCTATTGTCGGTTCTCATTCCGTCAATGGCGTTGCGCGTATTCACAGCGATATTCTTAAGAGTACTACTCTTCATGACTTCTATGAGTATTGGCCGCGCATGTTCAACAATAAGACCAACGGTATCACACATCGCCGCTGGTTGATGGGCGCGAATCCCGAACTTGCCGAACTGATTGATAATACAATTCGCAGTCGTGTTTGGCACCGTCACCCCGAACAGTTGGATTTGTTTAACGAATCAGTCGACGATAAAAAAGTACTCAGAGATCTCGACGAAATTAAATTGATTCGTAAAACCGCGCTTGCCGATTTCCTCAAGAAACATCAGGGCGTCGAAATAAATCCCAATACGCTTTTCGATATTCAAGTCAAACGCATTCACTCCTACAAACGTCAATTGATGAACGCATTGCATATCATGTGGCAATACGAAAAAATCAAGACCGATCCCAGTTACAAACCGATTCCCACAACCTATCTTTTCGGCGGCAAAGCTGCGGCAGGTTATTACATTGCCAAAGAAACTATTCGCTTGATTAACGCTATCGCAAACAAAGTCAACAACGATAAATCTATCAACGATGTTCTTAAAGTTGTCTTCATTGAGAATTTCGGCGTATCTATCGGTGAAATCGTCTACCCTGCGGCTGACGTCAGCGAACAAATTTCTACCGCATCCAAAGAAGCTTCGGGTACGGGCAATATGAAATTTATGATGAACGGCGCAATTACTTTGGGAACATTGGACGGCGCAAACGTTGAGATTCGCGAGGCTGTCGGCGATGACAATATCGTTATCTTCGGTCTCAAAGCCGCCGAAGTTTTGGCGTACTACGAAAACGGTACATATTCCGCTTGGAATGAATATGTAGGCAGTCAGAACGTTCAGACCGCCGTTAACAAATTGACCGATGGCACTTACGGCGATTTCCATTCCCTGCGCGATTATTTGATTCACGGCAATGACGAATTCTTTATCCTCAAGGATTTAGATGCTTACATCGACGCACACAACGAAATTTATGCACGTTATGCCGATCGCATGGGCTGGCTCCGTTCGGCCGCTATGAATATCGCAAACTCCGGCAGATTCTCCTCCGACAGAACTATCGATGAATATGCTTCGGAAATTTGGCACATCACTCCTTGCAAAATTCAATAACAGTTTTGCGAACCGAGCACGGGAGGGATTAAGTAGTGAAGACATCCAATCTCAATGAGTATGACCTGTATTTGTTTCATCAAGGCACTAATTATCGTGCATATGAAATGCTGGGCGCGCACTTCACCGAACGCGACGGCAAAAAGGGTGTGCGCTTTGCCGTTTGGGCTCCTCATGCCAAATCCGTAAGCGTTGTCGGCGACTTCAATAATTGGGATGACCGTGTTAACCGTATGATTCGCTTGGACGACGGTGAAACTTGGGAAACCTTTATCGAAGGTCTGAAGCAGGGCGATATTTACAAATATGCAATTCAATCACAACCGAACGCGCCACATATTTTGAAAAGCGATCCTTATGCTTTTTACGCGGAAAAACGTCCTGCCACTGCGTCGAAACTTTACGACATGGAAAATTACAATTGGACGGACAACGAGTGGCAAGAGCTTAAAAATCGGCAATCCTCTTACTCACATCCGATGCTGATTTACGAAGTGCATGCAGGTTCGTGGCAACGCAATGACGGAAAATTTTTAAGCTACCGCGAATTGGCAGACCGTTTGATTAAATACGTCAAGGACATGAATTACACACATATTGAATTCATGCCGCTTATGGAACACCCTTTAGACGGTTCATGGGGCTATCAGACTACTGGTTACTACGCCGTGACAAGTCGCTACGGCGAGCCGAATGATTTCCGTTATCTGATTGAAACCGCACACAAAAACGGAATCGGCGTTATCATGGATTGGGTGCCCGGGCATTTCTGCAAAGATACTCACGGTTTGCGCGAATTCGACGGCATTAATCTTTACGAATCCGATAACAAACAGCTGTCGGAAAATCGCGGTTGGGGTACCGTCAATTTCGATTACGGTCGCACCGAAGTTCAAAGCTTTTTAATTTCCAATGCGCTTTTCTGGTTTGAGGAATTTCACATAGACGGCTTGAGGATTGACGGCGTAGCCAATATGTTGTATCTTAATTTTGGTCGCGAAGAAGGCGAATGGACACCGAATCGTTACGGCGACAGCGGCAATTTGGAGGCAGTTGACTTCCTGAAAAAACTTAACGAAACTGTTTTCAAATACTATCCGCAGGCGTTGATGGTGGCGGAAGAGTCTACCTCGTGGCCGTTGATTTCTAAACCCGTTTACATGGGCGGCATGGGCTTCAATTACAAGTGGAATATGGGCTGGATGAATGACATGCTTGATTACGTGAGTCTGGATCCGATTTATCGGAAATGGAATCACGACAAAGTTACTTTCTCGTTCATGTATGCCTTTGCCGAAAATTTTATTCTGCCGTTATCGCATGATGAAGTAGTTCACGGCAAACGCTCCTTGATTGAAAAAATGCCCGGGGACTATTGGCAGAAATTTGCCGGATTGCGTTGCTTCTTCGGTTATTGGATGGCGCACCCCGGTAAGAAATTACTGTTCATGGGCGGCGAATTCGGACAGTTTGTCGAATGGAACGAAAATGACAGTTTGGATTGGCACCTTGTCGAGCAGTACGAAAAACATGAACAAATACAAGCTTACTCCAAAGCATTGAACAAATTTTATTTGGATAATAAATCTCTGTGGCAGGTTGACTTTGATTGGAACGGTTTCCAATGGATAGACTGCAACGATAACGAAAACAGTGTCGTATCGTTTATCCGCAAGGCAAAAGACAGCGCAGACTATGTCATAGTGGTATGCAATTTTACGCCCGAGGTGCGGCACGACTACAGAATCGGTGTACCTACTCGCGGTTCATATGTCGAAGTATTCAACTCCGATGCAAAAGAATTCGGCGGCAGCGGCGTATCCAATCAAACAAGTCTTAAGTCACAAGAAATTCCATGGCACAATCGCGAAAACTCTATCACATTGACAATCCCGCCTTTGGCTACAATCTTCCTGAAATACGACGTGCCCGACTGCATTGTCGTTGATTGACCGAAGGCAATCGGCTG
>JAILRS010000021.1 GCA_024698045.1 Selenomonadaceae bacterium
AGGGGATTCTTAATTCAACGACCGCTGCGAATCGACCTAAGCCAATTCGTCTTACACAATCTCCAAAAGCGTTAATTCCCGTGTGTCCCACGGTATCTGTATACTGAAAGCTTTTTATCTTTGCAGCCGCAAGGTCTTTAAATTACGGCAGGCCTGCATACATGGCCTCAACCCGCTAAGAACTGGTTGCCCGTAGGCCTTGGTTTTCGATTCGTCCAGTTTCTATCTTTGCAGGGCTTCTCCTTTCTTCCGTATTCTTTAGCTAAGTCTACAATTCGAGAAAGGTTAGCAGTTGTCCTGCTTCAATTACTTACGTAAATTCGCCATACCCGCCTTCATCCCCCACCTAAGAGGTGGAGGACTTCTCGCGGATTAGGTTAAAACTCTGGCGAGTCTCATAAATTCGGGATTGAGGAGCTTTTTGTTATTGACGGCGTCATGAAGATTGATTGACACGACGTGACCGCGATCGAAACCGAAAACAATATCGCTCAAGCCCGAGATGAGAGCAAGCGCAGCATGTTCGCCCAAACGACTTGCATTGACACGGTCGATAACTGTCGGTGAGCCGCCGCGCTGAATGTGTCCGAGTTTCGATACGCGAGTATCAAGACCGGTTTTCTCGGCGATTGCTTTGCCTACTTCGTGACCTTTGCCCGCACCCTCGGCAACCACAACCATCATGTAGCGTTTGCCTGCATCGTAAGCGCGTTTCATATCTTCACAAATTTCGTCGATG
Source organism: Selenomonadaceae bacterium (assembly GCA_024698045.1). Lineage (GTDB taxonomy): Bacteria > Bacillota > Negativicutes > Selenomonadales > Selenomonadaceae > Quinella. The sequence continues at coordinate 740 of JAILRS010000021.1, forward strand.
TCATATTCTTCTTCGGGTACGAGAATATATTCCGCACCGCCCGAAATACCCGAGACCATTGCCAGCCAACCGCTGTTGCGTCCCATAACCTCAAGGACAATCGTCCTGCGATGAGCCGAAGCAGTATCACGCAATTTGTTGATGGCATCGATAATCGTGTTAGCCGCAGTATCACAGCCGATAGTATATTCGGAACCCCAAACATCATTATCAATTGTGCCGGGCAATCCTACGATGGGAATGCCTGTTTCTTGACTGAGAATGGAGGCACCGCGCAAGGAACCGTCACCACCGATTACGACGAGACCTTGAATGCCGCGTTCTACCAAGTTTTTATATCCGAGCATACGCCCTTCGGGTGTGGCGAAACGTTTGCAACGAGCAGTCCCAAGGAAAGTGCCGCCGCGTTGAATAATATCACTGACGTCTTTGGATTGCATTTCGAAAATATCTTCGTCAAGCATACCATGATATCCGCCGCGAATACCCCAAACCTTAACGCCTTGATGAAGAGCCGTGCGTGTGACCGCACGGATTGCCGCGTTCATGCCCGGACTGTCGCCGCCCGATGTCATTACTGCGATACTTTTTAGCATAACCGAATCCCTCCTGCCGAAATATCCGCTATTTGTCGACGACAATCTGCGCCGAATTTTTCTCCGATAATGATAGCATAAATTTTCTGAATTGCAAATATCACGGGGCTTGACGACGATAAAAATTTTATCCGCGACGTCATGATTATAGAAAAAATTTTTTGACTACTGTAAAATAACACAGAGAACATTTTGAAAGGCGGAAAATTTTTTGGCGGAACGCAAGAGTAACAAAACCGAACACAACTTGAAATCGGCTACAGGTAAAATCAAAAGTTGCGACACTCAATTTAAGCATAATAAAGCGCAATAACGATATAAATTTTATCGACGGCGGAGGAATATGGAAATTTTTTTGCGGCTACTGTAAAATGACGGAAGAACATTTCGGAAGGTGGGAAAAGTTTTGGCGAAACTTAAGAGTAACAAAAAAGACCAAGCAAAAATATCGGCGTGCTACATGGTAAAAAACGCTGCAAAGGATTTACGTCGCTCGCTAAAATCTTTGGCGGAATATGTTGACGAAATTATTGTGGTAGATACGGGCTCGACAGATAATACTGTTGAAATAGCCGAAAGTTACGGCGCGAAGATTTTTCATGAACCGTGGCAAGATGATTTTGCCGCGCCGCGCAATGTCGCAATATCCGCAGCAACGGGCGATTGGATTGTCTTTTTGGATGCCGACGAATTTTTTGTCAACGGTACGGGCGCGAATCTGCAAGCCGCAATCAAACGTGCGCAAAGTCATAAATTGCAGGGAATTTTTGTCTCGTTGATTAATGTGGATGCCGATAAAGATTACAAGGTCATCGAAGAAAATCACGCGATTAGAATTTTGGAAAACGTTAAGGGACTTCACTATGTCGGTAAAATTCACGAAACGCCTTTTATCGGTGACGAAATTTTGACGAATATAGCCGCCATGCCCGAAGATATGTTGACACTTTGGCATACAGGTTATTCAAGTTCGATAGTCAAAAGTAAATTTGAACGTAATTTGAAGTTACTGCTAGAGGAATTGGAGACGAGCGATAAACCTGAACGAACTTACGGCTATTTGGCGGATTGTTATTACGGTTTGGGCGATTTGGCAAGTGCGGAAAAATACGCGCGTCTTCATGTGGAAACAATAGTCAGCAGTCACTCAACACGTTGCATGCGTATGCTGATTGAACTCATTTCGCGAAATCCGAACCGTGCCGATGAATTGAAAGATTTATACAAAATGGCAGTCGAACAGTATCCGAAAATGCCTGAGTTTTCCGCCCGATTGGCGATACAGTTCGCAAAGGAAGGAAAATACAACGAAGCGATAAACGCAATGCGTCAGGCACTCGATAAATTCAAACATTACGGCAAACAAGTGGAGAAAACGGAATTCACCGAAGAAAACGCCAAACAAGGCCGCGAATTAATCGAAATGTGGGAGCCGAAAATCGAAATACCTATTGAAGAACGCCGCGAAAAAGTCAGGAAATTAACAATCGAATTAACGAGAATGGTACATGCACGCGCCGACAGAAATGAAATTTTGAAAATTGCCGATAAAATATTTATGCTCAAATCGGATGAAGATTTTCCGTATGAAAAGATAACATCGACATACGTAGATTTCGGAAATATAGTTAAAGCTGATATGGCTCTTTCTCATTTGGAAGAAAATTTTCCGCCCAACTCCTATAGATTAATGTTGCGTTCAAGAATTTTTTCTTTGACCAAAAACATGATGGCGTCAATAGAATATGCACATAAGGCTTTGGAATTAAACAACAACGCGATTACTACAATGATGTTGATACATAATCAGCTGGGGCAGTCATACCGTGCAATAGGCGAGACGGATAAATCTGTTGAACAGTATAAAATTAATGCTCTGAGCGATATCAATCATCTTAAGGGAACGGCGTTTTTTGAAGGTGCCGAAAAAACTCGCAGAGATGACTACGGTAATGTATTGTTCAACATGCATAACCAATTTGTCAGTCGTGAAGAAATATTTGAGATGTCAAAAGGTTTTAATAAGCTACTTGAAAATATTCCGCGCTATGGTCACAAGATAAAAAAACATTCGCAGCATGAAAAAATTCGTATCGGTTATATTTCGCCCGATGTAAGATTTCATGTTGTTACATTTTTCAGTACGCATTTTTTCGGCGATTATGATAGGACTCGCTTTAAAGTTTATATCTACGCAAACAACAAGGAAGATCACATAACAAAGCAACTCAAGGAAGTTGTCGACGGCTATCGCAACGTTTTGGATAAAAAACCAAGCGATATCGCCGAACAAATAGTAAAAGACGAAATTGATATCCTCGTTGATTTGGCTGGACACACGGCGAATAATTTACTCGAAGTTTTGGCGTATAAACCGGCACCGATTCAAATTTCGGGTATCGGATATTTCGACACGACGGGATTGGATGTGGTTGATTATTTTCTGGTTGATAAATACACAGATCCCAAAGGACTCAACGATCAATATTTCACGGAAAAACTTTTGCGGTTGCAACACAGTCATTTCTGTTATGTATGGCATGACTTGCAACATCCTGTCACGCCCGCGCCCTGCACTAAAAACGGTTATGTTACTTTCGTAAGTTTCAATGACTTCGGCAAGGTAAACGACAAAGTTCTTGGTGCTTGGTCTAAAATTATGGCGGCGGTACCTAATTCGCGACTCTACCTCAAAGGCAGAAATTTCCTTGAAAATTGCGGTTTGGATATCGCGCTCGAAAGAATGAAGGCAGTCGGAATAGATTTGGATCGTGTTGATTATGAATACATAGAGAAAGAATATTTGAGATGTTACGCACGTGCGGATATCGCGCTTGATACATTTCCATACCCCGGCGGCGGCACGACTTGTGATGCGCTTTATATGGGTGTGCCCGTTATTACTTTAATCGGTGAGCGTCATAATTCCCGTTTCGGCTATTCTCTGCTTATGAATATGGGTTTGGAAGAATTGTGCGCCAAAGATATAGACGATTATGTTACCAAGGCTATTGATCTTGCGAACGACTACGATAGAATTCGCGATTATCACTTGACGATTCGCCGCAAGATGGAAGAGTCGCCCGTAATGAACGATATAATTTACATGGGCGAAATTGAGCTTGCCTACGAGAAAATTTTTAACGCGTGGATAAATAATAAACCGTTGCCGGATTTTCCGCAGAATCCTCCGCCGATAAACAAGAGTCTTGCCAAAGAATATTATCGCCGCGCAATGAATTACGTCGGTTTGGAAGACGAAAACGGTAAGAGCAAATATAATCAAGTCGATTTCAAACGCACGGTCTACTATGGAGAATTGGCGGCGCAGGTTGAAAGTGTTGTCGACAGTAAATTGTTGTTGGCAATTGCAGATCGTAAATTTATTTTGGGCGATAATGTCGGCTCATACGAAACAATGAAAAGGGCAATCGACTACATAGAGAATGACACCGACGGCGATTATTCAAATCAATTTTTATCGGAGGCTTACGCAAAACTTGCCAAGTACGCGCAAAACAACGGATATCATGTGGAAGCCGTTCAAAGTTACGAACGCGCTTTTGATTATGCCGAAACCAATCGCCGCAAACTCGAAATGTATGACGCGCTTTTATTGGGTTTGCACTTCATCGATATTTCGAGCGAAGATTTAGCCGCGCCGCATTTGGATTATCAACATTTCTTTGACGGTATCGAGCAATTCACGACGTACAAAAAAAATCACGATCGCATAAGAGTAGGATACATTTCGGGCGATTTTCGTAAGCACGCAACTTTTTCGATTGTCTTCGGATTTATTTCGTGTCACGACCGCAGTAAATTTGAAATCACTTGCTACAGTCGAACGAAGGACGAAGATGAATTCACGAACTTTTTCAAGCGCGGTGTAGAACATTTTGTTGACGTTCGCAATCTTGACGACAGACAGTTGGCGCAAAAAATTCACGACGACGAAATAGATATCGCGTTTGATTTGGCGGGACACACGGGTTATAACGGCTTGCCTGCCTTGGCGTATAAACCGGCGCCGATTCAAATTTCGGGTATCGGTTACATGTCGACGACGGGATTAAAAGCTATCGACTATTTGGTGACGGATAAAATTGTAGATCCGCCCGGAGAAAACGAAAAATATTTTACGGAAAAATTTTTGTACATGCCGGCGCAATTTTGTTACGCGCGTCGTGAAGATTTGGAGCCGTCAAAGGGAGCGGCAGCCGTCGAAAACGGTTATGTTACCTTCGGGACTATTTGCCGCTACTCAAAGATTAACGATGAGATGTTGCAAATTTGGACGGAAATTTTAAACCGTGTACCGACCGCAAAACTTTTGATGCGCGCTCAGGAATTTATCAGTAACAATACCGTTGACATTCTCTACGAAAAAATGAAGAGTTTCGGCTGCGATATGGATCGTGTAGTATTCCGTCCGGCGGTGCAAGATTATTTCAGGGTGATAAGTCAAGTCGATATCATATTGGATTCTTATCCGTACGTAGGCGGCGCGACGACTCTCGATGCGCTTTATATGGGTGTGCCCGTCGTGAATTTCTACGGCGAACGTCACAGCACACGCTTCAGCAAAAGTGTCTTGACAAGTATCGGTTTGGAAGATTTATCGGTTAATACGGTGGAGGACTATATAAATTGTGCCGTCGCTCTCGCCAATGACATTGAAACACTCGACTTACTGCATAAAAATCTGCGCAATATGTTTCTAGGTTCCGACGCGTTGGATCCGATGAAGTACTGCAGACTTTTGGAAAGTAAATTCGTTGAGCTGGTTAATCAAAAAAATTCTGAAGGGAAGTGACAGGCGCGAACTCTTTGCAGAGCGGAAATTTGCGCCGCGATTAATGATAATTCAACAATCAACGAAATCACTGCTGGCGGAATCGCTCAAGGATTTAGCAAAGTTCAAAACCGTAGACAAAATAACAATCCGCGAATTAACCAAGAATTGCAATTTGACGCCGCCGACTTTTTACAATCACTTCCGCGATAAATACGAATTGATGGCATGGATTTACAATCAGAAAGTCGAAGCGGCAATGATTAACTTCGGGCACGGCGACAACCTTGAAGACATCATCTGTAAGTGGATGGAAATTATTTTGGAAGACAAAAATTTTTATGTGAACGTGTTAAAAAATGCGGTCGGACAAAATTCTTTTCGCTATACCACGAACGATCACGCGATAAATTTGTTGGAGGAATGGATAAAGACGCGACACAACTTAACGGATTTATCGCCCACGATTTATTTCTGTCTGCGATTTTATATGCGCGCCGTATCGGAATTTATAAATGATTGGTGTTTAGATAAGTGGGATTGCGAACCGCGCGACATGGCAAAATTTTTGGTCAGTGCGTTACCCGATACCCTCAAGCCTTTACTGTTGCATGTGTAACTTTATAAACACGGTTATCAGTAAAAACGTTTTACAAATTAATGCCTTTACTAATTGAATTAGAGTTGCCGCCGTCATAAACTTAACGAAAAATTTTCGGGAGGTAATCGGTTATGGCGATGGTGAAGGATTATTTAGACAACAAATTCAAACACGGAATCGAATCGGGAGTTTTGCAGTATGGCGTAGCGCAGGAAACAACTTCGGCAGATGTCGCCGAGGTTTTGGCAACTTCTAATTATGATTGGCTTTTCGTTGACGGCGAACACGGTCCTCACACCGTACAGACAATTTTAGATATCGCCCGAGCAATTGCACCTTACGACATGACACCCGTCGTCCGTATTCCTCAAGCCGGTACGGGTATTTTCAAACAACTTTTGGATAGCGGTATTCAAAACATAATCATCCCGAAAGTCGAGACGGGCGAAGAGACCGAAGATATCATGTACTGGGCAAGTTACGCGCCGCGTGGCAATCGCGGTTTCGGTGCCTCGGCAGTCCGTGCAGGTCGTTTCAATCGTCACCCCGATTATCTCGAACGCAATGTCAACGAAATTTGTATCATTCCGCAGATTGAAAGTAAGCGCGGCATAGAAAATATTGACGCAATCACAAAGACAAAGGGAGTCGGCGCGGTATTTTTGGGACCTATCGATTTGGCTGTCGATATGGGTCACGGTTTGGATATCTTCCACCCCGAAGTGGCTGAGGCTATGGATTTCGCCATCAAAAGAATTAAATCTCTCGGCGTACCCGTCGGCACAATCGCTTTGACGACCGAACAAGCAAAACATTTTGTTGATTTGGGAATAACTTTCCTTGCCGTCGGAGCAGATACAGCATTCTTGACAACCGCCGCCGATAATACCCTTAAAACTTTCAAGGACGCTATCGGCAAATAATTTTCAGTCAAAGGAGATATCAGCAATGAAAAAAGTTGTAATTGTTTCCGGTCATCCCGATTTGAAAAGTTCCGTGGCAAATAAAACAATCCTCGACGAAATTGCCGCGCGTCTTCCTCAAGTAGATATCCGCAACATCAGCGAACTTTATCCCGATTATAATTTCGACGTAAAAACCGAACAGGCAGCACTCGAAAAAGCCGACGTGATTATTTTTCAGTATCCGATGCACTGGTACGGCGTGCCCGGCATTTTGAAACTCTACATCGATAAAGTCATGGAACACGGTTGGGCTTACGGTTCACAGGGTACCGCACTCGAGGGAAAAAGTTTTATCGCGTCACTCACTACGGGTGCGCCCGATATCGCTTATTCCGCCAATGGTGTCATGGGTCATACCGTCGAAGAATTCAGTTACCCGATTGTAAATTATGCTACGCTGTGCAAAATGGATTGTAAGAAAATTTTCCACATATGCGGCATGATGTGCATCCCCGGTATTACAACCGACGAACAGAAACAGAAACTTATCGACAAAGCAAAAAAACAGGCCGAAGAGATTGTTGATTGCATTAACAGCCTTTGAGGTGTTTAAATGTTCCACGACATTATAAAAAAAGTTCCGACACGCGATTACGGCATTGAAGGTCTCGAAGTACATGTGGATCATACTTCTACGGGTACGGTTTATTTCGTCACGGCGACAAAAGAAGTTGCCTTCCCCGAACACACTCACGCCGCGCAATGGACAATTGTAGTCAGCGGCGAATGTTATTTCACTGCCGAAGGTAAGACGACGACTTACAAACAGGGCGAAACTTATTTTATCCCCGCCGGTTTACGTCATCAAATTACTCTCGGCGCAGGTTATTCCGAAGTCGATTACGTCGACGATCCCAACGATTAATATCTTCACGGAGGAAATACAATGAACGAAAAAGTTATCTGCGGTTTGCAGAAAATAGTAACCGAATTGTCACAGCAGGCGGATGGTCATTTGATTCATGCTCACATTTTTGCCGCGCAAGGTCTCAACAAATTTGCCGAACAATACGCGGCGCATGCCGAAGAAGAACGCGGTTATGTCGTCAAAGCTATGGATCGTTTGATTGATTTGGGTT
>JAILRS010000010.1 GCA_024698045.1 Selenomonadaceae bacterium
GGCGTACCTGTCGGCGGATTTACCGTCGGTTTATCTTGCGGCGTAACTGTCGGCGGATTCACAACCGGTTTATCTTGCGGAGTAACTGTCGGCGGATTTACAACCGGTTCATCTTGCGGAGTAACTGTCGGCGGATTCACAACCGGTTTATCTTGCGGAGTAACTGTCGGCGGATTTACCGTCGGATTATCTTGCGGAGTAACTGTCGGCGGATTTACCGTCGGATTATCTTGCGGCGTGACTGTCGGCGGATTTACAACCAGCTTATCCTGCGGAGTGACTGTCGGCGGATTTACAACCGGTTTATCTTGCGGAGTAACTGTCGGCGGATTTACAACCGGTTCATCTTGCGGCGTGACTGTCGGCGGATTTACAACCGGTTTATCTTGCGGCGTGACTGTCGGCGGATTTACAACCGGTTTATCTTGCGGAGTAACTGTTGGCGGATTTACAACCGGTTTATCCTGCGGCGTGACTGTCGGTTGCGTTGGTTTTTCGGTTTTTGGTTTTTCCGACTTGGGCGTCGCAGGTTTTGGCTTTTCGGGTTTTACTGTTTGCGCGGACTTTGGTTTTGTTTTGGGTGGCGTGTTTACTTCGTCTTCCGTATCGCTGTCGAAAATTACAATTTCATCCGCGCTTACCTGCGGAGTGTTCATAATCAGCGCGAGAACCGCCGCGCCTATCACAAATTTTTTTCTCACGCTTAACATCCTCATTTCAAAATTACTGTACGAATTATATTTTCGCGACGTGGGAATTTAACGGGGGTCGGGTGTTGCTTGTTGACTGTTATGATTGCGCGTACTTCGTCCAAATCCGGCAATTTCACATCACGTACGAAAATTTTTCCGCCGCCCAAAATTTTTATTGCGGATTTTGCTTCGTCAATCTCCTCACGGAAATTTTTACCTTTCAGCGCGACGAAATAACCGCCGACTTTCACGAACGGCATACAATATTCCGTCAAGACATTCAGACGCGCAACCGCTCGCGAAGTAACCAAATCAAAGCGTTCACGGAAATTTTTTTGTCGCGATAATTCTTCGGCGCGTCCGTGAAAAATTTCGACATCGGTTAAAGACAATTCCGCCGCGACCTGTTTTAAAAATTCGACGCGTTTGGCAAGAGAATCAATCAAACAAAGTTTTAACTGCGGACGGAAAATTTTCAGAGGTACGGCGGGGAATCCTGCGCCCGTACCGATATCCGCCAATGTTTGTACTTCGCCGAAAAGTTTGTCGTCCCATGCGCTGAGCGAATCGATTATATGTTTAACCGCGAACTCCTGCGGATTGGTTATTGCCGTCAAATTCATATGCCGATTTGTTTCCGTTACCAGCCGATAAAACAAATCAAACTTATCAAGTTGCGCGGTATCCAATGTCAAGCCGAAAATTTTTGCCGTCCGTGTCAATTCCTCGCGGAACATTTAAACCAACTCCAAAGTCAATGTGTTTGATACATTTTACGTGTACGCCGCGAAATAATCAAGACCGCAAACTTTTTCAATATCGGCTATTAATTTACCTGCCGAAAAGTTTATCGGTTTTATTCGCGATAAAATAAAAATGCCGCCGCGCCTTAAAATTTCAAGACTCGGCGACAGTGTATCCTCAGATATTTACATCCAATTTGTAACCGATGACACTTGTCACGACGTTCGCGATTTTTTTATTCGGGTGGACGGAGGTGCCTTCTTCGCTTAGATATACTTCTTCTTCTTCCTCCTCCTCCTCGGCGGAATGATCTACCGTTTTGTCTATCAAATCAAGTAACTTGTCGGTGCTGGTCAATGCAAACGGTATCGAGCTGTATTTTTCATCCGAGGCTATCAAAACCAAAATTTTAAAGCCGTTAACGAATTTCATATCTGCGCAGGCGATTATCAATTTGACGGGTACTTCGTCCAGATATTTTGTCGCCGCGGCATATGATGTCGCTATCAATGCTTCATGTGGGAAATTGCTCTCTATTATAACTTTCATATCCTGTAAAGTATTTTCGTCGTCGCCGATTAACAATACTTCTTCGGAATGTATTTCTTCCAATTTTTTCCTGATGCGTTCTACGAAATCTTTCGGCATGAACGGTTTGCGAATGTAATCTTTAACGCCTAACTCGACTGCACGCCTGACATTATCCATATCGCCCGAAGCCGTCAACATCATTACCGAAAGACCACGCAAACTTTCATCTTCGCGGATTCTGCGCAGTGTTTCGATTCCGTCAACTTCGGGCATCAATATATCAAGCAGAACCAAGTTAACATGTTTGGTACGAAGTACTTCCAAACCTTTTAAACCGCTATTGACGGCAATGACTTCGCAGGGCAATCTTTTTTCCAAAACCATTTTTGCTATCTGCAAATTCATTTCGTCGTCGTCAATTATCAGTATAACTTTTTTTCGCATGGTCGCCTCTCCTCTTATACGCTTTCATACTCAAAACCGATTTTATCAATCTGTGAACTGTCGATACGCGCGAAAATTCTTTTCTTGAAGTTGCCGATATCTTTGGCGGTCATTTTGGGTAACAGGAGTAAAAATTTATTTCCGACTTTCGAGACGCAATCACTTCGCCTCAGAGATTTTAACAATACTTTTTTCAATTCTTCCTCGTAATCTCTGTCTTCGACGGTAAATTGAACTAACATCAAATCCATGCCGTAAGCCTCAATCATACGACTCAACAACTGATAAGTTTTTTTGAAAATCTCAAACTCGATGAAGTAAGCACCCGGGATATCGTTGCGTTCGCCCAATATCAAAGTCATCTGCGAAATGTTTTCGTTCGGCAAATTATTTTGCGCATGTTGATGAGTACCGAAAATCGACAGTGAATGTTTGCCTTCCTCTTTTGCATTGTAAAGAGCTTGATCCGATTTCTTGTACAAATCCGCAAAATCTGTGCCCTCGTCGGGTACGAAGACAGCTCCTGCCGATACTCCCAGAGGAATATTTATATTCGGATCCATCAATTTTCTCGCCGCGATTAATATCTGTTCGTTAAGGAATTTAATTTTTGAACGCAAGATAGATTCGTTATACATGCCGTTGAAGAAGACGATAAATTCGTCGCCGCCTATACGCCCCGCCAAATCTTCCGAGCGAATAATTTTCCGGATGAACTCGGCGAATTGCGTTAGGAATTTATCGCCCGTGCCGTGACCGTAAATATCATTGACTGCCTTGAAATTATCCAAGTCCAGTATAATCAACACGCCCGATGTCATTTTGATACACTTATCAATTTCTTTTTGTACAGTGCTCTTATTCATCAATTTTGTTAAGGGATCTATCGAGGCGATAACTTCAAGTCCATGAATCTTATCCAGATTTTCGAGAATATTGCCTACGCGTCTCATCAGCACGGGAGGATTAAACGGTTTGCGAATATAATCCGCCGCGCCCATTTCAAATCCGCGGCTTTCGCTCTCTTGACTTTCGTCGGCAGTCATGAACACAATCGGGACGGGTTTATCGCAATGTGATTGTAATTCCTGTTGCAATTGGTAGCCGTTCATTTCCGGCATCATCAAATCCGTCAGGACTAAATCGGGTTTTTCTTTAAGAAATATATCTATGGCTTCCGTGCCCGAGTTTGCAGTCACAACTTCATATCTCGTCGATAAAATGAATTTCGCCATCATGATAAGCATTTCGTCATCGTCAACTACCAGAATTTTACTCATGAATTACCCTCCAACCATTTAGACAGTTGTTCTCGTACTCTTTGATAAACCGCCATTAAATTACCGTGATCCGCTTTGATTTGTTCTATGTCGTTTTCTTTGGCAGCAAGTTCCAATTTCTTTGCTCGTGCGCTCAAATCCTCCGCGCCTATCGACAGTGATGTTGATTTTAACGCGTGCACCAGTATTTGATAATTTTTGATATCGCTGCTGTCGTATGCATCTTGAATTTTTTCGACGCGTTTGGGATCCAGGTAAGTCATCAACATTTGCACAAGAAAACTTTTACTGTCCATGCAATATTGCAAAGCGAGTTCGAGATTTATATCGGGGCAAGTTTTGTTAAAAATTTCCTTTTCGCTATCTGTGAATTCGTCCAACTCTTCATCATCCTCCCCATAAAATTCTTCGTTTTCGGTTACGGTAGCTTGTTCAGTCGGTTTTTCTTCGGTTGCGATTTCAGTTTCGGTCTTCGCAACTGTTTTTTCTTCCGCGGCTGATATTTTTTCTTCCTTTACGGTTTCCGATTGCGCGGTCGATTTTTCTTCCGTTGCGGTTTCAATCTGCGCAGTTGTGTTTACTGTTACCGCCGATATTGTTTCCGTAGCAGGTTTATTTTCTTCCGTTGTTGTTTCAACTGTCGTTTCCGTATCCGATTTAGGTTCGCTCTTTGTTTTCGGCGTCAATTTCTTTTTACTTTCCGTCTCGAACGAAATAATTTCATCGGGCAAATATTTTTCCAACATCTTTTCCAATTGGTTAACGTCAATAGGCTTGCTCAAGTAATCGTTAAATCCTTCGCGCAGATAAGTTTCTCTCATGCCTGCTATCGCGCTTGCGGTCAACATGATTATCGTTGTGTCTTCGGTCAAAATATTTTGGCGTTGCATTTCTTTCAGCGTCTCTATACCGTTCATTACCGGCATCATATTATCCATGAAGATGATGTGATAGAAATTTTCACGCGCCAATTCTATACCTTCCTGACCACTCTCGGCCAAATCCGGCACTATCTTATTACGTTTCAAAAGACCGCTTATTACTTTTAAGTTCATATCGTTATCGTCGATTGCCAAAATTTTTGCTTCGGGTGCCGTCAAGAATTTTTTCTGTTCGCCATGTTTTATATGTTTCAAACTGTGTTTATCATAATCGCCAATCGGATTTCTGTCGATAATCTTTTGCGTAAGTACGAAAGAAAATTCGGAGCCTTCGCCGTAAACGCTACGGACTTGCAATTTACTGCCCATCATCGCGAGGAGTTTTTGAACAATCGCGATGCCCAAGCCCGTACCCTCGATATTTCTGTTACGCTCTTCGTCTATTCGCTGGAATGATTGGAACAATTTATCCATATCCTTTTCGCGGATACCTATGCCCGAATCGCTCACTATTACTTTCAGCTCGTAAGTGTTTGAGTCTATTTCGTCGCCGCTGATATTCAATTCTACAAAACCTTCGTGTGTATATTTGACCGCGTTGGTTAAAATATTCGTGACGATTTGGCGGACGCGAACATCATCACCGTAAAGACTTTGCGGCAAATTGGGCGATATTGCCGTACGGAATTCCAATCCCTTTTTCCGTGCCTTCTCCGATATCATGTTTACCAAATCATCAATCAGCGGAATTATTTCGTAGCGTACGGGGACTATTTCCATCTTACCGTCTTCAATCTTACTGAAATCCAAAATCGAATTTATCAGCGTCAACAAAGTTCTGCCCGCGCTCTGAATATTCGTCGAGTACTCTAAAATATCTTGCGACTTGCTTTCGCGCAAAATCATTTCGTTCATACCCAATACCGCGTTAATCGGTGTGCGTATTTCGTGACTCATTTGCGCTAAGAATTGTGACTTCGCTTGACTTGCTGCCATTGCCGTATCGGAGGCATCTTTCAATTGTCCGTTTACCGATTCTTGCCAACGAACCATTCGATTTATCAACGTCTTGACTATCATTACCGAAATGCCTAACAGTAACAGGAATAACACGCCCAATAAAACTATGCTGCCGTAAATATTCCACCAGTTATTTGCAACGACAACCGTGAAATTTGAGGTTTTATTTTTTTTGGCGTAACAGGCAACCAAAGTATTTGTGTAATCTCTGATTGTAGCGACATGTGTACCCATATATGCCGACGAATATTCTGTGCCCGATACATCTGTCATGCGATATTTGGAGAGCTGATAATTATTGTTCGGGTGATTTACTATGATGCCGTTCCTGTCAACCAAGAAAGCATATCCCTCTCTGTTGTAACTTTCGCCCAAAACATTTATCAAGGTGTCGAGATAAAAATCTATGCCGAATATGCCGATAAATTCTCCTTTGGGACCGTAAACCATTTGCGCCAGCGTCACGCAATAAAGTCCCGTCTGCGCATCATAATACGGCGTTGATACACTGAATCCGCTTTCCGATTTTTCGGTATCTATATACCACGGACGTGTTTCGGGTCTGAAATTTTCTCCGGGTTGCCAACCGTTATTCATTATGACGGGATTTTTCTTATATGGATTGGCTATGTAACATACGGATATCTCGGGATATTTTTTAGTCAATTCATCCAAAAATTTTACGGTGGATTCGTAGTCGTCCGTAAGTTCTGGATGATTCGCGAAAAGATTGACGAACATGCTCAAGATACTGCGTTGTTTATCTATCCAATTGTTGAGTTGGTTTTCGTACAAATCCACTTCGCGATTCATTTTGGTATCGCCCCAACTCATTGTTGTTTCGAAACATATAGCGAATGCCAAAAGCATGGCGGATACCAAAACCGTGACAACTCCTATTCGCGCGTAACGACTTACCTTTGACAATTCTTTATCTTGGAAAATTTTTTCTTCCTTCAACTTAGTTTTGTCTTTTATCACGATTGTGGAGAACGAAAACAGATTATCCAGCATGCCCGAAAGTTTCAAAGCCGCTTCCCTGACCTGACCTGCTCTTTCGCCGTGTTCGCCCGGAATATGCAGTGCCTCAACATCCGTCATATCCAATATCGTTTTCAACGGATCTCGCAACTCACCGCTAAGACGCGATAAAAATTCTTCCTTAACATGCAGTGCCGTTTCCGCGCGTAATTTGTTTTTCATCGCATTCAGGTAAAAGAAAATTATCGACAACATCATCAGCAAACTCAAAATCGACGTGAAGAGTATTTGTATATAACTTTCCTTGTAGAATTCCCAATTGTCGACGCTGAGTATCATGTACCAACCATTTTTTGTTTCGTTAGTGAAAATCGTGTGCTCGCCGTCTTTTAATTCCACCGTAAAGATATTTTCTTCCGTCTGAATCAGATGATTAAGTATTTGTTCACATTCGGGCAATTTGTATTCTATTTTTTCGCCGACAAGATTCATATCGGTGTAGCCGATTATCGTGCCCGTCTTGGTCACAATCAAAGCCTTGCGATCGTTTGTCGCGCTCATCTGCAATATAGATTTCTGTACGTCTTTGAAATTAAAATCCAATGCTACAACAGTTTCGTTATCGGGCAACATTTTTGACATAGTGAAACACATCATACCGGTCATAGCGTCTACATACGGTTCTGTTGTGTATATTTTTCCGGGGTTCGCCGCCGCGCCCTTATACCATAATCTTTCAGTCGCGTGATATTCGGGCGGCGCGTCAAAGTTCGGGATTATCGTCCAATCTTTTCCCGTGATGTACACGTTAAAACAAACTCCCGAGGATAATTTCCTTTGCTCTTCCGCTTTCTTGTAAAAAATTTTTCTTATCTCTTCTTTTGATGTCCCCGCCCTCAACATCTGTTCTGCTTCAAGTGCCATATGCGATGTTGTATTCTCCGCCGTTGATATCGTGTTCTGAAATTCGCTGCGGATTACTTCCAGTTGTGTTTCGCCTATCTCCTCTGCCTGATCGGATGTGATTTGAAATATCAATCTGTCGTTCATTACTATGACAAGTAAAAATATTATTGTGATTACCGTTATGATTATAAAGTCTTGTTTTCTGCCGTGCTTTAGGATTTTCCAATCTTGAATACTCATATTAATCGACGCGTCAAAAAATTTTCGCGTCTCTCACATCCTTTGACGATAAATTTTTGTTCAGAGATTTTTTATTGCCGAAATGAAATCATCTAACGTCAATGCATCTTTAGTCGATGAAGTCCGGATAATGATTGATATAGACGTTGATACAAAATCTTTTGCATATCATCGACAAACGATTCATGAATTTTAATAACTGACATTTCTTCTTCGCCTCCGCCGTTTGCTTTATCGTATTCTTCGCCGAATTTTTTTATATCAAGTACGGGCATGATAAAATCTCCAAATCATTTTTTAAGAACTTCGAGGCAGACGAGCAAGACGGAAATATCGGCAGGAGAAACACCCGAGATGCGCGACGCCTGACCGATAGAGTGCGGACGAATTGCGGCAAGTTTTTCACGAGCCTCCACGCGCAAATTTTTCAGCGCGGCATAATCGATATCGTCGGGGATGATTTTATTTTCGAGGCGATCCAATTTTTCGGCAAGTTCCGCCTGTTTCTTGATATAGCCTTCGTAGAAAATATCAATTTCGACTTGCGCGGCTGCCTCCGGTGAAATATCGGGCAGATTGAAGGGGACAAGCAATTTATCGTAAGAGACATCGGGACGGCGCAAAAGTTCGGAAAGAGGCATAGTGTTATGAATTTCGCCCAAATCAAGCGCGGCAAGTTTCTGATTAACTTCTGCGCTGGGAGTAAGTTTAATTTCGTTGAGACGATTGACGGCGGCAGAAATTTCGGCGCGTTTGGTCTCGAAAATTTTTTGACGCACGGGCGAAGCCAAACCGAGTTTAATAGCGTAGGGAGTAAGGCGCAAATCGGCGTTGTCTTGACGGAGCAAGAGACGATATTCGGCGCGTGAAGTCATCATGCGATAAGGTTCGTTAGTGCCTTTGGTGACTAAATCATCAATCAGCACACCGATATAAGCTTCGGAGCGTTTAAGAATAAGGGGCTCGGTTTTCTTTACGAAAGCGGCGGCGTTAATTCCTGCGATAAGCCCCTGCGCGGCGGCCTCTTCGTAACCGCTTGTGCCGTTTGATTGACCTGCGGAAAAAAATCCGTCGATAGTTTTAAATTCCAAAGTTGGTTTGAGCTGTAACGGATCCAAACAGTCATATTCGATAGCGTAACCGGGACGCATAATTTTGGCGCGTTCGAGCCCTGGGATTGTGTGTAAGAATTCGATTTGAACATCCATGGGCATACTGGTAGACATACCCTGGACATAATATTCTTTAGTGTTCAAGCCTTCGGGCTCCAAGAAAAGTTGATGTCTGTCCTTATCGGGGAAACGAATAATTTTAGATTCGATAGAGGGACAATAACGGGGACCGATACCCTCGATAATACCGTTAGCCATCGGAGCGCGGTGGAGATTGCGGCGCAGAATTTCATGAGTCTTTTCGTTGGTGTAAGTCAAGAAACATTCTACGCGATTGGTGACGGGCGTACGAGTAAGGAAGGAAAAATTTTGCGGAGGTTCGTCGCCGCGTTGAATTTCGGTTTTATCGAAATCGATTGTACGGGCGTCGACACGTGCAGGGGTTCCCGTCTTGAAACGCATCAACTTAACGCCCAAAGCTTTGAGGGAGTCTGAAAGTTTCATTGCTGCGCGTTGACCGTTGGGACCTCCGTCGAAAATACTTTCGCCGATAATAATTCTGCCGCTGAGATAAGTACCGCTTGCCAAAATCACGGCGTCGGCAAGAAAAGTTTCACCGGTCTCCGCCGTGACGCCGCTTATGTGATTATTTTCGACGAGAATTTTTTCTATCAACAGCTGTTTCAAATCGAGACCGTCAACATTTTCGCAAACCTGTTTCATGACGGCTTGATAGATTTTTTTATCGGCCTGAGCACGCAGCGCACGAACGGCGGGGCCTTTACCTGTATTGAGTGTACGGAATTGTATGCAAGTTTTATCGGCGGCGATACCCATTTGTCCGCCGAGCGCATCGATTTCGCGGACAAGATGTCCTTTTGCGGGGCCTCCTATCGACGGGTTGCAGGGCATCATCGCCAAATTTTCCAGAGAAAGTGTAGTCAAAAGAGTTTTGCAGCCGAGCCGCGCCGCCGCCAATGCCGCCTCTATTCCGGCATGTCCTGCGCCTATTACTATCACATCATATTTGTCCGCTATAAACAAAGTATCATCCTCCACAAATCAAACAGCGAGCCATTTTGATTCAAGCTCGGTGTTCAAAGTCAAACCACAGATTAAATAAAATTTATGGTTAACATTTTACCTTACACAAAAAAATATGCAACAGTCACAAAAAAAAGCGCGTCGCCCAAAGTTTAGGAGACGCACTTTTATATTTGAGCTAATTATCGAGCATGCAACGCGGAAATATTTTTAGCGGCAGTAAAGAATCATGTCATATTCGCTGGGTGTGCGATAACTTACACCTAATTGTTTCAAAAATGACCAATGACTGTTACCGTTTACTTCTTCTCTGCGGTCGCAATAATGATGACGGAATTGGAATTCATAATCGTTACGCAAATATTTTATGTACTTCGGTAATGTCCATAAATCTTCGGGCTTATGATAAATGCAAATCGCCATCTTGGGTTTCCAGCGAGTAATAGTTTTGGCTGCGCCGTGCAATGCATCCAATTCCGAACCTTCGATATCGAGTTTGATATAATCGACACGCGGCAGATTTTTTCTTTCAACATAAGTATCGAGATCTATAAAATTGGCGACAAGTCCGCCGGGGGGGGGGGGAGCATTGTTATTGAGTTTACGACTACCAGCACCATTTGAGTTGTAAAATGCCGTGCTTTCCTGATTGCTCAAGCCGAGATTTTCTATCGTGAAGCCGTATTCTTTTGCAGGCGCCAAACAGTTTTTATAATTGTTCGCATCCATCTCGAATGAATAAACTTTTGCGCCCTGCCTGAGAAAATCTATAGCTGTGCCGCCGTCCAATGCACCGCCGTCAATTGCAATATCGCCTTCTTCGGGCAAAAAACCGTTCAGAAAATATTCGTACTCACTCGTGTAAATAAAATCTTGCATAAGGCGAGTAATTCGCCCCGTGATTGCCGCGCGAAATATTTTTTTTGATTCGTCATCAGCTAACATTTCATGCACGTCATAGAGTTCGGGCAGGTATTTAATGTAGAAATTATATTGATTCTCCGCATCGTTTATATACGGTAAAAAGAACATATTTGTGCCGAATTTCCCAAAGTAATCAATGAATGCCGTTCCGAAATATCTTTCCAGTACAAAAATAAATTTCGGTTTAACGGGCAAGTTAGGGAACTCGTTTATGTTAACAACGGTTTCGCCGTCGGCCGGTTGTAAAAATTTTTTATGTTCATCTGTAAGAACGCAGACATGATTTATGTTAATGCCGATACTTTTATAAGAATCTATAATCTGTCTGTAATTTTGCGGAATCGCCGGTGCGAAAAGAATTGCACATGGAATTTTATTCGAGCTTATCCATTGTACTTTGCGCAAAAATCTGTTTTCACTTAAGTATGAAATCATTTCGATAAAATCAGAACTCATAAATAAAAGCCTCCTTAAAGTTTTAGAATACCATCAACAATATTTTACAACACAAAATAAAATATGCAACAGTAACAAAAAAAGCGCGTCGCCCAAAATTCAGGGTGACGCACTCTTGTTGGTTTGAATTAAATATTATCAGCCGAGGATGACAAGGGATTCATGAGCCTTGACGCTTTGACCTGCCGCAACGTTGAATTTCTTGACAGTGCCTGCTGCGTCTGCGGTAATTTCGTTCTGCATCTTCATAGCTTCGAGGATAAGAAGAACATCACCGGCATTGACGGACGCGCCTTCCGCGGCAACGAGTTTGACGATTTTGCCGGGCATAGGGGCATCAATCGAGTGTTCGCCTGCGCCTGCGGTTGCTTTGGCTACTGGAGCCGGGGCGGCTGCTTTGGGCGCGGGAGCTGCAACGGGTGCGGCTTTCGGTGCTGCTTTGGGAACGGCTGCGCCTGCGGCTTTTACTTCTTCGACTTCGACTTCGTATGTCGTGCCGTTTACTGTGACGTTAAATTTTTTTGCCATTGAATAACTACCTCCGATATATCTTTACTGAATACTCAAGCCTAAGGAATTATCTTTTGATTCTGGAAGCAAGCGACCAATTGTCATTACGTTTGATATTGACCGCAACGACCTTGCCGCCGCATACAGCTTGAACTGCCGCAGTAATAGCCGCGACAACTTCCGGTTTAATCTTATCAGCCACGGTAAGACCTCCTTAAACAATCACCGAATCTTACAACGGAATATTGCCGTGTTTCTTGGCAGGACCTACTTCGCGTTTACTTGCAAGAGCATTAAGCGCGGTGATTACGAGCGGACGAGTTTCTTTCGGTTCGATGACTTGATCTGCGTAACCGCGTTCCGCCGCTTTGTAGGGCGTAGCAAATTCGGCAACATATTCCGCAGTCTTTTGGTCTTTATCGGGGTATTTACGGAAAATAATATTGGCGGCACCTGCGGGACCCATAACGGCAATTTCTGCGCTCGGCCATGCCATAACTTGATCGGCACCGAGTTCGCGGCAGCACATAGCGATATAAGAACCGCCGTAGGCTTTACGAGTGATAACGGTGACTTTCGGGACTGTTGCCTCGGAATAAGCGTAAAGCATTTTCGCACCATGGCGGATAATGCCGTTATACTCTTGATCTACGCCGGGCAGGAAGCCGGGGACGTCAACCAAATTGACAAGCGGAATATTGAAAGCATCGCAGAAACGAATGAAACGCGCAGATTTATCGGAGGCGTCAACATCTAAGCAACCTGCCATGACAGCCGGTTGATTGGCGATGATACCGACACTGCGTCCGCCGAAACGTGCAAAGCATGTGATGATATTCGTCGCGAAATATTGATGCACTTCGTAAAATTCTCCGTTATCGACAATCGAGCGAATAACATCTTTCATGTCGTAGGGAGCATTGGGATTATCGGGGATAATGGAGTTAAGTGCCTCGTCTTGACGGTCGGGGTCGTCGCCCGTGTCAACTATCGGAGCATCTTCCAAATTGTTGCTGGGCAGGAAGCTGAGCAGGTAACGAATTTGTTCGATACAATCCTGTTCGTTTTCCGCGGCGAAGTGCGCCACGCCCGAACGAGAATTGTGAGTCATTGCGCCGCCCAATTCCTCCGCGGTAACTTCCTCGGCGGTAACCGATTTGATAACCGCAGGACCTGTAATGAACATTTGGCTTGTGTTCTTTACCATGTAGATAAAGTCGGTGATTGCCGGAGAGTAAACCGCACCGCCTGCGCAGGGACCCATGATGACGGAAATTTGCGGAATGACACCGCTGGCCGCCGTATTGCGATAGAAAATGCCTGCGTAACCACTGAGTGCATCGACTGCCTCCTGAATACGCGCGCCGCCCGAATCGTTAATGCCGATAAGGGGAGCACCCATTTTCATAGCCAAATCCATGACTTTCCAAATTTTATGCGCGTGTTTTTCGCCGAGGCTACCGCCCTCAACGGTAAAGTCTTGAGCAAAAGCATAGACAAGACGTCCGTCGACAGTGCCGTAACCCGTTACAACACCTTCGCCCGGAAGTTCTTTTTTCTCTTGCCCGAAATTGGTGCAGCGATGTTTTACGAACATATCAAGTTCGACAAAAGTACCTTCGTCGAAAAACATGTTGATGCGTTCGCGTGCCGTCAATTTACCTTTTTCGTGCTGTTTGTCTATTCTCGATTGACCGCCGCCTTGAAGGATATGAGCCTTTTTAGACTGCATCAATTCTATCTTCTCTTGAACTGTCGCCATTAAATAATCAACACCCTTTCTTAAGATTTACTCTATCGGCTGGCAAAGTTCGAGGAGAACGCCGTGAGTAGCTTTGGGGTGAAGGAACGCAATCATTTTGCCGCCGGCACCTTTGCGCGGTTTTTCGTCGATGAGACGAACGCCCTTAGCTTTCAAATCCGCCAAAGCCGCTTCCAAATCGTCGACGAGTAAAGCAATGTGTTGAATGCCGCCGCGTCCGCCGTTTTTCTCGATGAATTTTTCAATCGGGCTACCTTCGGCACTGGCAACAAGCAATTCGATTTCACTGCCGTTAGGCGTGGGATAAAAACCCGTAGTAACTTTCTGATCCGTGACAGTTTCTTCGCCCGTGGATTTCAAACCGAGCAATTCCCAGAACGCGCCGACTTCTTTCAAATCGGTTGCCGCAATACCTATATGATCTACTCCAAGAACTTTAAACATCGTAAAGCCTCCTAAAATATTTATCAAAAGAATTTACACATTCGCCGAGAAAAATATTCGTGCCGAAATTATTTGTGCATGTCACCGGTTTCCAAGAAACGAGAATGGAAACTGAGAGCCTCGTTAAGCAGATGAGGAGTAGCAGCCTTCTTTGTGGCAACAAGTGCACGTTCGTAATAATCGAGCAGGAGCGGACGATAATCGGGATGCGCACATTTGTTAATGACTTCAAGTGCACGTCTGCGAGGTTCGAGACCGCGTAAATCCGCAATGCCGTATTCGCTGATGATGATATCGACATCGTGTTCGGTATGATCTATATGCGAGCACATGGGGACAACCGAACTGATTTTGCCACCCTTAGCCGTGGAAGGAGTATAGAAAATCGTCAAGTAAGCATTACGAGCAAAGTCGCCGCTGCCGCCGATTCCGTTCATCATCTTCGTACCGGTTACGTGTGTGGAATTGATATTGCCGTAGATGTCAACCTCAAGCGCGGTATTCATTGCGATAACGCCGAGACGGTGAACAACTTCGGGAGAGTTGGAAATTTCTTCGGGGCGTAACAGAATATATTTGCGATAGGTGTCGATATCTTTGTAGAATCTTTCCATACCTGCGGGAGAAGGACTGAATGCGGTACCCGAAGCAAATTTGAGTTTACCTGCGTCAATCAAGTCAAGCATAGCATCCTGAATGACTTCGGTGTAGACAGTCAAATCGGTCATATCGCCTTCGACAAAACCTTCGAGAACAGCATTGGCGACATTGCCGACGCCCGATTGCAACGGTAAAAGCCCCTTCGGCATACGACCGGCTTTGATTTCTGCCTTGAGAAGTTCCAAAGTGAATTCGGCCATCTTCTTTGAGTTTTCGTCAATGGGCGATAAATCTCTTGTGTGGTCTTTGATGTCGCAGGGGACAATGTATTTAATTTTTTCGGGTGTGCAGGGAATATAAGTAGTGCCGATTCTGTCGTCCGCATGTTTTATCGGAATGGGCAAACGATTGGGCGGATCCAACGGAACATAAACATCGTGCATACCTTCGAGCGCGAGCGGTTGCGTAGTGTTAATTTCAACGACAACCGTATCGGCATTTTGAACATAACTGGCAGCATTACCGAGGGATGTTGTCGGAATCAAGTTACCGTCTTCGGTGATTGCGCAAGCTTCGACCAAAGCAAAATTAGGTTTCTTCTTCATGAAGCCGGTGCGAGTAAGTTGCGCGGATTCGGAAAGATGTAAGTCGAGATAATCAACAGTGCCGTCATTGATTAACGGACGAAGTTTTGCATCGGTTTGATAGGGCAAACGCTGTTTGATACCTTTGACTTCGGCAAGAGCGCCGTCGAGTTCGGGACCCGTAGATGCGCCCGTCCAAATGTTTACTTGAAAGGGATCTTTCTTCATACGTTCAGCCAATGCCAAGGGTACTGCTTTCGGATAAGCCGAAGCCGTGAAACCACTGCATGCAATCGTCCAATCGGGTTGAATCCAATTTGCTACTTCTTCCGCGCTGACTATTTTGCTCAATAAGTCTTTGTTGCGCACTCTGTCGGTGATGTCAATCATTAAATTATATTCCTCCTTTGCGATAACTACAGATTATAATTTTCTACCTTGTGATTTATTCAATCTTAACACGTAGCAAAATTAACGTCAACCGCCGCAAAAAAAAATCCCGTCGCGTTTGACGGGACTTTTCTATATAGAAAGGGTATTGATGTCGACAATAATCAAGCAGATTTTGACAAAGCTTTCAATCGGTAAACATTTGGCGAAAGTCGTCTTGTGGCCGACCCGTTTGTCACGGCGCCGCCAATTACAGTCGTCGTGACCGTATTGCCCATATCGTTCAATCATTGAACAACTTTGTCGGTGAAGCTATTGCGACCCAAACCACAGATGTTGGCTGATTAATAGAGGAAGACAACCGCAATGTTGTCGAGGAAGTGCGAAGAATTATTTTCGTAAAGGAGCATATCGGCATCTTCGTTGCTGAGTACGGGTGTCGCGTTCAAATCGGTTAAACCAATCGCGCGAATGATTAAGGGATTATTTCCGGCGCGAGAAGCTTGACTCATATCCTGTGCATAAGTTGCCATACCTTCGCGGATAATTCTGTCGTAGTCAAGATTTTTATGACCGTAAATTTTTTGACCGTCGGAATTTCTGATAACAGGGCTCATGACGGGATTGATTGTGCCCAAACCTCTGCAATCGACTACAAGACCGGTGTAATGTCCCGAAGAATATGTAGGAGGATTGTAATCGGGAATTACGGGCGGAGTGTAAGTCGTGGGGGGAGTATAATCGGGCGCAGGAGTCGGGAAGGGCTCGATATACGCAGGACGTTCGATAACCGTTTCGGCAAGACTGTTATTGCCGCCGAACATGGGCAGTTCCATTGTGACGGAATAACCGCCGCCGGCTACTGGACCTTCGGATACAACTTTTGCACCTTTGATAACCGCGCTGACTTTCGTCTTGACAACATCGGAAGTAAGCATCATTTGTTCTACGGTAGTTTCGGCGTCGACCTGTACACCGTTTACAATTTCGGCGAGCTGTCTGTAAGCGTCAACCATCGCCGCACGTTTTGCCATCGCCGCGGCCTGCGCAGGGGTTGTTGAAAATCTCGGCGATGCTACGCCGGTACCCGTCACTTGAATCGTATTTCTGTTCCAATCCGGTGCCGCGTCTGCCTGTGCTCCTATTGCCATGATGATTAACGCGAGCAATATCCCGAATAATTTTGTAGGCTTTAACATTGCCCCAACCTCCCAATTATTTTTAAACGCAGTTTATTTCACGATTATTAAAATACGCTTTGAATCACACAAGATTTTCATTAATCCTCTTCGTCGAAGAGATGACCGATAACGAAGAAAGTTGCATTGGCTTTGGCGTAAAGTTTTCCGTTAGCATCTACAATCTTGCAATCGCATACCATGGTTTTTCTGCCGTTGTGCAAGACTTCCGCTTGCGTGATGATGTGATTGCCGGTCATTATCGCGTGCATAAATTCGATTGTCATTGAGATTGTCACAACACGTTTGTTGAGCATCAAACACTTTGCGCCCATTGCGGTATCTGCCATCGTCGTCAATACTCCGCCGTGTGCCATCGAATATAAATTTGCGTGACGCGAATCGACTGTCAATTCCAAATGTGCCTCGCCGTCGTCCGTAGGTACTACTTCGACCTCCATGAAATCTATAACCGTATTCTCATGAAAGAATTTTATGATTTCCTCCTGTGTGATTTGGCGCATTGATTTTCCCTCTTTCGATTGTGATAGATTTTGCTTGAACGGCGGAATTTTATCACAGGCGCAGGAAAAATCAAATTTGTAACGTAGAATTTATATGGGAGGGATTAAAATGATTAAAATTGCGGTACTCGGCACGGGCAAAATTATTCCCGAGGCGATTGGCGCATTACAGGAGTCCGGCAAATTTCGAGTTGTAAAAATTTGGGGACGTGAACACAGTCGCGAAAGAGTTGCGGAACTTGCCGAAAGATTTAACATTGTAGATTTTACCACTAATCTCGACGATATCGCTGACGACCCCTCAATCGACTTCGTTTACATCGGAGTGATTAATTCTGTCCATCACGTTTACGCCGAAAGGTTTCTTAATGCCGGCAAGAATGTCATACATTCCGACCCACCGGTTCGCGGCGGCGGCAAAACCAAAACCACCGAACAAAAGCAACACGAAAAAAAATTGCGCGAACGCCGTAACGCTATCGCCGTCCTGCGCGGTGTTTCTATTCGTATGCCCCTCTTGATTTACGGCGCAGATATTCCTATCGATGAAGATTTTACTATCGATATGTTCCTTGACGATAAAATTGTCGACCAAGAAAGTTGGCAGGAGTTCATGCCAAAAGGTATCACCAAAAAAATTTTCAAAGATAAAATTATGCAGTACTACGATCGCGATATTTTCGTAGCCGCAGGGCGCAATATCCGATATAAAACCAAAGAAGCCGATAACCTTCCGCCGCTTGAACGTGTCGACGCTATAATAGAAATTTTTTCCCACTTCAAGAACCCCGACAAGGAAACTGTTTTGACGCCGTGGAATGTCGTTGATTTACATATGTCATCAGCTTTCGACCCAAATTTTTTCGACGAACAATTTTTCAAAAAACGTAAAAAGGTACTCGAGATTAATTCTAAGTCGGGGCTGTATCCGCTTTGGGTCGCCCGTACAATTTATAGCAACGTATTCGGAAATTTTTCATCAGGCAACAGCAGTAATATCTTGTATAACTATTGGCTTGATATCGTCAGAGATAATATTTTCGTGATTTGCAAAACCCCAATGGCTGTGTCTATCACGCGGCGCACTCTCCTCGGCTTCCGCAACGGCGTTGTTAATGCTATATTCTACGACAACATTATCAACGTTCTAAAGTTTAATCAGGATAAATTTATCACGGACGTTAAGTCAAAAAAATTTTGGAACAAAGGAAATAAAAACATGAAATTTGATGCCGTTGTAGGCAATCCGCCCTATCAAAGTGCAGCTAAAGGCGATAACAAAAATTATACAGCTCCCGTCTATCCGCTTTTTATGGAGGCGGCTTTTAGACTTGCGCCTATAACCTCATTGATTACACCTGCGCGATTTTTATTTAATGCCGGCGGCACGAAAAAAGAATTTAACGAACGAATACTCAACGATGAACATTTTACGATTATCAAACATTGTCCGGATTCAAGCGAACTTTTCCCGACTTCCGATATCAAAGGCGGTATTGTAATCTTTTGCTATATTAAAGAAGATGACACTGACAAAAACAAAACTGATAAAAATAAAACTGACAAAGATAAAAAACCAGAGGCAATTAAAATATTTATCCCGTTTGATGAGTTGAAATCTATTCATCAAAAAGTAGTCGTCAACAACGAAAATTTTAAACCGTTAAGCGATATTATTTATTCACGTTCAATTTATACACTCACAAAAAAATTTCATGATGAAAATCCTTCTGCTATTGAAAAAATGAGCGAAGGTAATACATCACCAGTCTTTACAAATATTTTTGAGCGATTCCCAGAATTTTTCTTTGTAACTAAGCCAAATGACGATAAGGAATATATTCAGATATATGGAAGGTTTGAAGGCGAAAGAGTTTTCCGATGGACACGCAAAGATTATATTTCCAATCACGAAAGTTTGGATAAATACAAGGTATTTGTTCCAGACTCAAACGGTTCGGGAGCGATTGGAGAAGTAGTGAGTACACCGCTTGTCGGCTCGCCGCTTGTCGGCTGTACACAGACCTTTATAACGGTCGGAGCGTTCGATACAGCTATGGAAGCCCAGGCGTGCAAACTATACATCGAGACCAAATTTGCGCGGGCTATGTTGGGCATACTGAAGGTCACGCAGCATAATCCGCCGGCAACTTGGGCGAAAGTTCCGATGCAAGATTTTACAGCGGCTTCGGATATCGATTGGAGCAAAACCGTCGCAGAAATTGACGCGCAACTTTATCGCAAATATAATCTGACGGAAGAGGAAATAAAATTCATAGAGAGTCATGTAAAAGCGATGGATTAATCGGAGGTTTGAAATGTTTGCGAAGATACGAGCGATATCAAGTTATCTGCCTGCGCAGATAGAAAACAATTCGGATATAGTCGAGAAAAGATTCATGAAGAAAATCGGCGTGGAAAGTCGGCACATAGCCGCGGCGGAAGAAACTTCGGGCGATTTGGCGTACGCCGCGGCGGAAAAACTTTTTGCGGAAAATAACATTGACCGTCAAACGACGGATTTTATTTTGCTGTGCACGCAGCACCCCGATTATCAGATGCCGCACACTTCGGCGCAACTGCAAAGCCGATTAGGTTTGGGCAAAAACGTCGGGACGCTTGATATCGGATTAGGGTGTTCGGGCTATGTTTACGGTTTGGCGGTAGCGAAGGGCTTGATAGAAAGCGGACTGGCACGACGGATATTATTTTTGACGTCAAGCGTCTACACGAAATACATAAACAAGCGGGATACATCAGTTCGCCCGTTATTCGGCGACGGAGCCACGGCGACATGGCTTGAGGGCGCAGAGGACACCCGGGAAAGTTTGCGTGCGTTTGTGTTCGGTACGGACGGCTCTCGTTACGACAAATTGATAATCCCCGTTGGCGGCAGTAGGTATATGCCGCGCGAAACAGCCGAAGAATTTTCCACGGACGAAAACAACAATTACCGTTCAAACTATGAAGTGTATATGGACGGGATGGCGATAACACATTTTACGTTGCGAGAAGTGCCGAAACTGGTTGAAGATGTCTTGAGTTTGGCGCAGCTGACGCGCGGCGATTTAGACTACTGTATCTTTCACCAGGCGAACAAATTCATGATGACATTTCTGCGCGATAAAGCCGGCTTAAACGAAGTGCCCTTCCTGAACGAAATCACGACGACGGGCAATATAGTATCGGGTAGTGTACCGTTGGGCATAGAGCAAGTAGTAAAGACAGAGGGCGCGGAAAAATTACGGCGCGTGATGTTGGCAGGGTTCGGGGTTGGATTGAGTTGGGCAGGATGTATAGCGGACTTGACAAGTCTTGCGAAAAGTTGAGGGCGGTGTAAATGGCGAAAGGCAAGAAAAAAAAATCCGTCAATAACACGGGCGCGACGGGTGGCAAAAAACCGTTGGTAAGTGTGATATTGACGAGTTACAATCACGGCGAATATATATGTGCGGCGATAGAAAGTGTCTTGAATCAAACATTCACGGACTATGAATTGTTGATAGTGGACGACGGGAGCCGCGATGACAGCCGCGAAAAAATAAAGAGTTATAACGATCCTCGGATAAAATTATTTTTGTACGAAGAGAATCGCGGCACGGTCATAGCGATAAACGAAGTGATAAAGTCTGCGCAGGGGAAATATATAGCTGTGCATCATTCGGATGACATGTGGACGCCGACGAAATTGGAAAAACAAATTGCTTACCTTGAGGAGCATGAAGAGTGTTCGGGGTGTTTCACGTGGGTAAATTTTATTGACGAGAACGGCGAAATATACGAGCCGGACAAAAGCGATTCATACAGCAAAATATTTGAGCAGGAAAATAAAAGCCGAGCGCAATGGCTGAATTATTTTTTCTATCAGTCGAATTGTCTGTGTCATCCTTCGGCGGTAGTACGTCGTGCGGCGTACGAAAATTATCGGCTGTTGGATTTGCATGGCTATTGGCAATTGCCCGATTATCTGATGTGGATACGTTTATGTTTCAATGCGGAAATATACATCATGCCCGAGCGTTTGACGTTGTTCCGCTTACGGCGTACGCGGCAGGAAAATTTTTCTGCGATATCGTTTGAAAAATTAGTGCGACAGGAGTTAGAGTTTTCGTTTATCGTGAAGGAATTTGTCAACCGCTTTGACGACGACAAATTTTTCTTGGAAGTATTTCCCGAGGCGGAACGTTATGTAGTTGACGGGCAAATCAATCGGCGATATGCCTTGGCGCGAATGTGTTTAGCGCGGAAAGATACGGCACAATCGTCGTTCAGATTAGTGGGCTTAAATTTGCTGAAAGATTTGTTAAGTTCGGCGGAAGATGCTGCGCAGATAAAAAAACTGTACGGCTACGACGAAAAAAGTTATCTGCATGACGGCGCGTCTTATGACGTATTCAATTTGTCGAAAACATTGGCGACGCTTGACACCGAACTTTTCATCTTCACGGACGAATATAAACGCGTCGGGGATAAAATCATCAGCATAGACGGGGAGAAAAAATTTTACTGCAGATTTGATTTCACGAGCGACGAACCGATAACGGCGATAAGATTCGACCCCGACAAGAAAAACATTTCGGCAAAGATAAATCGAGTACTGATAAACGGTGCGGCGCAAAAAAGTTGTCGGGATAACGCGGCGCAAGAGTCTGATGGCTTCCGCAGATTTTTGACGAGCGATCCGCAATTTATTTTTGATGTCGACGGAATAAAAGGGCGTGTGACGGTTGAAATTTTCGGTGAGATTGAAGAAAACTTCACGGGGAAATTAGATGCGAAAATCACGGAAATAAGTACAAAAGCTGAAAGATTGGCGCAGGAAGTCGACGAGCTGAATCAAAAGATAAACGAATTAAACTACACAAATTTAACATTGCAAAATAATGCGGCGCGCTTGGAAAAATCGAATGCGAAGATGGAAAGACAACTCGATGAAGTTATCGCGGCGAATACGGATTTGCAAATTGCCAACGAACAATTGCGGCAGGAGCAGAAGATGAAATTGCCGAAATCGTGGATGTCGAATCCGTATCTTTATCGGCTGAATCGTTGGCTTGATTACGATTCGGAAGATAAATCATTGGCGGTACTGCGCTTGTTCTCGAAAATGTTACCGGTCAACGGTGATACGAAAGACGTACTGAAGGATAAATTTTATACGACATTCGCGCCGTTTTTGAAAAACAGTGCGCGCTACAAAATTTGGCGTATGGCACGAGTTGAGCCGACGGAAAATATAGTAGTGAAGATGTACGAGATACAAGGCACGTTGAATTTTTTCAAGGAAGAACATTTTGAGCAACCGGGAAAAATAGCTATACAGGCGCACATATTTTATTTGGATTTGCTGGAAGAAATGGCGGATTACTGCGCCAATATGCCGTATAAATTCGACGCGTTAATCTCGATTGTGGACGACAGTGCGATAAAACAAATAAACAGTGTGTTCGGGAAAATACCAAATGTAGACAGAGTAATAGTTCGTGTTGTCCCGAATCGTGGGCGCGATGTTGCTCCCTTCCTGGTTGGTTTCGGCGATATCATTCCCGAATATGATTTTGTCTTGCACATTCATTCCAAAAAATCACTTTACGCAGGTAGCGAACAAAAGAAATGGCGCAGCGCATTATTTTCGTCGTTGATAGGTTCCGAAAAGAGTATCCGCAGAATTTTCAAGGCATTTGTCGACGATGAGGATGTCGGTGTAATTTATCCCGCACCGTCGGAAAATATTCCGTATCCGTCATTTACATGGCTATCAAATCTGGCAGTCGGGCAGAAATTATTAGAGCGAACGAAGATAGAGCCGAACAGAACGAGTTACTTTGATTTTCCTGCAGGCACAATGTTTTGGGCGCGGACACGGGCGTTAAAAAAATTTTTCCAAATAGGCTTGACGTTTGAAGATTTCCCGAAGGAAGGCGGACAAAATGACGGGACAATAGCGCATGCCTTTGAGCGTTCGATATTATTGGCGGCACGAACCGAAGGCATGAAGTACTACGAATTCGATCCGTTGACGTCGGCTTATTCGATAAACTTCGGCAGTAAAAATTTGTGGCAATACTACGGGCGCACGCCGAAGGAAGTACATGAATGCATAATAAATCCGCCGAAAATCGTATCGTTTGATTTGTTTGATACATTGTTGATGCGCTACGTTGCCAAACCGGAACACGTCAACGAAATAATCAACATCAAGGTAAATAAATTTTTAGGTTGCGAAATAGATTTCCCGAAGGTCAGACGGGAGGCGGAAGAAGAGGCGCAACGAATCAACGGCAAAAATGTTACGCTCAATGATATCTACAAAAGTTTCGGATTGCTGACGGGTTTTGATTACAAGATTTGCGATAAGATTCTTAACTTGGAAATTGAAACCGAAATAAATTTGGCATTGCCGCGAGAAGAAATTGTAGAGTTGATGAAATACGCAATCGAGTTGAGTAAACAGATTTGGATAACGGAAGACACGTGTTTACAGACGCCCGATGTCGACAGGCTGTTGCGGAAATGCGGCATCACCGATTACGACAAATTAATGTTGTCATGCGAAACGGGCTTGCGGAAAGACAACGCAACTCTTTGGGAATATTTAGTCGGGAAAAATTTTACATCGCCCTTAAAATTCATGCACATAGGCGACAACGAATCGGCAGATATACAGATGTCATGTGACAGACATATTTGCGGCTATCACTTGATGAGCGCGATAAATTTGTTCGGGCAGACACCGATAGGCAGAATTTTATTGGAACATATCGGCGGAAATATGTCGCTGTATTCGGGAATTTGTTTGGGCATTATCCTTGCGAAAAAATTTCACAATCCCTTCCGACTCAACGCAATGTATACCGACGGCACGAATTGCCTAATCTTGAAAGATTTCCGCGAGTTGGGTTATTGGCTGTACGGTGTACCGCTGTTGACATTTATGTTATGGCTGTCTGCGCAGGTGAAGGCAGACGAAGTAAAATCATTGCTGTTCACGGCGCGCGCGGGCAATTTACGGGATTTGTATCAGCTGGTGACGGAAGAATTAAATATTCCGATGATATTGGTGGAGAGCGGCGACGAAGCAGGCGATTGCAATGCGGTCGTCGATTTAACCGAATACCGATTGGGCGACGGGCGACGTGTTTCTTTCACGGAAGAAATTGATAACGCGGCATTACTGGAAAAAATTTTGACTGCGCCTTCGGGCAATGACGAGGCTGCCAACGAAATTCGTGACGGCGCTATCGAGTTTTTCGAGGATGTCACGGAAATTTTCGGCGATATTCTTTCCTTCGTGCCCATAGACAAAAATTTAGTCAATGCCTGGCTTATTGCTTTTGACGGAGATAAAAATATCATTGCGCAGAATTTGAAAGACACTTTGAATTTCTGAGCGATACAAAAATAAAAATCCCCGACGGTTATAAAAACTGTCGGGGAAATTTTTTTACAATCGTGTTCGGGTTGATACTATCTTTACAATCGAAATATCAGGCTTTACCGGCGGAGGCGAATTTTATTACACGGTCGGGCATTTCGTCCTTATCGCAAATATCTTCGTGCAAAACTTTCGCCGTGGCAAGCGATGCCAAATTTTTCGGTACGCGCATTCCCGTCAAATCGAAAAGCTTTGTAATCTGGTCTAAATCGTCAACGCCGTCAACAGATTGCCCCAGAGCCGTTAAGACAGCCGATGTGAATTTATACGGACTTGCAGTCGAGGCAGTCAAAACGGGCGTCAAATCGCCTGTGGAGGAGCGATATTTACTTAATGCCGTCACTGCGACCGCCGTATGTGTATCCATTGTGTATTTAAAGACATCGTATATACGTTTGATAAAAAGTTTCGTTTCGTCTTCGGTGACATATTCGGCATAGAAAATTTTATCTAACTTCGCTTTCAATTTGCCGTCGATTTTGTACTTGCCTTTGCTGTTTAAGTCCTTCATGTATTGACTGACGCGTTTGTAATCGCCGCCCGTCTCGTGATAGAGCAGACGCTCGAGATTACTCGAAATAAGAATATCCATTGACGGAGTAATAGTCTTGAAAAATTCGCGTTCGCGATTGTAAACGCCGGTATTAAAAAATTCGGTGAGCACGTTGTTAATATTCGACGCGCAAATTAATTTGTTGACGGGCAATCCCATTTTGTAAGCGTAGTATGCCGCCAAAATATTTCCGAAATTACCCGTAGGCACGCAGATATTAATTTTGTCGCCGAGTTTGATTTTTTCGTCCTTGACCATTTCGACGTAACCGGAGAAGTAATAAACGATTTGCGGAACGAGACGCCCCCAGTTAATCGAATTGGCGGAACTCAATTTGACGCCGACTTTTTCCAATTCATTGCGCAGATTTTTATCGCCGAAAATTTTCTTGACGCCCGTTTGAGCATCGTCGAAATTTCCGCGCACGGCAGTAACATTGACATTATTGCCGACTTGCGTGACCATTTGCAGTCGTTGAATTTTGCTGACACCGCCATCGGGATAAAATACCATAACTTTTGTTTGCGGTACATCTGCGAATCCTGCCAACGCCGCTTTACCCGTATCGCCCGAAGTTGCTACCAATATCAAAATTTCTTTTGTTTCGCCGACTTTCTTTAACGCCATACGCATCAAATGCGGCAACATCTGCAACGCCACATCTTTAAATGCACTAGTAGGGCCGTGCCATAATTCCATTGACGCGACAACCGTTTCGGGTCTTTTGGGATCTTGCACCAAAAACATCAGCGGCACTCTTCTTTGTACATCAAACCAGTTGTAAGCCAGTTCGGAGCATTCGCCCAATTCGTCTTCGGTGTAGTCGGTTAAAAATTTTTCAAGTAACCAAATTGCGCGTTGTTCGTAGGTTTTTGTTTTCAGTGTATCGATTTCTTCCAATGAAACTTTCGGAATTGATTCGGGCACAAATAATCCGCCGTCGGATGCCAAGCCCTGTAATATCGCCTCCGCTGAATTTATCGGTTTAATTTTTGAACGAGTACTTACATATTTCAATTATGAATCCCCTTTCGGTTTATCGGTCAATTTGCTTTTGCTCGCAAGGAATTTGCCAAAATAATTGCGCTGAAAATTGAGACGCCCGCGACAATCATTGCCGGGTGAAAAGGTATAGGCGGATTAGGCAAGATTGACATAAAGGCAAGAGGTAACAACAACAGCCATGACAAATACGCAAGACGCCGATTGAGTTTGACGACGTCAACGAATTTCAGTGCGGTATTTCTCACCGTGACAAAATGATTGAGCGTAGGCAAAACAAAATCCGGCGTAAATTTTTTATCGCCTTCGGTTTTATCCTCGGTCATTTGTTCACCGGTTACATTTTCCTGCGCAGAAATTTTTTCGATGTTTTCGGGCGATTGTTCGGCGGAATTTTCTTCGGGAATATCTTCGGGCACATTGGGGAGTAGTGAGCCGCCTTTTACCGCAAAAGAAACGTCGGCGACTTCCATTGCCGCAATATCATTAACATCGGTGCCGATTATCGCGATATTGTTTCCCTTCGCACGGAGAATTTGCACTTCGCGGAATTTTGTATCGGGTGTCAAATTCGTGCGTATGTTATTGAAGAAAAATTCTTTTTCGATTCGATTGGTCATCTTTTTTGGCTGCGAAGTAAGCAAAACCGTTTGAAGACCGCTGCGCATTATCGTACCCAAAAATTTTTTTGCTTCGGGATTGCTCTCGTCTTTTACCGCGATAATTCCGCGCGCTACTTTTCCCGTGCTCACAACAGATACAGTCTTGCCTTTCACAAGGAGTTGATCCATTCTGGTTCGCAACCTTATTCCGATAGACACGCCCAAACTTTCAAGCCATGCGGGATTTCCGACACGAACTATAACGCCGTTAACTGTTGCCTCGACGCCGCGCCCCGGTAATTCTTTGAAATGAGTTACCTTATCCAATTTCAACGCGCGACTGATTGCCGTAAAGTAAATGGTTTGCCCGACTATATGTTCGGCGTATCGCTCGACACTTGCCGCCATTACCAGTAAATTTGTTTGCGACATCATTTCGGGCGCGATATCCGTGACAAAATATTCGCCGTTGGTCAGCACGCGATTATAAGGTAGGCCGACTAAATTTACTTCGGGCAAAATTTTCAGCGCGTTTGAATTGTTCATCGTGATTCCGAATTTGGCAAGTTTGCGCCCGGCGAGAGCGAGAGTCACGGGCGACGCCAAAATCAAACATAACGGCGACCCCGCAAGGAAAATCGATAAGCCCGTCACGATTGCGGCGTCCTGACTGCGATTGTAATACAGATATGCCGCGACCGTGAGACTTACCGTTATATCCAATAGTAAGAGAAAAATTATTCGCAACATATCAAGGATTAACGACGTTAACGGGTTTTCCGTTTAACCAGGCTTTGAGATTATCCACGGCGATATTCATCAGGCGTATACGTGCTTCTTTCGGTGCCCAAGCAATATGGGGAGTAATGAAACAATTTTCCGCACCCAAAAGAGGATTATCGCCCTTAATCGGTTCCGAAGATACGACGTCGACACCTGCCGCGTAAACTTTGCCGCTGTCGAGAGCTTCGCGCAAATCTTTTTCTACGACTAATTGTCCGCGCCCCGTATTCAAAATTATTACGCCGTCTTTCATTTTGGCAATATTCTCTTTGCAAATAATTCCCTGCGTCGACGGGAACAGCGGACAATGCAAAGTAATGACATCGGAAGTTTTAAATAAGTCATCAAGCGAAACGAAATCACAACCGTCTAAATTTGTGCCGACGGTACGCGACGGACTGAACGCGATAACTTTCATGCCGAACGCCTGCGCAATTTTGGCGACCACTCGACCGATATGACCGTAGCCGACAATTCCGATTGTCTTTTCCGCCAATTCGATAAGGGGATAATCCCAGAAACAAAAGTCAAGAGAACTTTCCCAACGCCCCGAATGTACGGCTTTATTTTCATGACCGACATGGTGACAAATTTCCAAGAGCAAAGCAAAAGTCAATTGAGCGACGGCGGCAGTGCTGTAGTTTGGTATATTCGTCACGGAAATATTTTTTTCTTTGGCGGCGGCAATGTCAACGATATTGTAGCCGGTGGCAAGTACGCCGATATATTTTATGTTCGGGCAGGCGTCGATAATATTTTTAGCCAACGGTGTTTTATTCGTGAAAATAATTTCGGCATCACCAATTCGCGCGATAATCTCCGCCTCGTCCGTTAAGCTCGTACGATCGTAAACTTTGCATTCGCCCAAAACATTGAGACCTTCCCAACTTAAATCGTTCGGGTTCAATGCATAACCGTCCAATACAACAATTTTCATTACAACAGTGCGATTATCTGTCCGTCAAAATTCAAATCGACAATAAAATAACGCACTTGTCACATCCCTTCCGTTAAAAATTTTTCGCGTTTTATTTTATACACTGCAGGCAAAAGTTATTCAAGGGGAATTTTACTCGGGGTTATTTATCCAAAGCATTTCCGCCTTATCGACAAAAATCGGCATCAACTCATCCATATTCTCGATTTTTTCAAAGTGCCATAATTTATCTTCGCCGCGAGTAAAATGCAGTTTGAACGTCATGTCGCCGATTATGTCTTTGTAAAAATCGTTGCTGTCCTGTATATCCACAATCAATGTCGCTTCGTCACCCTCGATGCGAGTGCCCCTTATCGTTATCTCCGACGCTTTGGAAATTTTTTCCAATTCGTTGGCGACGTAAGCGGCGGGATTTTCTTGCGGTTGATCGGGTTCGGCGGCGCGTGCCAGATAAGCGTATTTTACTTTTTCGGCGAACCACAAATGTTCCGTCTTATTTTTGATGTTGTATTTCTCTATAAATTCTACATCATGTTGAAAGTAAGGATCTTCGGGATATTTGGCTTTGTATTCAAAATAATGTTCGGTAATTTCTTTGGTTGCGTCGTCATAAGTAACGGAAAAAAATTTATCTACATCAACACGTTCGGAAAGTTTTGTTAAATCTCTTTTATTCAGTGCGATTCTTATTTCGTTTAGTGCTGTTTCGGGCGAATCCTGTTCTTTTTGACAACCCGTCGAGAAAAACATTATCAGCAACAACAGCGGCAACAAAATTTTCACTTTCACGGTAATCATCCCCCCGAAAAATATTTGTGATATCCACGAAAAATCAAACTGCAATTCGATACTATAATACAACAGTTAAAGCATCTTTAGCAAAAAAAATAACGCCGAAATATCGGCGCGTGATATCACTTCAATTCGGTTAAAAATTCCTCGAAGGGTAATCCCCAATTCCACGGCAAATTTAATTTTTCGGCATGAGCAATACATTTGGCGACGAAATCCGCCGCCTTGCGAGTAGCGTCAAATAAAGTTTCGCCGTTGAGCCACGCCGCAGCCGCCACGGCAAAAAACGCGTCGCCCGTACCCGAACGATCTCCGCCCAATTTTTTCGACGTGACTATAGCCGCTTCACCGTTATCGAAAATAAAATTGGTAATGTCGGAACCGTCGCCGATATCCAAAGTCACACCGGTTATGATAACGCGTCCGCCCTTGGTTTTCGACGCGATATTAGCCGCCATGACGGTCAAATCGGAATCGCTGATGATACCGCCTTCGGGATAAGGTATGCCCAAAAGTTCGCAAGCCTCCGTAAGATTGGGCGTAATCAAATCGGCAAACTCGAGCAGTTCGCGCATACGTCGACACATTTCGCGCGTGTACGTACGATAAATTTTTCCGTGATCTCCCATGACGGGATCTATTATCGTTGTCGTCGGGAAATTTTTTACAAACTTGCGGACGATTTCAATTTGCGCGGCGGAACCTAAAAAACCTGTGGCAACAGCATCAAAAGTCAAATTATTTTTCCGCCAACTGTCGATATAATTTTCCATACGGTCAGTGAAGTCGTCCATAAAATAATTTTGGAAACCGGTATGCACGGATAAAAGCGCGGTAGGTAGCGGACAAACTTGAATTTTCATTGCGGAAATTATCGGTAATTCGACAGTGACCGAACACCGCCCGAAGCCCGTCACGTCATTTATCAGTGCTATTCTTTTCTGCGTCAAGATTTTCTCTCCGTCAAAATTTTATTGGCAATCTCCTCAAATTCTCCGCGTCCGTAATTCACGAACGGCACAATCGAAATACCGCCGCGCGCATTAAAAAGACCTTCAACCTCAAGATAACGCGGCTCCAACAATTTAATCAAATCGTCGGCAATCGTATTAACGACAGTCTCATGAAAAGTACCGTGATTGCGGAAACTTGTCAGATACAATTTCAGACTTTTACTCTCGACCAATTTTTTATCGGGCACGTAGCGAATTTTAATTGTGGCGTAATCGGGTTGGTGAGTTATCGGGCACAAGCAAGTAAATTCGCCGCTGGTCAACGTGACGAAGTAATTTCTGTCGCTGTTGGCATTCGGAATCGCCTCCAAAAATTCGGGCGCGTATTCGTATTTGTAATTCGTGATTTTTCCCAAGTTTTTAAGTTCTGTCATTGTATCTCCTCAAAGCCCCAAATTCGGGACGGCATTTAATGTGGAATCTGCGAAATTATTTTCGAGCGATTGATAATAACCGCGGCAGGCAATCATCGCGGCATTATCGGTGCACAAAATTTTTGACGGGTAGTAGAAACCGAAACCGCGATTTTCGCAAGCTTCTCGCAGACTTTTTTCGAGTGACGAATTAGCCGCGACACCACCCGCCAAAACAATTTTATCGAGTTTAAATTCTTCGGCGGCGTTCAAAGTTTTTTCGGTCAGCGTATCGACTACGGTCTTTTGAAAACTTGCGGCAACATCGGCAGGATTTATTGTCTCGCCCTTCATCTGCGCAGAATTGAGATAATTTAATACGGCAGATTTCAAGCCGCTGAAACTGAAGTCGTAGCCCGTAACTTTCGGGTGCGGAAAATGTACGGCGTCGGGGTTGCCGCTCTTCGCCAATTTATCAATTTCGGGACCACCGGGATAAGGTAAGTCCATGACACGAGCAATCTTATCGAAAGCTTCACCTGCCGCATCGTCGCGCGATTGCCCGAGTAACTCGAATTTGTTATAGTCAATCATTTTTATAAGCGCGGTATGTCCGCCCGAAACAACCAGTGCCAAAAAAGGTGGCTCCAAATCGGGTGCGCTCAAAAAGTTTGCAAAAATATGTCCTTCCAAATGATTGACGGCGATTAGCGGAACATTCAATGCGTACGCCAAAGATTTTGCGGCGGATAAACCGACCAATAATGCGCCCGCCAATCCGGGTCCGAAAGTCACGGCGACTTGATTTATTTCTTTGAGTTTGACATTAGCTTTGGCAAGAGCCTCGTCGATAACGGGCATGATATTAACAATGTGGTTGCGCGAAGCTATTTCGGGTACGACGCCGCCGAATTTTCTGTGCAGCGGAATTTGTGTTGATATCAGGTTTGAAAGTAATTCGCGACCGCCGCGCAAAACTGCCGCCGCCGTTTCGTCGCAACTTGTTTCTATTCCTAGAGTCAAAATATTTTCCATGGCAATCCCCCGTCAATCTTCGGTCAGCGCATTGAATTTGACTGCGCAGAAATTTATCGGGACACCTGCCGCGCTGAATTTGTTTTCGTATTCGGTGCGGATATTATCGGGCGGCTCGTTGGCATGCAAATCGTTGGTTACGTCGCGGATTGTCATGCCGGCTTCGGCGAATTGCTCAAGAGAAAAGTCAAACAGTGGGCGGTTATCGGTTTTGAAAAAAATTTCGCCGTCGGGAGCCAAAATTTTTCTGTACATGTCGAGAAAGCGCACGTGAGTAAGTCTGCGTTTGGCGTGACGTTTCTTAGGCCACGGATCGCAGAAATTTATGTAGAATCTATCAACAGAATGTTCGGGGAAAAGTTCGGCGATGTTATTGATATCGAAAACAATCAATCGAACGTTGGCAAGATTTTTTTCGCGGATTTTACGCGCCGCAGCCAAAACACAAGTCGGTTCGACTTCAAGCCCGATGAAATTTATCTGCGGATTTTGTTCGGCAATTTGTGTAATGAAATCGCCTTTGCCCGTACCTAATTCCACTCGCAATTCTCTGTTTGTATCTTTTTGTATCGTCTGCGTTTCGCCAATCGTTACGAAATCGGCAAAGTTCTGCAGTTTCTCGTCAGTATGAGGTTTCTTCCTCAGGCGCAAATTAATTCCCTCCGATATAAAATTTTTCGGCTTAATATGGTGGTGAATCTCTTTTCGTACGGTTAACAAAAGGAGTCAAAGTCAACTTGGTAATTGTTATAATCGCGGTCATTAATTACGGTTGGCAAAAACTTTATCGCGAAAATTGTTCCGCCACTTTCAAAGTGGCCAACGTCACGTTGCCGGCGACCGCCAGTCCATGGGCGGCCTCTTCCGTAAGCAACACATTAAAGTCAATGTTACTTCAACCGCGGTCGTTAATTTTAATTACTGAAACCTTTATCGCGAAAACTGTTCCGCCACTTTCAAAGTGGCCAACGTCACGTTGCCGGCGACCGCCAGTCCATGGGCGGCCTCTTCCGTAATCAACGCCCCAAGTCAATGTTATTTCAAGCCGCGATGATTATTAGCCTTCGTCAAGCGTCAAAAGATTTTCGTCATGCATGAATTTGGAAAGCTTGTTAACGGCGGTCATGACGGCGCGATAATGTTCGGGCGTGAGCGACTGCATGCCGTCGGATAAAGCGCGTGCCGGATTCGGATGCATTTCCATCATCAAACCGTCTGCACCTGCCGCGATTGCCGCCAATGCCATCGGTTTTACCATGCGCCATTTACCCGTACCGTGCGAAGGATCCACGATTATCGGCAAATGCGACAGATGTTTAACCGCCGCGACCGCGCTCATATCCAATGTGTTGCGCGTATAAGTTTCATACGTTCTGATGCCGCGTTCGCACAATACGACATTGGGATTGCCTGCATTCATGATATATTCGGCGGCATTAAGCCATTCATCAATTGTTGCCGCAAGTCCGCGTTTGAGAAGGACGGGACGATTGCATTTACCGACTTCCTTTAACAAACCGAAGTTTTGCATATTGCGCGCGCCGATTTGCAACATGTCGGCATATTCCGCGACGGGTGCGATACCTTCGACGGTAGTGACTTCCGTGACTATTTTCAAGCCCGTTGCTTCACGTGCCTCCGCCAAATATTTCAAACCTTCAACTTCAAGACCTTGGAACGAATAGGGCGAAGTGCGCGGTTTATACGCACCGCCGCGCAGGAATTGGGCACCGCCCTCCTTGACGATTTGCGCCGCCTTGAGTAATTGTTCACGGCTCTCCACTGCGCAAGGGCCTGCCATCACTACGGGTACATCGCCGCCGATTTTCACGCCGTCAACGTCAATAATACTTGATTGCGGATGAAATTCACGGCTTGCCAATTTATAACTTTTGGAAATCGCAACAGAACTTTCAACGCCGGGCAATGCATCAATCGCGACGCTTGCCAATTTGGTTTTGTCGCCGATGACGCCGACGATTTTTTGTTGCGCACCTTCCATTATTTTCGCTTCAAGTCCGACACTTTTTATCGCCTTGATAACCTCGTCAATGTTGTGAGAAGTCGCCTCCGGGTTCATAATGATAACCATAAAAAAAATCCTCCTACTGCAAAAAATACTGGTAACCTGCGCTATTCTACAGCGAAATAACCCACTTGAAAAGTCTTTGCGATAAAAAACTGTCGACACCTAAAAAAAAGCGCGTCATATCAACGCCGAAAGCCTTGCAATAATAATTTTTGCACATGAAAATATAATCATTAAAAATTCAGGATTCTATGATAGTCTTGCCGTGAAAATGAATGGAGGTGAAATTTATGCTTGATAGGGTAATCAAATTCTTTATCGTATCGACGTGCGCGATAATAGGCGGTGCACTCTTCAAATTGGCAAGTCCGTTGTTGCTCACGTATATCAATTTGGAATTCTTTCAAGCAAATACGGGGATTTTCCAATTAACGCTGGCAAGTCTGATATGTATACTTTCGGGCGCGATGGCGGGCGGCATCGGCGGCTGGTTTATCTCCCCGTTTTTAATCGACAAGCTGGGCAATTTTACTGCGTTCGTTGAAAAACAACTGAGCAAAATGCCAATCAACGACGTAATTGCCGGAGCGGTGGGTTTGGCTATCGGACTTATCATTGCAAATTTATTAGGCAACGCTTTTGCCCGTATTCCAATCATCGGCTATTATATTCCCATCATCTTTAGTATCGTGCTCGGTTATTTGGGTATTCGCATCACAATCAAGAAACGTAAAGAATTGGCAAGCACCTTGGATTTTATTCCGCACTCAATCAAGGATATCATTCGCAATCGTGAATCGTACAAGGCAAGCAAAACGGAAGAAAATGAGGAGATAAAATCTAACGAAGAGGAACCGCAAGAAATTACTCCGCCGATTGAAAAGACAAAAGTCAATCTGGTAAAACTACAGGAGGACAACGACAAGAATTACAAATTGCTTGACACGAACGTAATAATCGACGGGCGCATTGCCGATATTTGCAAGACGGGTTTTCTCGAGGGAACTTTGTTAATTCCCGTGTTTGTATTGGAGGAACTACAGCATATCGCCGATTCGTCCGACACATTGCGTCGCGTTCGTGGTCGTCGCGGTCTCGATATCCTACAGAAGATTCGCGAAGATGCCGAACTTGAAGTCGAAGTGATGAACGTTGATTTTGACGAAGTACAGGAAGTTGACTCCAAACTTGTAAGGCTTGCGCAGAAATTGGGCGGGAAAATTATCACCAACGATTTCAACCTGAATAAGGTTGCGCAATTGCGCGGCGTCGCCGTACTCAATATCAACGATTTGTCAAACGCGGTTAAACCTGTAGTGATTCCGGGCGAAACAATGCGCGTGCAAGTCGTCAAAGACGGCAAAGAACCCGGGCAAGGCGTCGCGTATTTGGATGACGGCACAATGATTGTCATCGAAAACGGACATCGCTATTTGAGTCGCACGATTTCGGTTGAAGTTACAAGCGCGTTGCAAACTTCGGCAGGTCGTATGATTTTCGCCAAACCCAGATAAAAATTTAATCGCAAAAAAACGGGAGCCGACAAAAATTTCAGCCGGCTCCTTTTGTTTGGAGGAAAATATATTGAAAACGGTAACGCAAGTTTTAATTTCGGGAACGACGCGCCTAAAAGAAGGCGGTATAGAATCCGCGCGATTGGACGCCGAAATTTTATTGGCGTATGTATTGGGCTGGCGAAGATTATCGCTGTATGTGGATGCCGATAAAACTTTGTCGCCCGATAAAATTCTGCGCTTTAATGAATTGATAAGTAAACGTCTGCAGAAAATCCCCGTGGCATATTTGACGGGTGTGCGCGAATTTATGGGGCTGTCGTTCAGCGTAAACGAGAATGTATTGATACCGCGTCCCGACACGGAAATTTTAACGGAACTTGTCGGGGAATTTTTGAGACAGTCAAGCGAAGAAGTAACCTTTGCGGATTTGGGTACGGGCTCGGGAGCTATCTGCGTTTCGATATTGAAATTTGTCAAGACAGCGCGCGCGATTGCGGTAGATATATCCGCCGAGGCATTGTCTGTCGCGAAAATTAACGCCGAAAAATTCCACGTAGACGACAGAATAAAATTTCTGCAAGGCGATATGTTTGAGCCGCTCGAGGGAAAATTTTTCAACGCGATAGTCTCAAATCCTCCATACATTCCCACGGGCGAAATAAATTCACTGCAAGCGGAAGTACAAACGGAACCGCGAATAGCATTGGACGGCGGCAGTGACGGTTTGGATTTTTACCGCCGAATAGTAAACGAATCGCCGAAATTTTTGGTGACGGGCGGCATGCTTGCCGTTGAAGTCGGGATAAATCAATCGCGATTAGTTCAATCGTTAATCGAGACCGACGGAAGATTTACCGACACGGAAATTATTTGTGACTTATCGGGAATCGAAAGAGTAGTCGCCGCAAAACTCAGATGATATTTTTTTCGTAAGCGTCATACAGCATTTTCAATTCTTCTACCTTGTCGTAAA
This sequence comes from Selenomonadaceae bacterium, assembly GCA_024698045.1. Taxonomy (GTDB): domain Bacteria; phylum Bacillota; class Negativicutes; order Selenomonadales; family Selenomonadaceae; genus Quinella. The sequence continues at coordinate 36,272 of JAILRS010000010.1, forward strand.
TCTCCACTTGCAATTTCGAGGCCTGTTCATATTCGCCCAATTGCAACGCGACGATTAATTGCGTGAACAGTGATTTTTCGTCAATGGAATCTTTTGCCAATGTGGCACGCAACAAGAAAATTTTATTCCAGTTGTAAGCGTCTAAATCGGTAACAAAATCGCTGTTGATTTTTTTCGCCTTGCGGACGTAATTGCGCAATTCGGGGAGGATACGCGAAATTAATTCGGTTTTCCAGCGAAGGAGCGCGCCGATGCGGAAGGCGGAAATAATTCTTTCGTCAAGAGCACCGCACGACGAAATAACTTTGACTTTGTCGGGGAATTTGCGCAGAGACTCCATATTTTCCCAAACGGTTGTGGGTGGTTTGCCGAAAAGTTTGTTACGCTCTTCTTCGGTGAAATCCTCAAAGACATCTTTTTCACTGCGATAGGCGCGGTCTTTATCCAAATAAAAACCTTCCTGCCCTGCGTCCTTACTCAATTCCGCCAAAAGATCGCTCGTCTTGTGATTGACCGCCATTTTAACGCCGTCAAGAATCGCCGAATAAGATGCGGCAAGTACCAGATAAATATTTGTGTAGGGATTGCAGCCGCGCAACTCAAAACGTGTCGCCATAGGATTTTTCAAATCGCGAATCAAACTGACAAGAATAGTTCTGTTACGACTGGGCATATCGGGGGAATGACCGAGGGAAGTAACTACGCATACGGGAGCTTCAAAACCGGGCTTTAATCTGTTGAGCGAATCATTAGTCGCGCTGACAAACGGGTTAATGACTTCGTAATATTTGAGCAGACCCATCAAAGCACCGTAACCGACGGCACTCATATAATCTTTACGCTGATTTTTGGCGGCGAATAAATTATGCAAAGAACCGTCCGCGGTGATTGCGGCAAGACCGATATGAGTATGTTCGCCGTTACCGGCAAGCCCTATCATCGGTTTTGCCTTGAAAGTTACTTCCAACCCGTTCGCGCGGAAAATCTCCTTTATTATCGTGCGGACGGTAATTTCGTTATCGGCGGCCTGAACGGCATCGGCATATTTCCAGTCGATTTCAAGTTGTTCGCAGACGTGAGTAAGATGTCCCGATTCGTCAATCTGCGCCTTGAGTCCGCCAACTTCTTTATGTCCCATCTCGACATTTAAGCCGTATTTATTGAGCTCGATAATGGATTGCTCCAAAGCGCAACGAACTGCGCCGTGCGTACGTTCCCAATATTGTTCCTGCATAATTTCGGCGGCACTCATCTCCTCGACTGAAGCCTCTTCCAGCGGAGTTTTTACCCAAAACTCCAATTCGGTCGCGGAGGTGAAAACTATATCAATGACTTCTTTGCCGCTGACATCAAGCCCGTCGATATTGGGATGACGGTGGAAAAGATTGACTAATTCGCGCTTGACGTTGACGAGAGTATCGGTGAGTACCGCACGAGAATCGACGCGTTTGCCTTCGTGAATCAGAAAGCCGGGGATTCTGAGAGTACCGACGGGACGATTTGTAGTGTTATCGTAGTGCTCGAAATTGTAATCGACGAACCAATTAACGGAAGGATCTACGGGCATATCGACTTTTGCGTTGTTGAGTGTGGCAATACCGGGTAAAACAACACTGGAGCCATCTGTTTGAACTGCGGTACCGGCATAAAATTCGTCGATATCCTTCATGAAAATCTGCACGGGGATTTTTTCATCGGTGTCGTTTCCTGCCAAATCAATACCTACCAACGACACGAATTTTATTTCGGGATGTTCGCGCAGTTGCTTGATAATTTCTTCCTTCGGAGTGTTCGCTTTGATTGTATATAATAAATCTGCCATAATTAATCGCTCCTTAGCGTTGAGTACTCGAATTGAGCCGCGAACAATTTACCACAAAAAAATTTTTTAGTCGACAACCGCCGTTAAAAATTTTCAACCGTAATTGACAGCGATAAATTTTTTGTGATAAACTTCGTTGACTGTTAGGGCGTTCCTCTGCGTGCGGCATGAACGTCCGACGAAAATTTTTTCGAGGAGGTGTTAAGCGGCTCCTCTTGCCGCGCACTATGAATATTATTGAACTTATCGAACGTGAACAAATCCGCGAAAACATTCCCGATTTTGCTCCGGGCGACACCGTCCGTGTTCATGCCAAAATCGTCGAAGGTAACCGCGAACGTATTCAGATTTTTGAAGGCGTTGTCATTGCTCGTCAGGGTAGCGGTGTACGCGAAATGTTTACCGTACGCAGAATTTCCTACGGTGTGGGTGTTGAACGTGTGTTCCCCGTACATTCTCCGCGTGTCGACAAAATCGAAGTCGTGCGTCGCGGTGCTGTTCGTCGCGCAAAACTCTATTACCTGCGTAAACTCACGGGTAAAGCGGCTCGCATCAAAGAAAAGAAACAGAAATAATTTTGCGATTGAAGTTGCAAAGGCGGTTCCGGAATTTTCGGGATTGCCTTTTTTGTTTTTCCTTTCAATCGGTTAACGAAAGGCAACTTAATGCCAACCGTAATTAATGACTACGGTTGAAGTAACATTGACTTTAATGTGTTGCTTACGGAAGAGGCCGCCCACGGACGGGCGGCCGCCGGCAACGTGACGTTGCATCCAATTGTCGCGACAAAGTTTTCGACAACCTTAGTCAATCGCCGCGATTGAAGTAACATTGACTTGGGGTGTTGTTTACGGAAGAGGCCGCCCATGGACGGGCGGCCGCCGCACGCTCAAAACATGGATGTTTTGTATGCGGCACATCTGACATGTGTTATCTACTCATCACGGCTATCGAACGATAACGCCCCTGCGAGGTGTCCTTTCTTTTGTTACTTTTCTTTGGACACGCAAAGAAAAGTATGCACAACCAATAAGAAATATTTCCTAACCAATTTAGAAACGGTAGCCACGTTCAGTGACAAGCTGTCGCATCCAAGTTGACTTTGAACACTTTCGATAACGACTGAAAGTGCCGCCACCGCAAAGAAAAGTATTCACAGCCAATAAAAAAATTTTCTAACTTGACTTAAAAAGTGTCGATACGTTCAGCGACAAACTAATTACGCAAACCAAGTTGACTTTGAACACTTTTGTTAACTCAACGAAAGTGCCGCCGCCTGCCTGAAAAATTTTTGAAAGAACAAAGACATTAATAAAGTTTCGTGATAAAATGACGGCGATTAATCAATAAGTAAAAACTATGGGGAGGGAAATTTTTTTTGCAGAACAAAACGAAAGCAACGGCGACATTAGCGGCAAGTGCAATATGCGCAGTCTCGACTTTACCGGAAATATCGCCGCTGAAATCTATATTGACGGGTACAGGCGGAACTTTTTTCCTCGGATTGTTGAATCACGGATTTTTGGCGGCGACAATCGGCGGTATGGCTGATTGGTTCGGCGTAACTGCTTTGTTCCGTAAACCGCTCGGAATTGGTTTCCATACCGAAATTTTGCGCCGTAATCGCAATCGTTTCATGGATGCGATTGTAGATTTTGTAGGCAGAGATTTACTCAACACGGAAAATATTATGGAGACCGTTCGCGAAGAAAATACCGCAAAACTTTTGATAGACTTCTTTGAAGACAATAAGGGACGCGAAAAGACAAAAGTATTGGTTCGCGACGTCCTCAACGAATTATTTGCGAACATGGACAGCGAAAAAATTTCGGGCGAAATCGCGCCGATTTTGGAAGACGAAATCAGGAAATTGGATGCCGAAAAACTTTTCAACGCGATTATCAAAGTGATAACCAAAGATGAACACAGCCGCAAAATTTTAATCATGCTGTTTGATACGGGTCATAAAATTCTGCGCAGCAATCACATGCAAAATGAAATGTTGCACAAGATAACCGAATTGCGCGAGGCTTACGAAGGGGACTCGGCAGGACGCGCGATTGTGTTGTCAAGTATGGGACTCGATGATGCGAAAATTTTAAACATCCTCAATGAAACTGTAGACAAAAAAATCCGCGAAGCCGAAAGAGTATTGAAGGCAACGGGCACGATTGACGCGAAAACCGCAAGCGACGCCGAAGAAATGATTGACGCATTCGGCAATTTCGTTAACTCGTCGGTCGGCAGTATCGATACCAAAAATTTCCTCGAGAAACTCAAAAATCTATTGCTACACAAATTCGATTCGTCAATGTTTATAAAAACGTGGCTTGATATCAACGTCAAGGGCGAAACGGATCCGGAAATTTTGGCGGTATTGCAACGTAAGCAAGCGGCGAATCCGAAAGTAAATCGTATAGTCGAAGTAGAGCGCAAGCCCGTTATCTGGCGCGATACCGTTAATTTTCTGGTTGATGCCAAAATCGACGAGTTCATTAACAGTGAAGATATGCAGAAGAAATTCGACGGCATGATTAAAGAAATGATTGCGAAATTGTTAGACGAATACAAAGAACAAATTCCAATGCTGATACGTGAACGCTTGGATAAATTTTCCGACGACGAACTGACGGAATTCGCGGAAAGTCATGTGGCGGACGATTTGCAGATGATACGAATTAACGGATCTGTCTGCGGCGCAATTGTCGGCATGGTTTTATTCGTCGTGGCTTATGTTATCGAGAAATTGGCACTTGGATAAATTTCGCGGATTTTTCTTCGGAAAGGTGTGAAAATTATTGGACAGATGGAATACGGCGGACACAACGCTTTTATGTGCGGGATTACTTTTCATGATGGCTATCGGTCTTAACATAACATTTCCCGACAATATTTTTATGGAAGGCTTTTTATTTGTGACAGAAGCGGCATTGGTAGGCGGAATAGCGGACTGGTTTGCGGTAACGGCACTCTTTAAAAAACCATTGGGCTTCCCGTTCCATACGGCGATTTTACCGCGACGCAGACAAAATTTTATAGACGCGTCCGTGCTGATGGTTCAAAAGGAATTTTTTTCGCGGCGGACGATTCTGAAGAAACTTGACAAGGTAAAATTGTTACCGCGGCTGGTTGATTACCTTTCGCAGGAAAAAACGCGCAAGTTGGTTATCGGCGAACTCTACAAGGTTATAAAAAAATTCGTGGCGGCGCAGGATAAAGAAAAACTTTCCGAAACAATGGCGAACAAATTGCGCAAGATGATTCAAGATTTACCGGTACAAAATTTTATCGGGAATTTCGCCGAACAAATTGTGCGCATGGGCAAAGATAAAGAAATGTTTGTCGGCTTGATGAAGGCATTGCGGAAGACGGCGGCGAAAACCGAATCGCGTCAAAAATTGCAGAGCGTACTTGAAGAATACGCCCAAGAGAAAACAAAAAATATGGGCGGCTTCTCAATCCTCATGGCAGGTCTTGCGCAGATGTTAAACCTCGTCAATTTTGAAGAGGCAGCGCAAATTATGCAGACACAACTTTTAAAGCTGCTCGACGAATTATCAAACGATACGCCCCTGCAACGCCGTACGCTCGACGAATGCCGCGCCAAAATTTCCGAGATGGCCGCGACGCCCGAATTTAAAGATATGATTGAGCGAATACAAATTGATGCGGCGAATAATCTTCCGCTCGAAGAATCGATAACTTTAGCGATAACACACATAGAAAATCAAATCTTGTCGGTCGAATTCGACGAAAGTGTAAATATCGGCGATACGCAGGCGGTAACTCTGTTTGAGAAAAATTTTGGCATCGCGATTATCAAAATACTCAACGACGAGTATAGCGGTTTACTGCGGCTGTTGAGCGAAGACACCGCCGCAAAATTCGCCGTCGAAAAATTTATCAATGAACTTGTTGTGCGTAGTGCTCTGCATGCTCAGCCGCTAATCGGCAACGTGGCACAATCCGCGCTTGAGAAATTAACCGAAGAGCAGTTAAATAATTTGGTTTACGATAAGGCGGAACAGGATTTTATTTGGATACGGTTGAACGGCTCAATCGTGGGCGCAACTGTCGGATTGATTATCTTTGTGCTGTTGGAAATATTTTCGGGTGTAATCGCGTAACGGGAGGCGGCAACTTTGAAGTTGGCATTTTTTGATTCGGGAATCGGCGGATTATCTGTTTTGCATCACGCCATGAAAATTTTGCCGCATGAGGAATTTATTTTCTTTGCGGATGAAGATAATGTGCCTTACGGTACGAAAACACCCGAACAAGTTTTAAAATTCGTCGACGAGGCAATCGCGTTTCTTGTGGCGCAAAAATCCGAGGCAATAGTAGTGGCGTGTAATACGGCGACATCGGTGGCTGTCCGCAAAATGCGCGAAAAATATTCCGTGCCGATAATCGGAATGGAGCCGGCAATAAAATTGGCACTGGATAAATTTCCGAATCGAAAAGTTTTGGTCGCGGCGACGCCCATAACCGTCACGGGCAAAAAAATTCATCAGTTAATCGAAAGACTCAACGCGCAGGATTTGACGGAACTTTTGGCATTGCCTAACCTTGTGGAATTTGCGGAACGTCAAGAATTTTGTTCGGCGGCGGTTGAAAATTATCTGCGCAGAGAATTGACGAAATACGACTTTGAAAAATTTTCGTCGTTGGTTTTGGGCTGTACACATTTCAATTACTTTAAAGACACGTTCAGAAAAATTTTGCCCGAACACGTCAGAATAATTGACGGGAATGCGGGCACGGTAAAGGAATTGATTCGGCGTACGAATTTAAAACCGCGTGAAGGATTAAGCACGGTAAAATTCTTCTACTCGGGTAGGGAAGTAACCGACGGACTTGAAATGAAGAGATTGGAAAAATATATGCAACGGCTCGACGAAATGGAGGGGATATCATGAAAAAATTCCGCGCGGCGATTTTCGATATGGACGGCACTTTAACCGATACAATCGAAGATTTACGCTACAGCATGGATAAAATGTTGGAGCATTACAATTTCCCGACGATAACATTGGAACAAACCAAAAAATTTGTCGGGAATGGTGCGCGAAAATTTTTGCTGAGGAGTTTGCCCGAGGAAGTCGCCGACGATGAAATTTTAGTCGAGGAGGCTTTGAATTTTTACAACGAATTTTATGTCGCCAACTGTACACGTTCCGTCAAACCGTATTCGGGCATTATGGATATGCTTACCGAATTGACCGCAAAAAAAATACCGTTGGGCATCTGCACTAACAAACAACACGGCGCAGCGGTTACGATTGCGGAAAAAATTCTTGCTCCGATAAAATTTGCGGCGGTCAGCGGCGACGAATTTAAATTGCCGCGCAAACCTAATCCGACACGCGCCTTGACTATCGCACAACAAATCGGCGTCGCGCCCGAGGAAGTCGCTTACTTCGGAGATACCGCCGTTGATGTCGATACCGCGATTAACGCCGGATTTTTACCTGTCGCCGTCACTTGGGGATTCCGTCCCCGTTCCGAACTTGTCAACGCAAAAATTATCGTCGATACTCCGCAGGAAATTTTAGACTTAATTAATTTCGTCCGCTGACCTTCTAAAAAATTCGTAAACCTTTGGGGGTAAAAGTATTGTCCATTGAAAGAGTAAAAAAATATTTCGAGAAAATAGGGGAGCCCGAACGCGTGATAGAGTTTGAGCAATCGACGGCGACAAGCGAAATGGCCGCTCAAGCTTTAAATTGCGAAGTCGGCAAAATCGCTAAGACTATATCTGTTTTCGTCGACAAGAAACCGGCTTTGATTCTCATGTCGGGCGATATGAAAATCGATAACAAAAAATTTAAAGAGCAATTCAATTGCCGTCCGCGTATGATTCCCGTTGCCGATGTCGAAAATTTTATCGGGCATGCAGTCGGCGGAGTTTGTCCCTTCGCCGTGAATGACGGTGTGCCGATTTATCTCGATGCCTCTCTGAAACGTTTCGACGAAGTTTATCCCGCCGCAGGTAACGACAGAAGTACCACACGATTTAAAATCGACGAGCTGGAACGCTATATAAAATCTGCCGGTTGGGTTGACGTTGCAAAGACTAAGGAATAAATGTTATAATCCCCAAATGAAAGGATGAATATCATGATAAAAATTTCTAACTATAAAAAATTCTTTTCGGGGATTCTGTCCGCCGCCGTGATTTTTTCGGCAAGTGAAGTGTTTGCCGCTTACGAGGATGACGGCGATATAATTACCGAAGTCCCCATAGATATTTACACTTGGGTGCAATCCACGCCGCGCGGCAATTATTGGTTCAATCATAAACATATGGGTTATCAGATAAAGGACGACGGCACTCTTGATTTGAATACGCTGATGGTGCCGACGGTTTGCATCTATGATAATGTACAGATTGATGACGTAATTCAAAAACGGCGTTGGAAAAATCAATCTTTGAGCGGTTACAGTCGTCTTGCCGGTCGTGCCGATTATTTGAAATTCGATTTGGTTAATGCCACCGTGCAAGTTGTGAATCGCGTTGATTTGGATGACACTTGGGCGGAATTGGATTCGGATAAAACCGGCGAGCCGATTCCCTTGAAAGATATTCCGATTAGCGATTTGCGTTACAATTTCTACCGTAAAATTTTGGAGTGGGCACGCGAAAACAATGCTTTGATAATCGGTCGTTCGCGCGGCAAATTGAGTGAGGCCGACGGTAATTTATCGCTGGATGAAGTACCGATTAACAAATTGCATATCCCAACAGCCGAAGACTTCGCCGAGGATTTCAACGATAACTCCGAAGAAAATTTAGATAATGCTTTCGAAAATAAATCCGACGACGAAATCAAAGACAGTTCCAAAGACGACAATAAAGATAATTCTAAAGACAAGTCGAAGGACAAATCTAAAGATAAGCGTAAAAGATAAGAGCAAAAAATTTTCTTGACATGTAATATCTTGAATGGTAAACTCATGCAGTGTTGCGGAGAGTTGTCCGAGCGGCTTAAGGAGCACGACTGGAAATCGTGTGTTACGTTGATAGCGTACCGAGGGTTCAAATCCCTCACTCTCCGCCATTTTTATTTTATCGAGTCTTAGCTGTGAACGCAGGGACTTGGTTTCTCCGAACGTAAAACTGTACTGACAATCTCGCCAGGGCATACGCAGCAACGAGAGGTTATTGTAGCGCAGCTTCGGAATGAAGTCAGGTTCTTGCGTTGACAGCTGAGATTTTTTTTACACCGAATCAAATCTGCGCAGGTATCACCGATAATTTCAATCGGTGTATTTTTTTGCCGTGAATGAAAATTTTACCGACCAAAAAAGGCCGCCCGTATTGGACGACCCGAAAAATATTTAACTCAACAAAAAATTTTCATCAATCAATTTCGATAAGCTCGTACTGCGGATTGCCGATACCTTTTTCTGCCATTGCGCTGAGCTGACGAAGTCCCGAACGACTTTCGATACGTTCCTTTAAGTCGTGGCTGTCGGCTGCGGCGTAAACCATATCAACACAAGCCTGATCCAATGCAAGGATATCCGTCGAAACGGCAATGCCGATATCGCCCATGGTAGGTTCTGCGGCATAAACTCCGGCGCAATCACAGTCGACGCTCATACGGCGCATCACATTCAGGAAGACAATGTGTTTGCCGAAGTAATCACAAGTAGCCTGCGCGCTGTCCGCCATCAATTCCATGAAATAATCGGAGCCCGGCCACTCGGAATCGGGCGGCACATTATTTGCGTCGACGCCATGAACTTGAGCCTTACCAAGATGACCGCTTGCGCAGCCGATTGCAATATTTTTCATCGAGCCGCCGAATCCGCCCATGACATGACCTTTAAAATGCGTTAAAACAATCATGGAATCGTAATTCGTCATATGTCCGCCCATCGCAACTTCTTTGAGATAAAACGGATTGCGGACGGGTAAATTAACAACTTCCTCATTTTCGTCCATGATGTCGATAGGCGAAAAAGTCCAACCGTTTACTTTCAAAGTTTCGCGATGATCTTCGGTAGAATAGCGGTCGCCGTGATAAAGCGTATTGCATTCGACGATTGTTGAATTCGGTACTTGTGCCTGAAATTCTTTTACCATATCGCGCGGCAAAATATTGGGGCCGTTCTTTTCGCCCGTATGAAGTTTGATTGCGACTTTGCCGTAAATATTTTCGTTAATCAATTTATAGAGCTTGATAAGATGAGCCGTGTCGATTGTCTTCGTGAAATAAACTTTAGCGGCGGAACCTTGATAATCGGTGCCCGTTACATTCTTACTGCCGACTACGGGAGCTTGTTTAGCCATAAAATTTTTCCTCCTTCGTTATCCCCCCGACGGGGTAATTTTTTTCATGATAAACCGCAGACAATTTCAAGTCAAGAAAAAAATTAACGCCAAACCTTAAGTTAAATCAAGGTCTGACGCGGTTTTTTATCTGTTTTGGTATTTGTAGAGCAACCATATCGCGGCTATCCAAATCGGGATAATTATGACTGCTATCCTCATTTCATCCATCGTCGCCATAATCACAACTATCATTATCAAAAACGCTAAGCAAAGATAATCGGCTGCGGGATAAAATAATGATTTAAACTTCGGCACAATCCCGTTTCTTTGGCAGTGCCGACGAAATTTAATGTGCGTGAGTACGATTGCCGCCCAACTTATTACGATTGCGCCCGTCACGATTGACATCATATACATGAAAACTTGATCCGGTAAAAAATAATTCAGGACGACAGCCAAAAGAGTAATGCCCGAAGAAATCAATATGCCGTTGACGGGAACGCCGCGGCTTGAAAGTTTTTCAAAAAATTTCGGAGCGTTACCGCTCTTCGCCAAACCGTAAAGCATACGCGAATTTGAATAGATAGCGGAATTGTAAACGCTGACGGCGGCAGTCAATACGACGAAGTTTAAAATATTTGCGGCGGAAGTAAATCCTGCATTGCCGAAAATTTGCACGAAGGGACTTGCATCTTTGCCGACTTCGTTCCACGGCCACAACGTCATTAACACAAGCATTGTACCGACGTAAAAAATCAAAATCCTATAGACAACTTGATTGACCGCACGCGGAACAGTTTTATCGGGATTTTGCGCCTCGCCTGCCGCTATGCCGATTAATTCAATGCCGCCGAAACTGAACAGCACGGGAGCCAATGACATTAACAAGCCTTCAATTCCGTTCGGGAAAAATCCGCCGTGATCCCATAGATAGGAAAAATTTTGCGGAAAAGGTTCGGGGTCGGTAAAAATGTAATAGGAGCCCAAAAGAATCATGCCGATAATCGCCGCAATTTTTATGAACGCCATCCAAAATTCTATTTCGCCGTAAGCACTGACGGTTATCAAATTAACTGCGGTGATGATAACCAGACAGACAAGCACTCCAATCCATTTCGGCAAATCGGGAAACCAGTAACTCAAGTAAATCGATACGGCGGTCAATTCCGCCATGCTTACCAGAATATACAAAAACCAATAATTCCAACCTGCCAGAAAGCCGGGGAATTTTCCCCAATACTTTGAGGCGTAATAGCTGAAGGAGCCCGAGACAGGTTCTTCGACAGACATTTCGCCGAGCATCCTCACGATTAAAAAAATGACGGCGCCGCCGATTAAATAACTTAAAGAAACGGCAGGCCCCGCAAGAGCGATTGTGGCGGTGGAACCGTAGAAAAGACCCGTGCCGACCGCCGTGCCCAGCGCAATCATTTGCAAGTGACGATTTTTAAGACCGCGCTGCATTTTGTTTTCTGACATTGTTAAAGTTTCACCAAATTTCTTTCGGGTAGTGAAGCCCCCAAATTTTTCGTAAATCCGTCATGATATCCATCACATCTTTAGACATATCCAATTTCATTGCGGACGCGTCGCCGCTGATAACTGCTTGTTCCATATCCTGCATTTCGTACATTAATGCATCATTTCGTTCTCCCGACAAAATGTCTTTGACGGTACCTGTTTCGGCGTCGACAAAGATTGCCTCTTCGGCGCGTGGGTATTCCATAATCTCAATGTAACCTTTTTCGCAGCTTATGACAGCGCGCTTAGGTTGTTTGGAATGCATGGATAGCGCAACGGTTGCCATTTGTCCGCAAGAATTTTTCAGCAAGATAGTCGCCATTTCATCGGAACCTGTCGGCGAAGGTTTCCACTGACTCAAAATATCCGAAGGTTTTTCGTCCATGAAAGATCTCACAATGCTAAGCGCATAAACTCCGATATCCAAAAGTGCGCCGCCTGCCAAATTCATATTGAAAAATCTGTTGGTCATATCGTATTCTTTGAAACTGCCGAAATTCAGCGTAATCATCTGTACTTTACCGAATTCACCGGCGGCGATTCTGTGCCAAAGTGTTTTATATAGCGGCATATGCCAAATCGTCATTGCTTCAGCCAATACCAAATTTTTTTCTGCCGCCAATTTCATCATCTCGTCAAGTTCGCGGCTGTTCAACGTTATGGATTTTTCCGACAACAAATGTTTACCGTTTTCCAATGCCGCTTTCATGAATTGATAGTGCGTATTGTGCGGCGTCGTTATGTAAATGATATCGACATTATCATCGGCAAATAAATCGTCAATCGTATCGTAAACTTTCGTGACAGAATATTTTTCGGCGAAGGCTACTGCTTTTTCATGTGTACGATTCGCCACGCCGTAAATATTTTTGCGTTGTCTTCGGAATGCTTGCGCCATTTCGTTAGCCACAACGCCCACACCGAGCACCGCCCAATTCAAATTCACGTCAGACATCGTAAGCACTCCTTAAAAATTTTATTGAATCAAAATCGCTTTGAACATGGAAAGAATTTCTTGCCCGTAATATCTGCCGGGTACCGCCCAACGTCCGTTCAAATCTTGCCACGTCGCCAAAGTTCTTGTGCCGTAAGTTTCGCGGACAAGACCGTAACGAGGATCTACCACAGGCGTTGTAGGTCTGCGCGTAGAAGTGTAAGACAACAGATGTTGAATGTGAGCACGTACGCCAAGTCTTGCGGTATTAAAGAACGCTCCTTTGACGCCGCCCCCCGTCGTACCCAAACCACAGTAATTGTTTTGTTCGGGGATAACATCGCCGCCGTAACGGAAAAATCCGGTTTCCTTGAGAGCCTGCGCAAAAGCAACGTCGGGGCGAATACCTTCGCGGCGTCCTTCTTCGTAATAGTAAGCGACAATTTCCTCGGGAGAAACACTCAAATCGGGATTGGGATTATTTTGGAGTAAATAACGCACACATTGTTCCTGTGTTGCCATAGGAGTGCCGATTATCGATGTATCCGAAGGTGATACCGTCTGCGGCACAAAAAAGCTCTGAGCGTCGCTGAAGGGATTCATATTGCCTTCGGAATAATTATCGTCGGAGTAATTGTCTTCGGAAAAACTGTTGTCGGTAAAATTGTTGTCGTTGAAATTGTTGTCGTTGAAATTATTATCGGAGAAATTATTATCGGAATAACTTTCGTTAGTATAATTGTCATCAGAGTATTGATTAGGGGTGGTGTTGCCTGGCGTGTCCTCGAAACGATTCATAGTTTCGTAAACAGCTTGGCGCAAAGTCGCCGAAGTTTTTACGGTTTCTCCGACGGCATCGCGACGCAACTCCGATTTCGTTTCCACTTTCGGGTCGTGGATTCTTTTGACTGCCGCTTCGGTTGTTGTCACGGGAATCGAAATCGCAAATGCGCCGAACATCATCGCCGCTAAAATTTTGTTCAGTTTATTTCTCTTCAAATTCAATCGCCTCACGTTACAGTTTTTTTTCATTAATGTTACACTGCTGCGAAGTATACAACATTTGTAACTTTGTTGCAAGAAATTAATATGAAATAGGCAGGAGTTGATAACATTGGCGGTAGGAATAATCACAGAATATAATCCATTCCACTGCGGTCATGCGTATCAAATAGCCGAGATAAAAAAATTTTCCGACGCGCCGATTATTGCGGTAATGAGCGGAAATTTTACGCAGAGGGGCGAACCGGCAATTTTGGATAAGCATACGCGAGCAAGATTGGCGGTAAAAAACGGTTGCGACTTGATTTTTGAGTTACCGTTTACTTCGGCGGTGCGCAGTGCTCAAGATTTTGCACGGGGCGCGATACGATTGTTAACGAGTTTGGGAGTTGTCGACACATTGGCATTCGGCGCGGAAATTTCGGATTTATCTGCGCTGAAACTTGCGGCAAAAAGTTTCGACGAAAAATTTTTCGCGGAAGAATTACGGCGGCAGATGTCGCAGGGGATGTCATACGCGGCGGCGGTCACGAAAATTTTGTCGGGTGTCACCGGACTCGACGAAAAAATTTTGCGGCAACCCAATACGATTTTGGCAATCGAATATCTGCGTGCTTTGCCTGAAAAAATTTCGCCGCTGTTAATCAAAAGAATCGGCGCGGCATACAACGATTTGACTTTACACGAAAAATTATCGGGCGCGTCGGCAATCAGATTGGCACTGCGCAAATCGTCGCCGCCGTGGGAAAATTTATCTGCGCAAGTGGATGAAGAAACTTTAACAATTCTGCGTAAAGAAAAAAACGCCGACTTAGTCGACGAAAACTTTCTGTACCGCCCGATTATGACGAAACTGTTGACGGCACGAGCAGATATGTTAAAAAAAATTTACGGCATGACGGAAGGATTAGAATATCGTTTGCTGAATGTTTCCGGGAAAAATTTTTCGGAAGTTGTAACAAATTTGGTCGGGCGAAGGTATACGGCAAGTAGGATTCGCCGATTGTTATTGCATTTTCTTCTGAACGTGACCGCCGAAGAAATTGCGGAAACGGAGGGCGCGATTTGTGCAAGAGTTTTGGCATTCAATGAGCGCGGAAGAATTTTGTTAAAGAAAATCGCCGTACCGATTGTCACGAAATTAACGAAACACTTAAACCGCCGCGACATAATCGAACGCCGCAGACAACTTGAACCTTATCAAAAAATTTTATTGGCGGACGTATTATCCTCAAATCTTCGGGCAATGTTATTCCGGACGCCGCGACAAATGTTTACGGATTTCACAGCCGCGCCGATTTTCGTACGCTGAATTATAATTCGTTGACGGTAAGTAAGACGTCGACAGTTAAACTTTTCTTTGTGTTCAAGTCTATGATTTCGCCGTCATTCGTCTGCACTATCGGCAAATTTGTCAGGCGCGAATCGTCGATATAAACAATTTTGGCGCGTTGTCCGTCACTCAGACCAACCCAACAACCATTCAATGCCTGCAGGAAATTTTTGATAAAGATAACTCCGAAACGCGTATCCAATTTGCCGCCGATGATATCGTTGTAAATAACCTTTATGATTTCAAAGGGAGAATGTCTTTTAGCGTTCGGGCGATTTGTCGCCATTGCGTCGTAAATATCCAAGATTGCGATTATTTTGCCGAAGTCGCTGATTTCTTTGCCGCGCAATCCACTCGGGTAGCCCGAACCGTCACAGCGTTCATGATGATGCAAGACGCCCATTGTTACATCTCTTAAATTACGGATAGGGGAATCCATCAACATTTTGTAACCGTAAACAACATGCTTTTTAATTTCCGCAAAATCTTCGTCATCAAGTTTCCCAACTTTGTTGAGAATACCTTTGGAAATTTTCATCTTGCCTATTTCGCTGAGCAAGCCCGACATCATAAGTTGCCCGACTTGTGCCGCTTTGTAATTCATCCAGCCTGCCATAATACCCGATAAAATCCCGATATTAAGCGCGTGATGAATAAGATAATCGCCCTCGCGTTTCATGTTAATCATCTGCGTTATCGACTTGGCTCCGTCGTCACAAAGCTCCGAAATATTTTCCACACGCAGAATTTCCATTAACTCATCTTTCTCAAGTTTGCCGGAATTCGCAAACCCGTAATAAAGATTTTGCGTGCAATTAAGACAAGCTCTGTAACAATCCATGTACTTAGTATCAATCAAATGATCTTCCGCTGCGTTTGTAGCCTTATAATCTTCCGCAGTTACATCTATGTAAATCATGAAGACGCCTTCTTTTTGAAGACGCTCTATTATATCGCTTGTCAGCAGAACATTTTTCTTTACCACTACTTGACCGTTAAAACTTTTTACCGCTTGACCGACTTTCATTCCGGCGCGTAATTCCGTCACATCATATGCTTTAAGCATCGCAAATTCTCCTCACTTAAACTTGTTACGAATATTTGCCGTATAAATAAAAAATCCTGCCGCTTTAATAAATTACATTGCGCAGGTTCATACGTTGCTTTATAATCTTTTCGGGAGATGATTTATATTGACTGCAAACAAAATTAACACAAACAACATATCGGCCTATGTAAAAAAATATCTTCAGCTGTGCATAGGCGCGGTAATTGCGGCAGTAGGCTTGGAACTATTTTTGATTCCCAACGAGGTAATTGACGGCGGTGTCGTAGGTCTTTCCATCATGGCGCAATACATTACCGGTTTGCCTTTGGGCGTTTTCTTGATTCTGTTAAATATTCCTTTCCTTTTTTTGGCGTACAAACAGATTGGAAAAGATTTCGTCATCGCTACAATAGTCGGCATATGCTTTTTGAGTATTTGGTCGGAAGTTGTCGGCGAATACCCCAAAGTCACTAACGATCCTTTTCTTGCGGCGATTTACGGCGGTATTATCGACGGTTTGGGTGTCGGTTTAATCATGCGTGCCGGCGGTTCGTTGGATGGTACCGAAATCGTTGCTATAATCGTCGACAAGAAAACTATCTGGTCGGTCGGCGAAGTCGTCATGTTTATCAATCTGTTCATCTTATCGGGCGCGGGCTTGCTCTACGGTTGGGATAAAGCTATGTATTCGCTGTTCGCTTACTTCGTCATTTCCAAAATGATTGACGTTGTTATCAAAGGTCTCGATGAATCTTATGCGGTTATGATTGTAAGCAATGTCCCCTACGAATTGACGGACGAACTTAACGCAAAACTCGGGCGCGGCGTCACGCTCCTTCACGGCGAAGGCGGTTACAGTCACCAGAGCAAAGAAATTTTATATTGTGTCGTCACGCGTTTGGAAGTCGATAAACTCAAGCGCATTGTTTCCGATATGGACGAACATGCTTTTATCACTATTTATCCCGTCAACGATATTGTCGGCGGTCGTTTCAAAAAATCCGGTCATTAATTCTTCGGCAAATAAAAATCCCGACGGTATTAAAACTGTCGGGAAATTTTTTTAATACTGTCTGTTGAAAACCGTGCCGCGTGTGCCCAACGAACTTGATATATCGTAGGATCGTACCGCGCTGTTTCTGCGTTTGGATTTGTTTAACCATGCGCGTGCCTGATACATTATCTGTTTATCCATCGGAACCATTTGTTTTATCAAGGCTTGACATTCTTCCGTTTGACGATAATTGTTTTCGGGCAATGCCTTAATCTTTTCGATAAGCTGTCCGCGCTGATCTACCATTTCCATAAATAATTCGCTGTCTTTTTGGCTGCTGTACTTTAACAATTCTTTGGTCAGAGTGAAATACTTTTGCCAGAGGATTTTCGCATCGCGCAAAACTTTTTCGGAATCGATTGCGGAATCGCTTTCGTTAAGCATAACCGTTACCGCCTTTGCCGTCGCCCTTTTCGGAACGCGCTTTCCTCATAGCCTCTGCCCAGGCGTCACGCAACTCGATTATTATGCCTTTCGCCTCGTTGATTTTTCCGATATCACTTTTTACATTTCCCTCTACCAGTCGATCGTAAACATAGTTGTATAGCGGCAGTAACTGATGAGAGATTTCATAATCCATGTTTAGCGTCAGGCGAAATTCCGAAATTATCCGCTGTGCCTTCTGCAGTGAGGTATTTGCCGATTCAAATTTTTTCTCGTTGAGTAAACCGGTACCTTCGTCAATAAATTTTAGACATCCGTTATACAGCATTAATGTTAACTGCTCGGGCGGTGCGTTTAAAATCTGCTGGCGTCTGTATGCTTCTGCCGCATTTACCATATTTTTTTCGTTACCGAAAACTCACAAAAAGCAGTAAGTTTCATTCCTCGTTCAACGCATTCGCTTTCGCCGCAAAGCTACTCACGTTTGGTGTAATGCTCCCGAGGCTTAATTTCCCCGCTAACAAACGGGTACGCACTGCAAGAGTTTTTGACTCTCACAAGCTCAGTAACGTCCTTCCTTCCTTTTGTTTATTCACCAAATATCAGAGCCTTTTGTAATCCGTTATACTTGTTCGGGATGTCGCAAATATCATGTCTGTCATCATTCGCGGCAAAACTTATTTACAGCGTAAAATTTTCAAGCAGTCATTATTCTGCCATCAGGAAATTCATCTGCGCCCCGAGTTTGGCAAGTGTTGTCTCCATCTTGTCGTATTTTTTGTACAGTGCATCTTCAAAAGAATTCATCATCTTTTTAAAGTTACTCATCTTGGTTTGGAGCTGGCGAAGGAGAGTATTTAAGTCACTGTCTTCGGAAATATCCGTTGTAGAACCTGCATGCTCTTTGATTGATTTTGAGGCTTCATTGAGGACGTCGCTTAAACGTTGGGCGATACCGTTGCTGTCGTAATCATCATCGCTGTCCAAAGTGGCGAAGACGTTGTAAACGGCATTGGAATCGGCGGCAAGCGCGGCTTTCAATTTATCTTCGTCAAGAGTAAGTTGACCTTTGAGACCGGTGGTCGAAATACCGATACTGTAAGCCGAATTATATGTGCCTTCCAAGCCCTCGATAGGTTCGGAAATAGCCGAGCGTATTTTGCTGATAATCTTGCTTAAAGTGCTGTCGTGATAGAGTAAACCTTCCTGCGCCTTTTCTTCCCATTTCTTGATTTGTTCGTCGGTCATGGCGTCTTTCTGCGCTTGCGTCAACGGCTCATAACCGGTATTTGGTTTTTCGTCATATTTTTCGTAGAGCGAAGACAAAAGCTTGTTGTAATCCTCGACGAAACTCTTAACCTTATCGATAATGGTATCGGTGTCCTGCGACACTGTTACTGTTGCGGCCGTTGAAGTTTTTTCCAATGCGCTGTAGGTGATGCCGCCTACGGTAACTTTGTTATCGGTTGTTTCATATTTCACGCCGTCGACAACAATTTTGCCGCTTTTTCCCGTAAATTCTGTAGTTTTACCCAAAGGAAATTGAATCGGGTTTGAATAATTTTCAGTGTCAACAGCGTCGGTAGTACCGTCGCCGTTCGCGTCAACATTGGTAGAAAGTTCGCCGTCAATAGATTGATACAGCCCCAAGTTGTTGAGGAAATTTTTAGCGACGACTTCGGAACGCGAACCAGCTGCGGAACTTAAACTGCTGATACTTATTTTGATGGTGTTTTCGGCGCCGCCTTCGGTGTTGTAGAAAGAAAATCTATCGTTAATAGAATCGTAAGTCGCTCTGACATTGAGTCCGAGTCCGTTAATCTTCGATACAAAATCATTGAAAGTAGCTGCGCTGTTTTCGTCCGTACCGAATAAATCATTGTAGGTGTAACTGACTTCCGCGCTGTTTTTACCGTCTGAAAGAGTAAACGCAAATGCAGTCTCGTCAAGAGATACGCCGTCGCCGGTTGCAAACTCAGTGTACAAACCTTTAGTTGAAGTAAGTTCCGCATCTGCCACCGAACCGTTGACGATTTTGTCTCCGCTTATCGTGTAGCTTTTGAACAAAACATCTTTTAATTCGATACTCGTGTTTTCGGAGTCTTTTGCTCCGTCAGTGTAACGACTAAGCGAATGTGTGCCAATCAAATAGGCATTGGAACTGAGCGAGGTAACTTCGACTTTGTGGCTCATTACGGGAGCAGAGCCGTTTGCGGTAACTTTGATAGCTGAAGAATTAGTCTCGGCACTTTTCGCGTTCATGTTTGACGACATCTTGTATTGCGAAAGCGTGGACAGATTGAAAGTTTTAATCGTACTGTTGAGCTCGAGATATTCTGCTTTTACCCATTCGTTCTTTGTATACTTTTGTGCCATCTTGTCGTATTCGTTTTGCTTGCTCATCATGCCGACTTTAACCATCGACTCGATATCAAGACCCGAACCCGACAAGCCGTAAATACCATTGACACCCATGATAATCCCTCCCTAGAATCGGGCGCCCGTCAGCCGTATCAGACTGCCTTGTCGATGAACGCGCCGAGCCAATCCTTGGCTTTAATCATGTTCTCGATCATTTCTTCGGGCGGAAATTCTTTGATTACTTCCTTTGTCTCTTTGTCTATCATTTTGACATTGAGGATATCGGCTTCGCGATTGTAGTTGAATTCGAGATTGCAGTTAATTTTACTCATGAGCTTGTTAAAAGTTTCCGTCATCTGGCTCACGGATTCTTCCGACATTGTGCCGGGCTTCAAGCGTTCTTTTAGCTCTTCCTGCTTTTTCTCGTCATAAGTCGTCTGCGCATCTTTGATACCGTTTGAGGAAATAGGACGCGACTCGATTGTTTTAACATTTGTTGCCGTTTCGGTAGTTTGAGCAGTCGGTGCGGTATTGGTTGATTTTACCTTTAGGCTTGAATCGACAACAACCGCCGCCGTAAACATGTCATTAAGTTTCCCTACCATAATAAATCACTCCTTTGATTATATAACCATCTACGCCTACGGGCGCAGCTTTACACTAACATCAATTCTTCGGCGGCAACACGCCATGCAAATCGACGTCCGTTTTTTGAGCCGCCTTTTGGTTTTCTTCCTGAATCGCACGATAAATTTCACCGCGATAAATTTTGATGTCGCGCGGGGCATCGATAGCTATACGCACGTTTTCGCCTTGAACTTCCACAACGTTTATAACAATGTTGTCACCAATCATTATCTGCTGACGAGGCTTTCTCGTCAAGACCAACATTTTTTAAACCCCCTTTATGGGAACGTCGGGAAAGAGCCGATGTTTTGTCGTGTATTCGGTGTTTTCGAGGACAACCTGTTTTGCCTTCATGTTCTCTTTGTTCAGGACTATTGGCGCAACCAGATTGGCGGTCATATAACGCACCGAGCCGTTCGGAATGGTAATCATTGAGTAGTACTCCAAATTTTCTTCGTTTGTTATGTCAAGCTCGCTTATGGTTACGTCATCCAATTCGAAAGTATAATCGCTGAAGAACAGGAAAGGAGTTGTGAGCAAAAAAGCCAACTCGGGCGATTTCAATGACTGCATAAAATAATAGGGGCTTTGTTCTTCATAGGGCAAGATGATAAATTCATGTTCGTCCTCGAATGCCGGAATACCGTCTTTAAACTTGATTACTTTGTCTTCCGTCACGTCAATTTCTCCGAATCTGCTCGTGTTAACCTTACGCATATACTTTTCCTCCCATGTATTTTTATCGGCTCTCGATATTTGTCAAACGCTGATATCTATACTGCCGGGCGTGTAGTGAATATCCGCGGTTGACTCGGTTTGAATGTTAATGTGAAAATCTGCCTGTTGGGGTTCACCCACGACCTCGCAGGGTTGGGCGTACACCGTGGGATTTGGTATGCCGCTGAACTGAACAATCGTGCGCGGCATGCAATCGGCGAAAATTTCTGCTCGTGCCGCCTGCGCAATATCGTCGCCGCGTCTGGCTGCCGTCGTTGCCTTCTGCCATGCATCGCGTGAATGTCTTCTCGTCGCAGCTTGAACATCCGAAATACCTTTGGCTCCGTTTTCGGCGGTTAAATCGCTCATTGTGCGATGCCCGTAAGCTTTTCGGCTTGGGTAGCTGTCTATGGTCAACGAAGGTTGTGTAACGGTTTTGTTGGAACGAGCCATTTGCGGGTTGGTATGAATTTGCGCAGGAATTACCGCCGCCCTGTCGATTCGTCCCAATGTTTGGCGTATGCTTATCATCGGGAATTTTTGTCCGCCGCCGGCAACTGAAGTATTCATATCTATTCCCTACTTCCGTTGATTTTTCCTGCATTAACACTGAAATTTTTAGGCGGCAATCATAAAAATTACAATCGCCGCCGTTCTAAAAATCATCAGAGATAATCGGCAAGAGATTGCGGCAAAATTCTTCCGCCCATGGAAAGAGAAAGATTGTAAAGCGTAGTTAACTCAGTAAGTTTTGTAGCCAAGGCCGCGATATCAGTGCCGCTTACGTTCGTCAAATCTTCGGTGATATTGTCCGCCTGATTCGTTAACAGTGTGTGGGCGGTTGCGTACATCTGTTGACGTGCGCCGATTCTGGTTTCCTCGACAACCAAAGTGGAATGAGCTACATCGGCAATCGTTACGCCGTCGCTTGACATCCATTTCGTATCGCAACTGTTTACCTTTTCCGTGACGCAGAGCAGTTGATTTAACATTGCGGTACCGCTTGCCTCGTTGCCGCTTGCTTCGTTATCGAAAATATCGGTACCGAACATGCGCGCGCCGGTGGAGTTGACGGTATCGGCAGCGGGATCTGTCGCGCCGTTCAATTTAACCATTGATATTAAATTTTCGTCGCCGTTGTACGTAACGATATTCTGTTTAATTGTCGTGAAACTGTAGCCGTCAACCGAAGTGACGGATTCATCTTTCAGCAGACCTTGACTTGTAAAATAATCGGCAACAGAAAAATCAGTCAAAGTATCGGCTAAGCCCTCTTTGAGCAAAATCGTAACTTTGGAATCGGTTGATGCCTGCGCCTCTTCAAGATTTTCGTAACCCAACGCAGCAATTTCGTTGTATCCGTTGTCTACAAAATCTTTCGTGAAGACGTTGCCGCTTTCGGTGTCAAGATAAAAAGTTTCGCCGTCTTTATTAAGCTCGAGCATTTGATAAAGACTGGTGTTGTAATCGCCCGTGGTGCCTTTGAAGAAAACCGATTGAGCGACATCCAAAGTTTTGGCCAGACCGCGATCGTATTGTTCTTGCGACAGCGTAAAAGGTTTCGTCAAATCTTTTTGGCCGGCAAATAAATATCTGTCGTTTACTTGAGTGTTGAGACTCGAAACCATTTCCTGCATATTGCCAAACATTTCTTTGTAGATTGCGGCGTAATCGTCTTCGGCATTGTGACTGTTTGCCGCGTCGACGGATTTTTCTTTCATCGTCTGCATGATATTGGAGACGTGAACAAGAACATCATCGGAATTTTTCATCCATGAAGAAGCCGAATCAATGTTGTCAATGTACTGCGTGTTTTCGGTTTCGCTCACGTTGTAACGCATGTATTTGGAATAATTAATCGGGTTATCGCTGGCGCGGTGCAAAGAACTGCCGTCCGACTGCTCAAACAATTTGGCTTGCTTCTGGTAAGCGTTGTTGAGCGACAACTGATAATTATACATGAACTGGTTGCTTGCCATTCTGATGCCCATAAAATTCCCCTCCTTAGGTTAAATATCGGGAGCCGTTTTATCTGCCTACCGCGCCCGTAGAATTGACGAGCCTATCTAACATTTCATCCATTGCGGTCAAACAACGCGCCGATGCCGAATAACCTTTTTGGAATTTAATCATGTTGGTTAATTCTTCGTTCCAATCGACGCCTGCGGTTGAATCGCGCCAATTATTTATTTGAACCATGATACTCTGCATTGCCTCGTAATTTTGATCTACGGAATAAGAATTCGTGCCCAAAGTAGACACAGCCTTTTGATAATAGGCGTTAATGCTGAGTTTGTTTGTCATGCTGTAGTAGACGGGTTCCGTAACGGATTCGCCCGTAATATCTATGAGATTGCCGTCTGTGTCTTTAAGTTTGCAATGTTCCTGAAGGATTTCGGCGTTGGCTTTGCCGTCGGATAAAATCGTATCAAAAGCAATGTTAAAAAGTTCGCTCAGGTAAACGGCATTTGTTCCGTCGCCCGTGCGATCTCCCCACTCCAAATTTTCCCATATGCCGACGCCTGCGCTTGTCTCGACGTATTCTTTACTTGTTGCCGCCGCGATATAACGATCGCCGTTGTTTTCGTCGAAACGCGTATTGACTTCGAGAGCCTCGATAATTCTGACGCCGCTCATCATTTCGCCGTTAACTTTGTTGTTTGTGTTGTTCGGATCCGTTGTATCGTCTTCGTCGTATTTGTAAATGTAATTGATTTGGCGGTCGGCATCGTAACGATATTCGTAAGTCATGCCGTCAAGTCCGTAGAAATTAATCGTGTTCGGAATTGTTTCGCCCGTCGAATCTACTGTGCTGTGTCCGTCGATATCCCAACCTTGTTTGTGTTGTTCGTTAAACGCAGTCAAAAGATATCCGGCAATGTTGGCCAATTTATCAATGTAACCTTTATCCTCGGTTATGGCGTCGAAATGCGCTTTCAAAGTACCGCCGGCAGGCAAGAAAACGATATTGCTTTCCGCAATCTTTATACTGTAATCGGTTATGCCGTAATCCGTGCCCAAATAAGCGGAAGATACACCGTTACTCATCTCCAAATGAGCACGAGCAAAACCGTTGACCAAAGTGATGCCGGAAGAATTTATCTGATAGGAGCCGAAATCATCTTCGGTAACGGAAACATTTAAATAATTGCACAAATCATCGACGAGCAAATCACGACTGTCGCGCAAATCGTTGGCGGTGGATCCGTTCGTTTCTTTTGCTACAATCTGTTTGTTGAGTTTTACGATATTTTCCAGAATGTCGTTGAGTTGACCGACTTCCGCCTTGATGTCTTCGTATTCCAGATTGATTTGTTCTTGCAATTCCGTCGTCTTGGTCTGAAGAATATCGCTTAAATTTCTACCCTGCTCTATGGTATTGACGCGCGACGAAGAATTTGATGCGGATGTAGACAAATCTACCCATGACTGATAAAAATCGCCGATTGATTGAGCGATGCCCAAATCTTGGCTGTCGTCAAAAATAGTTTCTACTTTATCGTAATTTGTTGCCAAAGTTTCATAATACTTCTGCATCGGATTTTCATTGCGATACTGTACGTCGGCATAAACATTTCTTGCGCGTTGAATGCTCAAAACATCGACGCCCGTACCGACAACCGCATTGCCCTTCAATGAATTAACATCTTGGCTGTAGGTCGTCGCCAAATTTACCGCTTGACGGGAATATCCGTCGGTGCCTGCATTGGTTATATTGTGACCGGTGGTGTCGAGTGATACCTGATTGGCTATGATACCGCGCACCATCGTATTCAGTCCCGAGAATGTTGCTCGCATTTTCTTCACTCCTTTGAAGGTTTAATTTTTGATTCGTCCCGTCTCAGACATTTGCCTCAAACATGCGCCGTGTGCGTTGCGTCTGCATTTGTGCGCCGTGCCCGTACGTATCACTTGCCGATATTCGCGCCAATATATTTAAGTTAAACTCAACATAATTTTTGCCGTTCTGTACCAGCAATTTTAATTCGTCAATCTGCTTTTTCAATCGCTGTTGAGCGTCGGCGGATTTTATCAAAAGGTTTTCTGCGACATCGCGCTGAATATTTTTTTCCTGCGCATTCAGATATTCCGCCATCGACGGAGAATTAACTCGTTTCAAAAATTCCCGTACTTTCTTTTCGTTGACGGACAAATCTTTCATAAGAACTTCAATCTTATTTGTGATTTGTTGCACGTCGGGCGAATTACTGCGCAGAATTTTTATCAGTTCGCCAAATAATTCGGGCATATGACTGCAAAGGACTGTCTGTTCTCGTAAAAGTTTAATCATTTCGTCCATGGCGCAACTCCTCAAGCTTTGAAGTCGAATTTTTTCTGATGAGATACGATATCGCCGCCGCTACCCGAATAAGTCGGCTCGACAGTCGCGCCGCTCAATCTGTTCAACTTGTTTTGCACGGCATCAAGCGCACATTTCGCAAGGAATTGATTTTCATTGCTTATTTTAGTTGCGGCGTTGACACTTTCGCTAAGACGTTGATGCAGTCGAATCAAATTTTCGGTCATTACATGCGAAGGCGCCGACCGGTAGAAATCATTTACCCGAGTCGGCTCGATTGCAGTTGTATTCGTCTTCGACAATTCTTTCAGCAGGGCTAAACGTTTCTGCTCCAGTTTTCGCACTTCGGTCGTTAATTTTTGCTCCTCGTCCAATATTTTTGCCAATCCCGTCATGTTTATCCCGACTAATGCTTCGTGTTTTCTTTTACCCAGAGCAGTTAATTTTTCGTAAACTCCGCCGAGCGTGTCGAGAGTATCAGCTAAATTTTGCCACATGACTTTCGCCTCAGTAGCGGCTTGACAAGAGACTCAAAGCGATATCCGAAGAGGATACGGAATACTGTCCCGAAGCGATTCGCTGTTGCAATTCGTTTACTCTGTCTTGACGAACTTCGGAAGTATTTTTCAACTTGTTTAACATTTCGCTGAAACTTTGCGCCTGTTGAGAAGGAGTAAATGCATCTGTCTTTTGCGTGCCGCGAACATATGATGCCGCATTTGCATATCTGTTGGCCGTTACGGAATTTGAATAGTACTTTGAGGAAGATCCTACATTGTTTACTATCATGATATTCACCACCTGATATAGTGTAAAAATTTTTTAAAACATGTTGCTCTTGTTTGCCTATATATCGAAAAAAATTTTAAGCTACTTAAGAATAATAGTGTATGTCGAAATATATCATCTGTAGGGCGTGGCATTCATCTCCAATTTAGGATTGTTATCGGTAATCCAACCTAATGACCATTCGTTTTCGAGGAGGAGTACAGGATTTTCATCACGGTCTAATACGAACATACCCCTATCGGCTCCGCGCAGACTTGCCGGCGTAACTTTTGTACCGTCGGAGAATTTGAGCCAACGTGCCACTTCAAACGGTAGCATAGTCAATAAGACATCGACATTGTATTCGGATTTCAGACGATATTGCAGGACTTCGAATTGCAAAGTGCCGACAGTGCCGACGACATATGATTCAGTACCTGCGCCGACTTGGTTGAAGAGTTGAATTGCGCCCTCTTGCGTGAGTTGTTCGATACCTTTGGCGAATTGTTTACGCTTCATTGTATCTTTCGCCTGGACGCGCGCAAATTTTTCGGGTGGGAAAGTCGGGAAGTCCTCAAATTTAAATTTATGGTTGACGTCGGTGATTGTGTCGCCGATTCCGAAAATACCCGGATCGAATAAGCCGACAATATCGCCCGGAAAAGCTTCATCGATAATCTGTCTATCCTGCGCCAAAAATTGTTGAGGTTGTGCCAACTTGATTAACTTATCACTGGGCGCGTGCCAGACATTCATATTGCGCTCGAACTTACCCGAGCAAATTCTGATAAATGCCAATCTGTCACGATGTGCGGGATTCATATTGGCTTGAATTTTGAATACGAACGCGGAAAATTTTTCGTCTTCGGGTTCTATGATTCCGTCGTCGGATAATCTGGGTGCGGGTGGCGGTGCCAATCTCAAATATTCCTCAAGAAAATTCTGCACGCCGAAATTTGTCATTGCCGAACCAAAAAATGTCGGAGTCAATTCCCCTGCGTCAATCTTCGCCTTATCGAAAGTTTCCCCTGCCTCGTCGAGTAACATTAAATCTTCCTGCAATGCGTCGAAATTTTCCTGCCCGATTCGTTTGACAAGTTCGGGGTCATCACTCGCGAAAATTTCGGATACGCGTTCTTTCTGTCCATGCGTAGTATCTTCGGCGAACAATTCAACGCGATTTTTTTCCCTATCGTATACGCCTAAATATTTTCCGTCGATACCGATAGGCCAATTCATCGGATAGGCACGAATGCCCAAAACATTTTCGAGTTCATCCATCAAGTCGAGCGGAATTTTCCCGTAGCGGTCGAGTTTATTGACGAAGGTAAAAATCGGAATATGTCTTTCGCGACAGACTTTGAAAAGTTTTTTAGTCTGAGCCTCGACACCTTTTGCGGCATCGATAATCATAACCGCACTGTCAACCGCCATCAAAGTTCTGTAAGTGTCCTCGGAAAAATCTTGGTGACCGGGTGTATCTAAAATATTTATTCGACAACCGTCATAATCGAATTGCAGGACGGAACTTGTAACCGAAATGCCGCGCTGTTTTTCGATTTCCATCCAATCCGATACGGCGTGACGCTGTGTCTTGCGCGATTTTATAGATCCTGCCAAATGTATTGCTCCGCCGTACAACAAAAGTTTTTCCGTCAATGTAGTCTTGCCGGCATCGGGGTGGGATATTATCGCGAATGTGCGCCGCCTCTTTATTTCATCAATCAATGTCAAAGTAACTTTACTCCTTCCGAATTTTACATCTATCGTACGCGGCAAGTTTGACATACTTTAATTACGCTGTCAACGACGCAGCAACTTAACGAAAATCAGAGTGGCGTCGACGACCGCGGCAAGCAATACGATTAAAATTATCGAATCCATTTCTATTTTGCCCGAGGAATTGACGACGGGCGCAGGATGCAAAGAAAAGTACATTCGCGGCAGGATAAACACGAGGAAGGGCACTGTTAATACGCTGAGCAGTGAATATACTGCCGAAACTTTCGCGCGAATTTTTTCATCGTTGACGGCTATTCGCAATGTCAAATACGCGCCGTAAATCAAGATCAAAATAAAAATACTTGTCTGTCTGATATCCCAATTCCAATACGCGCCCCAAGTCAATTTGCTGAAAACCGCGCCGCTTATCGTCGATAGCAATACGAAAACGAAACCGATTTGTGCCGCGCGCGCACTCAAGGTGTCAAACGAAAAATCTTGCGTACGTAAAAATTTCGCCGCGTAAAATGCTCCCGTGAAAAATGCAATTACCGCTACCCAAGCCGTCGGAACATGGAAGAAAATTATTTTAGCTACTTCGCCCATACCTTTGACGGGCGGCACCAAAAAAATAACCGCCCCGATAATCGCGAGCGTCATTACAATCAAAAGTTTATTCATTTTTAAAATCAATCCTCAGTCAAGATAATCAAACAGAATCGACGAGGCAGTGATAAGTATCGCGTCGAATATCGTCATGACAATCAACAAATCCGCGTCGAATCCCGTACCCGTCAAAGCCGTTTCGGTCAAAGCAATCGCCGGCAAAAATATCGGCAATGTTATCGGAAACAACAGAATCGAAAACAATCCGCCTTTAACCGTCGCCGAAACAGTGATTGCCGCCGTCAAAGTTCCTGCCGCCGATAATCCGATTAATCCGAGAAAAATTGTTGCGATTAATACGCCGCCGCTCGTGACATCGACATCAAACAGAATAACGAATATCGGCACTATGAATATCGCCAACATTATCAGCGACAAGAATACGTAAATCATTTTACCGAAGAGTATTGCTTGAATATCGGCGTAGAGTTTGAGTGTGGTTAAAGTTCCCGAGTTGGCTTCGTCGTCGAATGTTCCCGAAATACCTGCGCAAGCCGCGAAAAAAATTACAAGCCAGAGTAAAGCCGCTGAAAAATTCGGCGCGAGTGATACGCCGCCCATTGACAAACTCAAACATGCCACAGTCGTTAAAGCGAAGAACATCATCGCCGCGAAGGTTGCCCGTCGCCTGATTCCGATTAAAAAATCTTTGCGCAGGATTGCTGCGATTTGTTCAGCCAATCGGCAGGCGGATAACTTCATCGCAAATATCAACCTCCGCAGAATCATTTGTTGCGAGCAGAATAATTTTATCGTGTTTGGCGGCTTGCATTTGAACGAAAAATTTTTGTCGTCCGTCGTCGTCTAAATTGGCGGTTGGTTCGTCGAGCAGCCAGATATCGGCGTCGACACTCAACAAAATCATAAACTTCAACCGTTGACGCATACCGGTCGAAAAATTTTCAGCGCAGGTATCTCCGAAAGTTTTCGTATCCAATCCGACACGTTCGCCCAAAGA
Source organism: Selenomonadaceae bacterium (assembly GCA_024698045.1). Taxonomy (GTDB): domain Bacteria; phylum Bacillota; class Negativicutes; order Selenomonadales; family Selenomonadaceae; genus Quinella. The sequence continues at coordinate 65,770 of JAILRS010000010.1, forward strand.
GATAATTTCATCTGCGCCTAAACTTTTACCGCGAAGTTTTGCGAAGAACTTCAGATTTTCCACAGCCGTCAAACCGTCGTAAATTTTCATCTCGGGCGATACCGCCGCAATCGTTGCGTTAATCGGTAAAGTTACCGCGCCGCCGTCGGGCTTGATGATTCGCCCGGCAAGTTTCAGCAAAGTTGATTTGCCTACACCGTTCGCGCCCGTTATCCCGATTATTTTTCCGCCGCGCAATTTCAATGTCACATCTACAAACAATTTGCGCTTACCGAAATTCAAACAGATATTGTCGAATAAAATTTCGCTCGTCACTGAATTTTTGCCTTGTTCAATCGCATCCAATGTTCGCCGCATTCTACTATTCCCTCGGCTTGCATCTGCGAAATTTCTCGCGTCAACGACGAGCGATTGCATTCCAATTCTTTGGCGAGATGAACGCGTCCCGGCACTTTCACGCATTCGGATTGTTGACGGTGTTCGCGTTGCAAAAGATACAGGATTACTCTTTCGCGCAAATTTTTTTGTGACAGTAATTCGACTTTCTGCATCATCAGGACGTTTTTGCGGCTGAAAGTTTCCAAAAGATTTTTCATCACTATTCCGTGAATCCGTCCGAGTTTCGGCCCCGCAATCAGCAACGCGCGATAGGGTAGCCACATTATCACGGCGTCGGTTGTCAATTGAACACTTGTTGCTACAATATCTTCGCCCAATATCGCCGAGACCGTCCCGAACATTGCGCCGCTCTCCAAGTCATGCCCCACTGTTTCGTTACCCAATCTGTCGAGCGATAATACTTGCGCTTCGCCGCTCACTATTACTCCGATATTTGCGTTCGGCGCGAATGCCTCAAGTACTCTTTCGCCGCGCGGATAACTTTTTATCGTCGTGCCGGTAGATTGTATGAACTGCTTTATTTCGCCCGGTAACAAATCTTTGAAGAGAGGAATTTTTTGTAATTCTTTGTCTGTCAACGCCGCTCGCCTCCGAATAAAAATTTTTAGGATTATATCACAAAAATTTTTACTCCATAGTTGCACATGTCACGCCGCCGCCCGTTTTTTTGTAGGTGTTCGCCGTCATATTTTGCGACAATGTTACACGACCGTCAAGCCGCCCGTCATTACTCGTGAACAATTTGCGGTTAAAAATTTTCCGGTTACCGTTTACGATTTCGACAAAAAAAGTCCCTCATATATCACGGGAGATTTTTTATTTATGGTTACTATTTTTGCGGCTATAATCGACAATGTGAAAGGGCTGTGCTATAATTCGCCCGCACAAAAATTTTGGAGGTTGATATCTTGAAATACATGACCGGCAAAGAAATCGGCACGGCGTTCCTTAAATTCTTCGAGAGTAAGGGACATTTAATCATGCCGAGTTTCTCGCTAATTCCCGAAAACGATCCTACGCTGTTGATGATAGGGGCAGGTATGGCACCGTTAAAACCGTTCTTCACGGGTAAATTAAAACCGCCCTGCACGAGAGTAACGACAAATCAGCGTTGTGTTCGTACGGGCGATATAGAAAACGTAGGGCGCACGGCGCGACATCATACGGCATTCATGATGCTGGGAAATTTTTCTTTCGGCGATTACTTCAAAGAAAGTGCAATCCCGTGGGCGTGGGAATTCTTAACGGAAGTGTGCGGCTTACCGCGTGAAAAGTTATGGGTCTCTATTTATCCCAACGATAACGAGGCCGAACAAATTTGGTTGCAACAACCGGGCTTAGTGAAAGAACACATCATTCGTTTGGAAGATAATTTTTGGGAGATAGGTCCCGGGCCGTGCGGTCCCGACTCCGAAATTTACATAGATTTGGGCGAAGAACGCGGCTGCGGAAAAGATACCTGCGCACCCGGTTGCGACTGCGATAGGTTCCTTGAAATTTGGAATCTGGTCTTTACTCAATTTGACAGAACGGAAGAAGGCGAATACAAACCGCTCGAACATAAGAACATCGACACGGGTTGCGGCTTGGAGCGTCTTGCCTCGGTTCTGCAAAATAAACCCTCAAACTTTGAAACCGATTTACTTTTCCCGATAATCGAGTACGTGGAGAAAGTCAGCGGCAAAAAATTCGGTAAAGATGCCAAGAATGATATCTCGATGAAGGTTATTGCGGATCACGCGCGTTCAATGGCGTTCATGATTATGGATAGGATTTTGCCGTCAAACGAAGGTCGCGGCTATGTCCTGCGCAGAATTTTGCGCCGTGCTATTCGTCATGGTCGCATGTTGGGAATCAAAGATGCGTTTCTTGAAAATGCTATCGATGTTGTTGCGAAAATTTATGCCGATTTCCCCGGCTTTGAAGAACTCGGCAACAATCTCGGCTTCGTCAAAAAAGTCGTGCGTTTGGAAGAGGACAGATTTGCGGCGACACTTGCGCAAGGTATGGAAGTTTTGACGCGCGAAATAGAAAATGCAAAGACGGCAAAAAAATCCGAACTTGACGGCGAAATTTGTTTCAAACTCTATGACACATTCGGATTCCCCTACGAATTGACCGAGGAGATTTTACAGGAAAATAATTTGGAACCCGATAAAAAAGGTTTTGAATCGGCAATGGATGCCCAGCGTAAACGCGCTCGCGCCGCACGTGCCGCCAACGAAAGACTTGACGTACCCGATTTGCTCAAGGTCGACACGGAACATTTGACGCGCGACGAAAATTGTACCGAATCGAAAGTCTTTGCGATATGGAAAGACGGCGCGATAGTCGATGAAATTCACGACGGCGATAACGCAGGAATTATTTTGGAATGCACACCCTTTTACGCAGAGGGCGGCGGTCAAGTCGGCGACGAAGGTCTTTTAATCGGCGAACTCGGCAAAGTTATGGTCAGCAATGCAAAGAAACTGCCCGACGGTACGATTTATCACGAATCCTATGTCGAGGAAGGTCAAATCAAAGTCGGCGATGTCGTCAAAATCAAAATCGACATGGATAAGAAATTGTCTTCGGCACGTAATCATACCGCGACACATCTTTTGCAAGCCGCGCTGAAAAAAGTCGTCGGTAATCAAGTCAATCAAGCCGGCTCACTTGTCACACCCGAACGACTTCGTTTTGACTTCTCTAACTTTGAGCCCGTCACTCCTCAACAATTGGCGGACGTCGAAGATCTTGTCAACGAAGAAATTTTGAAGGCGATAGATGTTGATATCCGTCAGATGAAAATCGCGGACGCAAAGAAACTCGGCGCGATGGCTTTGTTCGGTGAAAAATACGGCGATATCGTTCGTGTCGTCAGCGTTGAAGATTTCAGCTGCGAACTCTGCGGCGGTTCTCACGTCAAAAATATCGGTCAAATCGGTCGCTTTAAAATCGTCAGCGAAGGCGGCATAGCGGCAGGCGTACGCAGAATCGAGGCGGTTACGGGTCGCGCGGCACTCAATGACGCTAAACATCAAACCGAGATTTTAAATTCCGTCGCGACTATGTTCAAAGTTCGTCCCGAAGATTTGCCCAATCATGTCGAAAAAGTTCTCGCCGAAGATAAAATTATGCGTAAAGAATTGGCGGAAGCAAAGAGAATTAAGGAAATGGCGGAGGCTCAAGATTTACTTGTCGCCGCTACCACGATTAAGGGCTTGACGTATCTCAAGGGCGTATTGCAGAACAAGAACGCGGACGAATTGCGCGAAATGGCTGATTTCCTTATCGACAGTATGGAGGGCAGCGGCGTAGTTGTTTTGGCAAACGTAAATGACGACGACGATAAAACTACATTGATTGTCAAAGCGGATAAGGGCGCAGTCAAGGCAGGAGTTCACGCCGGTAAAATGGTCAAAGAGCTTGCCAAAATTATCGGCGGAGGCGGCGGCGGTCGTCCCGATATGGCGCAGGCAGGCGGCAAAAATCCCGAGGCTGTTCCGCAGGTATTTGAAGCGGCTAAAGACCTCTTGACAAGTTTGATAAAATGATTTTGTGAATTTGTAAAAATTCCTTTCAAATTTTTCCGTCACCGTATTTCATGTACGGCGGCGGCTTTTTTTATTCCGTTGAAAATTTTCCGCAAAAAAATTCGCGCAGTCATATTAACCGCGCGAACACAGATAATTTTATTTCTTCTTGCGTTTCTTCGATTTGGTTTTCGGCGAACGGGTTGCATTGGCAAATTTTGCCTTGACGCGCTCGGCCTCTTCCTTCTGTTTATCGGTAGACTTTTTATCGCGTTGCATTCTGGCGTATTCAGCCCCGAGCCCGGCAAGTTTATGTTTAATCGTCATCAGAGGATGCGACAACAACATTTTTTTCTGACCGCCCTTCATTATTTCAAGGAAGTCTTTCGTAAAACGTTCGCCGAAACATTGAGTCTCACACTCTTCGCAAATCGGTTTTCCTATGCCGTAGGGACAACGATTAATTTTTATCAAAACGGTCGAAAGGACGGCGGTACATTTGCCGCAAAGTTTTCCGTCGGTCGTGCCGTGATTCGCGTTGCAATACTTGCCGAAGGTCTTGCGAATATGTTCCTTTTCGTTCGGGACGTTGTTTTTTAATTCGGGTTCCTTACGTTTGGGCAGAAAGCTCTTCACTTTATCTAAAATTCCCATAGTCAATCTCCTTTCCGTACATTGACTTATTTTAATTGTCACGCAGGATAAAAGCAAGCCGCGCAGAATTTTTTCAGGCTCGATAAGTTAGACGGGCAAAATATTTTTCGGGAGATGATTAGTCATGAGAAAAATTTTTACAGCGTTGATTGCGTTGATGATTTTATTTTTACCGCTGAATACTCTTGCGAAATCTCGGGACGTAATTATAGACGGAGATCACGGGAAATTATCCGCTGTACTGCAGACGCCCGACGATAAAGTTAAATATCCGCTGGTAATTTTGATGCACGGCTTCAATGCCGACAAAGAACATCTTTTAATTACGAGTTTGGCAGACGAATTGGAATCGCGCGGCATTGCCTCGATACGATTTGATTTTAACGGGCACGGCAAAAGTGACGGTACCTTCCAAGAAATGACGATACCCAACGAAATTAACGACGCAAGAAAAGTTTACAAATACGTCAGGAATCTGCGCAGTGTGACGACGATATCGGCGGTCGGTCATTCGCAGGGCGGAGTAATTGCCGGAATGTTGGCGGGAGAATTGGGCGCGAATAAAATCAAGCGAATAGTTTTGATGGCACCCGCCGAAATTTTGCGTGATGATGCTTTGCGCGGAAATTTGTTCAGAATCAAATTCGACGTTAAAAATCCGCCCGAAACTTTGGATATTCGCGGCAAGTGTCTTATCGGGCGCGATTACATCGTAACTTTGCAGACGTTGCCGATTTTCGAGACTTCGGAGAAATTCAAAGGGGAAGCACTTATGATTCAAGGCGATAACGATACTATGGTTCCTTATACCTCAAGTCTTTTGTACGAACGAATTTTTAAACGCGGTAAAGTCAAAATTATCAAGGATGCAGATCATTCATTTCACGGTAAAGAAAGTCAAGTAACGAAGACAGCCGCCGATTTTCTGAGCCGTTAAAATTTTCGGCAGGAAAAATTTTCCGCAAGGCGAAATTTAACAGAGTTTAATATGCAAGTAACGAAAGGAGTAAATTAAATGATTGGTGTAAGAAATGTAGTTGCAATCGTTTGCGGCGGAGGTCCTGCGCCCGGTATCAATGCCGTTATCAACGCTGTTACCAATACTGCGAATCGTCACGGTTGGGATGTCCTCGGCATGTACGACGGATTTTCTCATCTCGGACGCGGCGAAAAAAGTTATATTCGTCTCGACAGTGCAGCGGTCAACCGTATTCATTTGACGGGCGGATGTATCTTGAGAATGTCGCGCTTTAATCCCACGAAAAAAGAATCCGATTTGCGTACGGTCGTCGATACGCTTACCGAATTGGGTGTCGGCTATCTTGTGACAATCGGCGGCGATGATACTGCTTTTAGCTCCTCGGCTGTCTCCGAATATGCTCGCAAACTCGGCAGAACAATCAATGTCGTTCACGTTCCCAAAACAATCGACAACGATTTGCCGTTGCCCGAAGGTATTCCCACATTCGGATTTGAAACCGCTCGCGCATTCGGTACAACCGAAATTCAAAACTTGATGGAAGACGCGCATACTTCTAACAATCGTTGGTACTTCACAATCGCAATGGGCAGAACCGCCGGACATCTTGCACTCGGTATGGGGCGCTCGGCAGGTGCCGCCGTCACGATTATCCCCGAAGAATTCCCGCAAGAAAAAATTCGTTTGCAACAGGTTGTCGACATCATCACGGGCTCAATCGTTAAACGCTACCTTATCGGCAAAAATTACGGCGTCGCGGTTGTTGCAGAAGGTGTCATAGAAAAAATTGCCGATGAAGATTTCCAAGAACTCGGCAACGTTCAACTTGATGAACACGGTCACATTCGTTACGCGGAACTCGACTTCGGTGAAATCCTCAAACAAAAAGTCCTCGCCGAATTGAATCGTATCGGCTTGAAAATGTCTATCGTCGACAAAGAAATCGGCTACGAACTTCGTTGCACCGCGCCCATCGCTTACGATATCGACTACGCTCGCAATCTCGGCTACGAGGCTATGCAATTCCTTATGCGCGGCGAAAGCGGTGCGCTTATCACCATTCAGGATAACAAGGCCGTTCCCCTGCGCTTTGAAGATATCCGCGATCCCGAGACCGGCAAAACTTACGTCCGCAAAGTCAATATCAATTCCGTTCATTACAGAATCGCGCGCGGCTTCATGACTCGTTTGGAACGCGGCGATTTGGATGATGCAGGTATAGCGAACGCCTTCCGCATGGAGCCCGAAGAATTTAAGAATCGTTATATGTATCTCTTTGACGAAGAACCTTCACTCTGATAATCTCAGATTAGAATAATCGAGCAAAAAATTTCCCCCAAAGTTTTCAATCAACGATGGGGGATTTTTGATTTACAAAATTATATTTCAGACTGCCGCGAATCCTTTTTCCAAATCGGCAATGATATCATCAATGTGCTCAATACCGATAGACAGGCGAATAGTTGCGGGCGTGATTCCCGAGGCAAGTAATTCGCTTTCCGTCATCTGCGAATGAGTAGTAGAGGCAGGATGAATGACAAGTGACTTGACGTCGGCAACATTGGCGAGTAACGAAAATACTTTGAGATTGTCGACGAATTTTATCGCGGCTTCCGCTCCGCCCTTAATCTCGAACGTGAAAATCGAAATGCCTCCATTGGGGAAATATTTTTCGTAAAGAGCATGATCGGGATGATTTGCAAGCGCAGGATGATTGACTTTGGCGACCTTGGGATTTTTGGCAAGGTAGTCAACAACTTTCAACGCATTTTCTACATGGCGTTCGACGCGTAAAGATAAAGTCTCGACGCCCTGAAGAATCATGAACGCGCTGAGCGGAGAAATAGCGGCACCGGTATCGCGTAAGAGTAACGCTCTGATATAAGTCACAAAAGCAGTTGAGCCGAGTGCCTTGTAGAAAGCGACGCCGTGATAACTCGGATTGGGTTCGACTAATTGTGGGAATTTACCCGAAGCCGCCCAATCAAATTTTCCAGATTCAACGATAATGCCGGCAAGAGTTGTACCGTGACCGCCGAGGAATTTTGTCGCGCTGTGTACTACGATATCCGCACCTAATTCAAACGGACGAATTTGATAGGGTGTGGCGAAAGTATTATCGATGACGAGCGGAATTTTATGACGGTGAGCAATTTCGGCGACAGCCTCAATGTCAATCAAATTAGCATTGGGATTGCCGACCGATTCGATAAAAATCATGCGCGTATTTTCTTTGACTGCGTCCTCGAAAACTTGAACTCCCTTAGTCGGATCTACGAAAGTTGTATCGACTCCCCAAGTGCGCATTGTATGTTCAAAGAGATTGAAAGATCCGCCGTAAATTGTGGTAGCCGCGACAATGTGTTGATTTTGCTGTACAAGAGCCTGCGCAACGTAAGTGACGGCAGCCGCACCGCTGGCAACCGCAAGAGCCGCAGAACCGCCCTCGAGAGCCGCGACACGTTTTTCAAGTATATCTTGCGTGGGATTGCTGAGACGCCCGTAAATATGTCCGGCTTCCTTCAAAGCAAATAAATCGGATGCATGTTGAGAATTGTTGAAGACGTAAGAAGTTGTCTGGTAAATCGGGACGGCGCGCGCACCCGTTGCCGAATCCGCTTCCTCCTGCCCGACGTGTAATTGCAGAGTTTCAAACTTATATTTTGTTTCACTCATGGTAATCGCCTTCCTGTAACTTTAATAAAACGAAACGATAATAACGCGGAAAATAATTACTGTCAATAAAATTGCAAAGCCGATTGAAAGGGGGAAAATTACAGGCGTGTACAGAATAATTTATCGGAAGGTGAAGGCTTATGGCAAAGAAAAAAATTCGCTACGTATGTCAAGAATGCGGAGCGGAATCGGTAAAATGGATGGGCAAATGTCCGATGTGCGGCAAATGGAATACGTTGGTGGAGGAGGAGACCGCGCCCGAAATTACAGCAAGTCCACACGCGTTGACTACATCATTTGAGACGCCACGCAGAATAGCGGAAGTAGATATGGAAGAATTGCCGCGATTTGCAACGGGTTCGGGAGAATTGGATAGAGTTTTAGGCGGCGGATTAATCCCGGGCTCGATAATTTTAATCGCAGGAGATCCCGGCGTAGGCAAATCAAGTTTAACATTGGCGGTCTGCGCAAACGTAGCAAGAGGCGGCAGAAAAGTTTTATACATCACGGGCGAAGAAAGTGCGCGACAAATTCGTATGAGAGCCGAACGATTAAATGCATTGGCGGACGAACTTTATATCTGCGCAGAAAATAATTTCGAGCGAATAACACATCACGTGGAGAAAGTTCAGCCGCAATTGTTGATAGTGGATTCGATTCAAACGATTTACAAAACGGAAATAGAAAGTGCACCGGGGAGCGTGTCGCAAGTTCGCGAATGTTCGGCAGGATTGATGAGGCTGTCGAAAAGTTTGTGCGTGACGACTTTTGTAATCGGGCACGTGACCAAAGACGGAAGTTTGGCAGGCCCCAGAATTCTGGAACATATAGTTGATACGGTTTTATTTTTCGAGGGCGAACGCAATGCAGATTTTCGAGTATTGCGCGCGATAAAGAACAGATTCGGAGCGACAAGCGAAATCGGATTATTCGAGATGCGTGACACAGGGCTTGAGGATGTGCCCGACGCGTCGAAATTATTTTTGCCCGAACGTGCGGAAGATATCGGCAGTGTGGTTGTCCCAACCGTTGAGGGAACGCGTCCGTTATTGGTCGAAGTGCAAGCCTTGGTAGCTCCGACGCCCTTTATGCCGCCGCGCAGGACTTCCGACGCCGTAGATATCAAGCGCATTCAATTACTGCTTGCCGTATTGGAAAAACGATTGCATTTGAGTATCGGCGCGTGTGATGTTTACGTAAAAACAGCCGGAGGAATCAAGATAGACGAACCTGCGACAGATTTGCCGATTGCCGTTGCATTGGCGTCTAGTTTTGCCAACAGGAAAATTTTACCGCAATCTGTAATCTTCGGCGAAGTAGGATTGGGCGGCGAAGTTCGCGCGGTCAGTAAAGCTAGACAACGTGTCGATGAATCAATCCGCATGGGTTTCACGAATATTATCATGCCGAAGAAAAATTTTGCGGAGATATCGAAAATGAAAATTGAATCGGCAGTAAAATTAATTCCCGTGGAAAATCTTCGTGACGCGCTGAAAGTTTCCATGCCGCGCAAATCGGCGGACAGCTCCGATTAAAAAATAAATCCCCGACGCCTTAAAGGTTGACGGGGATTTTTATTTCGCGATTGAAATGTTCAATTAAATTTCTCGTGAGACTTGATGTGGTTGACGATTTCTCTTGCCGCCGAAGGTTTTGACAATTTCTCTGCGCAGTGTTTCATTTTCTCGAGCCGCGCGGAATCATTCAGCAATTCGGTTACTACGGTCGAAATTTTTTCCTCGCCGACCGAAACTGCCGCGCCGTGTGAAATTGCAAAAGTCGCGTTCAATGCCTCCGGCCCCGGTATCGGCGCGTGTAAAATCAACGGCAATCCCGTTGCAAATGCCTCAGTCATCGTCAAGCCGCCCGGTTTCGTTATCAGTAAATCCGCCGTCGACATCAAGCCGCATATATCCGAAGTGTAGCCCAAGATTTCCACTTCATGATAAATTTTTTCGCGCAATCTTTTCAGCCGCGATATCAATGTTTCGTTCTGCCCTGCCACTATGATTATTTTTAACGGTCGGGCAATTTTATTTAACTCGATTAAAGTGTCTTCGATTGAGCCGAGACCCAAACCGCCGCCCATGATTAAAATTGTCGTGCTTAACTTTTCCGATTGTCTTTTCACCGCGCAAAATTCTTCGCCAATCGGTATACCCGTCGCGAAAATTTTTTGTCCCGTGCGACATTGTTCCGATAATTCCCTTCGCATTTCGTCCGTCGCCACAAAATACGCGTCCACTTCATCGTATAGCCAAATCTCATGTAGCGAATAATCAGTCATCACCGTTGCCAATAAAAATTTCCTCGAAGATTTGGCGTGAAGAAATTTCCAAAGAGACGCCGCCGCCTCGGGGAACGGATGTGTGCAAATTACTACGTCGGGACGAATTTTTTTCAGCAGTCGAGCAAGCGGCAAATACATCAGTATGGAGACGATAAACCGCGTTGTTACTCCGGCTTTCTGCCCGTCCGCAAATTTGTACATTCTGTCGTACAAATCCGGAATGAGTTTCAGTGCCGTTAAGTAAAATTTTTTCGTCAGCCAATTCAAAGCAGATATTTCGCGCGACATGAAGTCAACGATTTGAGCATCGTCGCCTAAAATTTTTTGAAGTGCTTGCGCCGCCTTGGTATGTCCCGAACCGATTGACGCCGATAAAATTAAGACTTTCATAGATACCGCCGTTAATTGTGGCAGCGTACACTCCTTTTCTGTTTTTAATCAAGTAAGCAATCGCGGTTGAAGTAACCTTGACTTGGGGTGTTGATTAAGGTTGAGGCCGCCCATGGATGGGCGGCCGCCGCACGCCAAAACATGGATGTTTTGTATGCGGCACACTCGATACGTGTTACCTACTCACTTCGCCTACCAAATACTACCGCCCCCGCGAGGCGTCTTTTCTTTTGTTACTTTTCTTTGGACGAGCAAAGAAAAGGCAACGTGACGTTGCATCCTGAAATCGCGCCCAATTGTTTCGACAGCCTCAGTCAACGACCGCGCTTGTAGCGATACTTAAGTTGACTCTGAACACTTTCATTAACCGAACGAAAGTGACTGCCTACGCTGTTAAGCCGCCGTCTATACTCAAGACCGTACCCGTTATAAAACTTGCCTTATCCGACGTCAAAAAGTAAATCGCTTCCGCTACTTCCTCGGGCTTGCCGATTCTTCCCAACGGATAATTTTTCCTTAAGTCATCAACCGTAGAGCCCGATGATTTTATCTGCGCTATCGTCAACGGCGTCAATATATCGCCCGGCGCAACGCAATTCACTCTTATCGCCAAACTTGCCAACTCCAACGCCAACGATTTTGTAAACGCTATCACCGCGCCTTTACTTGCCGCATACGCCGCACAAAAATAATTTCCGCGCAGACCTGCATCGCTTGCTACATTTATTATAGATCCGTGTGTTTTAGCCAACTCGTCGACTGCCGCACGTGAGGTAAAAAATGTTCCCTTTACGTTCGTGGAAAATATTTCGTCGAAGGTTTTTTCATTCACCAGAGTTATCGCGCCCTCGTCGTAAATTCCTGCGCTGTTTACCAATACATCAACGCCGCCGAAATTTTTTACCGTTTCCGAAATGATTTTGTCACAGTCGCTTACTTTGCAGACATCTGCCGCGATAAAGGCAACATTTCCGCTCAATTCGGATTCGACTTGTTTAAATCGCTCTTCGCTCCTACCCACAACCGCGCAATTATAACCGTTCGCCAAAAATATTTTCGCCGTCGCCAAACCGATTCCCGAAGTGCCGCCCGTTATTATTGCCGTGCTCAAAAAATCACCCCTAACCAAAAACAGAGCCGAGTAAAATTACTCGACTCCGTAAAAATTTTCTTACTGATTGCAAGCTTCTTTCAGGCTCTTACCGGCTTTGAAAGACGGCAGTTTCGATGCCTCGATGCTGATTTCTTCACCTGTGCGAGGATTGCGACCCTTGCGAGCAGCACGTGTACGATTTTCAAATGTGCCGAAGCCCAATACTTGAACTTTGTCGCCTTTAATCAACGCTTCTTTGATTGCGTCGAATGTAGCCGCTACTGCTTTCTCGGCTACCTTACGTTCTACTTTTGCCTTTTCGGCAACGTTTACTATTAATTCAGCTCTTGTCATAAATTTGTCCTCCTATGTAAAAAGTTATCTGCACGACAAGCAGACTACAAAATTTCGTTGCATGTTAACAGTGCAGCACGAAGTATAGCAAGCACGTTACGATAAGTCAATAAGTACGCCGTTAAATTTGCATTCCGACACGATTACGCCATCAAATCAATGTTCTGACCAAGTGCGGGATCCAAACTCTCCATTGTCTCCAATACTTCTTCGACCGCGGCGGTTTCCGTTTCCATCGCCATTTTCAGCACTGACACTCCCAATTCCTGTTGTGTCTTCGCCAAATTCATATTGACCGACATTGCCGCTATGCTCATGTCCACCGAAGCTAAACTCACATCCATTGACGTCAACCCCTTTCCTTAGTTGGGGCTATATTATCACAGCATTTTACGCTATGCAATAGATTTTCGGCGTCATTACGCAATTTTTTACTTTGTGTTAATAATCAACGCCATGAATATCAAATCTTCATCGCCGATGTTTTCGATACCATGAATATCACCATCTGCGCAGAAAGTTGTAGTACCGGCTTTTACTTCGTAAGTCTTGTCATTATCGGTGTAAAGAGCCGTACCCTGCAGGAGATAATAAGTTTCGGTCGTGCCTTCGTGTTTATGGACGCCGAGCGATGCACCTACGGGGATTCTGACTTTGGCGAACATTCCGCATTTGCCTATCATTTCATTTTGCGTGAGCAGATGAGTTATATAAATTTCGCCCTTACCGCCTGCTTTGTTCTTCGCCGTAACGGTTTTCTGTTCGATAATCGCCATGTCGTCAATCCTCCTCAATCTCTTCGCTTTCCGCCTGACGTTTCATTTTTAACTTTTTCAACGTCTCGACACTACCTGCGATTTGTTCTTTGGTGTAAGGTTTGTGAATAAAATCTATCGCGCCCATTCTCAAGCACTCGACGCGCTTTTGCGGTGTATCCATCGAACTGAGCATGATAACGGGAACTTGCGGAGCAACTTCGCGGATAAATTCCAGTGCCTCGATTCCGCCGACAACCGGCATAACGATATCCAAAAAAATTCCGTCGGGTTCTTGCTCCAAAACCAATGTGATTGCCTCTTTGCCGTTCGCAGCCTCAACTACTTCGCAATCGAGTCTTTCGAGTTCTTCGCGCAATTTTTTACGTAGGAGTCGCGAGTCGTCGGTTATTAATACACGCAATTTCTGTTGTTCATCATTCAATCGCTGTGCGCCCCCTTCGCCTAAAAATAAACGCCCGAAGGCGAGTTGTATTCATAATGGCGGAGAGGGTGGGATTCGAACCCACGGTGCCTTTCAGCATCACCGGTTTTCAAGACCGGCTCCTTAAACCACTCGGACACCTCTCCTTAAACGCCGAAATGATAACAAAAAGATTTCATGCTGTCAAGTTGTACCGAAACCGTGTTAAATATTTTTCGTCGGCTCCCATAAAAATTTTTCAACCCGTCGGATAAAAATTCCGGTCGCATCGATTTAACCTCGTCGCCGATTAAATTTAATGGTTTACGTTCGGAAAAATTGACGTTAACAATTATTGCCTGTATAATCTGCGCTAAATCAACTTTGTCCGATTGAGGAGGAAAATTTTTAGATGAAAAGGTTAACCGTGCGCGATATGACGAAAATCTCGATGTGTGTCGCGTTATGTTGTGTCACCGCCTATATCTCGTTTCCGTTACCCTTCACACCGGGGATGATTACCGCTTTGACTTTCGCGATGAGTTTGACGGCTTACATCTTACCGCCGCGCCAAACGTTTACAGTCATTCTAGTCTACATTTTACTCGGCTCGGTAGGTTTGCCCGTATTCGTCGGCGGCACTTCGGGTATCGGCAGATTATTTTTGCCTACGGGCGGATTTATTTGGGCGTGGCTTATCGCTTATCCGTTACTCAGTTATCTGAAGGGATCTACACCGAATTTAAAACGCTACATGTTGGCGAATATCGCAACGGTCTTGCCGATAACTTACGCAGGCGGTTTGATTTCCATGGTACTGTTAATGGAAATAACACTGTGGCAAGCAATGACTATGGCTGTCTTCCCGTACATCTTCGGCGATACGTTAAAGGCATTGGCGGCGGCTTTACTCGGAATCAAATTACAGAAATATTTAGGGGAGCGATAAATTTGGATACGGATAACTTAACGGCTTCGGATATAGCGAAGAAAATAATTTCCGGAGAACGGCTGACATCTTCCGACAATTTGAATTTCTTGTTGACGACACCGCTTGATGAATTACAGGAAGGAGCCGCATTGATTCAGAAAAATTTCCACGGTAATCACATAGATTTATGCACGATTATTAACGGCAAAAGCGGTCACTGTTCCGAAGACTGTAAATACTGCGCACAATCCGCGCGGCATAAGACAGGTATCGACGAATACGATTTTCTTTCGGTCAACGAAATTCTTGCGGCAGGTTTGGCGAATGAAAAAGCAGGCGTCAACAGATTTTCGGTCGTGACCGTCGGAAGAGCTTTGAGCGGTGAAAGTTTCGAGAAGGCTATAGAAAGTTACAAAGTCCTGCGCAGTAAATTAAAAATCGGTCTCTGCGCCTCGCACGGAATTTTATCTGCCGAACAGTTGCGCAGACTCAAAGATATCGGCATCACTAATTATCATCATAATATCGAAACTTCACGCCGATATTTTCCCTACATTTGTACTTCGCATACTTTCGACGACAGAATCAAAACGATTAAGGCGGCGCAAAGTGTCGGGCTAAATGTTTGTTCTGGCGGAATAATCGGCATGGGCGAAACGTGGCAGGATAGAATCGATATGGCTTTTGAACTTGCCGCGCTGAAAATAAATTCGATTCCCGTTAACATTCTCAACCCGATTAAGGGTACGCCGTTGGAAAATTTGAAGCCGCCCGAATCCGTCGACGTCCTGCGCACGGTTGCAATTTTCCGCTACATTAATCCGTCCGCAAATATTCGTCTCGCCGCAGGAAGAAAATTTTTACCCGATAAAGGCGCGTCCGCTTTGACTCACGGCGCGTCCGCAACCATCACCGGCAATATGCTTAATACTTCGGGCAATACGATTAACGATGACTTGAAACTTTTACGGCAACTCGGATTGACGAACGCCGAACCCTGAATTAAAATTGTTAAAACTTTAACGGGAGTGATTGCAATGAGCAGAATTTTGGTTTCGGAAGATCGCAAGTCTATCATGATGTTAATCAACGGTGACGGCAAGGATATTTCTTGTGCAGGCAAGCCGATGACTTTCCTTACCGCCAACACTACCGACGCCGCGCAGGAAAAACATGTGCCGCAAGTTACCGTCGAAGGCAACAAAGTTATCGCCAAGGTCGGCAGCGTCGCCCATCCTATGACCGAAGCGCATTTGATTCAATGGATTTTCTTGCAGACAAATCGCGGCGGGCAATACGTTTACTTGACTCCCACCGATAAGCCCGAGGCGGAATTTGTTTTGGCGGACGGCGAAAAAGCTGTCGCGGTCTACGAATACTGTAACCTGCACGGACTTTGGAAAGCCGATATCAAATAATGTCATCAGATAATTTTCAAACGACCTATTAAATAAATTTTCCGAGGGGCTGATAAATGCTCCTCTTTTTATTCGCCGATAAAGTCGCAAAAATTCCCGTCATGATAAATTTGGTTTATGATTTTCCGTGAAGGTTTTCTTTCAATCGGCATAACCTTTCCGACATAATTTGACATAGACATTTGCGGAAAATTGATTTAAACTTCAGGCAAGCGATTATATTTTAGGAGGGAAAAATATTTATGGCTGCTCACGTCATTAACGAGGCGCGGCGGTGTCTGCAATGTAAAAAACCATTGTGCCGCATTAAAGGCTGTCCGATTCAAACCGATATACCCGAAATGATTCGTTTATTCCTCGCCGGTAAAACCGAAGAGGCCGGGCGAATGCTCTTTGAAAATAATCCGTTAAGCGTTATTTGTTCGCTCGTATGCGATCATGAAAATCAATGTGAAGGCAATTGCATACAGGGTAAACGCAAGGAAGGTGCCGCCGTTCAAATTCCCACCATAGAGAATTACATTTCCGATTTCTATTTCGACCAGATAAAATTAGATTGTGCGCCCGATACCGGTCAACGCGTTGCAATTATCGGTTCGGGACCTGCAGGTATCACTATCGCAATCAAACTCGCCGCACTCGGTTACAGAATCACCATGTTTGAACGTATGGATAAAGTCGGCGGCATGATGCGATACGGTATTCCTGCCTTTCGTCTCCCGAGAAAAATTTTAGATCGTTATCAAACAAAACTCCGTCAAATCGGTATTCATTTCCGCCCTAATACTTCAATCGGCGGCGCACTTCATTTGGATGACTTATTCAATGACGGTTATGATGCAATCTTTATCGGTACGGGTGTATGGCGTCCGCGTCGTCCTCACGTAAAAGGCGAATCGCTCGGTAATGTTCATTATGCCATCGATTATTTGCAGAATCCCGACGCTTATGATTTGGGCGATAGAGTTGCGATAATCGGCGCAGGTAATTCCGCAATAGATGTAGCGCGTACTGTTGTCCGTCAGGGTAGTCGTCATGTTACTTTGTACGCTCGTCGCCACAGAATAGCCGCCAGCCGTCGAGAATTGGATTATGCAGCAGTTGACGGTATCGAATTACAACAGGGTATGTCTATAACCGAATTCACCGAGGAAGGTCCTATCTTTACGCCGAGAATTTACGACGAGGAAGGCAACTTGATTCGCGAAGAAGAACCTGTATTAATGCCTGCGGACAGTACAATCATTGCGATAAGCCAAGGCCCCAAAGATAAAATTGTCAGTACCACGCACAATTTGACCGTAGATAAAAACGGATTGATAGTAGTCGACGAAAACGGACGCACAACACGCGACGGAGTTTTTGCCAGCGGCGATGTCGTTGCCGGTGCGAAAAATGTTGTGCTTGCCGTGAAATATTCAAAGAGTGTCGCTCAAGCTATGGACGAATATTTGAAAGCCAAACGCAATCCGAAAGCCGACACCGAAGTTAAAGCCGTCGACGAGAACAAACCTACCGAAGAAGTTAAATCCGTCGACGAAGTCAAGACAGAATAAAAATTGTTCCGAAAAAAATTTACCCTCCCGAAAGTTGAGAGGGCTTTTTTATTTTGGTTGACCGTCAGTCTTTGACGACATATTTGCGTTTGGTAAAATCCTTATCGCTCTTACCTTTCACGATAACTTTTTCAACGTACTTGTTAACGCGATTGCTTACGTTTTTCGCACAATCCTCAACGGATTTTATGTAGGCTTCCGCCCAAACATTGTCGTAACCTTTATGCGGTTTGTGATGCTTTAACGCTTCGCCCATAAAATTTTCTTGCCAAACAACTTCGCCCGTCGTCGCGTCGATAAACTGCATGCTAACAACCGTGTTAAGTGTAGTTCTCTTCGTCACGTCTAACATACTTCCGTAACTCAAAAGACCGATACCGGTACCGATACGACGCAAATTTCTGTCACGCTGTTTATCGCCGCTCGCTCCGCCTAACGAAAATCCGGCACCGATTACGCCCGTTATTACATCTAAATTTTTGTCCTTGACTTTACGCGCGCCGATTCCGATAACTTCGCAACGTAAAACGTAATTGACACCATCGGCACGATATTTATTACTGTCGAAATCTTTTGCCTCGGAGTAAACAGGCAATTCCAACGCGTCGAATATCAAAAGTTCGCCGATATTTTCAGCCGCCGACGCAGGTACATCATACACGTTGTCGCCGACTGCTTGAGCGTTTGTCACGTTTATAAAATTTTTTTTGATTAACTCATTCGCCAAAAAAGTTTCCAGCTTATCAGCCGTTGCGAATTCGGTGTAGCGCGAACTGTCTTTTACTTCCACGGCCACTTTAATTCTTTCGTTTTCGGGCAAGCCCTTTTCTTTGGCGGACGCCGCGCTCTGTATGCCGATTAGCATCACCAGACACATCAATAAAAATTTTTTCAACATGGTTTTTCCTCGCTTTCAAATTTTTATTGATTATACAACATACAACACATAAAAAAAATCCTCTGTAGTTTTTCACAGAGGAAATTTTTATTTGATTCGCGATAAGTTTATCTCTGGTAATAAGCTTCGCCCGGATTGTGATCGAATGCCGTGCCTTTCGGTACCAATTGAATTTGAAGTGCCTCGAGTCTCAAACTTGCTCCCGATGTTCCTGCAGGTTCACCGTTTCGCGCCCAGCCTAACCAGCCGATATCTTGTACATGCGCACGATAATAAATGTCATAGTGACGACTCAAACGTCTGCCCAAATCAATCATGACCGCTTCAATGCGCAGACTTTCATTTGCCGTACCTGCTACTTCGCCGCTATGCATCCAACCTTGCCAGCCGATATTTTGTACATGCGCGTTATATCTTATATCTCCGTCGCTGTTTATCACAAAGGCCTCGAGGCGTTTATTTCTGCCGACCGTGCCAATCATTCCGCCATTCCTTACCGGATTCATCCACCCGATATCTTGTACGTAACCGGCAAATCCTATTCTCGGTTCTGCCGCCGATACGTTTGACGTAATGACAATCAACGCCAGCACCATTACGGCCGAAAATATTTTCCTTAACATGCAAATCACTCCTCTTATGATGTTAGGCGTTTGTCAATCTTCGGGCAATTCGTTCAGTATTTTAATACTGTTGCCGTCCGCAAAAATTATTTCCGTCACTTCTATTCGCAAATCGCTTTTCTTCAATCCGTGTTTCATTGCATTGGAATCGGCGCGCACAAACGGATTTAATGTCTTATTCACGACAAAACTTTGCGAACCCTGCGCACGATTTGTCATATCAATCGTGAACGGCGTTTTACTTTCGCCCTTACCGTTACCCAAAATAACATTGCCGATAACTTTGCCAAGTGGTTTATCGGATTTTACTTCGGCATCTACAGTCAATTCGAGCGTCTCGGAAAATCCGTATGCATCTGTGCCGACAACCTCGACTTTAAAATCTTTCACGGCGAAGACAGAATCAATCTGCCGCATTATCGGCGCGTTCAACGAATCCAGTTTCTTTTTCCGTGCGCGCTGATAACCTTTGTAGTAATTATCGAAACCTGTAGCCGAAATTATTTTCCATTCGCCGCCCGATATTTGTTCCATTTCAAATCTGATATCGAAACCGAATTGTAGCGTAGGATTATAAAAGTTAACCTTCGCAAATTGTTTGTCGCCGTCCGTGACAGGTTTTGCCATGTCTACAATGTTACACGTATCCAATCCCGTTTTGGCGAAAAATTTTTGTGAGGCGGTCGGATTTTCGGGCACCGTGATTTTTCCCGTACTCATGTACTGCTTCAATGCCGTTTCCGCAGACGCGATAAAATCCGGATACAATTCCTCGTATCGATGTTTCAATTCATCCATCGAGTATGCCGTCGGATCTATATTAGAGTTTATGTGCGCAGTTAAAATTTCTTCGGCGGCACGGTCTATCAATTCTTCGGCGTCAACATAATGATTAAACGTCGCCAAATCATGATTGGCAATTGCGTTGCGCACTATCAGCGGCGTACTTGCATTGTTGCCCACAAAACTTTTCACGGCGAAAAAAATTACCATGAACACGACGATTAACAACAGTACACTTACCGCTATTATCGCCGCAATTTTTTGTCGCTTGGATAAATCTAAAATCTTATTCATCATTGATTAAATCCGGTCTTCGGGAGCGCGTCAAACTCAACGCTTGATTTTGCCGCCACTTATTTATTTCCGCGTGATTGCCGCTCAACAATACTTCGGGAACCGTTTTACCTTCAAAGTCGCGCGGTCTTGTATATTGCGGATAACCTAAAAGTCCGTCGAAAAATGAATCTGTTGTCGCCGATTCCGCCGAGCCCAAAACTTCGGGCAACATTCGCGCTACCGCGTCCACGATAACCATCGCAGGAAGTTCGCCGCCCGTCAAAACATAATCGCCGATTGAAATCAATTCGTCTGCCAAATCGTATATCCGCGCGTCAAATCCTTCATAATGTCCGCAGATAAAAATCAGTTGTTCCTGTCGCGCAAGCTCCTTCGCTTTATTCTGCGTAAAGACTTCGCCTGCGGGATCCGTGATAATTATTTTGCGCGAAAGATTTTCGTCGGATTTAGACAGAACATCACGCACGGCACGATAAACGGGTTCGGGCTTGAGCACCATACCGGCACCGCCACCGAACGGCGAATCATCTACTTGTCTATGTTTGTCGTAAGCAAAATCGCGCAGTTGAGTAAAACGAATCTCCAAAATATTTTTGTCGACTGCACGTTTGATTATGCTTTCGCCGAAGACTCCCGTAAACATTTCCGGGAACAACGTTATTATATCAATATTCATCTTAGTAGCCGCTTAATCTCAAATTAAAATTTACTGTGTCAATCGACGACGGTATCTTGCCACGCATTCGCCAATTGAATTTTTTTCGCGCCTATGTCTATCGATTTTATTACCGTCTTCAACGCAGGAATCAAAATTTTTCCGTCGACTTCCAAGACATCATTACTGCCGGTCTTTAATATATTCGTGACCTTGCCCAAAATTTTTTCGTCCTCGAATACTTCGCAGCCGATTATATCGAAAATATAAAATTCACCGTCGTCGAGCGGTGCGGCGTTTTCTCTGTCGACAGTCAAAAATTTATTCGTCAAAGTCTTTGCATCTTCACGCGTATCCACACCGATTAACTTCATGTAAATTTCTGCGCCGATATGTTTGACTTCCTCCACGGCATAAATTTTTCCGCCAACAGAAATTTCTTCGAGACCGTCAAATCGTCCCTCGAAATCCGTCAGCGGAATTATTTTTACCATGCCGTTCAAACCGCGCGCCGCACCAACTTTGCCGATTATTATTTCATCAACCGCGGATTGCAACAATTTTGTCATCTTCCACCAATATTTCAACACTCATTGCGTCACGAAGATTATCGCCGATTTTCAATTCTACTTGTCTGTTTGTGGTACCCTGAAGAATTTCCGCACCGTCGGCCAATTTCTCCAACGTCTCTTTACGGCGTAATGCCTCATTGCGTCTGGCTTCGCGTTTATTCATTTCGTTGCCGAAGAAACTGCGAATTTCGTCTTCTTGATCCGGTACGCGTTGCAATTCTTTATCCTGCGTGATATTTATCTGTTTCATTTCCAAATCCAATTGACTGAGGACATCAACGCACTCTTGAATGAGACGCGCGCGCAATTTGTCGGTCAATTTCGCTTTTACGTTGACGGGGACATTAACAGTAATGCTGTTCATAGTAATTAACTTCCTTTCGATTCAAATAAATACATTAAGCAATATGACATTGACTTTGACTCCTTTTGCTTAACGAACGAAAGGAGCCGCCGCCGCTGTTTCAAACGAAAACAGAAAACAAAAAAGCGGTAAGCGATAACTGCTCACCGCGCCGACCATATTATTCGATGTCAACTGAAACTTTTTTCTTTTCGCGAGTTGCGGCGGATTTGACTATAGTGCGAATCGCCTTAGCAATACGACCTTGTTTGCCAATAACTCTGCCCATATCATCTTGCGCGACGTGCAGTTTCAAAATTGTGCGATCCTCTTCTTCAACCGATTCAACTCGCACTTCTTCCGGTTTTTCGACAAGTGCTTTTGCCAGCACCGTAACTAGTTCTTGCTCTTGCATGATCCTCTTCCTCAACTAAATTGTTCGATTAATTATTCTGCAGCCTTTGCAGCTTTGCGCTCTTCGTGGATTTTTTTCATGATGCCCTTTTTGCTAAGGAGCGAGCGAACTGTATCGGTAGGCTGTGCGCCGTTTTTAATCCAGCCCATAATTTTTTCTTCATCTACATTAATGATGGCGGGATTTTTAGTAGGGTCGTAATTGCCGACGATCTCGATAAAACGACCGTCACGCGGTGAACGACTGTCTGCAACAACTATACGATAGAACGGTTGCCTTTTGGCGCCCATTCGATTGAGCCTGATTTTTACCACTGTTTCACCACCTTTCAAGGTTTAATGTTAAACCTTCGGATAGTTAAAATTTATCGTGTAACAGAAAACATTAACTATTACTTGAAGGGAAATTTACCGCCCAATTGTCCGAGTAAGCCGCTGATATTCGGCAGCGACGGCATTTTCGCTGTAATATTCTTCCCTTTTTTTGTTTTTCCTTTTTTGCCCTTACTTTTTTTTGAAGCTTGCTGCTGATTTTGTTCGGCACGGAATCGGCGCATCATTTTACGCATCTCCTCAAATTGTTTGAGGAGTTTATTAACATCCGCAACCTTTGTGCCCGAACCGAGCGCGATACGTTTGCGGCGTTTGGCATCGATAATACTTGTGTCCGTTCGTTCTTTCGGCGTCATGGATAAGATAATCGCTTCCATGTGCTTTACTTCTTTGCCGTCTAAATCCAAATCGACGCCCGTCAATTTTTTCTTAAGACCGCCCAAACCCGGAACCATTCCGAGTAAATCATTAAGCGAACCGAGTTTTTTTACCTGCTGAAGTTGTTCAAGAAAGTCTTGCAGAGTAAATTCGTCCGCCTTGATTTTCTTAACCATCTTCTCGGCGGTTTTCGCGTCGATTGTCGATTGTGCTTTCTCAATCAGCGAAAGGACATCGCCCATGCCTAAAATTCGACTTGCCATGCGATCGGGGTGGAAAATTTCCAATGCCTCAATCTTTTCGCCCATGCCTACGAATTTTATCGGGCAACCTGTCGCAGCCTTGATTGACAGTGCCGCACCGCCTCGGGCATCGCCATCCAATTTCGTCAAGACAACGCCGTCAACTCCCAAAGTATTATGGAAAGTCTCGGCGACATTTACTGCCTCTTGACCTATCATTGAATCGACTACCAACAATATTTCATGCGGCTTGACAGTCGCCTTGATATCTTTGAGCTCCTGCATCAATTTTTCGTCGACTTGCAAGCGTCCCGCGGTATCAATGATAAGAACATCACGCGCATGTTTATCGGCAAATTTTATGGAGTCTTTGGCGATTTGTACGGCATCTTGTACATCTTCCGTGAAGACCGGTACATCTGCCTGTTCGCCTATTACCTGTAACTGTTTAATAGCCGCAGGACGATAAATATCCGCGGCAACCAGCGCAGGACGTTTGCCCTGACGTTTCATTTGCAAAGCGAGTTTTGCCGCCGAAGTGGTTTTACCCGAACCTTGCAGACCGACCATCAAAATAATCGTCGGCGGTCGTGAAGAAATATTAATCTTAGCCGCCTTACCGCCCATGAGATTCGCAAGTTCTTCGTCAACTATTTTTATGACGGATTGCGCAGGCGTAAGATTGCTGAGAATTTCCGTACCTAAAGCGCGTTCCTTGACTTTCTTTTCAAAGTCGCGCACGATTTTATAATTGACGTCGGCAGCGAGGAGCGACATGCGTACATCTTTGAGAGCCTTTGTAATATCTTCGTCGGTTAATTTCCCGTGACCGCGTAATTTACGAAAAGCCTCTTGAATTCCCTGTGATAAATCCTCGAACATTATATTGCCCCTGTCAAAATAATAGGCACTCCCTTAGGCAGTGCCGTAATTTACAATAGTGGAGGCGGCACCCAGAATCGGACTGGGGATAGAGGTTTTGCAGACCTCGGCCTTACCACTTGGCTATGCCGCCGCGTTGACTTTTTCGTCAACACCGAGGATTATAAACGCTAAAATTTAACAAGTCAAGTATTTTCTGATAAACAGTGTCGCAAATATAAAAATCACGGGCTCAATCAGAATCCGAACATACTTTTTACTCTGTCGCCGAAAGATTTTTCCTGCGCATTGTCTGTGAATTTTCCTGCGGATTTTCCTGCGTTATATGCTTTGAGCCACTGCGGAAATTCGTTAAGTAACAGCGAGTAAAGTTTTTCATTGGGGACATTGCGAAAGTCATTGAGCGCGAAAAAATTCGTGTTGTCGACGTAACGCCCACTCAAATTGTCCAGCTCCTCGAGTAAACCGTAATGAGAACCGTCGACGCCGACGAATTGCCAAAAGATTGGCAGCTTAGACGCCTCGATTAAAAATTTTTTCAGCTTGGATTTCTCGGAAAAACCGCCGTCGCTGATAAAAACCACGTACGCAGGAATTTTTGATGATTTATATTCCTCGACAATTTCCCTCATGACAATTAATTCATTGGTACTGCCGCCGATTCTGCTACGAATATCGCGCCAATCTTCCGGCACTGCCTGTTCGTAATTTTTCATGTTGACCGTCGGGCGACGTTCGCAGGAAGTCCCGAAATACCAAAAGTCAAGTTCGCCATCGTCATCGAATTGAACTGCCACGGGCAAAATCTTGTTAACAATTTCCTGCACCGTACCGTTTTTGTAATTGGTATTCATCGAGCCGGAAATATCCATGACGAGCGCGACACGGGCTACAACTTCCTGCAAGTTACGCTTTTCCAATTCGACTTTGAGCGGCTTGACCAACGAAATTAATTTTGGTGCACCGTCCTGAATTTTTTTCTCGAGCGAAATTTTTTTAGGTGCGGACGTCGACTCTTGTTGCGGTTGTGAAATTTTTTCGGGCGCGTCGTCATCTTCCTGCGTACCGCCGTAAAATTCGAGCAAAGTCGACAAACCGCCGTCAAATCCTCTGGCAACCACATTAAATCGCCAGCCGTCTTTACGATAAATTTCAAGCGAAGTGATTGCCTTTTCTTCTGCGAAATCATTGCCGACGAATTGCGCGGAAAGTTTATCGCCGATTGTGAAATTATGCGTGGAAATTTCTTTCATTGTGCCGTCGCCGTCTATCGAGCAAGTAAAGACCAGCTTTTGAATTTCCTGCGGCAGAGCGTTCAGATTGATTGTGAACGTCATGCCCGACTGATTTTGTTCGGCGATAATTTCATTTGACGGCGAACGAAGTTGATTGTAAAAAATCATGTATTCGTCGGCGAAAAGTTTATCGTCGGCATTCACGCAAAAGCAACTATAATCGTAAACCGCCGCGCCCTGTGTCTGCAAAGTTATCGTCAGCGGTTTGGTTACGTCTAAATATTTTTCAAGCTTATTGCGCATTCCTCTGTTAAGAATCATTTCAAATTCCTCCCGTTAATTTTGGTTGACGGAAATTTTTTATCACAGCACGTGTACAAAAATTTGAACCCTTAAAATTTTTTATCGGATTATAATTTTACTCAAATTGACAGTCGTTAATCCGTAATATAAAATCTTCAAAAAGGTTTGACAAGGAGGTATCAGCGATGAAAAAATTTTTAGTCGCACTGATTGCAGCCGGCACACTGATTTTCTCGGGACAATCGGCAACCGAAGCCGCCACGGAAAATTTGAACGGATTCACTGCGCAGAATGTCGAAACTCAAGAACTGGGTAAATGGGCGCATTTCAGAGACAAATATATTTTAGGTCGCGAAACGGAAAACGAACGCCGCGATCGCAGAGAATGGGAGCGTAGACATCACTATTACGATGATTATAATGCGCCACGCAGAGGATATTATCCGCCGCCTCCTCCGCCTCATCGTCCTTATCATCATAATCGTCATTGGTAATATCTCAAATAAAAATAACGAGCCTCTTCCTGTTTCGGAAGGGGCTTTTGTTGAGTATTGAACTTTGCAAAGTGTTAAAATAAAATTCACGTCAAAAATATTTCGGAAGGTGATTGATATGACGGAAAAATTTTTATTGGAAATATTACGCGGCTACAAATCGGGCGACATGACCGAACAAGAAACTTTATCGCGACTAAAAAATTATTCTGCGGATGCCGTTGAAAATTTGGGATTTGCAACGATAGATTACGGGCGCGAATTGCGGCAAGGTTTTCCCGAAGTTGTTTACGCTGCCGGCAAGACCAACGAGCAACTTAAAATCATATTTAAAAATCTCTACGACAGGAGTAACGGCAATTTGATAGCAAGTCGAGCAAGCCGCGAACAATTTGATTTTCTGCGTGATGAAATACCTGCGGCGAAATACGACGAGACCGCCCGAATGATTTACGTCGACCGTGACAAAACTCTTGAGCGCGACGAGAACAAAAAAATTTTGGTCGTGACCGCCGGCACGAGTGATATACCCGTCGCCGAGGAGGCGCGATTGACTGCTTACCTTTGGGGCAATGCCGTCGGCACATGCTACGATTGTGGCGTCGCAGGTATTCATAGATTATTCGCGCACATTGATGAAATTACTTCGGCGAACGTGATAATCGTGGTGGCAGGTATGGAAGGAGCACTTGCCAGCGTCGTCGGCGGATTGACTGCCCGTCCCGTTATCGCCGTCCCAACAAGTATCGGTTACGGAGCTTCTTTTAACGGCTTGGCGGCTCTTTTGGCTATGCTTAACAGTTGTGCGGCAGGTGTCAGCGTCGTTAATATCGATAACGGATTCGGCGCAGGTGTACTTGCCGCAAAAATAAACGCCGTACGTTGAATAACCGAAATAAATTGCCGCGGCAACGTGACGTTGCATCCAATTGTCGCGCCGAAGGTCTCGACAACCAAAGTAAATAACCGCGACGAAAAATATAACAAGCTGACTTTGAACACTTTTGTTAATCGTACGAAAGGAGCGTTTACGATTGCAGCCAAAGTAATTGCCAACGCTCCATTTCACTCAGAGCATAACTCAACACCGACATCGATACTTCGGAATTTTTTCTGATTGCGTTTACTAATACATCATGCGGAATTGCCAATAGCTGCGCACTTTCGGTCAAAACTCCTGCGGAAAGTACCAACTTTTGTTTCTTGAGTAAATAAGTCGGATTGACGAAAGCATTTTTCTTAACGATATCGATAGGATTATACCAGCCACTACCGTCATCAATATTGCGCGACAATTGTCCGTCGACCACAAAGAAAAATTTCTCCTTGAGTAAATCGCCCGATAATCTGTCGCCTGCGTAGTAAGTGAGAAGTTCCGCGGTATTTTCAAACAGTTTAATCGTGCCGCTCGTTCTACCTTGCAAGACATGCAGTTGCGACAGAAAATCACGAATCTTTTTGTGTATATCTTCCTCGGGTTTACTCTCGACCTCCAAATAATCGACACGTTGTTTCAGCAACGCAAAGAAGTCGGGATATTTCGCATTCCATTCAAGAATCATTTGCTTGAGAACTATTTCATAGATGGCACAAATTTTCTCGATGGACTCGGTGGCAAATTGATGTTCGTTGTAGAGGAAAGTCAGCGACAAAAATTTTTCGGAGTAACGGAAGTAAATACCCAAGTTCATGCCCTGGGCATCCCACGAATTGCGGAAAATAACTTTGCCGTGTTCGTCGGCAGGGGTCTCGTTATATTTCAACTCGTTTGACTGAAATTCTCTGAAGCTGAGGAAATGATCGAAATTCTTTTTGTCGTGCCCGATTAATTTATCCAAAGCAGACCAATCAACCGAAGTGTAAGGTTGAGAAGTAACAAGATTCATGAATTGTTTGCGGACAACTTTTTCGACGGTTAAATCGGTATGACCGGACAAACACACGGGAATTAAACTGAAGGAAGTATTATCGCTCCTGTTGTCGTTTATGATTTGACAGAACATGATATCCGAACGTTTGTTGAAAAGTTGTAACATGAACCCCCAAGCGGTTTGGAGAAAAGCCATGAGCATGACACGATTGGATTGCGAGAAATTACGCAAATCGGAAAGGATATCCATCGGGACATTCATATAGTAAGATTTTTGGGAATATACTCCCAACGATTCACGCCCAAAGGGCAAAGTTGCGGGCGACGGCGCAGATTTCAAAATTTTAGCCCAATATTCTGCGGCGACGTCTTTTTTTGCGTAGAAAACGTCACCGATAGAAAAATCGGATTTCGGTTCAACCTCAATGCCCAAAACATCCGCGAAAAATTTTTCGGCGTCAAAAGCATCGGCGATAACTTGAGCAATCGTCAAAAGCAAAGCAAATTCATTCGAACTCGTTCTGTATACGGCGAAACGCATTAAGGATTCGCGTTTCAAATCGGCATCGCGACGCATATCCGCCAACATAATTTTCCTGAAGTTATCATCCAAATCTTCTTTGGGTAAAAGCGTGAGATTGCGGAAAATAATTTCGGGTTTGACAGAACCTACGGGACGGACAACTTTGAGCGTACGTGTACCCACATCACAGAAATTCACGCGCAGATTTTGATTTTCGTTGAGCATACGATTTACGGCAAGATTAAATTTTAACGGATTGAGATCGCCGCGAATTTTGTACAGCGTTTGCAAAAAGAAATGTGGCGACAGAAAATTTTTGTACTCAAAGAAATTTTTTTCGTTTGTGGTCAAATCTAAGATGTCGTCAAGTTTATTGGGGTTATAGCCCTTCAAGTCGTAAAATTGTCTGCCGTAATTACTTTCCAGAATTTTAATTTCGTCCTCTGTTAGTTTCAAATTTTTTTTCATGGCGCATCTCCTCTGTTAAAATTTATTGGCGACGAAAAATTTTGTCGCGCTTACCGTCAAGATTTAATGTAGAGTGAATGTCCGCGCTCGATTTCTTTCAACGCATAATTCAAAAGCGACATAGTCAATTCGGGATTTCTTTTCATTGCGTCGAGTAGTACGGCACGGGGAATAGTCAACAATTCTGCCTGTTCGCTCAAGACACCTGCCGAAATTTTAATGCTTTGTTCCGCCAGTAAATATGTCGGATTGACGAAAGAATTTTTTTCGACGATATCGATTGAATCATACCAGCCGTTACCGTCATCAATGTTACGCGAAAGTTGTCCGTCGACTACGAAGAAAAATTTTTCGCTAAGTAAATCGCTAGGCAATCTGTCACCGGCGTAGTAAGTAACCAGTTCCGCACGATTTTCAAAAAGTCCCGCAGTACCACTGTTTTTACCTTGCAGGACAGGCAGTTGCGATAGAAAGTTGCGAATTTTTTTGCGTGTATCTTCCGCGCTCTCTTCGTTCGAGGAATCCATGCGCTGATTTAATTTTGTCATGAATTCGGTATGAGTTGAATTTAAATCGACAATCATCTGCTTGAGAACAGTTTCGTACATGGAAGAAATATTTTCTATGGTATCGGATAAAAATTGGTGCTCGTCGTAGATAAAAGTCATGTCAATCTTTTTTTCGCAGTATTGGAAGTAGACAGCCAGTTTCAAGCCCTCGGCATCCCACGAATTGCGGAAAATAACTTTGCCGTATTCATCGGCAGGTGTATCGTTGTAATCCGCTTCGCCCGTCTGAAATTCTTTGAAGCAAAGGAAATGATCCAACTTCTTTTTTTCTTGAGTGTTTTCGCTGTACGAAGTAACCAAATCGACGAAAGTACTCCAACTAACCGAACTGTAAGTCTGCGAAATGATAAACTGTCTGAATTGTTTGCGGACAATATCCTTTATCGCTAAATCTTTATCATCCGCCAAAGAAATGGGAATGAAATTGAGAATGGTATTTTTATTGCCGCCGGTGTTCAAAGTTTGGAAGAACATAATATCCGAACGTTTGTTGAGGAGTTGTAACATAAAGCCCCAAGCCGTTTGCAGAAAAACCATAGTCATTAAACGATTGGATTGGAACAAATCGCGTAGGAAGGAAAGAATATCGGCAGGGACTTCCATATAAAAAACTTTCTGGGAAAATATACCGGAAGATTCACGCTCTACGGGCAAAGTTGCCAACGGCGGCGCGACTTGCAAAAAGTTATTCCAATACTCTTTCACGGCGAAGGGATTGACGGGCGGCGCGGTATCTTTGGATACGGGAGTATTACTGTTATCTTCGGGAATGCCCAGAGCATCGGCGATAAATTTTCTTTCGTTGAAACTGTCGGCGATAACCTGCGCAACCGTAACCAGTAAAGCAAATTCATCTTCATCCGTCCTGCAGGCTGTGAAATGAATCAAACTATCGCGCTGCAAATCAACGTCGCGATGCATATCTTCAATCATCAATTTGCGAAAACTGTCTTCCAAATCTTCTTTGGCAATACGAGTGAAATTGCGGAAAACTATTTGCGGTTTGACAAAACCTGCCGCGCGGACGACTTTAAGAATACGCGTACCCACGTCGCAGAAATTCACGCGCAGATTTTGATTTTCGTCGAGCATATTTTTTATGGCAATGCTGAATTTTAACGGCTTGATTCTTCCGCGGATTTTGTACAGTGTTTGCAGGAAGAAATGTGGCGAGACAAAATTTTGTTTGGTGAACGATTTCCTTTCGGTCTCGTTCAATTCTAAAATGCCGTCAAGTTTGTTTGGATTGTAACCGGTCAAATCGCTAAACTGTTTGCCGTAAAGATTTTCCAAAATTTTCATTTCGTCTTCGGTAAGGTTCAATTCTTTTTTCATGGCGTATCTCTCCCGTTAAATTTTTTATTCGGCGGCAATGCTGCGCAGGTTATATTTTCCCGTGCCGTCTAAATGTAATTCCACGTCATGCAAATCAAACAGAGTCGAACGATGACCGACGCTGACGATTGTCACTTCGGGCAATTGTGCGCGCAAAAGTTTGTACATTTCAATTTCGCGCGGTTCGTCTAAGGCACTTGTCGCCTCATCCAAGAAAATGTAATCGGGCATTGCCAACAAAACTCGTGCGAAGGCTAATCGCTGTTGTTCGCCCAGAGAAAGTATTCTGCTCCAATCATCAGCCGTTTCCAATTTATCGGCTAAAGTAGGTAAGTCCACAAGTTTTAAAGTTTCACGTAATTTTTCATCGGGCGGCGCATCTTTTTCAGCGGAAGGATAAATTAATGCGCGGCGCAACGTCCCCAAAGGCAAGTAAGGTTTTTGCGGTAGGAACATCACTTTTGCATTCGGCGGCAAAGAAATTTCGCCCGAAGCATAGCCCCAAATTCCTGCCAACGTTCGCAACAAAGTCGACTTGCCGCAACCCGATGCACCCGTCACAAGTAATGCTTTCGTGTTTTCCAATTCCATTGACAGTTTATCCAACAATTCCCGACCCGTCGGAAGTTTTACGGTTATGTCCGTCAATTTCAATTTATCCGCCGCCGAAGTCTTGACGTCGCTCTTAATCTTTTTAGCTTCGTTCATATGTTCGGTGAAACCGGCAAGACGATTGACCACTGCCGCCAAACTTGCCAATGTATCGTAAGCGTCGACGAAGAAACTTAAAGCGTCTTGCACTCTGCCGAATGCCGAAATGATTTGCATCAAGCCGCCCCATTGAATTTCCTTACCGAAATATCTGGGTGCCGCCATGAGTAGCGGAACTATGATTGCCAATTGTCCGTAACCGTTAACGTAAAAATTCAAGTGCTTTGTCTTTTTCATCAGCCGCCAGAAATTTTGAATGACGTTTGAGAATTTCAAATCGAATCCTTCAAGCTCGGATTTTTCACCGCGATAAAATGCAACGCTCTCGGAATTTTCACGCACGCGCATCATACTGAAACGAAAGTCCGCCTCGTATTTCTGTTGGTCGAAATTCAAGCCGATTAATTTTCTGCCGACAAGATGTGCCAAAAATGTTCCGACGCCCGAATAGATAAGAGAGAACCAAAACATGTAGCCGTAGATGACAAATTCAAAGCCACCCAAATTCAAAGTGAACGACCCCGATAATTCCCAAAGTACCACGCCGAACGCAATCAGTGTCGTTAACTGTTTCAGGAAGCCGATTATCAATTGCAATGTTATGTTGACGAATTGCCCGATATCTTCCGAAATACGTTGATCGGGGTTATCCGTCGAATCCTGTAATTTGTAATAAGTTTGTCCGTTCATCCATGACCGCAGATAATTATTCGTCATCCATGTCCGCCATTTTATTTGCAACATTTGGCGTAGGTAAACGGCATAAACCGCGATGATTATGTAGATGAATGCGATAACCGTAAATTGCCCGATTAAAGGCCAAAAATTTTCTGCCTCGTAATTTTGCAGAGCGTCATAGAAAACTTTGTACCACGTATTTATTTGCACGAGGAGATAAACCATGGCGAAATTCATGATGATAACCGTCGCCAATAATCCGCGTGCCGTCCATTTCTCTTCGCTTGACCAATAACCTTTAAACAGTGACCAGAAGCCGCCGAATAATTTCCTGTCGTTCAAATACAAACCCTCCTGCGAAAAATATCTTCATTGTTTTGTTTCAAGTATACGGCACATCTTCCCTTGTAGTTGCACTGCGCTCGGTCGGTACTCTGCGCGGCGCGTAAACAAGTTTGTTGTTATTGGTATCATCAACCACACAAATCGGGCGGTAAATCATCGGCTTACCGTTCATTTCGTCGACAAGATAAATCGGTCTTCGTTTGCTCTCGTGAAAAATTTGCCCGAGGTATTCGCCGATAATTCCCAACGATAAAAGTTGAGTGCCGCCCAAAAACAACATCACCGTCAACAAAGTCGGATAACCCGCAACGGGATCGCCGAACATACACGCCATTACCAAAGTGAAAATCATGTAAGCCATTGCGGCGGCGGAAATTGTCATGCCAAAGAAAGTCATTATTCTCAACGGCGCAGTGGTAAACGAAGTCATACCCTTCATTGCCAAATTGAACAGCGCAAGAAAATTCCATGTGGTTTTTCCGGCGGCTCTCTTATGTACTCTGAAGAAAAATTCTTTTTTGTTATAGCCTATCCACGTGAATAATCCTTTCGTGAATCGCTGATTTTCGCGCATCAATTTTAATGCCTCGATACAACGGCGATCCAATAATCTGAAATCGCCGACATCCCTTTGCATTTCGTAAGACGTACTGAATTTTTTCATCACGTAGTAGAAAAAATTTGTGCAGGTTCTTTTGATGAAAGTTTCGTCCGTGCGATTGAATCGTTTACCGCAAACATCATCGTAACCTTCGCGCCACCATCTGACCATTTCGGGAATACTCGTGGGCGGATGTTGCAAGTCGGCATCCATGATAATGACGGCATCGGCATCAGAATAATCAATGCCTGCCATCATCGCCGCCTCCTTGCCGAAATTTCTTGAAAGACTGATATAGGTTACATCATCATGCGCCGCGGATAGAGCACGTAATTTTTCAAGAGTACCGTCGCGGCTCCCGTCGTTGACGAAGATATAATTGAACTTGCAATTATCGATTTTCGTTACGCACTCTTGTACGGCAGGATAAAATAAGTCGATGACTTCCTGCTCGTTATAACACGGCACAACTATTGTAATTTTATCCATGAAATTCCCCCGTTAACGTTAAAAAAAATTGCGCCGAGTTTTTCCCGACGCGTTGAGTTATCTGCGGATTGTCGAGCCGATTTATCCAAGTCCCAACGAATTCCAAATATTGTCTACGCGAATTTTAACATCTTGCGTCATTTCGATTTCGTCCGGCCATTCGCGTTCGTGACCTTCTTCCTTCCAAGTTTTGGTTGCGTCTATTCCGAGTTTCGCGCCCCATTTTGCGTACGGCGAAGAGTGATCCAGCACGTCAAGAGGTCCATGAACGATTTCCAAATCATGTTCGGCATCAATGTTGTTAAAGACGCGCCAAGCTACTTCGCTGATATCTTGAACGTTAACATGCGAATCGACGACGACAATCATCTTAACGTTCATCATCTGCCCGAGTCCCCACAATGCATGCATGACTTTGCGCGCGTGCATCGGGAAACTTTTTTTGATTGAAACGATAACGCAATCATGGAAGACACCCTCAAGCGGCATGTTGATATCGACAATTTCCGGTAAGAGTTGTTGTAGGAGCGGCAGGAAAATTCTTTCGGTTGCCTTCGCCATGTAACAGTCTTCCATCGGCGGTTTGCCTACAACCGTCGCAAAATAAATCGGGTTCTTCCTGTGTGTGATACAAGTTACGTGAAAGACGGGATAATCATCCGCCAAAGAATAATAGCCCGTATGATCTCCGAAAGGTCCTTCGCGGCGAAGTTCGTCCGTCGACACATAACCTTCGAGAATTATTTCAGCCGTCGCAGGTACTTCCAAATCAACAGTCTTGCATTTCGTCAACTCCACCGATTTTTTGCGTAGGAATCCGGCGAAAACCATTTCATCAATATCGCGCGGTAAGGGAGCAGTTGCGGCATAAGTTATGACGGGATCTGTGCCTATCGCTACTGCCGCCTCGATTTTATTCGCGCCCATACTCTGCGCATCACGGAAATTTTCCGCGCCGTTTTTATGAATGTGCCAATGCATACCCGTTGTACGTGCGTCGTATTTCTGTAGGCGGTACATGCCGACATTGCGCTTACCCGTCACGGGATTTTTAGTGAAGACCAAAGGTAATGTCACAAATGCTCCGCCGTCATTCGGCCAACATTTTAGAATCGGAATTTTATCGAGCGAAGGATTTGCCTCGATTACTTCCTGACATGGCGCGTTCTTGACGTACTTCGGGAAATTAATTGCCTTGTGCGCTGTGGATACGATTGAAAAAATATTCGTGCGGTTCTTGAACGAAAGATAAGGCAACTTCATAATTTCGCGAATATCTTCGGCGGCGTCATCTAATTTCTCCACGCCCAACGCCAATGCCATTCGTTCGTAGCTGCCGAAAGCATTCATCAGTACGGGCATATCGTAACCGCGAACATTTTCAAACAGTAAGGCAACATTACGCCCGTCTCTGAATTTCGATACGCGATCCGTTATCTCGGTTATTTCAAGTTCGGCGCTGACGGGAACTTTTATTCGCTTGAGCAAATTCCGCCGCTCCAACTCCTCGATAAATTCTCTTAAATCTTTATAAGCCAAGGCATTATCTCCTCAGTGCAATTTTTTCCGTTGAATCATTTGCGCAGAATATATTTCACAACCAAGTAACCCAATTCGTAGAGCAGGACGACGGGAATAGCTACGGCGATTTGCGTAATGATATCGGGCGAAGTGACTACCGCACCGATGACAAACGACATGAAGAAAACATATCGGCGATACTTGCCGAGCTTTTCACTTGTGAGCATCCCCAATTTCCCGAGCACGATTATAACCAACGGCAATTCAAATACGAATCCGAACGGCAATAAAAACCATATCACGAAATCAAAGTAATTGCCGAACGAAAACATCGCTTGCAAAGTTTCCGATTCCGCACCGAAGCCCATGAAGAATTTCAATGCGGCAGGCAGAATCAGGAAGAACGAAAACGCAAGCCCGGCGAAAAACAACAGTACCGAGGCAGGTACCAGTACGCCCATGACTGAACGTTCGTTTTTCGTGAGCGCAGGCAAAAAAAATTCCCACGCTTGATAAAAAATTATCGGCAGGGCGATTAAGAATCCTGCCGCGATGTCGATTTTCAGGTACGTGAAGAATGCTTCGCCCGGTTTCATGTAGTACAATTTGCCGACGGGTAGTGTTAACATTTCCGTTATGCCGTCAAGAAAAAAATACGCGATACAACTTCCCACGACAATCGCCAGCAGAGATTTTATTACCCGCGAACGCAATTCCGTCAAATGTTCCGTCAAACTCATTGAGCCTTCGTCAACTTCGTTTTGTTGTTCGTTACTGTCCTGCGCAGAAATTTTTTCTTGTTCGGTCATTTTTTATCCGAATCCAATTTCTCGGCGTCAAGTTTTTTCTGCTCGGTTACGTCAATGGTTTTATCTTCGGAAGTAGCATTTTTGAACTCTTTTATGCTTTGACCGAGAGCCTTACCGACACCGGGGAGTTTGCCGGGGCCGAAGACTACTAAACCGATAATCAGAATCAAAATAAGTTCGGGCACGCCTATGCCAAACATTTTTATCACTCTCCAAAAATTTTTTGTGATTATACCATAAGTTTTTTTGCGTGTCGAAAAGTTTTTTGGTATTATTTATAGGGGTGGTAAAGGTGTCCGACGGAAAAATAATTTTTATGGCTTTGGGCGGTGCCCAGGAAGTCGGAGCAAGTTGCTACTTCCTAAAGCTCGGAGACAATAATTTGTTACTCGATTGCGGTTGCGGTTACACACGCGGTATAAGATTCGCGCCGCAATTTAATGTTCTGCTCAATACTCCTTACCTGCAGGATTTTCATCAGATATCTCATGTAATTTTGTCGCATGCTCATTTAGATCATTCGGCGGCTTTGCCCGATTTTCTCAAGCTCAACGAACGCGCCGCCGTCTACATGACAAATTTGACGCGCGAAATTATCGCGGCTCAGTTTGAAGAACGATTTGCGCCGATAGAACAAAATATCTCCAATGTCGCCTACCTGCAAAATATTCCGCTGCACGATATGTCTGTTAGTTTTCATCAAGCCGGTCATATTCCGGGGGCGATGATGACTCTGATTCGATTCCGCGGAAAAAATATTCTGTACACGGGCGATTATTCTACATTCCCTACATCTCTTGTCGGCGCGGCTCTTTTACCGAAAGTCAAAATCGACATCATGATAATATGCGGCTTACACGCGCGGCATCCCTACTATGAAAGATACGGCGATACCGACAGAGTGTTGAAAAAATTTTTGTCAAACATTTATCATGCATTGCGTCGCGGTAAATCGGTTTACTGCCAAGTCACGCAGATAAGCAAGGGCGTTGAATTAATCACGCTGATAAATAAATTTCTGCCGACTGTGCGCGTTGTCATCGACGAAAGAGTGATGCAAATCGTTCACCGTTTCGAGAAAGTACAGATACCGATAATGACGGACAAAGATTATCCGCTGTCGTCAATGCCGCGAAGTCCGTACATAATTTTATCGACATTGCCGCCGCCGGCGCATACACGGTTGAAAATTGTCTTCGGCGATTTTTCGTTGCATGACGATTTTCCCGCAACCGTCGATTTTGTACGCCGTGTCAATCCAAAAGTCTGCGTGGTGGTACACAGTCCGCCCGATAAACTTTATCACACGGACACAACTCTTGAGCAGGTTTTAATTAACGATCCCGATTCGGATACAAGTTTTGTTTTCCCGAGGACGGGCGAACTCTTCGAGCTTTGAAGTTTCCAAGGAGGAATTTTTTATGATAAATCTTGCCGACCAAAACGTAAAGAAATTAATCGACGCGCTGCATAAATATGTCGAGCGTAAGAGCAAAAATCTTTCAAGTTCGGATCATGATAACTACGTCAAGGAAAATCGTGTTATCAAAATTCTCTGCGAAGACAAATCACTTGCGCCGCGCGTATGCGCCGAAGAAATGAATGACCGTTACGGAACAGATTTGAACGGCGAAGACATCATTAACATTTTGAAAGCCAACCGCCTGAGCTATCAAGCAAAACGCGCGGAACTTATGACTTGGGCTGAAGAAATTGTCAACGCCATTGTCAAAGTAATCGAGACACGCAAGCAGAAAGATTATGAAGACTTCATAACACTGCGCAACAAAAATATCCTGACGCGCGACAACGAACGTTATAAACTTCAGGAGCGCATAGCGTGTCTTATGTTCTATGTACGTTGTCCCGAATTGGATAGCGGTACCGATGCCGCCACGATTGAAAAATTCGGCAACGCTTATATGAAACATTTCTTATACGATTTGAGCGATTTCATAAAGAATATCTTCGTGAAAAACAGGATTGGCAACCGCAACGACAAGAAAAATTCTTCGCAAGACAAAATTGAAATGTTGGAAAACATGTTGAATCGTTCGGACTTATTGCTTAAAGATTTGCAGGACGAATTTGAAGCGCGTATCAATCAAAGTCATCAAGACGATATGATTGAATTTTTTTCGCATCTCAACTCCGAAAAGTACGGCTGCTTACTCGACGCGGTATTGAATGTAAGAAACGGCGTGAAACAACTGCTCAGAAAAGGAGTGCAACTGCCGCCCGAAATCGGCGGTTTGTTGATATTGGTTGAAAGGTTTGCGCAGTTTATCCACGACAGCGAAATCAATCCGATATTAAGACCGGGTTCGGTGCGCGATATGAAACTTGACGAGGTGGAGTCATGCGATTATGAAGGCTCACCCTTCGCCGATGCCAATGACGTAAAACATGTCAAAGTACTTTCGCCCGGTTGGGTTTACAAAAATAAAGACGTTCAAATTTCTCGTCCGCGTCTGCAGGAAGTCAAAGACGATTCGAAAGAAAGTGCGCCGCTCGGTTAAAAATTTTTTTGCAGCGGCAAAATGATATAAGTTTGCATATCGCCGTCGGCAATAATTTGTCGAGGTTGTGATAAGTTGCCGCGTCAATAGTTATATTGTTGGCGCGGTAAATTTTACCCTCATGCAAATGAAAGGAGAATGCCATGCGTTTAATCGGTAAAGAATTTTCAGGATTAACGGAAAGGAAGTCACAAGATTTATGAATATTAACGGAGAAGAACACAACGATTTATGTGTTGGAATTGATTTGGGCACAACCAATTCCGTGCTTGCAACGGTAAATGTCAGATTGAACGGCAATATTGTCAGCAAAGTCGTCAATTTGGATAGAGCAGTAGACATGTTCAATTTTGGTCAAGGTTCTAAATTTACCCTCAAGAAAGCTCCCATATTGCCCAGTTGCGTTTACTATAACGACGAAAAAAATTATCAGCCGATAGTCGGCGATTTCGCTAAGGGAAGATATCCCCTGCGTCCGTATCTGGTAGCAAAATCAATCAAAAGCCAGATGGGCAACGAATTTGCCGAAGGTCTTTCCTCAAATATACCCGATAAAACACCGGCGGAAGTTTCCGCGAGAATTTTGGAACATATGTTGCGTAACGCGGCAAAAATTTATCATTTGGAAAGGATAGATGATGCCGTAATAACAGTGCCGGCAAATTTCGATTTCATAATGAGACAAGCCACATTGAGGGCGGCGGAAATAGCTGGAATAAAAATCCGTAAGGCAGACGGTTCGCCCAGACAAATTCTCTTGTCAGAACCGCGTGCCGTTATCTACGACTTCATTAATCAGGTACACAACGGAGAGATTGCCGAACAAATTTTAGACTTGAGTTCAAAGAAAAATGTCATGGTCTTTGATTTGGGCGGCGGTACTCTTGATATCACTTTGCATGAAATATCACGGCGCGAAGATGCTCCCGAAATTTTGAACGTCAAAGATATTTCCACCAACAGATATACTTTGTTGGGCGGCGATGATTTCGATTTGTGTTTGGCTCAAGAAATGTTTCGCCATTATCTGGAACAATACAACGCGCATCCCGAGATAATTCAAAAAATCCGTCACGAGGAAAAAGGCGTAATGAGTCAGCTTTTAAATTACGCCGAAAATCTCAAATTGGAAGTAAGCGCCCAAAAAAGCGATGCTTTAGGCTCAGACGATTCGGATTGGTGGAATCAAGCGGAAGATTTTCCGGTAGGCGGTAATATCGGCACAACCGGTTACGCTTACAGTGACAGCTTCTCCACCACAGAGCTCGAAGATATTTGGCGTGATTTTATGGGCGAAAATCTTACCTTCAACGACTTTAAAAATCTCAATGCGGCTTACGAAAAATCCGGCAATCGTAAAAATATTATCATGCCGATACTGGACGTTTTGGCAAAGGCCGCCGATAAATTGGGCTCCGAAAATGTTCGTGTCGACGCCGTGATAATGAACGGGGGTATGTCGCGCTTTTACATGGTCATCAATCGCTTGAAAGAATTTTTCGGATTCGAGCCGATTGTCGCTTTGGATCCCGATCAAGCAGTCGCGAGAGGTGCCGCAGTCTATCATTACTTCCTACATAAATATGATAAGGAACTTGCCGACGAAGTTAAGGACGAATTGCCGCGCGCGGTCAATCAAAATAATTCCGCACCAAAGGAAAATTTCAACAGGAATATACAGCCATCATCTTTCTCGCAACCTCCGCGCAGAAATACTTCGGCGAACAGAAATATCACGGCGGCAGATCGTTCTATCGGTGTTGTCTTCGGCAGCAATATTTTAAACGAAAGTTTGTATCTGGTTACATTCGGCGGTAATTACGAGGAAATTATTCCCGCAGGTAAGGAGTTGCCTTACACCTCCGCAAGATTTACGGGCTACCGCTTACCGCCCGGCAAAAATGTTATCGGCGTTCCGATTGCGCGGCAGATGGCGGACAATACTTACCGTATAATCGCCAAAGGTAACATTGAATTCCCCGAACGTTATGCACGTATGAGAGAAGACGCATTTGTTACCTTCAGTATCTTCATGGACGAAGATAAAATTATCCACATGAACGCCGCCACTTGCAGAGATGAGCGCGGTTTGGAAATAATGGATCACGGTACAACGACTATATCAATCGCCACGAGTATCGACAAAGCTTCCGGCGAAAAAGGTTACAAAGGAAAACTTATCAATCCATTGGGCAGGCGGCTCAATCCCCGTATGCAACTCAATACCATTCGCTCATTGTGTTACAATGTTGATGAAGCTTTTCGCCGTCACAACAAAGAGGGCAATATAAAATATTCGGCGACTTTGAAGTTAAACGTCAACATGATAATCGCGGCAACAAATCATCGGGATTTCGCCGAACCGCTCTTGCAAATGCTTGACGACATTAAAAATTCCCGTGAAGAGTCTTTGAAACTTCGTTGCATAATCATCGCAAGGAAAATCGGAGCAAGTTGGACACCACAACAAAAAAGACGCTTAGCGCGTCTTTGTATGTATCAACTGGACGAAGAATTGTATAACCCCGGAATAAATTTGGGCAGATCCCCCGGCTTGAAGATGAATACCAAAATTCAAGCTATCTATACTTTGTCCATGTGCGGCAGTGATGACGACATTAAAATGTTAATCAACCTGCACAACAATGAAAAATTCCGTATGGCAAATCTTTACACTCATGCGGTTACGAAAACCGAAATCGATTGGATTTACTCCGAATTCAAACGTGATTGCGACAAAATTTTATCGGGTGCTCCCAATTCCTCGATTCAAATTTCTGCTCATGCAATGGGTGCCGCCCTCAAATTGGACGGGCGTCCCATTGTGTCTTCGGTGAAACGTGAACAGGTTGTCAGCGATCTTTGTAAGATAATTCGTTCGCGCAATATGAATCACGTTGAGATAAGCGTTTGTCTTTTGGCTATCGGTCTTATCTGCGACCGTCGCGGTAATAATACTCTTCAGACAGATGGTTTTGCCGCCGCCGAGAAACTTTTAAACGAACTGTATTGCATTTACGACGAAAATTTTGTTGAGATGTTTGCCAAAGCGCAGGACGTTGCAAAGAAAATGATTCAAGGCGGAGAACTCACTGCCGAGGAGGAAGAATCACTTTTGATGAAATGGGCTACCTGATTCGCGTCTTTTAAACTATAGATAGATTTGACAGAAATTTTTTACGACGGGCGTTGAGCCTGTTTTTTTTTTGCTCCTTTCGTACGGTTAACAAAAGGATTCAAAGTCAACTTGGTAATTGTTATAAGCGCGGTCATTAATTACCGTTGGCAAAAACTTTATCGCGATTATTGGATGCAACGTCACGTTGCCCGCCCGTCCGTGGGCGGCCTCTTCCGTAACCAACACCCAAAGTCAATGTTAAATCAACCGTAGCGATCTTTTTACTGATTAACCTTTCGCATTTTTCGCGACTAATTCCTTATACCAGTTATGCATTACTTCGCTCGCCTTGATTGTGTCGTCCGCAAATTCTATCTTATATAACATTTCTTGTCCGTCCATGTAAACTTTGCGCACGTAATTTTCTTTGCCGGGCATGAAGAAGAAATCATAGCGTTCATTGGATTTCGGGAAATTCAGCACTACATATTCTCCGTCGGGTGCCTCTTCCTCCGCTATTTCGTATTGGGCATCACGGATTAATTTGTATGCATATTTTTGGACATCTACGCCCTTAGACTCCATTACTCCGAATTCGTTTGTGCTTATCGTGTATTCTTTGCCCTTGTACATGATTTGAGCCAAATTTATTGCCAAATCCGAATTAGCATATATTTCCTCTTGCAAATTGTTTTCTTGAATAAATTTTTCGGGAATCTCACGTGCCCAATCGTTTACCTTTATCCAATCGTTTTGATCGCGCTTCATTGCCTCATTGTTTTCGCGGACATATCTCACATCCGTCGCGTGACAGTAAATATAATGGTTGCCCTCGTTATCCGTGGCGAACACTTCCACGCCCGACATTTCTCCGCATAATAAGTCGTGTAACTTCGCATCGTCTACCTTTGCTATCGTGAACAGCCAACCGAAGCCGCCACCGTCGGGATATTCTTTCTTGCCTGCCTCCTGCGACTTCTTTTCCGTCACCGTAAACAATTCGCCTTTTGTGTCTTGCGCCGGCACCTCTACTATCACTTCCGCCGCATACTCGTCGGGTATCGTCAATTTTAATCCCTTGTTCGTGTACACATTTTCCGCCGACGCGCAACCCGT
The DNA here is from genome assembly GCA_024698045.1 of Selenomonadaceae bacterium. Taxonomy (GTDB): domain Bacteria; phylum Bacillota; class Negativicutes; order Selenomonadales; family Selenomonadaceae; genus Quinella. The sequence goes on from JAILRS010000010.1 coordinate 108,331, forward strand.
CATCAGCAAAAACATAAACACTGCCGCTATTACTTTACATACCCTTAACATTTTAAACCCTCCTCGCAAAAAAATAGGACGGAAGATTATTCCTCCGCCCTAAATATTTTTCGGCTCTTAACATTCAAAGTTGGTGGAGACGGAGGGATTCGAACCCTTGACCCCCAGATTGCGAACCTGATGCTCTCCCAGCTGAGCTACGTCCCCAACGTCTGCCATTATAATTCTAGGCTTTTATCTTGTCAAGTTTTTATTTCTGTACGAACTCGCGATTCTCGTTCAGGTACCAGTTACTTTCGCCTGCGCTGCCCGTTACTTTGAAGTTCACATCGTTACCGCCCTCGTTGACCGTCAGCAATTCGCCGCTGCTCTTGATGCTTATAGTCACTGAAGTTTCACCTGCCGACGCTACCAAATCCGACAACATGCAATCACGCAAAATAACTTCATCGCCGTCGCCGACATTGTCCATGGTATCGTTGCCGTCGCCCAGTACGTAGTAGAAAGTATCTTCGCCGTCGCCGCCGACCAACAAGTCATTACCGCCACTGCCGCCCCACAAGCTCGTTTCGCCCGTGCCGGCATATATCACGTTGTCGTTACTGTTACCTACCAACTCTGCCGTCGCATTGCTCTTGCTCGCGTCGATGTTGTCGATGTTCACGAAGCCGATTCCCGTATCATCTTCATCCAACCAGACAAGCGCACTGTCGATACTGTCGGAAACAACTACCGTGCCATTCTCGTTCGTAGTCAAGAAGAAGTCGGCAACATTGTCGAAAGATACCGTATCGGTGTTGACCTGCGCGACCAAGCCCCTTGTATCTTCGTAGTCATCAATCTGGCTGCCTATTACGTCTATGCGGATATTCTGTCCGACTGCGCCCTGTACGGAAGCATGTTCTGTTGTGCCGTCGAGTTTACCTACCACATCAAACGTTACATCTTCTCCGTTGATTCCTACATTTTTGACTTCCGCGTCATGCGTCTGCACTTCGATATTATCCGCCGTCGTCGTTACATTCTCTGCCGTCGCGAATTCAAAGTCCGTTATCTTTTGAACCGCATCCTGCGAATAACTAAGGACGTAGAAGGAAGTGAAGGTCTCTTTGTCGTCGTCCGTGTAGCCCCTCAACGTGTTTATGCCGCCGTCGGCGTACATACTCGTGTTACCGGAACCCGCTATCATCAACTGATTCAAATCGTCGCCCTTCAATGCCAAACTGCCGCCGCCGCTGATTAACGTTGTGTAGGTGCCGAGTACCGCAACATTTTCGCCGTCTATTATATTTGTATTCCAATCGCCTTCCAAATCAACATGACCATCGCCGTCATATTCGCTGAAGTACAAATTGCTCTCGTCACCGATATAGACGTTCGGGCGAATACTCTGTTCGGCGTCGACCTTGATTGTGCTGTACAAGTCGCCGATTGCCACCCGATATATTGTGTTGTCATCGCTGTTCTTTATCAGCTCTTTGACATAGTCGCCTTCCTCAACGTCTACATTTTCAAGTATAGCTACATAACTCGTGCCCGAAATTGTCAGCGTATCATCTTCTAATTCGAAGGAGGGAATTGTAGCGGCACTGATTTCTATCACATCGTCGTTGTCGGCGAATCCGTTGTTCATGCCGCTTACTGTCGCTGTGCCTTCGCTGAATGTTACCGTGGCTCTTTCGCGTTCGTCGTCCGCCGCCAATTTGATGAGGTTATCGCCGTCGCCCGCATTTATCGAATCGCCGCCGCCGCCGTAAATCGTATCGTCTTGCGCGCCGCCTTGAATCGTGCTGCCGCCTGTCTTGTCACCTTCCTTGTTACCTATCATTATCGCCGCGGCATTGTAACCGGTTCCGTCAAGTGCGCCGCCATCTTCATTCGTGAAGCCAACAAGCTGTTTATCGCCCGTGTAAGCGAACAGATTTACCCATGTGCCGCCATCTTCGTCAGACCCGACATTTACTTTCGACTCTTCCCCGTCTTTGTTGATTACTATCGTGCCGTCCTCGAACGTAATTGTGTTGTCGTCTATCGCAGGTGCCACCAAAGATTCGTTGATATCGTCGAAACGAATACCGCCGCCGTTACTTACGTCGTAGCCCGTCACGCTGACTGTAGCATTGGCATCGCCGTAGGTAACTACCATATCTGCGCCGCCTGTGCTCATGTCAAATGTCGTTACCGCCGTGCCGCGAACTACTACTGTATCATCACCTTCGCCGCCCGTGATTTTGACCGTCGAATCGGAAGAGGCATCAACTATTACCAAATCGCCGCCGTCGCCCAACGTTATTGTCTTATCGCCGTCGGCATCTTCTTCAACGTGTACCATATTACCGCCGTCGTCGTTGAGCTCTATAGACTGTTCGCCGCCGTACATGTGGACATTCTTCACACCGTCGTATTCGCTCAAATCAACCGATTGCGCGCCGCTGTTTATGCTGTTATCAAGCCAGACGCCTAAATTGCTGTTCAAATCGTAAGTGTTGCCCTTGTATTCGAATGTCGTAGTGCTTATGCCGCCGATAAGGCTGTCGCTCGTCGTTTTATCCAAGGGTCCGTATTGTGTTATGCCGCTGTGTTTCGTATCGCCTTCACGAGGTCCGTAAAGCTGATCGCTCGGATTCGTACTCACTGCCGACAAGCCCATCATTTCCATTACTTCGTTGAGGCTTGTCTTCGGGCGTACCACAGGATTTTCGGAATCATAGATGTAAGCAGAATCGGCTGTACCGATAATTATATCATCGTCCTCGGGTTCAAGTACTGCGCCGTTGACTGTGTATTTGCCTGCATTCGCCATCATGCTTGCGTCTTTATCCAGTCCCTCGACAACGCCTACTCCGTCTTCATCTGCGCCGCTTATCGTCACTCCGTCTTCGTCGCCCGATATCTTGTAAGGATTGCCATTGACTGTCAAAGTGCTCGATTCGTCTTCGCTCGCGCTTGCCGGTGCGATTATTTCCGCATTACTCAGACTACCCGAAATGCTGTCGCCGTTCTGCAGTCCGCTTACCGTGGCTTTATCGTCCGCCGCGCTTACCGTTACCGCTTCGCCGTCTCCTGTATCTGCTATTGACATTCCCGCGCCGTTGATTGTGAATTCACCGTCGCCGTCACCTATTACTAAGTCGCCGTCCAATTCATCAACCGTAGCAAGTTTGCCGTCCTCGTCCGTTGTCAAATTGAAGTTGCCGTCGTCGTCGGTAATAGTGTAGCTTTCGCCGCCGATTACAAAGTCGCCGTCGCCGTCTGCCGCGATTTCCATGTTCGGAGCATCGATTGTTGCGTCGCCCGTCACGTCGTAAGCTTTTACCGCATCACCGTCTTCGACCACTACGCCGTATGTATCCGCATCGCTGATTGCCACCGGTGTGCCGTTGATTGCTACTTCGCCTTCGGCTACAACAGTCGCATCTTCTATGCCGCTTACACTTCCGCCCGCAGTGATTCCTTCGACTTTGACTATCTTGTAATCCTCTATCGTCATCGCCAAATCTTTTTCGGTTTCGAAAGTGACATGCTGACTTTGAATCGTGCTTACGTTGACATCAAGTTCGTTCGTATTGGTGTCCGCCGTCAACGTACCTGCCAGGAGCGATTCGACACCCGTGATTGTACCTTCTTCCAAGACAAATTGTACAGAGCTGTCGGATTCGCCCGATACCGTAAAGGTTTGACCGTTTGCGAAAGTGAATGTGCCATTCTCGTCCGTATCGACAAGTGAAGCGTCGCCGATGTCGTTGAGTGTTACTCCATTCGTTCCGCCGATATGCGACAATCTAGTTATGCCGTCGTCATTACCGTAGATGATGATATCGTTTTCGTCGCCCGTGATTGATACGGATTGTCCGTTGACGCTGATTTCGCCGTTAGTGAACAGATTGCTTTCGCCCTGTACGTAACCCGTCAAGCTGTCAATCGTCGTCACATTCATTTCTTCGTCGACACCGATTTTTACTTCGTCGTCTCCGCCGATTGTAAATGTATCTTTGAAAGTGAAGGTGCCTTCTTTATCCGTTATGACTGCCGAGGCTCCTGCGATATTGTTCAGCGTGACGCCCGAAGTGCCGCCTACATTTGCTATTGCGCTTATGCCGTCTTCGTTTTCGTTACCGTAAATGATGATATCGTCTTCATCGCCCGTGATTGCTATTGATTGTCCGTTGACAGTAAATGTTTGAGCCAAATCGCTTGACATATCGACATAACCATCTTTATTCAGTCCGCTGATACCAACTACTTCGTTGCCAACCAATTCAAAAGAAACACTGTCGTCGCCTACAACCGTTATGCCTTCGGGTGCGTTGTCGAAATAGAACACACCTTGTTTATCGGTATCGACATTGGATGCGCCGCCTGCATTGTCTATCGTTGCGTCGCCCGTCAAACTGATAATCTTGCTGATACCTTCGTCCGCTCCCACTACCGCGATTTTTTTATCCTCATCGTCGACTGCTAAGGATTCGCCGTTAATGCTTTCGAGTTTGCCGATATTGCCGGTCAAGGTTGCGCCTTCGGCCAAGGAGCTAAGACCAATGATGTTACCTTCTATGCCGTCTAGTGTAAAGACTACTCCGTCTTTATCCTCTTCTGCCGTCGTTACCGTGAAGGTTGCGCCGCTTGCGTCCGTTACTACAAAAGTACTGCCGCCTGCAATCGAATCGGTATATGCCGCAGTGATTGTCGTGACACTCGAAATGGTTGCGCCGTTAGACAGTTTATGAATTTCAAGCGCGTCATGTACAACCTGAACATCGGAATCGCCCGCAATCTTCACGTAGGCATTTTCGGTTGTCGTACCATTCGCGCCGCCGATCGCTATACCGTTTTCAAAGTTACCCGTTACGGAATCGTTTTTATCAAAGCTGTTGATTGCGGTCACTGTGTCGTCGGTGAGGATGAAGTCAACTCCGTCATTATCGGTATCGGAAATTTCAAGCGCAAAAGTTTCTTTGGTCGGGAAGGTGTAAGAGCCGCTGCCCGTTACCTGCACAACATCTGCTTTGGCTACTGCCGTCATGACAACTTCTTCGCCTGACACTTCGCCCAATGTAGCATTGTCGCTCTCGTCAATCGCGTAAGACATGATGCTGTCGCTGTCGCCCGTGATCTCAATACTTTCGCCGTTGATTTTTACGTTTGCTATGTTGCCGGTTATTGTGCCGTTTGCAAAGTCATTGATAGCCACGACTGCGCCCGTGTTATCCAATTCAAATGTTACGGAGCTATCGCCGCTGACCGTGAATGCCTGCGCTGTTGAGCTTACCGCAAAGTTGAATACGCCCGTGCTGTCTGTGATAACTTGAGACGCGCCACCAACACCGTTAATGTCAACCGAATCGCCGCCGACTCTTGCAACCTTAGACAAACCGCTTGCGCCGCTGTTACCGTAGAGCATTAGATTACCGTCGTCGCCGTCAATTGCTACGGATTTTCCGTTGACTGATACTTCGCTTGCAAAGATAGTCCCGATAGCCTCGACGTAACCGCTTGCGTCAAGATTGGTGATAGCGTTTACAGAGTTTCCGGTCATGCCGAAAGTAACGGAATCATCGCCGCTGACAGTGAACACTTGTTCTGCAGATGCGAAGTTGAAAACGCCCGTACTGTCTGTGAGAACTTGAGATGCGCCGCCGACGCCGTTGATGACAACGGATTCGCCACCGACTCCCACAATCTTCGATAAGCCGCTTTCGCCGCTGTTGCCATAAAGAGTAAGATTGTCGCTGTCGCCTTCGATTGCTACGAATTGTCCGTTAACTGATATATCGCCGGCAAAGATAGTACCGACAGCCTCAACGTAACCGCTCAAGCTATCGATAGCCTCAACAGTGTTGCCGGTCATGCCGAAAGTTACAGAGCTATCGCCGCTGACAGTGAAGACTTGAGAGGCAGACGCAAAATTGAAAATACCGTCGCCGTCCGTGAGGACTTGAGTCGCGCCGCCTACCGATTCGATTGTTACTTTGCCTGACAACCCGAGGATTTGGCTGATACCTTTTGAGTTACGTTTACCCACTACCGCGAAGTTATCATCACCGGCTATGCTATAAGTTTCGCCGTTAACCGAATTGAGCGAGGCAATATTACCGGAAAGAGTTGCGTACTGACCAAGATTGTCCACTGCCGTAACTATGCCGCTTTCTCCGTCCAAAGTATATTCCATGCCATTATCAATTGATTTACTGCCGGTGCTGACTGCGAATTCGGATTTGTTGGCATCGGTAACAGTCAAAGAAGAATTTATAGCGATGGAATCGGTGTATGCAAAGCTTATTCCTTTGGCGGAAACGATTGTGCTACTGTCAGACAAATTGTAGACAGACAAATCGCCGTCGTTCGCCAATTTTACCGCGCTGTCGCCCGTCACTTGAATAAAGTTATCGCTGTTAACGGTAATGCCGTTTTCAAAATTACTTATGACATTGGCACCTTCGTCAAAGTCATTGATAGCGTTTACAGTGTTGCCGTTCAAGCCGAAAGTAACGGAGTTATCTCTGCCGCCTATCGTGAAGACTTGAGCACCGCCGCCCATTGAGAAATTGAAGACGCCAATGGTATCAGTGATGACTTGAGATGCGCCGCCGACTCCGTTTATTGTGACACCTGACGCGCCGCCGACTCCCGCAATCTTCGACAAACCGCTTGCGCCGTTGTTGCCGTAGAGCATGAGATTACCGTCATCGCCCGTGATTGCCACAGATTGACCGTTAGTCAAAAACTCATCTGCAAAGATAGATTCGTCGGCAGTGACAAAACCGCTGAGTCCTGCAATAGCCTTGACTGTTCCATCTTTTAACAAGAATTGAATGGAATCATCGCCGCCGCCAACCGTGAACACTTGACTTACGGAGGCGAAATTGAAAGTGCCCTCGGTGTCGGTCATAAGGAGAATCGCGCCGCCTGCGTTGTTGATTGTCACGCCCGAAGCGCCGCCGCCCACATTGCCGATAATGTCGACTTCAATACCACTGAGGCTTATATTTTCGGCTATTATAATATCATTCTTGTCGCCGACAATGTCGATGGTTTTTTCGTTGACGGAGAAACCGCCCGAAAATACCGAGCCGTCGGTAAGAACAAAACCGCTCAAGCCGTCGATAGCAGTAACAGTATTGCCGCTCATGCCGAATGTGACGAAGTCATCGCCGTTCGTTGTAAATGCTTGCGAGGCAGAAGTAAAATTGAAAGTGCCAATAGTATCTGTGATGACTTGCGATGCGCCGCCGACATACTTGATGGTAGCGTCGCCCGTCACGTCGAGAATCTTACCGATACCGGCGCTTGAGCCCACTACTGCGTATTCGTTATTATCGTCAATGATGCCGAAGCTTTGTCCGTTAATGGAAGACAGGTTGTTCAAAGCACCTACCAAAGTTGAGCCGTTCTCAAGGGAGCTGATTCCGATAATGTTACCTTCAGTGCCGTCAAGCGTGAAAGTTAATCCGTCGGTATCATTTGCCGCAGTGGTTACCGTGAAGGTTGCGCCGCTTGCGTCTGTTACGGTAAATGTACTGTTGCCGCCGATTGTATCTGTATATGCATCAGTGATTGTCGTGACACTTTCAATGGTTGCGCCGCTAGAGAGTTTATGAATTTCAAACGCATCATGAACAATCTGAATATCGGAATCGCCCGCAATCTTTACGTAAGCAGTTGCCATTGTCGTGCCGCTCGCGCCGCTGACCGTTATACCGTTTTCAAAATTGCCGCTGACCGAATCGCCTTTATCAAGACTGGTGATTGCAGTTATGGTGTTATTGTCATCAACGGTAAACAAAACGCCGTCGGAATCAGTAGAGGACAGACCGACAGTGAAAACATCGGAACCGAAGAATGAATAGGAGCCGCCGCCCGTCACCTGCGTATAGTAAGCAAATGCTGTGTTGTCAACAGAGGCAACCGAACCGCTCGCGGCACTTACTCCGCCCAACGTTGCATAACCATCTTCGTCTACCATGTAGCTTAAAATACCGTCGCTGTCATTTGTTACGGCAATGTTTGCTTGATATTCTTCGTTATCGATATAGTAGTAAATCAAGAAATCGGAAATGTCGCCCGTCAAAGTTGCGTTGGTTCCATCCATGCCGAAGTCTGCGACACCGTAAACAAAAGGATTATTGTATTCTGCCGTATCCAACATGAAATAAACATAGCTGTCGCCGCCGGCAAGAGTAAAGTTTTGTACAGCATTATTATCGGGATTAATGAAGGTAAAGGAACCTGTCATATCGGTACCGACAAGATTTGCGCCGCCCGTACTTCTGACAGTAACGCCGCTCGCGCTGCCGACATCGTAAATCGCTGATATAACTGTTCCGCTGTCTTCACCGTAGAGAGTGAGTGTACCTTCGTCGCCGTCGATATTAACCGACTGACCATTGACGCTGACATTACCGCCGGCAAAGATAGTACCGACTGCCTCAACGTAACCATTTGCGCTCAAGCCGTTGATAGCAGTAACAGTATTGCCGCTCATGCCGAATGTGACGACATCATCGCCGCCAATCGTAAAGACTTGCGAGGCAGAAGCAAAGTTGAAAGTGCCGATGGTATCTGTGAGGACTTGAGATGCGCCGCCGATTCCGCTGATGGTAACGGACGCGCCGCCGACTCCCGCAATCTTAGACAAGCCGCTTTCGCCGCTGTTGCCGTAGAGCATGAGATTACCGTCATCGCCCGTGATTGCCACGGATTTTCCGTTGACTGATACTTCGCTTGCAAAGAGAGTACCTACTGCCTCGACGTAACCGCTTGCGCTCAAACCGGTAATTGCTACGACTGCGCCCTTGTTATTCAGTTTTAAAGTGACGGAGCTGTCGCCGCCGATTGTGAAGGCTTGTTCTGCGGAAGTAAAGTTGTATACACCTGCGGAATCAATTTCGATAACGGAGGCACCTGCCACGCCGTTGATTGTGACATTATCGCCGCCCACACCGATAATTTTGGAAAGACCACTATCGCCGCCATAGATTGCAAGCGTAGATTTGTCGCCGATTATACCGAAAGTGCTGTTGCCGTTGATGGAAGAAATAGAGTTGAAGGCTACGCCTTTGCCGATAATGTAGCCGTTGGTGCTCAAGCCGCTGATACCCACGACCGCATTATTTTCCACACCGAAATAAAGTCCGTCTGAATCGTAGACATTGAATGTGTTAGACGCGCCGAAAGTGATTGCGCTTGCGGCGGCGGCCGCGGTGCCAATCGCTCCGACTTTTACGTAATCGGCAGTGCCTGTCTGTTTAATGAGGATACCGCTAGGGCCCAATTTATTCCAATCGGTTACAATTTCGTATGCACTAAAGGCTTCAAGATAACTGCCGATTAAATCGATAGTTTCTTCTTTGTCTTCGGTGACTACATACTTGAAGGAATTTAAACTTGGGTCTACATTCGGATTAACTACTTCGACAACACCGCTGTTAATGGTCATGACTGTACTTGCGCCGTAAATTACAGCCGAAGTACCTGCATTGATTTCCGCTGCAGTGAATAAGCTCGAATTAACATCGAAAGTAACCGCCGCCGTAGAAGTTCCGTATACCCAGAAGGCAACCATGTCCGTCAGGCCTAAATATTCATCAGCAGCAACGAGACCCGATACTTCAAAAGATGTTTCGCCTGCCTGTGTGACCCATACATTCTTAATGTCTACGAGATTAGAATCCGGGAATTTACTTTTCAGTAAAACTTCCTCGTCGTTGTCCAGGTAATACAAATTATTATCGAATGTTATATTGGTCCCGTCTACTTGTACCGCGTCGCTCGTGCCGCCCAAAACAAAACCTCTAACTTGACCGCCGTATATTTTAAAGTAAGCATCGCCGGTAACCTGCTTATAGAGGAAATCTGTTTCATCAGAAATTGTCATATCTTTGTTTAGTGCACCGAAAGACAATGTAGCTTCTTCGTCTCCGTTAACGGCAGTGTACAGGTTAAAATATTTGGTATACTCTTTTGCCCCCAAAACAGTGACGACATTATCAACCGATGTCAATGTAACGGCACTAAGGGCGGTAATAGTGTTAATGGCACTGCTTGCCGCATAAGTAATATCCAAAGAGGCACCGTTATCGCCGGCTATGGAAACATATGGAACATCTGCGGGAGAATCTTTTAAAGCTTCCCAAGCATAGGAGCCACCCGATATTTGGTTGTAAGGTAAGACGGTAGTAACTGTTTCGTCGTCAAAGCGTTGTAAATCAAAAATGAATCTTTGAATCTCCATCAAGAAAACTCCTTTCGTCGCCGCGCCGTTTAGGTTTGGCGTCAACAAATATTTGATAAAAAAAATAAAAGCGACGCCGACTCTCGAAACTCTTCAGAATCTCGAAAAGCAAGCCGCTACTTAATGAACCGCCTGTCAAAAATTTTATTTGAAAACTATAACTCCTTGCGCAACAGATAGAGGAAGAAGGGCGCGCCCAGGACGGCCATTAAAATTCCTACGGGCAATTCTGTAGGCGCAAAGACAGTACGGGCGAAAGTATCGCTGAAGGAAAGTACAGCGGCACCGAGCAGAGCAGAGCCGGGTAACAGAATGCGGTAGTCGGAACCTAAAATCAAGCGTGCGGCATGCGGAACGATTAAACCGACAAAGCCGAGCAAACCGACTACACAAACTGCCGAGGCAGCCAGCAAAGCAGCGATTGCGGTCAGGAGCGAACGCACAAGATTAACGCGCAAACCCAAACCTTTGGCAACTTCATCGCCCAACTGCAAAATATTCAGATGATTGGCGGCAAGCAGAGCTAAAAGAGAACCGACGATAGAATAGGGTAATAATAAACCAACGTGTTGCCAAGAACGAGCGGACAAACCGCCCACCATCCAAAGTAAAGCGCCGTGCACTCTGTCGCTGTAGAAAATGAGCAGAGCCGAAATACCTGCGCCGAGAAAAGCACTTACGGCAACACCTGCCAGAATAATTCTGATTGGTCTTATGCCGTCTTTCCAAGCCAAGAGGTAAATGATAAAGGCGGCAAGCAACGCGCCGATAAAAGCGGCAGGAGTGACAAAAGTACCGGCGTCATCGAAAATCATCATGACGAAAATTCCGAACAGACCCGCGCCCGAAGATATACCGATGATGTGAGGATCTGCCAACGGGTTTTTCATGACGGCTTGAAGGATTGCGCCCGACAGCGACAGATTTATGCCGACGAATACGGCAACAATTGTGCGCGGCAGTCGAATATTTTCAAGAATCTGCTGTTGTGTTTGATTGAGTGCGGAATTACCTACGCCGAACAAATCCGTAAAGACCTGCGCAGTGGAAATATCAACAGAGCCGCTAACAAGACTAAAGACGAATCCCAATAAAGTTATCGTGCATATCGCCAAAAGTTTAAAGATTTTCATTGGAGTAAATCAGTCGACAAGCTTGCAGGAAATTTTTGTGATGATACCGTTGACTGTCTTGAATTCAATCTTCTTTGTTCGGTTGCCGTTGAAATATTTGTATTCGACACCGTCGTAATCGTAGTCAAGTTTATCAGCCTTACCGAAAGTAGAATTGAGGACTTGAGAATCAAGACCTACACGAATGCCGTCGGGGGTGGTAATTGTATCCGAACGGGTAGATATTTCCTCGACGATTCCGCCCTTGATTTCGACTGTAAAATTTTTGTAAATCAAATCGTCGTCGTCGCGCGAAATAGGTTTGCCCATTATGCTTGTCAAAACCTCTTCGGAAATTCCGGGAGCAATGCCGCCCAATGAAATTTTTTCGTCGACGACTGTAGCGGAACAAATCGACAGCCCCGACAGAATAAAGATACCAAGGATTGCCGTTAAAAGTTTCAGTATCGGCATAAAAATCCCCTCACGCTTTATTTATTGTTTCGAAACGTTTGACGAAAACATCGGGCGTTTCGGGATAACCGAAGTAAAAACCTTGAATGATATCGGCGCCGCAAACATCGCGAACGTAAATGTAAGTAGGTTCGTCCTCGATACCTTCGACACAAACTTCCATGCCTACCGCGTGACACATCATTATTATATGTTTAACAAGTTGTCTGTCGTATTCGCTGTTCAAAATATCCTCGACAAAGACGCGATCTATTTTGATTTGATTGCAGCGGAAATTTTTCAAGAAACTGAGATTGGAATAGCCCATGCCGAAATCGTCCATGGAAATTTTTATACCCAAATCATGGAAGGCTTGGAACTGTTTGTTAACGAAATCCCAATCGTAAATATTATGGCTCTCGGTCAATTCAAAGACAATCGTCGTGGGATCTATGTCGTAGCGTTCAATGCAATCTTTAACGAATTCATATAACATGTGTTCTTCCAATTGATAGAGGGAAATATTAACGCTAATCTCAAACTTAGGCATAAAGCTATGCCAATGTTTTGCGGTCTTGATTGCGTTTTCGATAATCCAATGCCCGACGGGGATAATCATACGGGATTTTTCGAGCAAGGGAATAAATTGCATAGGAGCGACAACGGATCCGTCTCTGTCATACCAACGCAACAAAGCTTCGGCGCCGACAAGTTCGCCGGTCTTTGCATTGACTTGCGGTTGATAGCACAAGAAGAAATCTTCACAGCCGCGCGCGATTGAGTTCTGCATTAAATTCTGCATACCCAAATCGTAACGCCAACGCTCATAGAACGCGGCATCAAAGAAAGCAATTTGGTCTTTACCTTTTTGACGGGCGAATTCCAAAGCAACTTCGGCGTAGCGCATAAGAGTAACGACATCATCGGCATCATCGGGATAGAAGACCGCGCCTGCCGACGCCGTACAGTAAATAGTATCGTCTATGTTGCGAATTTCGCGCATACATAATTGAATACTGGAGAAAATAATTTCAATCTCTTCGGGATAAACATCGGATACGAAGAAAGCAAACATATCATTGTCTAATTTGTACAAAGGGATATCCACGGGCAAAATATTGGTGATATCCTGAGCGATTTGTCGCAAAGCGTTGTCGCTCACTTCGTAGCCGTAAGTTTCATTTATCAGTTGGAAATTATCCAGCCCGACGAATACAACCGCGCCATGGGCGTCACCCGAATTGTTTAACTCCTTCATTAATGCCAAATGAAAGGCATTACGATTAAGCAAACCGGTAATATGATCTGCTTTAACTTTGATATCCATACGGGAAATTATTCCTGCGGCAAGTTCGGGTTGCCCGAATTCATCGGCGCCGACTCCCATGCGCAGTGATACCCAACCATATTCGCCATTCCGATTCATCAGACGCAATTCGCCGAAAATCTCGACGCCTGCATTGGCACTGTCCAATTCATTCATTGCCGATTCCAAAATTTCGCGATCTTCGTGCCAAACAAAGGGCGTAAGGAGCGCGGCAAAATCGTCGACCAATATGTCTGGGAAATTAAAATCGCGCAAAAAATTTTTGGACAGCATAACTTGACGAGTACTTACATCCATTGCGAAAAGATATTCGTCCGTGGAATTTTGCAGGGCGTCAAAATAAGTTTTGATTCGGCTCAATGGGGAATTCTCATCGAGTTGGAATAAATTTGTATCCATGTTTTTACTCTTCCTTTTGAAATTATCGCGCTTATCTCTACAGTGCATTTTCGACACACCTGTTAAACTTCCTGCAAAACGAAATTTAAAAATACACGTCAAAGAAAACTCCTTTCGTTTGGTTAATCAAAAGTGTTCAAAGTCAACCGGTTATAATCACGGGCGCGGCGATTTATTGCGGTTGTCGAAAACTTTGCTGCGAAAACTGTTCCGCCACTTTCAGTCGTTACCGAAAGTGTTCAAAGTTAACTTAAGTATTTTTACAAGCGCGGTCATTAACTTTGGTTGTCGAAAAATTAGGCGCGATAATTGGATGCAACGTCACGTTGCCAATATCACAAGTCAAGATTAATTCAACCGCGGAAGAGTTGCACCCAATAATAATCGTACCGTGAATCTTCGGAATAAACGCAACCGATACCGATTTCCTTAAAACGTGGGTCTAAAATATTTTCGCGATGTCCTTCGGAATTCATCCACGAATCGACAACATCTTCGGGCGTATCCTGTCCTGCCGCAATATTTTCGCCGTGCGTCCTACCTTTTCTCTCTATCACGGTAAAGCAATCAGAGCCGTCGGGGCGATCGTGTGAAAAATATTCCACGATTTCACGAGCGCGAATATCAGCCGCGTAATTTAAATCCTCTGCCAAACGCAAGGGAGCAACTCCTACTTTGGCGCGCTCGACGTTGACCAAATACAAAACTTCTTCGACATAATTCTCTGCCGCGCAAATATTAGCGTACGTCAACAGAATCAGAACCGTCATGACACTCATAAACAACTTTTTCATATCAATCACCTCGAGCGGATTGTACAACGGCATTATTATAACTTGTTAAGGATGCTGATTATTGCCTTTATTTTTTTCATGTAGTATATTGACGGGCGAATATGAAATTAGAAGGGAGAATAATTTTAGTGAGGACAAACAGTTTAATCAAGCTGCTATTGTGTCTTGTGGGAATCGTGGCAGTGTTTGTGATATTCATTCGTCCGCTGGCACATTCGATACGTCAAGGTCTGGATTTGCAGGGCGGTACGCATGTGGTATTAGAGGCGGAAGATACCGAGACGGCAAAAGTCGACGAGGACGCAATGAGACGCGTAATATCAATCATGGAGAAGCGCGTAAACGAAATGGGATTAACCGAGCCGATAATTCAGCGTGAAGGCGAAAGACGAGTGATAATCGAATTGCCCGGCATAAAAGATCCCGATAAGGCAATAGAAACAATAGGCAAGACAGCGATGCTGGAGTTCAAAGACGAAGACGGCAAAACAATCTTGACCGGTTCGGATTTGAAAGATGCGCAGGCGGCAATGAATCAGCAGAACAGTCAATGTGTGGTAAATTTGGAATTCAGCGATGAAGGCAGTCAAAAATTCGCAGATGCAACATTGGAAAACGTTGGCAGAACAATAGCGATATTGTTAGACGGCGAAGTGTTAACAAATCCCGTGGTACGTGAGCCGATAATGGGCGGACGCGCAGAAATATCCGGTCAAAAAGATTTGGATGAGGCACAACATTTGGCAGTCCTCTTGAGGAGCGGCGCGCTACCCGTAAAAGTCAACATAATAGAAACAAGAACAGTCGGGGCATCGCTCGGGCAGGATTCAAAAGATAAATCGGAATTCGCTTTCGTAATAGGAATCGCGGCAGTATTGATTTTTATGCTGCTGTTCTATCGCTTACCGGGCTTCATTGCCGATATCAGTCTGATGGCTTATACCTTAATGTTATTGGGCACGCTCAAAGGATTAGACGCAACTTTGACTTTGCCGGGCGTGGCGGGAATAATTTTATCAATCGGTATGGCGGTAGATGCAAACGTTTTGATATTCGAGCACTTCAAAGAAGAATATCGTCAAGGAAAGACAATACGCTTGGCAATGGATGCAGGATTTAAAAGAGCGTTTACGACAATCTTCGATTCAAATATCACGACGATAATAGCGGCGGCAGTTCTGTTCTTATTCGGTACGGGTTCAATCCGCGGCTTCGCAATAACATTGGGCTTGGGCGTGTTACTCAGTATGTTGACGGCAATAACGTTGACGCAATTCATGCTGAAATTATTGGTAAACGCCAATGTAGTAGAAAGTCCGAGTGCGTACGGCGCGAATGGTTTTGTATTATTCGACGAAAGAAAGGCGGTGAAATAAAATGCCGAATTTCGATATAGCAGGACGCGGCAAAATGTGGTTCATAATCTCCCTGTTAATAATAGTGCCGGGCTTAATTTCAATGGCTACACGCGGTTTCAATTTCGGTATAGATTTCACCGGCGGCACGATAATCGATTTGAAATTTGAAAAGGCAGTTGAAATAAGTCAGGTTCGCGAAGCGTTGAAACCGTACGGCTTGGACGGCGCGACAATCCAATTGAGCGGCGAAAGTACGGAAGTGACAAGCGCAACCGATGTGATGATACGAACTGTAGATTTGGAAGAAAATCAGCGCAAAGAAGTAATGAACGGCTTAAAAGAGCAAGTCGGTAATTATGAAGTGATGCGCGAGGAAAAAGTCGGTGCGGTAATAGGTAGCGAACTGATAATGAATGCGGTCTTGGCACTTGTAATATCGTGGATATTGATAGTGTTGTATGTGGCATATCGCTTTGAATTTCGCTTCGGTTTGGCGGCGGTTGCGGCTCTCGTTCATGATATCTTAATCGTGTTGGCATTCTTTTCGTTTACTCAACGTCAAGTAGATTCGTCATTCGTAGCGGCACTGCTCACGGTTGTCGGCTACTCCATCAATGACACAATCGTTATTTTCGACAGGATACGCGAGAATTTAAAGTTACATTTCCGTCGCGGCGGTGATTTGGTTAATGTGGTAAATCGCTCGGTGTATCAAACAATGACTCGTTCGCTCTATACTGTGTTTACCTGCTTGTTTACTACTTTGGCATTATTCTTCTTCGGGGGCGAAACAACAAAAGATTTTGCGTTTGCATTGATAGTGGGCTTCTGTAGTGGTTGCTATTCGTCAATCTTCATCGCGCCGCCGTTGTGGTTGGAATTTCGTAAGATGGGGCGTGACGCTAGATGAAGATAATAAATGCCGGTGTTGAGCCGTTGGAAGAAATAGACGCGTCGGCAATAATGAGGAAGTTGGAACGTGCCGGGCGTGTGTGCTACAAATCGGAAGGTAATATCAAAGAGGATAGCGCGGAAAAATTCATCAAGGGAATAATAAAGCGCGGTCACGAATCGGTAATAGAACACGAAGCGATAACATTAAAAATCATCTGCGACAGAGGAGTAACGCACGAATTAGTCAGACATAGGATAGCAAGTTATTCGCAGGAGAGTACCAGATATTGCGATTACTCTTCGGGCAAATTCGCCGCCGAATTGACTTTCATCAAACCGTGTTATTGGCAGGAAGATGATGAGAAATATAAATTATGGCTTGAAGTAATGGAGCAGACTGAAAAAAATTATCTGGCACTGCGAGCAATGGGCGCCAAACCCGAAGAGGCACGTTCAATCTTGCCGAACTCGTTAAAGACGGAAATAGTAGTGACGATGAATTTGCGCGAATGGCGGCATTTCCTAAGGTTACGAACGGCGACGGCGGCACATCCCCAAATGCGAGAGGTTGCCTTGATGATACGCGATATATTGATTGAAAAATTACCTGCGGTATTCGGCGATATAGGAGAGGACTAAAATGAAGATAACGATAGGCAGCGATCACGGTGCATTTGAATTGAAAGAGTCGGTCAAAAAAGTTTTGGCTACGTATGAAGATATCGAGGTTAAAGACGTCGGGACATACGATACGACAAGTGTCGACTACCCGGATATCGCCGAAAAAGTATGTGACGATGTCGTGAGTGGTGCGGCGGATAAAGGTATAGTCTTATGCGGCACGGGAATCGGAATATCGATAGCGGCGAACAAAATCAAGGGTATTCGTTGCGCTTTATGCAGTGATGTATATTCTGCACGAATGAGCCGCGAACATAACGACGCAAATGTATTGGCATTGGGCGGTCGCGTGACGGGAATCGGATTAGCCGAGGAGATAGTAAGGACATGGCTTGCTACCGAATTCGGCGGAGATCGTCACGAACGTCGAGTCAATAAAATCATGGCTCTCGAGAATAAATAATCAACTTCATATATAATAATCGGTGCAATATTGCGGCAAAGGTTATAGGAAAAGGGAATCTTGCCAAAGGTTTTAAACAGTGATATAATTCACGAAGAGAGGCGGTGAGTATGTGTTAAAGGAAAAGGCGCGTGCGAAAATAAATTTAACGCTGGATATCACGGGCAGACGAGCAGACGGCTATCACGAAGTATCAATGATAATGCAGTCGATATCGTTGGCGGACGAATTGGAGATAGAAAAAACTTCCGACGGAATAAAGTTGCAAGTTGATGGCGGCTTGAATATCCCGACAGACCAAAGAAATTTAGCGTGGCGCGCGGCGGAAGAATTTTGCAAGTACAGCGGCACGGCGGCGAATGTGTCAATCAAGTTGACGAAAAAAATCCCGTCGGCAGCAGGATTGGGCGGCGGCTCGTCGGATGCGGCGGCAGTAATTCGCGGTCTGAATCGTCTGTACGAAACAAATTTATCCGAAAAACAACTTTGCGAAATCGGTATGCGTGTAGGCTCCGATGTCCCCTTCTGTATAGTGGGCGGCACATGCTTGGCCGAAGGTCGCGGCGAATGTTTAACGCGGTTGGCTCCTTTGAAAAATTTTTACGTGGTATTGGCAAAACCTGCGGCGGAAATATCGACGGCATGGGCGTACAAAACATACGACGAAGAACCTGCGCAGGAACATCCACCGAATATGGAGATAATAAGGTTGCTGGAGCAAGATAAATATTCGGAGGCATTCGGGAAATTTGCGAATGTACTGGAGCCGATAGCGATAAAGTTATGTCCCGAAATATCGACGATAAAGAGTAAGATGATGGAGTTGGGAGCCGAAGTAGCTTTAATGAGCGGTTCCGGCTCGACGGTCTTCGCCTTGACCGAAGAAAAAACTACGGCAGAAAAAATAGCCGCAACAATAAACGATTGCGAAGTATTTGTAACGCAATTCGATTGACAGCGTAAAGAGAATAAGATATACAAGACGTTCCCGAAAAAATAGAAAGTAAGGATGAAGAAAATGGCAAACAGACTGGAACCGATAACGATAGACAGTTACCAGCCCCTACGCGAAACAGTATGCGAAGTATTGCGCGACGCGATAAAAAGGGGAGTATTAGAGCCCGGGGAGCGTTTAATGGAAGTACAATTAGCGGAAGAATTGGGAATCAGTCGCACGCCGGTAAGGGAAGCAATCCGCAAGCTGGAGCAAGAAGGATATGTGATAATGATACCGCGTCGTGGCACATACGTTTCGAGTATATCGATACACGACGTGAAAGAAATCTTTGAGATAAGAACGGCACTGGAATCGCTGTCAATAGGTTTGGCGACGATGAGGATAGAGCCCGAAGAATTGGAAAAGTTGCGGACGAAGTTGGAAGAGATAAAAGGATACATAGAAAGTAACGATATTGACAAAATTGTAGAAACAGATATAGAATTCCACGGTTTATTATATCAAGTAAGTCGCAACGACAGATTGGTATCGATAATCAACAATTTGAAAGAACAGTTGGCGAGATACAGGACACTGTCGATGTCGTACCCGGGGCGATTGCGCGAAACATTCGAGGAACATACGGCGATAGTAAAGGCGATAGCGGACGGGGATATGGATGCGGCGCGCGAGGCAGCTGAAAGGCATATGGAACAGGCGGAAAAAACTTTGCTCAAGGCATTACGTAAAAGTAAAAGTAATTGATGCGACACCTGTTTAACATAGAGGATAGAAGAGCAGTATAGGACGGGGGTTAAAATCATGAGCTTCGAGACAGTAATAATGGCGGCGGGCAAAGGAACGCGAATGAAAAGCAAACTGCCGAAAGTATTGCACAAAGTATGTGGCAAACCGATGTTGCAACACGTAATAGATGCGAGTGAAAAAGCAGGTTCGGCGCGTGAAGTAGTAGTAATAGGTTCGGGCGCTGAATTGGTAAGGGAAAGCATATCGGGCGTAGAATTTGTCATGCAAGAAGAACAGTTGGGAACAGGTCATGCGGTACTTTGCGCCAAAGATAAATTTGCCGAATCAGAAGGAACGTTGTTAGTATTATGCGGCGACACACCTCTTTTGACATCAAAACTGTTAAAGAACTTCACGGAATATCACAAGGAAAAAGGAAGTGCGGCAACGGTATTGATGGCGGAAATGCCCGACCCGACAGGATACGGACGAATAATAAAAGATGGTGACGGTTCTTTTATAAGGATAGTAGAGGAAAAAGACGCAACGGTAGAAGAGAAAAAAATTAAACAAGTAAATGCCGGTGTCTACTGTTTCGACGTAAAAAAGTTGTTCAAATATCTGGAACAGGTAAGGAATGAAAATGCGCAGGGCGAATATTATCTGCCCGATGTGTTGCCGATACTCAAGAGTGTAGGGGAAAAAGTAAGTACATATCAAGCTGAGTATTGTGAGGATACGGTAGGAATAAATTCGCGAGTACAATTGGCGGCGGCAGATAAAGCGTTGCGTATGAGGAAAGAACGGGAATTAATGGAATCGGGAGTAACAATAGTAGATCCTGCGATGACGTTCATAGATGTAGATGTAGAGATAGGTCAAGATACGATAATCCACCCGAACACCTACTTAGAGGGAGCAACGCACATAGGAGAAGATTGCGAGATAGGTCCCGATGTCAGATTTGTCAACATGAAGGTAGGCAATAACGTCAAAGTACAGTTTAGTTACTGTCACGATGCGGAAATATGTAGTGATGTTACACTTGGTCCCTACGTACATATAAGACCCGGCAGCAGAATCAGCGAACAGGTAAAAATCGGCAATTTCGTTGAGGTAAAAAATTCTGTTATAGGTCAAGGAACAAAGTTACCGCACTTGCAGTACATAGGCGATAGCGACGTAGGAGCAAATGTGAATATCGGTTGCGGTACGACGGTATGCAATTACGACGGAAAGAATAAACACCGCACGAAAATAGGAGACAATGCATTCGTCGGTTGCAATACAAACCTTGTTGCGCCCGTGACGGTAGAATCGGGTGCGTACATAGCGGCAGGCTCCACGATAACGAAGAATGTCCCGAAAGACAGCCTTGCAATAGCGCGAGCACGTCAGACCAACATAAAGGATTGGAATGACAAGCGCAAATAATTTTGATTGTCGACCTCGGCGACGGGGTTAAAAAGTAAGTCATAAAATTATTTTGGGGGGGCTGTTCTGAATGAACAACCAAAGTGTACAAATCAGTAATCTTTGTCTGATGACGGGTAACGCAAATCCCGAATTGGCAAAGAAAATCGCCAATCATATAGGTGTAGAGATATTCGATACCTTCGTCGGGCGATTCAATAACGGTGAGACGCAAGTAATGATTAGCGACAGTATCCGCGGCAAGGACATATTCATAGTCCAACCGACTTCGCAACCTGTCAATGACAACTTAATGGATTTGCTGGTTATGGCTGACGCTTGCAAACGCGCTTCGGCTCATTCGATAACGGCGGTTGTTCCTTACTACGCATATGCGCGGCAAGACCGTAAGACGAGGGGACGCGAACCGATATCGGCGAAATTGGTAGCGAACTTGATGGTAGCGGCAGGCATGACCCGAGTTTTGACGGTAGACTTACACGCGGGGCAGATACAGGGCTTTTTCGATATACCCGTCGACCATTTGAAGGCTGCGCCCGTCCTTGCGGATTATTTCAAGAAGTGTAACTTCGGTGATGATTTGGTAGTAGTGTCGCCCGATTTGGGCGGCGTTACACGTGCGCGCGATTTGGCGGATTATCTCAAGTCGCCGATAGCGATAATAGAGAAACGTCGTCCGCGTCCGGGTGAAGCGGAAGTCATGAATATAATCGGCGATGTTGACGGCAAAGTTGCGCTCATGGTAGATGACATAGTAGATACGGCAGGCAGTTTATGCGAAGGAGCAAAGGCACTGCGCAAATTGGGCGCGAAGAAAGTAATAGCGGCGTGCACACACGCGGTACTGAGTAAGAATGCCGTAGAGAAGATAAACAATTCGGATATCGAACAGCTTGTGATAACAGATACAATTCCCTTGCCACCCGAAAAGCAATCGGATAGAATTAAGGTACTGACAATGGCGGATTCGATTGGCGACGTAATAATTCAAATACAATCGCATCGCTCGGTCAGCCAGCTTTTTAAATAAGCAATAACGATTCAAATAAATTTTCAACGGGCGGGCTAAAATGCTCGCTCAATTTTATTCGGTAAAGGAGAAGACAGATATATGACAGCGGAAAGAATGGAGTTTCAAGCCGAGACAAAAAGACTTCTGGATTTGGTAGTAAATTCGATATACACGAACAAAGAAATATTTTTGCGTGAACTGATATCGAATGCAAGTGACGCGCTGGATAAATTACGAATCGAATCGTTAACGAACAGCGACTTATCGACGGGCGCAGAGGCGGAAATATTTGTGGTACCGGATTCGGCGACGAAAACGATAACGATATCCGATAACGGAATCGGAATGACGCGCGAAGAAGTCATAGCGAATATAGGTACGATAGCAAAATCGGGGACGAAAGACTTTTTAGAAAAAATTCGTGAATCGAACGGTACATCTGCGCAGGAGCTTATCGGACAATTTGGCGTAGGATTTTACTCGGCGTTTATCGTAGCGGAAAAAGTAGAATTGATAACGCGTAAGGCAGGCACGGAATCGGCGTGTAAATGGACGTCGGAGGGCGCAGGGGAATATGAATTAGAGGAGTGCACAAAGGACAGTAACGGCACGACGATAATTTTGCATCTCAAACCCGAATTTTGCGGCGACGACGAATTTAATTTCACGGATACACATGAGATAGAGCGGTTGATAAAAAAGTACTCCGACTTTGTACGCTACCCGATAAAGATGAATTATGAAGTAAAGGGCGAAGATAAAGATGCGGAGCCGACAACAGAAGTAAGAACAGTCAATTCAATGAAACCGTTATGGACGCGCAGTAAATCGGAAATCAAGCCCGAGGAGTACGAAGAATTTTACAAACAGCAATTGCACGAATGGGAAGCACCTTTTGAAACGTTCCATGTAAAAGCGGAAGGCACAGTAGAATACACGGCGTTAACATTCATTCCGAAACATGCGGCGAACAATTTGTATTACTCGGACTACGAGGCAGGATTACAACTTTATTCGCGACACGTGTTCATAATGGATAAGTGCAAGGACTTTTTGCCGGATTATCTGCGCTTCGTCAAAGGTCTGGTAGATTCGCCCGATTTGCCGCTGAATATTTCGCGCGAATTGTTACAGCAAAGTCGCGAGATAAAAGTGATAGGCAAGGCGTTGGAAAAAAATATCTTGAAACGTCTGGGCAAATTGTTAAAAGACGAGCGCGAACGGTACGAAGAATTTTGGAAAGAGTTTGGCAAGTCGTTAAAGATGGGCGTTTACGGCAGTATGTTTGACACGAAGACGCAAGACGATTTGAAAGATTTGTTGATGTTTGCGACGTCACACGAAGGGAAATTGTCGACGCTGGCGGAATATGTGGAACGTATGCCGGAATCGCAGAAGAAGATATATATAGCGGCAGGCAAAGACGTTGAATCAATCGAGAGACTGCCGCAAATGGAATTGTTACGCGACCGCGGATTAGAAGTCATTTACATGACAGATCCCATTGACGAATTTGTAGTGGATGTATTGCGTAAATATGCCGATAAAGAATTCCAATCGATAACGCGCGAAAATTTCGAGTTGGATGATGCCGAATCGCAAAAGGTAAAAGCGGAAGTAGAAGAGATAGCGAAATCGCACGAAGAATTATTGAAGGACGTCAAAGAGGCGATAGCGGAAGTCAATGAAGTACGTCTGACGTCGAAATTAAAATCGGGTGCGGTATGCTTGGCGACGAGCGAGCAAGGTCCTTCACTGACGATGGAAAAAACTTTCGCGGCAATGAATAATCCTTACTTCAAGGCGACACAAATTTTGGAGCTGAATCCGAATCACGCGGTATTTTCAAAATTGGAGAGCTTGCATGAGCAGGGCAAAGATACTCCGGCATTTAAAGAGATGTGCCGCACACTATATTCGTTGGCGTTACTGATAGAGGGAGTCATGCCGAAAAATCCGGTAGAATTGGCGAACAAGGTAACAGACTTGCTTACGAAATAAAAACTTTGGTTGACGAAAAGATAACAATCACTCGATTAAATTCGGGTGATTTTTTTTGCGTGAAGAGCCTGCCCGATACAAATGCCGCCGTCGTTTGATGGAATGAGATTATGCAGTAAAACTTTGAGACCGCGCCGCCGTAAATTATTCACGGTAAGAGAAGTGAGCAATGAATTTTGAAAAACACCGCCGCTCAAAGCGACAACCTTAATCCCGAAACGCTGACTGAGTTCGCCGCAAATCTGCGCAGTAATATCGGATAAACCTTCGTGGAAAATTCGCGCCAAGTCAGAAATATTTTCGCCGCGCAAACGTCCGGACAGAATATGATTAAAAAGTTCGGCAGTGGAAGAAAAATTTTTAGTGATGCCGTCCGTTGACCTTTCGGCAATCGCCTGCAACTTCATGGCGGCTTCGCCCTCGTAGCTTGACTTGTTACAAATGCCCAAGACAGCGGCGACCGCGTCGAAAAGTCTGCCCACACTCGTTGACGTTATACAGTTTAGATTTTTATCCAGCAAAAATTTTTGTCCGTTAATTTCGGTATCGCTTGCCAAATTCAAAGCACGAGCAATATTAATGTCGCAGTCAAACATAGCCAAAGCAATTCGCCAACCTTCACGCGCGGATTTATCGCCGCCCGCTTGTCTGAAAGGAGTAATTGTGGCGGCACGATTGAAATCGGATTCGTCGCAGATAAAAAATTCACCGCCCCAAATTGAACCGTCGGAGCCGTATCCCGTACCGTCGAATGCCACACCGATAACGGCATCATGGTAATTATTTTCTGCAAGGCAACTCAACACATGAGCGTAATGATGTTGAACTTTAACGAGCGGCAAATTAAATTCGGCGGCAATCTTTTCAGCAAGGGCGGTGGTGTGGTAACGGGGATGCAAATCGCAGGCAATGACTTCGGGCGAAATTTCAAGTAAGTCGCGCATTCTGTCGATGGAAGCACGCAAGACATCAATCGTACGCAAATCACCGACGTCCCCGATATACGGCGAGGCATACAGCAAATTATTTTTCGCCAAACAAAATGTGTTCTTGAGTTCGCCGCCGATAGCCAAGACGGAAATATTATCGGATGAATCGCAGACGACGGGCAGAGGAGCATAGCCGCGCGAACGTCGAATCATTGACGGCTGATTGTCGATAAAATTCATGACGGAATCATCGGCGCGGAGTAAAATTTTTCTGTTATGACTGAGAATCGCGTCGCAAAGGTTGTCGAAATTGTTTATGGCGTCTTCGTCGTCGACGGTAATGGGAACGCCCGAGGGATTGCCGCTGGTCATGACAAGAGCATCGGGAAAGTTTTTGAGGTCGTCGGGGAAATTGAAGATTAGCAAATGCAACGGAGTATAAGGCAACATTGCACCGAGACGATTAATATCGAGCGCAACATTTTCGGCAATCGAGCCGCCCGAAATTTTTTCGAGCAATACAATCGGCTTTTGCGGACTGTCTAAAAATTTTTTCCGTTCGGCAGATAAAATACATTCGCGCTTGACGGCATCAATATCGGCGAACATAACCGCGAAAGGTTTTGCCGGTCTGGTCTTACTTTTGCGCAGACGTTCAACGGCATTAAAATTACGGGCGTCGCAAGCCAGATGGAAGCCGCCGATACCTTTGACGGCAACGATACCACCCTGCGCCAAAATTTTTCGTACATGTTTAATTGCGTCGTGACCTTTCAAATCTGAATTGAGCAGATAAACATCGGGGCCGCAATCGTTACAGCAAATAGGTTGGGCGTCGTAGCGTCGACTGTCACGATTAAAATATTCGGCGGAACAATCGGCGCACATGGGAAATTCATTCATGGCAGTTCGTTCGCGATCGTAGGGCATATTGCGCAGAATCGTTAATCTGGGACCGCAAGCGGTACAATTAATAAATGGATGCAGATAACGGCGGTTATTTGGGTCGAAAAGTTCGGTGGAACATTTTTCGCAGACGGCTATATCGGGCGAAACGAAAATATCACCGCGTTCATGTATGC
>JAILRS010000020.1 GCA_024698045.1 Selenomonadaceae bacterium
GCCGCGCGCGCCGATTCCTACTTACTATTACATCAGTGCTCGCGGTCTCTTCGGCGAAATTTTCCGCACAAAAACCGTTTGCGACAATCCCAATTTCCCGAAGAGTAAGCAACCGGTCACTATCTATCATTACGACAAAGACAATCCGGCAAGCTCGATGCCCTTCCTCGTTTGGCATGTCGTGCCCGAAGCCGTTTGCTACGAGGTTGAAATTTTGAACGCGCAACCGCCGATTGAGGGTGGTATAAAACTTTCGGAAGAGTTCACTGTATTTTCTACGCGTAAAGTTTACACAAACGGTTATCAAGCCGATTTACGCCCGTACGAAAACGAAAACGAATTATATTGGCGTGTACGTGCG
Source organism: Selenomonadaceae bacterium (assembly GCA_024698045.1). GTDB lineage: Bacteria > Bacillota > Negativicutes > Selenomonadales > Selenomonadaceae > Quinella. The sequence continues at coordinate 362 of JAILRS010000020.1, forward strand.
CTAGGTCTTCATCATGAACCAATTGGGGAATTTTGCAAGGCAGAAAAAATTGTCGTCGACAAAGATAAAACGATACCGAACTGTCCGCTTGTGAACAACTTTGATTTGATGGATTATCTGCCGCAACCGATTTATCACGCCTTCTCTTGGATTCCGCTTAACAGCGCGGCGAAATACGAAGTGGAATTGTTGACTCATCCTCCCGAAGTTGAAAATGATGTCGAGCCCAGCAAAGACAGTCATTGGCGCATGACAACAACGGATGTCGCCAGCTGCTATGACGAATACGGACGCCCTTACGCGGGTCCCTACTATTGGCGCGTGCGTGCGCTTGACGAGGAAAATAATCCTATAGGTACATGGTCAAACAGCGATAAATTTGTCGTGGAAGATTATACGCAGGGCGTTGATGTGGTTGTCTTGGGCGACAGCGTCACTCACGGCGGCGCGGCTCTCAGTTATTCTCCGCGCGATTTGCAATACAGTTACGAAACCTATATTGATTTTCCCGTCGTAAATTTGGGACGTAGCGGCGATTTGGCTCATGATACTCTTGCGCGATTTGAACATGATGTTTTGCCGCTCAAACCGCGTAATTTGATTTTGTTGACGGGCGAAAATTGTCTGCGCGACGCAAGTATCAAAGCCGAAGATGTTATCGCCGATATAGAGGGTATCAAAAAACTTTGTTTGGCGAATAATATCCGCCCGATTTTCTTGACGCTCATGCCGATTCATTCCGACAATATTTATCACGCCTTCAAGACGATAAGCGATCCGAATTGGCGCGAAAAATTGAACAAGATTAACGAGTACATCAAGCGACAGGAATATGTTATAGATATCGAGCCGTATTTTTGCGATAAAGACGGCAGTATGAAAACCGAAATGGCAGTCGACGGTATACATCCCGATATTCAAGGCAAGATGTTAATCGGCGAACTCATCAGCAAAAACAAAGATATGTTTATCCTCAAGTGAAGTGTTAACGGCAAATTTAAATCCCCTGCGATTTTTAGTCGGAGGGGATTTTTTTATGAATTATTCGTAGCGCAATGCATCAATCGGATCTAAACGCGCCGCCTTGCGTGCCGGTAACAATCCGAAGAAAATTCCCACGAACAAAGCAAAACCGAAACTTACCGCGATACTTAAACCGCTGACAACCGTTGTAAAGTTACCGAACTGCGAAATTAATTGCGCCGCGACGATTCCGATAACTATTCCGATTGCTCCGCCGATTATGCTTATCATCGTCGATTCGATTAGGAATTGCAACATGATATTGCTGTAGGTTGCGCCGATTGCTTTACGGATTCCGATTTCGCGTGTGCGTTCCGTTACGCTCGCCAATGTGATATTCATTATGCCCACACCGCCGACCAGTAACGAAATTCCCGCGATTGCTCCGAGAAGTAAAGTTATCATTGTCGTCGTCGATGTCATTGTCTCGAGTAAGCTTGTCAAGTTGCGGACGTTGAAATCATCTTCGGCTCCTTCGCGTATTCTGTGACGCTGTCGCAAAAGTGTTTCGATATCCTCCTGCACTTCGTCCATCTTATCGGCGTCCGTGACTTGAACATTTATTGTCCGCACATACGTTATACCTATCAAACGTTCCTGCGCAGTAGTCAACGGAATCAATACAACATCATCCTGGTCTTGTCCGCCGCTCGATTGTCCTTTGCTGTTCAGTACGCCGATTATCGTGTAGGGCGCATTGCCTATACGAATTTTTTTCCCGACGGGATTGACGGAATCGAATAAATTTGTCGCGACGGTGGAGCCGATAACCGCAACACGATTGCGAACTGCCACATCATGTTCGTTGAAAAATAATCCGCTCTTCAATTCCAGCGACTGAATCGAAACGTATTCGGGGATAACGCCCGTCACACTTGTATTCCAGTTTTCGTGACCGTAAACAACTTGATAACTGCTCTGTACCGTCGGCGACACGTAAGAAATATTTTTGACTTTGTCTTTAATCGCCTCTGCGTCGTCGTAAGTCAAAGTTGTCATTGAACCTGCTGCGCCTCGGGGGCCTCCGCGGTTACTGCTGCCCGGCATTACTATCAACATATTAGATCCGAGTTGCGATATCGAATCGACGACATTTTTTTTGACGCCCATGCCTACACTTACCAACGCGATAACACTTGTCACACCGATTATCACGCCCAACATTGTCAGGAACGTCCGCAATTTGTTCGCCGCCAAACTTCGCCACGCCATCTTTAACAATTCCGTAAAAAGCATTTAAAATCTCTCCAACATCTCACACGATATCTATAACTTCGTCACTGTGCGCAGTTATTATATCCTTCGTGATTTTCCCGTCCTTGACCAAAATTTGTCTGTCAGCCGCCTGCGCTATATCGGGCTCGTGCGTGACTAAAATTATCGTTGAGCCTGCGCGATGCAGTTCGCGGAAAATTTCCATTATCTCCACCGTCGATTTCGTATCAAGATTGCCCGTGGGCTCATCCGCCATCAATATTGCCGGCTTCATTGCTATTGCTCGGGCGATTGCCACGCGCTGTCTTTGTCCGCCCGATAATTCCGTCGGCAAATGTTCCGCACGATCTGCCAATGAAACTTTTTCCAATGCCTCACGCGCCAAAGTCAATCGTTCATCGGTACCGAGACCCGCATAAACTGCGGGCAGCGCAACATTTTCAAGACTCGTCAATTTCGGTAGGAGATTAAAATTTTGAAACACAAAGCCGATAGTTTTATTTCGTATACGTGCCAAATTGTCGTCGCTCAATCCGCTGACCTCTTGCCCAAGCAATTTATACGAGCCCAAAGTCGGGCGATCCAAGCAACCCAAAATATTCATCAGCGTCGATTTCCCCGAGCCCGAAGGCCCCATCAATGCCACAAATTCCCCTTCGTTTATCGTCAAGTCTACGCCGTTTAACGCCGCAACCGTTTCCGAACCCATCTTATATAATTTTTTTACGCCCTTTATCGTAACGACATTAGCCATAAAAATTTTCCCTTCACAAAAAATTTTTTTCATGATAGCAAAAAAAATCCTCCGCCGCAATTTTCGACGAGGGATTATTTTATTTGTTACCGCTCAATTTGCCGCACATGCATCGTACAGCCGCCGTAGAAATTTCCCAAAGCCTTTGACCGTTGAATCGTATTTCGTCGGCTCCGTCAATCTGTACCACACTTCATGCAATGTTACTTTACTGTTTGTACCGTCGCAGGTCGCGAATAATTTTTTGTCAAGCAGTCGCGCCGGATTCGCCTCAAACATTGACGGATTTATCAAAAAAACTTCGCGCCCGTTTAATGTTTCAATTTGTTTGAGCCACGCCGCAAATGCCTCGGCATAAAAATTGAAGTTCACCGCCTCGGGCTCCGTCACATTCACGCCGCCCAATAAATCCACGAACCACGGATATTTATACGCTTTGGCATCGCCCGAAACCAAATCGCTCAATACCGGTTTTATCAATTGCACATAGGCGAAAATAAATCGCGCAAACTGTACGAAAGTCGCCGCACTTATCGGGAAATCGTTCCATGAAAATTTTTCGCGTTCGTGTCGGCAAATGTACTTGAATACTTTCGGCGCGGTTATCGGTCGCGCAAAGAAATCTATCGCCGCCATTGCCGCATATAATTCCACTACATGTGCTTCGTTACGCTGATTCGATGAGCCTACCGAAAATTCGCCGACAGGTGTCATTACGTTATCCCCGACGAAATACGTCGCGTCAAATAAATTTTCCCGTTCAGCGTAATATCTCAACGCCGCTTTTGTATTCGGCAAAAAATTTTCACTGCGTGCGAACAGTTCATCTTTGACATCTTCGGGCGTGAAACTGAAGTACGGTAGAATCAAAACGCCGCCGATTGAAATTTTATTCGCGTAATCGGCAAGATTATTCCGCAACATTCGCGCAACAGTCGGCAAACCTGCCGCACCCGTACCGCCGAAGACCGAACCCGCCAAAAATATTTTTACGCTGTCGCCCTCGCTGATTGTCTTTTCTATTTGTTCGGTAAGCGTGCGCCACTTTGAACCGTCATCAAAATTTTTCGCAAGGACTGCCGCACCGATTGACGGATGTCCGCGAAAACCTTCGTTAAGCGTCGTGGAGCGTTCTTGACGCGTGTATAGAACTTCATACAACTTCCCGACCGTCTTGCTGTGTTGATGATACTCCGTCAAATCGTCAAGCGTCTTATCGTGCCCCGTAGGATTCCACGGGAACGGACGCACGATTGAAATTTTATTTTTGAACAGTTTCGTATCATTGCCCACCGAAAAATTTTGGAAGACATCGAAATTATTCAGCGCGGTTGATGTTCGTTCAAGATTGCCGTTACCGACATCGGGATCTATCGCCGTGATGTAAAGTCTTTCGTTTTCGGGTAATAAACCGGCTATGCAAAGATGCGTCAACGATTCCATGACTTTCGCGCCCGTACCGCCGATTGACACGAAATAGTAACTCATATTCCGCGCCTCCCGATTAATTGCGCCCCCAACGGCGTATATTTAAATGCAAGCGGTGTCGTGAATATCGTTAACAGCCAATAGCCTACGCCCGTGAATATTATCCCGTACAACGCGAAAATTATCCCGTTCAATTTTATTCCGAGGATTGGCGCGTAAAAATGTGCCACGCCTAAAGTTATTGCCGCCGATATCGCCAACAGTCCGAGCCAAAAAATCCGCTTACCGGCTCCGACTGCCTCGTCTACCGTAAATAAAAATCGCGCCGCCGTAAACCAACCCAGCGCACACAATCCGTTCAATAAACCTGCCGCCCGTGTCAACTCAAAATATTTTTCAAGCCAACGCGTATAACTCATATTATCCGATGCCGCCGCCAATTTATGCCCCGTGATATTCGCGCCCAAATAATACGCCAAAGCTACACATGCAATCGTTACCGCCGCGATTATAAAAATTTTTACAATCGTCCTTGTGTTTCGATTCATTAATCAACCGTCCTCCAAAATTTCCCGTCACAATATCCCTTTCGTCGAGGGTACGCCCTTTATTTTTTCGTCCTTCGTTACCGCCGTGCGCAATGCGTGCCCTAATGCTTTAAATATCGCCTCGACTTTGTGATGCGAATTTCTACCGTGAATTATCTTCACGTGCAATGTTATTCCGGAATTGAACGCAAACGCACGTAAAAATTCCTCGACAAGTTCAGTATCAAACGCGCCTATCATCGGTGACATTTCACCCGTCTCGCAGACCAAAAACGGGCGTCCGCTTATATCCAAACTAACCAAGGCAAGTGTTTCGTCCATCGGCAAAAAAAATGTCCCGTAGCGCGTGATGCCGTATTTATCGCCTAATGCATTTTTTATCGCCGCGCCTAACGCAATTCCTATATCCTCTACGCTATGATGCCCGTCTACTTCCAAATCGCCGTTACATACTACCGTCAAATCAAATTGCCCGTGCGCCGCGAAAAGATTCAGCATGTGATTAAAAAATCCGATGCCCGTATCTACTTCCGCCTTGCCCGTGCCATCCAAATTTATTTTTACCGTGATGCTCGTTTCGTTCGTCTTGCGATTAATTTCCGAAGTCCTCATCTTATTCCCTCCGAGAAATTTTTTATCGCCGCAAATACTTCGTCATTCTCCGTACGAGTCCCCATCGATATCCGCAGACAATTTTCAAGACCTGCCGCACCCGAAGAAAAATATCTTATCCCGATATCAAGCCGCTCCAGATATTCCCGAAGTGCCGCCGCCTCTTCCAATCTTATCAGCAAAAAATTTGTCTCCGACGGAAAAATTTCCATGCCGCCCAATTCTTTCAGACGCGTCGCCATTCTCTTTCTTTCCGCTATCATCATTTGGATTCGCGGAACAAATTCATCACGCATCTGATAAACAATGTCCGCCGCTACCAAACTCAATTTGTTCATGTGATACGGCATGAATGTTTTATTTACCATGCGCGTTACTTCCGACTGCGCAATCATGTAGCCGACGCGCGCCCCTGCCAATCCGTACGCCTTGGAAAATGTTCGCGCTATCATGAGATTCCGATATTTCCCGACAAGTTTTACCGCTGATTGTCCGTAAAATTCTACATACGCTTCGTCAACCAAAAACGCGCAATCAATCGACGCAACTATCTTTTCAATCTGCGCAACCGTCAACGCGTTGCCCGTCGGATTATTCGGATTGCATACCACCGCCAAATTCGCGCCCGTCTCTTGCACTGTCTTTATGAACGCGTCGACATCCAAATCAAATTTATCATTCAGCGCAAACGGTATCCCTTCCGCCTCCGCCGCCTTTGCGTAAATTTTGTACATCGAAAAACTCGGCTGAGGATAAACTATCTTTCTGCCCGCGCCGCCAAATGCATGAAATACTTTCTCGATAATTTCACTCGAGCCGCCGCCTAAAATTACTTGATTCGATTCCACACCAAAATTTTTCGCAAGCTGATTCGTCAGCGAATAATATTCCTCGTTCGGATAGCGATTCAATGTCACCAACGCCAGACGATTCATCACACGCTCCTCAACTGTCGGCGGCAAATTCATCGTCGATTCGTTCGCATTCATTTTGATTCGATAATCTTTTTCTACTCCGTCGTATGACGGCATTTTATCCAGTTCGTTTCTGTAATTAAGCATTAAAATTTTTCCCCTTACTGTTTGGCGGCATTAACCACCGCGGCAAAGTCGTCGCATATTTTTTCTATGTAATCACGCCGTTTGAGAATATCAAGCCAATCATTCGGTATTCCTTCAATGCCGTAGATGATGCCGCCCAATGCGCACGCTACCGCCGCAACAGTGTCGCTGTCTTCGCCCAAATTTACCGCCTTCAATGCCAACGATTGATAGTCATCCGTATTCAGCAGACACCACAAAGCCGCTTCCAATGTCACTACGGCATACTCTTCAGCCGATATTTCCGAATCCGGCAGCTTGACAAAATCTTCGTAGTACAATCTTTCAAAGTAGGTAAATTCTTCTATCGCGCCGTAATATTTTTTCGCGTCCGCCAAGCCGTTGCGGAACGCCTCAAATTTTTCTTTGCCCTCAAGTAACTGCGCAGCTATCAACGCGTAAACGCCGCAAGCCATTTGACTGATTATGTGCGCATGTGTCAACGCCGAAATCTCTTGGACGATTTTCAAGCCTTCCGCCCCGATTTTTCCGTACTTCGTGTAAACGTACAGCACCGCCGGCATTATCCTCAGCAATGAGCCGTTGCCGTTTGAACTGATTCTGTTCGCCCCGCATTTCGTCGCAGGTAACAGATGTCGCGAAAATCTTACCAGTGCAGATCTCGTAGTATTGCCTATGTCAAAACATTCGCCGTTTGCCGTGAACTCGTTGAACTCATACCACAACAAAAAATTTTCCATGATGTCGTTATAGTCGATTTTGCCGCGCCGCGTTATGCTTTCCATTGTCGCAAGTGTCAGGCTCGTATCATCCGACCATGTCCCTGCCTCTTGATTCCACGCGCCACCCGAACACATTCCCGTTATCGGATTCGCCTTCAATTCTTCACGCAGAGAAAATTCAACCGGTACACCTAACGCATCGCCCACCGCCAAACTTAATATTATTCCTCGTATAGTTTTTGCCTCCATTTTTATCATCTGCCCTTCACCAAAAAAATTTTTATCTGTCTCTAACCAATTTTGAATATATTCTAAACAACGCCGCTACGATTGCATTTTCGTCGTCTAAAATTTCCGATAAACCATATGCCGCCGCAACCGCCTTGTCATTGGCGCGATGTGCTTTTCGTAAATCCTGCGGCATCGTCAAATCATCGTATAAGTCCGCAAGCGTCGATTGCGGATATTTTTTCCGTACCTCTAATATTTTCTGCGCAGTCGTCTCTATTAATTCTTTCTGCGCCGCCGTTGAATTGTACCATGGAAAATTATTATACACAATCGTAGCCGAATACCTGTAGTCGCTTTTAAGTCGTCCGCAAACTGTTCGCATCCACGCCATATGAATCGAGGAAGTCAACACGCCAAAATGATACAAAGTTGCATTCGGAATTACTAAAGTCGAATCGCCTGCAATCATATTCGCGTTCAAATATCCCATTGGAATATATTTCCGCCGTTTAGATGAATGACGAGGCACTAAAATATAATTTGTCGTCGGCTGTCGTATCTCTTGAAATTCCGCAGGGCGTTCGGCATCTGAACGCGTTTGATTTTTTTTACTTGCCAAACGAAAATTTTGCACGGCTTTAATGCGCCGATAAACCGACGGCATTTTGCGAAGTTCATTGGGCGGACAATCTTTTAACCACAGACAAAATCTTTGTTTACCTTTGATAAATTCATCTGCACCGACAAAGGGACGAATCCATTTTACCGCAGAAGGTTCATGCTTGATAAAATCTTCGCATTCTTCCGGCTTAAATAAAAAATTCCCGTCGTCGGTAGGTTGCGACCCTTTGCACATTGGCGATATATCACAAATCGGTTTGTTTCGTTTGATTGCGTAAATATTCGGCGCGTCAAGGAGATAGCCGTTAATATTCTGCGCAGAAATTTTTTTACCGCCGTCGAAAATAAATTTAGGATTATTGTTGGGCGCGGCACTGAATCCTATTACGACACAATGAACGCGCGCAACATCATCCGATTCGCTGTTCCAAATAAAAGTTCGGTAAGCAAAATTGATGTTGACGTTAAGAATATTCCAAAGGGTTCCGACCTGTTCGCCCTGTGTGATTGAATTTGTCGAAACGAAAGCGCAGGAAGTTTTTTTATCGCGAATAAAATCCGCCGCCAATTTATACCAACCTGTGACGTAATCGAGCGGCTTTAATCTTTTATCAACGTTGCATAGGTCTGATTTTTGTTGTGGCGTCTGATAAGTCATGCCAACGAAGGGAGGATTGCCGATGATGTAATTTATATCGGGCGGGAAAATTTTTTGCCAATCGAGGCGCAGGGCGTTACCCTCGTAGATATTTGAATAACTTTTGAGCGGCAGATAATCCAAATCGCGGTGAATAATTTTTTGAGTTTCCTGCATCATTTGGAGTTCTGCAATCCAAAGGGCGGTTTGGGTGACGGCAACGGCGAAGTCATTAATTTCGATGCCGAAGAATTGCGCGATAGAAACTTTAATAGGGTTATCGAGTTCGCCCATTGTTATTTGCGAGCCCAAAATTTTTTTAAGGACATCATTTTCGAGCCGGCGCAGGGAAAGATAACTTTCAGTGAGGAAGTTACCCGAGCCGCAGGCGGGATCTAAAATTTTTATAGCGGCGATTTTATTCTGAAAGGCGAGCAATTTTTTCCGTGACTTTATGGCAAGAAATTCGGTGCGCAGATTATCGAGGAACAAATTATCGATAACCTTATGAATATTTTCGACGGAAGTGTAGTGCATACCGCCGGCGCGACGTGTTTGGGGATTGATAGTTGATTCAAAAACCGCGCCGAAAATAGTTGGGCTGATACCGCTCCAATTAAAATTACTGCTGGCCTCGTCGAGTAAGAGTATACGAATTTCTTTAGTGAACTTTGGAATTTCGATAGTATCGGCGAAAAGACCGCCGTTGACGTAGGGGAATTTATTCAACAAATCGCTGAGATAGGGGCTGCGCATTTCTTTGGGGGTATTCAAGACTTTAAACAGGTCAATCAAATCGCGGCGGATATCTCTTGAATCTTCAAGGTATTCGCGGAAAATTTTATGTTTACCGAAAATGCCCGAGCTTTCGGCGTAAAGGCAGAAGACGAGCCGCACACAAAGTTTATTGAGACTGACTAAGCTATCGGGGTTATCGGGGTCGACGTATTGAGCAAGCAAGGCATCATAAATTTTGGCGACAATCTGCCCTGCCTTCAAACTCAATTCGAGTTCGATTCGCAATTTGGTTTTGTTGACATCGATTAAAAAATCCAAGGCATGAGGTTTATCGGGCAACTCGGATAAAAAAATCTGCGTAGGTTCCTCGAGAGTTTCCATGTCGTAAATCAAAAATTCTTTGAAATTGCAAGTGACAATCCAACGGGGTTTTTGCGACAAGGGCAATTCATTTGAGTAGCGTTTTGCCTGTTGATAAGCGGTCAACTTTGTTCCGTCAGACTGAGTAATTTCTTTGTTGAGATTGACGGAGGAGGATTTTTGTTCAATGATAACTTTTGTATCGGGGAAATAAGCATCGATAAAACTTTTGTGAGTCAATCTGACAGGCAATTCAAATCGGATAAAATTTTCGGGTTTATCTTCGCCGAGTACGTCGCGAATCAGCGCGAACCAAAAAGATTGCATGTCGGAGCGTTCGCCGGTGACTTTTGACCAACGTTTGACAAAATCTCTGACGCTCATCTTATTACCTCCTCGACGAAAATTTTACAAATAGTTGTAGGGGCTGACGGGTTCGCCGTTGACACGGACTTCAAAATGACAATGAGGCCCCGTAGAATTACCTGTGGAGCCGCAGTAGGCAATGACTTCGCCTTGACTGACGTACTGACCGACGCTTGCGGCAAGACTGTTATTGTGACCGTAGAGAGTAGATATACCGCTGCCGTGATCGATCATGATTGTATTACCGTATCCGCCAATCCAACCGGCTTCGATAACAACACCGTCGGCGGCGGCTACAATCGGTACATCATAATCTGCGCCGATATCAATGCCGCTATGAAAACGTTGAGTGCCGAAGATTGGATGAGTACGCCAACCGAATTCGGAAGTGACAGTACCTGCGACAGGCCAAATCATATTTCCGCCGTAAGTAGGTTGAATGTATTCGCCGCCGGAACTTTGGGAATCGCGTTGATTGTTTTCGCGTGATTCACGTTTTGCGCGACGTCTTTCCTGTTCTGCTCTGCGTCTGCGTTCTTCTTCCTTATCGCGAATCAATTGCGCGACTTCCTCGGATGCGGCAATCATTTCGTCGTATTGTCTGTCGTAAACGCTTTTATCGTTCTCCATTAGGTCGATAATTGCCTGTTGCTTTGCTACTTTGGCAAGCTTATCATCTTCGGCTGCCTTTGCCTTAGCGGTTAAATCTTCCTGAGCAATTCTGTCCGCCTCGAGTTGTTTGCCGACCTCTTTTATTTCGGCTTGATACTGCAGAACGATTTTGACAAGATTAGAATCGTGCATGATAAGCCGTTTGAGTAAATCCATACGCGTCAAGAAATCTTTGAAGTCCTTTGCGCCGAAAAGCACATCGAGGTAAGAGATTTGTCCGTTCACGTAAATATCGCGAACACGTTTTTTGAGTATAGTCTGTTTGCGATTTAAATCTTCGGTAGCCTCCGCCAATTTGGTTTCGTTTTCGTCGATACGATAAAGAGTGTCATCCAATTCTGCGCGGCGTTCCTCGTAAATTGCGGTAGCTTCGGCGGCTTCCTCGTCGAATTGTCTTTTCAATTCCGAGACCGAATCAATTTCGACTTGAATCAATTCCGCTGCTGCTCTGGCTTTTTCGGCGCGTTCCTCGTACTTGGCTTTTTCGTCCTCGAGCTTTTTGATATCGGCAGTTTCATCGGCGTATACCGTAGCGGAAAAAATTACCGTGAAGGCGGTTAAGAGGATTAAAAATTTATTCAAGGCATGTCAAACCTCCATGAAACGCTTAAGTGAAACGGTACTGCCCAAAATGCCGATAAGTACGCCGCCGACACAAAGAGCTACGGTAACATAATTCATGAACGGATATTGTTCGACCATAGGGAAAAAGGCAAGTGAGTCATAAATTTTAGCAACCATAGCGGAATAAAAACTGCGCAGAGCCAACGCGCTGAGACTACCGCCGATAATTCCGAGTGCGATACCTTCGAGTACGAACGGCCAACGAATAAACCAATCTGTAGCACCGACGTATTTCATTATCGCGATTTCTTTGCGACGTGCGAAAACAGTCAACCTGATAGTATTGGAAATGATGAATACGGTTGCGCCGATTAACAATGCCATCAGAAACAAACCGAATAGGCGCATCAAATGAGTAAGCTCGAAAAGATTTGCGGCGACATCCTGCCCGTACTTGACTTCCTCTACGCCGTAAAGAGCTTTGATAGCATTGGCGGTCTTCTTGACGTAGTCGGGATTTTTCACGGTGACTTGGAAGGAATTGGGCAGAGGATTGGAATCGCCGAGCGCGTCGAGGATTCCGGCATTATCGCCGAGTCTTTCGCGCAAAATTTTCAAAGCTTTTTCGCGCGGAACGTATTCGACAGATTCGACGCTTTTCATTGCGCGTGTCAATCGTTCAATATCTTTGCGCCCGTCTTCGTTGGTGGTATCGCTTACGTATACCGAAATTTGCACTTGACTTTCGAGTGACGACGCCATTTTGTTTATGTTCATGACCAAAATTAAAAAGACGCCCAAAATAAAAAGCGATACGGCGACGGTACCGATAGAAGCGAAAGTCATCCAGCGATTGCGGAACATTGAGTAGATTACTTCACGGAAGTAATATTGGATTGTCTGTATTTTCATTTGAACACCCCGATATATAGGTTGCGGATAAATTATATCAGCAATACTTTACGTTGAATTTGCCTGCGCCTTGTCTGCATTCAACCGTTTATCTACAAGTTTGGTGCAAATATCGCCGCTGTTTCTTTCCTGCAATTTCTCAGTTGTGTTGCATGCGTATGGCGAAACGAATGGGACACGCAAGTTATCATCGATTTTTTACCAATAAACCGTTATCGCGTGTGCAGATAATTTTTGTTTCATTTCCTTCGAGCGGTGTGAACATTTTTGACCGTCAAGTAATTCGTCAACGTATGTACAGACGTAACTATCACAGTGTTTTTTTAGTTTATATTCCAACGGCTTAATTCGCTTATTAATTCGTTGTCTATTACGATATACCTTTTACTTGTTTTTGTCTTGAGTGTCGAGGAATAATATCTGCTTTTGTTGTACTGCAATATTTGTCTATTCAAATTGGGTTAATGTGCCGTGTGACAATCTCTCGGAGTATCCGGAGTGCCGTAAATCTATGGAGGTTCACAAGGAAAACTACATTCGATGATAAGAAATGAAAATTGCCGAAGATGATGCTGACTTTGAGTGTTTGGATGTGATTTCCGATAAATATTTTCTATGTGAACGGTAATGCCGAGTTTTCGATGGATTGGGTTTTCCGACATGAGGCATTCTATACCCTGAAAGAGCATGTGGCGGAGCTTTACGCCAACTTGCTAAGGCATATCTAAAAGATGGAGATGTTCAGTAGGGAGCAGATGAATTATTATAGGCTGACGATGCGCCGCCCAAGTCTCAGTGATGATAAAGTCAGGGAGGAAGGCAGAAAGACCGATTGGAGAACGTAGCAGGGTAAGCCCCGGCAGGGATAAGAATCGGCATGCCTGAAGCAGGAGCCGGATAACTCCAAAGCAAAGGTATGGAAGGAAATGAGCGGTTTAATTGACGAATTGATATCATACTATAGTTCACGATTATAGTGCATGCTATGCAGCACAAAAAAAGTCTCGGAAAGATTCATTTCTCCTCCCAATCGCTTTATTGCCAAAATGAAGGTCAACGGGCAAATGGAATCTGTTCATGTAAAGAACATAGTACGTTGCAAGGAATTCCTGCTCGCAAAATACGCTATGACATTATCGCCGTGGAAAAGTCGAATTTGAGCCGGTGAACATCGACAGTCAGGCACTCAATAAAATTATGGCAGAGTTTTTTGCTAATAGTGACTATGATATCATTTATTCGAGTCGGGAAGAAATGCCACCGGTGCGGTATCATCTTTGTCATACAGATACTTACCGTCAAGGAGGTTCGTCACAACATCGCGACACACCCGGGCATGGCAGAAAGTTCTGGCGGTCGGGGTGCGTATAAACATGCATAGGATTGGAGATATGAATATGAGCAAGCAAGATGATTTGACAAGGGAGCTTGATGCCTATATCAGACGGCATCTGCACCAAGATAACCTGAGTTTGGATAGTATCTTTAAAATTTTCGGTGGAGTCGGTATGGCCGGAATACCAAACGCAGGTGAGGTAAAATGGACGTTGGATTTTCTCCTTAAGAAGATGGAGCTATCCTTTGGGGAAAAACTCATGGAACTTATCGAGGAAAAGGGGCGTACGCCCGCCGATGTTTACAACAAAGTTGGTATCACCAGATCGACTTTTTCTAAGATTAAGGCAAGTAATGGTTACAATCCCACCAAAGAGACGGCTTTAGCTTTGGCCATTGCCCTACATCTTAACCTTGAGGAAACCGCTGATTTTATTAAGCGAGCCGGGTATAGCCTATCCCATAGCAGCGAAAGCGACCTTATAGTGGAGTTCTTTATCAGTCGCGGCATATACAACATTGATGAAATCAACTATCAGCTTGACTTTCGAGGTCATAAGACCCTTACCAATTGGCGTAAATCCAAAGATGAATAACTGCATAAAAATTTTTCAGATGTTTCTTGCTAGGCAACCTTTGTGTTACCGGTTCGTATTATACTAAGTGAAAGCCATAGAAAAAAGGAATCTTAGGATTAGTAAGAGAGAAATATTTCAGGTATGAAATACACCGTTCATCGCGCCTTGGCCTAAACCATCAAGTTCGGAATCGTGCGATAGCTTGTGGGAGACGATGAATGTAGGTGGCGGTGATTATACCGTTGCTGAAATCATCTAACTTATGAATATCATATATAGAAGAGAAAGGAAGCCCGAATGTATGAATGTCGTCCCTCGTCGACGGTAACGGCAGGATAAATTGAATAAGAAGACGGAGTAAAAGGCTCCTACCAACGGCAAAGCTAAAATCTAAAAGCTCTTATCATTCAAAGATTAAGGCTGACAGTTTGTCCGTGGCTTTTGTATTTTTATAAGGAGGAGACTGTATGAGTTACTGGAAAAATGGCCTGCTGTTGATGGCAGGGACAGTGGTCGGGCTTACCGTGGCGGCTTGGTTGGAGTCTGAGACTCATGATTGCAACGAACGTCAATCGAGGAAAGCAGACGGTATGGAACTGCTTGTGAAAAAGGTGCGCCGTGAGGCCAAGTGGGCAATGGAAGAATGCATAAACGATGAACAGCGGGAAAAAGTTTATGCGGAGGTAAGTGCTTCTATTCGGGAACTTCAGACAACTTTGCAGCAGCGTGGTGAAGAAATCATTGCCGATCTTAAAAAACAGTCTGTTGCTGAATGTAGTGCTGATGACGATGAAGAATTTGATGACAATCCCACACGGAAATTTAAAAGTAGCATGGAGGATTTGACAAAGGCTCTGAACGAAACTTTGGAAGCCATCAAGCCACTCCATACGGTTTAATGAGAAAGCCCATGCAATTAAAAAGAAAGCAAAAATACCATGATAAACAATTGTCACAGCTTTCATGGATTTGCACGACAAGGACTACAACTACCAAGACTTGAACGATGGGAATTTTCCATCAATCATTAAAGCGGCGTCATGTGCTTACCGCGCAGAAATCAAACTTGGTGCGGACGGTTATGGTACCGGTGAGCACTCCGCCATATGCTGCAAAACCGGTATTACCGAATCTCACGAGTTAGAAGTCCTTGCGGAATTTCCTAAATGGTGGGATAAACTATTGAATCGAAAATTTCATAAAAAAGCAGGAAAATTAAGGCGTGCAGCATAATATAGCTAAGAAAATAATCAATGTGTTTCTGTGGGATTTTTTTACGGAAAAAAATGTATTGCATAATACACGGAATGGAAAGTGTAAAATTATAAGCTAAAAAAGCCTTTGCTTAGGTTTCGGCGCACGAAAATAAAAGAACAAAGTACATGGGAAAAGTTTTCAGACGGAAAATGTGCTAACTTAATCGAAAAAATTGAACATGATAATTCTTGATTTTCGACCGATAAAATAGAACATATTGCTATTGAAAGGAACATATCAATGGAAAATGAAACAAAATCCGCTGAAGAACGATTAAATGACTGTCTCACTCTCGCAGATCTTCATGATACATTTACATTGCGAGAATTGGTTGTTCTTACTCAAGATGGACTTCTTGGGAAATGGCTTAACAGTAATTTCTTGGAACCCCAAGCACAGATGATGTCGAGTGTCCGTGGTCAAAACAGAGATGTCGTGTTGTTGGCATTGTGCGATATGTTGGAAATAGATGTAACAAAACTCTCTGATTATGAGGCCGGGCAAGTGGCTCTCGCCGTGAAAAATGAACGAAAAAAAAGGCAGCGTGAACGGGAATGTGGAACAGACGGTGTAATTGTCACAAGCCAAAGCGAGTTTTTGGAAGCTCTCAACGATGAAAATACCAAAAAGGTCTATATGTGTGAAGAAAACTTTTTAATTCCCTTGAACAGGAAAAATATCACATACGATGGTCGCGGTAATGCTCTAATCAACGTTTGGGCGCAAGGAGATACGAATCTTGATTTCGATGGTAATAAAGTCTATTTCTATAATTTAACTATCGTGTTTCATTTCCTGGAACCAAGACAAGTAAAAATAGATCATTCCAGACAAAATAATAATCATATCGTGTTTCTCCACAGGAATCGCATAACCCGAGACGGCTCTGTACAACTTCATGAAATGACGGCATTCCTAGACGGAAGAACCCCTTTTGAATCGGCTCATGATTTTGCCGAGAGAGCTAAGAGATTCCACGAAATCATTGTGGGAAGAGCCTATCTGAAGGATACCGACTATGATTTATGGCATGAGGCTTATTTTTTGCATCCGATTTGGTGTGTGGAGTTCATCGAAAGCTTGCGTAGCTATTTGCAGGGAGCAAAAATTGTTTTCTCCATTCCTTGCGAGGAAGCAAAAGAACTTTTTGAGCGTGAACGGGTACAATTTATTTATGCTGATTTTGGTACGGATAAAGATGATGCTTTGATTATCCGATTGTATCTTCATGTCGACGGAGGAAAAGGCAAAATCTATCTTATTCGTCGACTGTGGTCTGCATCATCGTGGGCATTTGGTTCCGGTTCCGGTGATGCCGGGTACGGTTTGGATTTGATTTCCGAAGATAACGCGTGAGGGACATAATATGAATGCTTTTCATACGCTTCGAGTGCGAGGAAAAAATGAGGATTTTACTTTACCCGACTTTGAGCTTTTTACCCTCGTTCTGTCCGCTTTGGAATGGCGCAAACATAACGGATTCATCAAACTGGTTACGGATAGCATAGGGGAAAAGTACCTTTACAAGTGTGGACTGTCCGAAGTATGGGATAAAACAGAAGTCATTTTGGACGAAATAGACACTCTTGGCATAAACGAAGATATGTTTTGGGCAGGTGCTAAAATTTATGCCTTATCCCGTCAAGATGCTCCGAGCGTTATGATAGACTTAGACTTCATTCTTTGGAAGGCAATGGAATTTGACGATTATGGCAGAGACATCGCCGTTATTCATCGGGAAGATATTTACGAACCTGTTTATCCTCCCAAGAATTTTTTCCTTTTTCGTGACGATTGGCATCTGCCGAATTGGTTAGATTGGTCGGTTCGTCCCTGCAACGGAGCACTTGTATATTTCGGCTCTCCGCGATTTATGCGGGAATACACACACTTTGCCTTGGAATTTATGCAAAAGGCGAAGGATACCGGCGACCGTCTAAGCTACATGGTTTTTATCGAACAACGCTGGATGGCTATGTGCGCGGAACATCTAGGCCTAACCATACACGAGTTTTCTACCCTGGAAGGACTTTTTGACGGCAAGCAAAAATACTTCACCCATGTTTGGGGATACAAGCAACGACTGAGGGATAATCCTAAAGAAGCCGCGGATTACTGCCGAAAATGCGTTGGCAGATTGCGGCACGATTTCCCGGGATTCGCAGAGAAATTAAAGAGCTATGTTTGGGCAGGAAAATATATGGCTGAATAGAAAAAAAAACGAACGGAAGGGGGAATTTATCAATGGGAATTGATGAGCAAATTGACGAATACTTTAACAAAGAAGAAAAATTACACCGTCTGCGCGAAAAACTGTTCAACCTGGTCGGATATCGACCTAAAAGCGATGTTGAAAATGAAATCTCTAATCTTTGCCAAAAACATGAACAGCGTGTAGCAGAGATAAACCGGCAGCATGAAAATGAATTACAGAAACTGCGCGAATGGCATCAGACAAATCTTCAACAAACGAAAGACCAATATGAGGCACAGATAAACCAAAAAGAAAATGAACTTGCCGAGTTCCGAGCCGCTGTGAATGAAAAACTGGAGGCGGCTGAACGAGATAGGGCAGAACTTAATCGCTGGCAATCTGACTACGGCGATTTTGAAAAAGCCTATGCAAATTTCTCCGCTCTTTCTCAAAAACATAAAGATGCTGTCGCCGGAATATTCGGGGGCTCGGACACGCCCATAGACTTTTTTTGCGGTGGCGTACAAAAGGGGCATCTGGAACAGCTTTGGGATTACATAAGCGATGAACTCAATGCCGGCGATATTAACGAGCAAGAGGCAACCAAATTATCGCAGCTCTTTGATTTTTCTTTCAATGCCGTGAACCGCAGTCAACGAGAACCCTTATTCCGTCGGCTGAATGTGAATGAACAATCTGCTTTTGATTTGGATACCATGACACGCACGTCTGACAGTCCACAGCTGGGACAAGTTAAGCGGTTAGTATTTGCTGGCTTCGCCCATGAAGTAACCGGGAGTGTGATAAAACGCTCCTTAGTAATATTGGAGTAATGTAAATGAACCAAACAACTAAGACGGTGACAAAAATTAAAGTGTCATCGGAGAAAATGAATGAGTATAAAGAAGCGAAGATAGATTCGTTGATTGCGGATGTAGCGCAACAGGTGTCACGTTATGCTACCGTATTAATTGAGTGGGCGAATAGGTTGCCAAAAAACTCGTTGATATATATGTATAGCAAAGACGTTTATTATTTCCCGGAAATCGTGGGTGTCATGCCTAACCTTGAAAATTTCAACAAAACTTGTCAATGCTGTGACAATTCGTCTTTTAATGCGCCTCCTGTTGAAAAAATGAAGTTTGGTGGTTTTGAGGGAGATTTTCCAACAGCCGACGAAGCGAAGAAGTGTTTTGCAGACAGTGGACGCTATTTCCGAAACGACAACTTCATTAGAGTAAACGGTACTAACCACGATGGTGTAACCTGCAAATATCGTAACGACTTTGCCTGTTATAATGTTTACAGGGGTGGAATTATCCAGAAATATGGTAATGGTAACGGCGGTGATTACGGTTGGAATATTCCTATTTATCGCTTCAATGGAAAGGACAGTTCTCCGGTATCGTTGGGGCAATCTATACTGTTCTGGAGGCAGTATGATTTGTATCCGGAACAGTTCGAGAAAGATAAAAATTTAACTTCTGCTTATGATGCCTTGAAAAAGTACGGTGATTATCTTATCGCCAATGAGCAGACGATTCTTTTAGATACTTCTCGTGTGAAGGCAGATATCTATTCCGGTAAGGAATTGTCTTGGATGCCGAAAGAAACACAGGAAATACTTAAAACAAATGTGCTGAATGTGAATAAAGAACTGACTGATAAATTTCGTGAAAAGCTCCTTCGTTGCGATAAACAAGCTATTGCCCTTGACCCCTATGATGAAAAATTCCTCACCGACCCCAATCGCGGGCATTGGGATTTGTGGGACTTGGAGGGTGCAGAGGGAGAAGACAATCTTCTGATTGACTTGGGAGAAGGATTGACAGCCCGAAATCCTGTCGCTGATGTATCGGATGGAATCGTAGCTATCGATTTCGGCACAAAAAGCACAGTGGTTGTCTATGAAACAAATGAGCTCCAAGTCCTGCCCTTACAAGTTGGAAGCGGCACATACAGTAAGGGGCTACAAGCAAAAAATTATGAAAACCCCACTGTGCTACAATTTATCGACCTTGATTCCTTCCTTGCCCACTATACGGCAAAAGAAGGTCGTCCTGACACAAGTTGGGACGAGGTGACGGTTTCACATAACGCCTTCCAAAATCTAAAAGATTCATCAAGCGAACGTCACAACACATTCTTTGAAGGTTTGAAACAATGGTGCGGCACCAGTGGTCAGCGTCTCAAACTCCAAGATGCCAAAGGAAAAATTTGGGAACTCCCGGCATTCATGGAGCTTTCGGAACAGGATATGGATCCCTTGGAAATCTACGCCTATTATTTGGGGCGATATATCAACCATATGCTTCAGGGTAAAATTTTCCTTCATTATGTAATGTCTTTCCCCGTCACCTACGAACACCGTATTCGTGAACATATGGGTAACAGCATCCGCAAAGGTCTGAAAAAATCCTTTCCGACGGCTCTGCTTGCCGACGAAGAAGTAATGAAAAAATTCTGTGTACTGGAAGTTGCTTCCGAACCTGCTGCTTATGCTATCTCTGCTCTACAGGAATACAATTTCGCACCGGAGGGCGTTGAGCAGATTTACTATGCAGTCTTTGACTTTGGCGGTGGCACTACGGATTTTGACTTTGGTATGTTCAAGGAATCGGATGATGACCGCTACGATTATGTGTTGACGCACTTCGGCGAGAACGGCGACAGAACTTTAGGCGGCGAAAATCTCCTGCAGCTTTTGGCCTTTGAAGTCTTCCGCGCCAATAAGGATTATCTTCTTAATCCGGACGGAAATACTGACGGCAATGCCGTCGGCTCTCAAATCCCCTTCGCCTTGGCTACTGATGCCAAACTTTTTGCGGGATACGAAAGCCTTCTGAAAAATTCTCGTGAAGCTCAACAGAATATGCGTAACCTCATGGAAAAATTGCGCCCTGTCTGGGAAGAGCCGGAGTCTAAGGAAGCAAAGGAAATTATTTCCGCCGGTCAAATTCAGCTTACTCTATATCGTGAGAATGGTGAAAAGAAAACCGATGCAAATCTCAAGCTGAAAATCAATCAAACGGTAGTTGATTTGCAGGCCATCCTTAAAAATCGCATTGAGCAGGGAGTCAGACGGTTTTTTACATCGCTTGCCGAAGCATTCGATAAGAGTGCACGCTCAGACAGCCGTATAGCCGCTTTGTCGGATGTGAAGAAAATTTTTGTATTTCTTGCGGGCAACTCCTCGCGTTCAACTTTGGTGAAGGAACTCTTTGACGAATATCTTGGCAAAAATAATTCACAGTCAGACAACGATACGGCAGAAATTGAGACACAACCTTCGCAGACAGAAAATGTGAATAACAAAGATTCATCGGGCGCGGAAAAGAAAAAAGCGGAAGAACCGTGCGAAGCAAGGAAACTTCTCAGATTCGGCAACAACCAATCAATGCCTGAATTTATAGTCTTACCGCCCTTAGGCACGAAAGAAGCCAATGAGATTCGCAAGGCGAAAATGGGTGATATCGAGGACACGAGGGAATTAATGATGCGCCCCACGGGCAAGACCGGAGTTGCCTACGGACTTTTGAAATGCCGTGACGGCGGAGAAATCAAGGTGGAAACCATTACTCCGGACGGGGAGAGAGTTCCCTTCCAATATTACATTGGACGTCGAAAGAAGGGCAAATTTAAGTTGGTCATTGACCGTAACGCCAAACTCAAAACTTGGTACAAATTTATCGATGCCGGAGGTTCCTTTGACATTCTCTACACGGATCGCCCTGAAGCAGCCGCCGGCGATGCTCCTATGACAATCGCCAAGCAGAAACATATTAATGTAGAAAATCCCGATAAAACTGCTTTCGTGTATATTCGTCCGGCAGAGTCGAGAGTTATCGAATACATGATTGCTCACGATGAAGCCGAACTTGCAACGGGCAATGAAAACAAGTGCGATCCCAAACGTATAGAACTGGAGTAATATTATGGGCAAGGAGTATTTGACCGAAGCAGCGGTGTTTGAGTGTCCGCTGGGGATGCGTTACATAGCCCAAGAGCCGGTAAATACGAAAGCTGAATACAAAGGGAAGAAACTCCTGACATCGGCGGCGATTCTCCTACCCAATCAGAAACCCATTTCATGTAAATTTATACCGCCTTTGCCCGGCGTCCCCCCAATTTGTCCCTGCATAGTAAGTCCGTTAATAGATACAATCAAGCATAAGGCAACAATGAATCTACTGACCATGGATGCGAAGGCTGTATGTGCAGCAAAGCAAATTGTGAAAGCAACTAAATCGGGTTCCGAATCAAGAGTCATGTACGAAGATGCGCACTCTGCTCATGTTGCGGCGATAGCTTGGCCTAAATCAGAAAATCAATCAAAAAATAAAACTGCCGATGGTAATAAGACACAAAGTGGTAGTGATGTCAAAAATTCTCCCGACGCCAAAAGTCAAGAGGTAGCGACCAACAAAGACGAGAAAAAAATTCAACAAACTAATGGGGACGTTGCTACAAAAACGGTTGCGGCCGCAGAGGCGGAGGAAACACTGACATTTCGTGAGGGTATGCTTTGCTCCCACAGCAAAAATAATCCGAAGTGTCGTGAGTGTGCTTATCGATTGGATAATGAGCCTGCCACCGTTAATAACAGCTCCGTCATCCTACGTAAAAATTACAATGCTAACAAGCCACACTCGGATAAATACGACTGTTATTTTGATGAAACTGTTGAGCCTTTGGGGAACAGCAAGGAAAACAAATGGAGTTATGCGGCTCATCATTTGATATCAGGGAATCAAGTTTTTAAACAGAATGCTGAATTGGTGCGTTTGGCTCGATTTTGCGGCTATGATATCAACGGCTACGAAAATTGTATAATGCTCGTCGGTTACCCGAAGGATTATCCCGATGGAGAACGGATGAAAAGTGTCAAAGCTTATGATGTCATGAGTGAGGGGAGAGTTCAATGGCACGTCGGTGGGCATAGCTACAAATTTACCGAGGAAGAAAAAGCGGAGATTTGCAAGCAAATTGGCATACGCAACAAAATCAAATTAACTCCCGGTGATATAAAAACCTACGCCGAATTAGTGCAAGGAGAGGTCGAGAGACTGCGTGATCGCCTTGCCGCTAAGAAAAATCGACAGATGATTTGCTACGTCGACCAAAATGCCAAAAGGCAATTATGTGAGAAGCTGAACAGAATTTCACAAAAAATCAAAGTTAAACTGGCAGCCTTCAGCGATGTGGGTAAGCCACATCATAGTTTTCCTTTCTTTGTATCCAAAGAAGCCTATCGATATACATACGCCCTTCCACGCACGGGAAAGGTAATAACAGTGCTGAAGGAGGATTCAAAGCTGACGCTGTCTATGTTCCGCCTGGAGCATTTCACCGAAGCTATTGCAGAACAGGATAAAAGTCTCCTGATAAAACCGAAAGATAGCATTACTTTAGATTTGAACGACGATATGTGGCAATCGGAATGCATTCTCTTTTGCGACAATGTATCCTTCTTTGTTTATTTGGAGGATACGCCTCGCGACGTCTTACCATTTGCGGTGAATAAGGAATACCAATTCCCGAAAGAGCAGCAAGCCACAGGGACTGATGGTCATCAATTTTTAACGCAACACGATACGGAAATTCTCGTTTGGCTTAGGGATAATCCACAGTATGGCTATATAAGTCCGGCTTTAATGGTCAAGAATCGTAGCAAAGAATATTTATTTGGTGAGGCGGGAGATAATGACGAAATTCTATAAAATGACGGCTGACACCAATTTGGAAGATACGGTGAAAGTCGGGGACGAAATTATGTCTATCGTTGCCGCTTGTCAAGCGTCAGAATTTCAGTTTTTGAATCGTAAGCCGCTAACCGTAAGCATAGCTGAGGATAGTGGGCTGACGTTCCCGGATTTTTTATATAACGACAGTATTCCCCTTATCTCTCCCGCATTCAAACGTATATTGGATTCTATGGGAGTGGATAATCTTTTCTATAAATCGATTTACCTTGACTACAAACCTTTAGGGCGACATGAACCATATATTTTGGCATTGCCGCCTCGCATAAGAGCGGTGCGACAGGAGTATATGCGGCTAATGGATGAGGATGGCGATGAGTGTGAAGGGAAAGAACTGATAAAAGATGAATACGGTATGACTCATTACAAAATCAATGCATCTGCTGTTGGCAATTATCGTATATTCAAGCTGGCAGATGTTTGGGATACCGATATTATTGTAACTCAAGACTTAATGGAGGCAATCTCTAACGCTCATTTGAGCAATGTATTTTTTGCAGAAATAGAGGAGGATTAGGATATGGCTGAAAACACCTACCGGACTATATTGTTTGAGGAATTTGATTCCGACAAGCCAAATCTTTACGGTATTTTGTCCATTGCAGCTAACCCTGCCGGTGAGACGGTTTATTATGATGTTAAGAACAAATTGTCTGTCCACAGCTTTGATGAATTTCTAGAGCGTTTTGCCCCGAAGGTATATGAAAAACATGAGCCGTCGCCTGATGGCAAAGGGCTTTCCATCACGTATTCCACCGAAAATTCTCTCGGTGCAATTCCGCTCGATATCGTGAGTAACAGCTATTACAAAATGCTCCTTAATCTGTACCGTTCCAAGGAAAAGAGCGGTGAATCAAATTTGAAATTCAATTATGAGGAGCTTTTTGATCAACTCAAGCCCAAGCAAGAAGTAGAGAACGCCAAGACACTCCGTATGCAACTCAATGCTGCGCAGGAAAAATATTACGAATGTCAAGACAAAGGCGAAAGCACTGATGAAGCCCGTAAGATTTTTAATGGATGCTTTAAAAAGGTGCGTGAGCAATACGGAAAATCAGTGATTAACCTTCTGCCTCTTGCCATGGCAGACTTGGATACCAAGATTAATGCCGCCGATAAATTGTTGACGCAAAATGCCGGAAGAAACGAAGACGAAGTCTTGCAAATTGCCAGCGGTTACAAATCTTTTTTCAAGGAAGATGGCACTCTCGACATAGCTCCCATTCAAATTCAGTCTTCGACCGATACGATAGAGGAACTTCCTGCCAAGCAAATCGCAGGTGGGGAACGTAAACTGTTGTCTGATATTATAGAGAACGATTATGCAAAGCGAGTTAAATCCCAAAATGATTTTGTGCGTAGTTTGGTGGTTGCCACTTATGCACCGTTAACAACGGCTGACGCTGCGAGTGACTCTGTCGAAATGTCTTTGGCAGAAGTGCGTAAACAGCAGGACATCAATCTCGTAAAAAAACAGTCTTATGAAAGGACATTCCAAAATGCCAAGGCTGCGTTTATCCAAGCCATGACCGAAACAGTGCAGAAATTATTGGGAATGCAGGCTCTGTTCGATCACGCCACCTCAAAAGGAGAATTGACTGATGGCTTGATTATTGCCAATTGCTCCGTGAGTCTTTTAATGCGTGAGTGTAAAGAATCATTTGCTCGCTTCATAAATCGAGTCGGTCATGATTCCGTGGGTAATCGCGTATGGTTTGCTATCGTTCCCGGCGTATCAGAGGGGCTCTCGGACGACGAAGACGAGGATGACGATGAGGATATCTTGGGAGGTGATTCCGTCGACAGCGGCAGTGTAAAACCGAATTACACAAAAAGCGTCAACATGAATGAACTTCGGCAATTTTTACCAATCATGGACGATGCCAGAATCATGACGGTATTTAGTTTCAAATCCAATGATAAAAACGGTTTTCTGATGACCCCTCAATATGTGGAAGAAAAACGTGACAGCTTGTCGAACGTGAAAAACAAACACGCCGTGTATGCTTATCCCAACTTCACGCTTACTCGTCCAAGAAACATCAAGCTTTTCGACGAGGCAGAACGACTTGCTATTCCCGGTGTATATATCGATGCAGCATATGTGGCCGGCGGTCTTCTGATAGGATGTCAGCAACCATCTTATTTGGAAAAACATGGTCTTCAAGTACATCATCAGTTGCCCTGCGTTCGCATTGACTTTGAAAATACTACCGTGCGTCAGAAACTCGTGACCAAATTCAATAAGGAATCGGATTTTGATGTAAACGAGGACTTGCGAAATGAAATTAACAGAGATCGCTTGGGGTTCGTATTCTCCGGTGACGAAATGGGTGACATTCAGAACACATATATTTATATCGCAAATACCTTGTATAAGAGTCCCGGCAGCGATGTGTATCGTCCCATTTACGCCACGTTGGTAGAAGATTATATGCGCGCCGTCTACAACCGTGTGCAAGATAAGAGCCGTAAAGGCGTAAAACGGGAATTCATTGACGGAATTGTAGCCGAATGGAAACGGTGCGCCGATGGCAAGGAACACGCAAACGATGTCAACTTGCTTCTCCACGACAATGAGGACATTCATTTGGAGGATAACCCCGAAACAGGCAATCCCGAATTAAAAATCAAACTCTCGGCCTTGGAGGCTGCCTTGGATAACCTTGAAATTGCCGTTGAACAAAAATCATAAAGGAGGATTAATTTTATGAAAGGATTTAAAATCGCCATTGCTACGAAGGATAAAGAACCTGAAGATTTGATTCTGATAGGCAAAGATGTTGATATTCAATATAATCATGACGATAGCGCGAACGATGAGCAAAAGATTATTGAAAGTGTCGATATCTTTTTTGACACGATTGATGATAACGTCAGGAATAAATCAAGCGGAATGCTGGCAAAAATTGAGATAAAGGGAGTAATTCCCCGTGATGAGCCCGAACTGATGAGAAAATTTCTTAAGTTGAGCGAGTGGGCTCGTGACAATAGTTCCGATACACAATATCGCAATATCTGCATCGCCGTCAAAGGTTCCGATAACAGTTTTCTGAGAGTTTATTCTATAAAAAATGTGTTTATTGTTGATTATCGTGAAGTATATGTGCTTGATGGTACAAATGGTAAAGATCGATTTGAACTGTATTTAACTCAAAAAGAGGATAACATGGATAAAATTGAAGTTTTAAAAGATTGGCCATCTGAATGGGATTGGGCACGTAGGGGTTAATAAGGAGAGAGGTTATGCCGGATGCGTATCAGCGGCTTTGAAAATATCTTCTATCTTACAAAATTCAACATAAAGAAAAGTTGTGGGGAACATAGCATTTGTACTTTTTCCTGTTCCGTTAGCGAATGTGATGAAACTCGTCTTCTAAAACAGACCGGACAAGAAATCCAAATTGTTTGGGAGGATGGGGAGAAAGAAAAGTGCATTTTCTGCGGCAAAATTGAGGAGATTCAAGTATCCAAACTGCTCCATTCCACAACCGTTGATGTTCGCGCCGTTTCTCTTTCTGTAGCGGAAGATGAAAAGCCGTATACACGCATCTGGCAAAATCCCGACAAAAAAATGGGCGATATTCTTTCTGCGTCCAAACTGACTTTAGAAGTCTCCGATTTGAAATTGTCACCGGCGTTAAACTCGCAAAAATACCCTTTGCCCGTTCTGCAAAATCAAGAAACTAACTTTGTTTTCCTAAAGAGAATCGCAGGCTATATGGGTATTCCGCTTTGGGTAGAGGATATAAAATCCGGAAAAGGCGGCATCGTTTTGTCGGAAACAATCTCCGATATGACACATGAAATTAAACCCGAAGACATTTTGCGTTATACGGTTTCCAAATCAAGAAACGGGAAACGCATAATTGCAATAACAACAAAAAAATATTTACCATTTGGTTCCAAAGCTAAAATTTCTCGTGAAGCCAATGAATATGTGATTTGTGACCTGCAAATCAATCTTGTTCATGAAATCTATGAGTTCACTTATCTATTAGAACCTTATGTATCGTGGAAATATGAAGCATCGAAGTTGCCGCACCTTGAAAAAACGTTGTACCTTAAGGGCAAAGTTGAAAATAATAAAGACCAAAAAAATATGGGGCGAATTCAAGTTTCATTTGATGGTGTCAATGTGCAAGATATGGATAGGGAGCGACTGTGGATATCTTATCAAAGTCCTTATACCGGCTTATCCGGCGGGATTGTATTTTTGCCTGATGTCGGCGATATGGTTAACGTGATTTTTTCCAATGAGGGCATATATGCAACGGCCGCCTTGCGTGAGAATACTTTGGCCGAGGAGTGCCGCAATGTGTCCGAAAAATATATTGGCAACAATACCAAACAGCGAATATTTCTTCGGGAAAAGGAATTAAAAATTGCTTCCGGGGACAATACTATTTTGTTGGATAATGAGAAAATCGAACTTGTCGTTGGCGAAAGCAAGATAACATTAACAAAAGATAAAATAACCTTGCAGCAAGGAAAGACGGAATTTTTGCTCACGAATAAAGGAAGCTATATAAAATCAAACGACAACGAGATGGCTTGGAATGAACAGGGGATTATAGGAAAATCAAGTAAGGAAATCGGTCTAATATCAAAAGGGAAAATAAATATCACCGGAAATGGCGAAATCAATATTGAAGCCAAAGGAAATCACCTTTCTTTAAATGGTTCGGTGGTAAATATTGGCTAGAGGGACAACAGATGAAAACGATACGTGACGATTTAGAAAAAATAATAGGGCAATCGGATATCCCCGATGACTGGAAAAAAATCCTGCAAGAGACTATGAAATCTGTCATAACCCGAAATGATTCGGTTCTTTCAGAAATAAGACAAAATGTTTTGCAGGAAAAATCCAATCTTGATTGTGAGTGGAGTCCTAAATGGAATATTGTAACTGCACTGGTTGCGACGAACAGAATTCACGATATGGCCGGATTTCGTAGCTTATCCTTTGACAAGACAGATAACCTTTTGGGCGAACCGTTACTTATCGACATAACGGGAAATTTTTTTTTAGATTGCTCCTATGAGGAGACAGTTAACCTTTGTTCAGACGAATATAGTGACGAATATCCATATCGCGGCTATGTTGATATTCGAGGGGAGAAAATACCATTTCGTTACCGGCTTGCTCATGATTTATACTATGTAAATGATGAGCGCATCCTCTTTAATACTGCGGATATCTATCAAATCAAACGACCGGTAATCTTCTCTCCATACAGCCGACGTGCGGTAAAGATACAAATTCCTCGGCAATATGTCGATGTAGCTGAGTTATTGGAAGAGAATATTGACGATATGACTCCGTATTTATTAGAGGAGAACAAACTCAAAGGAAAACTCGTAACCGATAAGCGACTTATGTGGAATATTCAAACCGCAATAGTGCCATTGCCGCAGTACACCGTGGATGATGACGAGAATACTTCATTTTTTGCTCCTTACGGAGACAATGAAATCTATCGTTATGAGTTTAGAAACCTCAGAGCAAACGAATTTATTTGCCCGGACGATGATGATTTAAAAAATGTCATGACCGCACAAATAACATCCAAAAAAGATGAAGAACGGCAAACAATAACGCTTATTACAAAAAAACAACTGACACATCCGTGTACTTCAATACGCATTATTCAAACTCAGGATAATAATTTTTCCGATAACAGTGTTTTCCATAATTATGGTTATAAAGCCGAATATATATGTTTTACCGGGGAAAGATTGCGTACACGAGGGGATATTGAGCGTATCTTGTACGGCTTAAAAATGTCGGAAAAGAATTTGATTTGCAGTTTTCAAGGAATTTATGATGAGGGATGTCAGGATTTCAATGTCATTCAACCCTATAATCGTGAACTTATGTATGGAATTGTAAATAGTCGGCGCGAACAATCACTTTATAAGACTAGGCGTAAGTTCCCAATTTGTTGCTTGAAGTTTACCGGTAGCAATAAATTCCTTACGGATTATGCCAGCTATGTACTTTCCTTTTTAGAGAATCGATATCCCGAATTCCAATGGGTGGGGGTGAGGTAATGGATTATTTGTGGCGAAATTATAACCCCATTACACAATATGAATTAGATTTGTCTATGAAGCAATCTACTCCATCCGACGAAATCAGTCTTCGTAATGGTAACCATGTCGTTATAAATCCCCTTCCACGATTTTCCGGTGTTTTCAAGGCTCTTTTGAAGCGTCAAGATTTGTGGGCAAGCAACAGAAAAAAAATGAAGGCATTGACAAATTGCCTGTTGCACATTCTCGTACATGCAGACCGAATCAGCGGACTGTCATCGGCGTCAATTCTCGATGATGAACTTGAAATTAATTTGCTAAGTGGGAAATATGGCGAACGTATCAAGACTATCTTTAACAATATGAGCCGCGATCGCAAACAAACGGTATTAGATTTCTTGAGAAAACAAGAACAATCCAAGGGATGCCGATTATATTTTCGCGAAGTGGTTAAGGGCATTTTCCCACAGGCAGGAATGTATTTTTATAAGCCCGATGCTGTTTTTTTGATTTATCTTGCGCAGGAAGAAAATGATGTCGACAAGGAATGCATGATTTTGCTTGCGGATTTGTTCCTCGATGTCACAGCTAAATGGCAGATATATTGGCATTATCCCTTCGGCATTATCGGGCGAAGACAAACCATGCACATTAATGGCACTAGGCTTTATGGCGCAGGAAAGGATTTATGATTATGGATAAGATTATTGGAAAGGAAATCGGCATTGATTTTGGTACTACAACCACTATTGTTTCCTATACCGGAAAGAAACTGGGCAAACTGAAGCAACTCAAATATGACGGTGAAAAGCTTATTCCATCAGTGCTTTATTTTAAGAGTAAAGATGAATGGGACATTGGGGGAACTGCTGTTACTGAAGCTGAAATTCACCCTTTGGCGGGAGTAGCCAATTTCAAATCACACCTGTCCGACCCGGAATATGTCTATGAGGTAACGGCAGAAAACGGCGATCAATTCAAGTTGAAGTCCAGAGAAGCGGCCAAGAAATTTTTACAAAAGATTATTAAGGGCATGGAAAATACATTGCTCAAGGAATTTGGCAGTCTGGGGGGCACAATTGAACGAGCGGTCATTACAGTGCCGGCTAAATTTTCTTTGGTGGCCAAAGGTTCTATCAAACGGGCTGCCCGAGATTTTGGTATGGACGTAAAACTCACCAAGGAGCCGACGGCAGCTGCTACCGATTACTTGCACAACTATGCCGAATTCGACAAACCGGGCACGACTATTTTAGTCTATGATTTTGGCGGCGGCACATTTGATGTGTCCGTAGTACAAAGACAACAGGACAGTTTAAAAGAAATAGCCACAGGCGGAGATAACAAATTGGGCGGAAATCTTCTGACGAAACGAGTTATGCGCTATCTTATCGAACGCATTGAGGATTATTATGCCATCAGTTTCCCGGAAAGCGATGAGGATGCGGAAGATTTGGAAGGGGAAGAACGCCTCGAATATAAACAAAACATAGCCGAAATACGCCGCAAGGCCAATCAAATGAAAGAGGCTTTGTCGGATGAAACTGAAACCGAAAATGAATTGTATCTGATATTTGGCGGCGAAAAAAAGATTTTCGAGGCATATCTCTCGCGGGATGATTTTGAGGACATGATTCGCCCCGACATAGAACGTACAGTGGATATCGTACAAAAAACTCTTGCCAAGGCTGTCGAAAAAGGTATCGAGAAAATTGATACGGTGGTAATGGCCGGAGGAAGTTCCAATGTACCTTTGGCGCGGACTGCTTTGAAGGAAAAACTGCCTCATTTGGAAATTGACCCCGCTACGAATGCCACATTTCTTATTTCCCGCGGTGCGGCAATTATCGCCGAACGGGTGGAAAAACTGAACAAGATTGCTCTTATCACCAATACGCAAATCGGAACAAAGGCGAAAGAGGGCACAGTGTTCAATAAATTTCAAATGATTATCGAAGAAAATACTCCTCTGCCGGCCTCCGGCAGCCGGACTTTCTTTCTCGATCACGATGGACAGGAAGAATACAAAATTCCCTACTACGAATACGATGTTGATAATTATCCCGGCATGACCAGGACGGATCAGGACGGTATGGAGCAAGTTGATATACTGACGGTAAAACTTCCGCACGGACTTAAGAAAAATGACACCGAAATTGAAGTTCGCTTTGATGTGAAAACAGACGGTAACATTGAGATTAACGCCACAGCCAAGGATAAATCGGGGAATGTTATCAAGGATGGCAGCGGAAATTTGTCGATAAAGCACGAACAAGATTGGGAGTGAATTCCGTGGAGAATCGAAAGAATCTTTTAAACCGATTAAAGGAAATGTTCGGTGATTGCAGCCTACAATCGTTTTTAAAAAAACTGCGGAATTTTTTTAATGGCGGTAATCAAGATAATAGCGGTAATCAATATAATGGCGTTAATCAATATAATGGCGGTAATCAAGATAATAAAGATGAAGAAAATTTTAAGCCTCTTGATATCAACAGCACCGATGCCTGGCATGAATATGTAAAGTCATTGAAGAATACTTCGCGTCTTTCGGATTGTCTTTCCGAATTCAATACATTATTGAAAAAAAGCAACATGGCTCCATTTGCCAAGTCTGTTAGAAACGCTATTGACAAAATTCCTAATTATGTGGACAAGCATTTCAAGGAGCCATGTGATATAAACGAGGAAACCAGCTATGAAACAGCGCAACAGACGGGAAAGTTTGTCAAAAATGTTTTGTGGGATTTGCTTCGTGGCTGCCACAGCGGCATGAAGTACAGCCAAGGCGAGGAAAAGGTGTTCTATGAACCATTTGAAAGACAAATGGAAGATTATTTATCCTCAATCGGCGTATATCGTAAAGACATAGTTTCCGGCATGGATGTGCGTGAAAACGCCAAATGGTTTGAAACACCTTTTATAAGAGAAACAACGGCATCTGCTCGGTGGGGTAAAATCGACGAGATTGAGGTAATGCCCCATTTTATTCCTTATCACGATGAGTATGACAACACTGATGAACTTATATTGAAGGGCGTATGTATTGTTTTTGGCAAAGACAAGAAAAAGGGGTGATGGTAAATGGGTTTGAGATGGATTTTTTGGGATGATGATGACCTAGCCCGTTTTATTACTCGGACTGTACTTCACTCCCAAAATACTTTCGATAAAATAGTCGTTGAGATTGAACAGCGCATCCCGAATGCCAATACTCAGGATGATATCAGTGGATTGGTTGAGCCGATGGTTAACGAATATCTTAAAAGGATTCTCGGGGAAATTGGGAAAGATATAGAAAATAAACTTCGGCAGGATATCTATGAGGAAATCAGCCGTTCTCAGGTAATTTTTGAAAACAAATGGAATAATCGTCTTAATACTATTGAGAACAACCTGAAAAACCATAATACGCAGGCGCAGCCGGATGTACCTAATATTGATTTATCACCCCTTAACAATATCAATCAGATTCAAAAAGATATTGAGCAAGTTAAAAAAGATATTGGGCAATTGGGTTCTGAACAACAAAAGTTTGCTTCGCGACTATGGAATGTGGAGTTTCGAGGGAATACGCCACCTGTTCCGACTATTTTGCATACCGATGATAATAGGGCATTAACGGATAAAATCGAAAAACAAAATCTCGAGATTGAAAATCTAAAAAAAGAGCTCACTATCAAATCACAAAAGATTACCGCTATCAACGCCAAACTTAATTTCTTGTTACAACGAATAACCAAACTGGAAAATCCAAACAGAGATACTGCCCCAAAATTAACCGTTCTGCAACAGAATTCCGCAAATCTCCCCGAAAAGGTCACACCCTCCTCGGGCACTTCCGAAGCGGTAAAGTCGGAGCCGGTGCAAAAGCCTACCGCTCCATCGATTGGAACGCCGAGCGAAGAAAAAAAGCCTACCACTTCACAGATTGGAACGCCGAGCAAAGAAAAAGATAACATACCGCCCCCGTCAAAGTCGCAAACTTATTGGATACAATCCTTTTCGTTGCCAAAGATTTCGACGCCT
Source organism: Selenomonadaceae bacterium (assembly GCA_024698045.1). Taxonomy (GTDB): domain Bacteria; phylum Bacillota; class Negativicutes; order Selenomonadales; family Selenomonadaceae; genus Quinella. The sequence goes on from JAILRS010000020.1 coordinate 34,020, forward strand.
GTCGCCTATTTCCATGGCGACGGAAAATCTGCGAAAGAAAATTTGGCACAGAGTATCCAAAATATGGATAGCTTGATTACATATTTGAGCCAGTCAAAAATTGAGGAACCTGCTCGAACGAGCTTCATGAAAAATCTTAAATCGTGCATGGACGATTTGGAAAAACTTTACGGCAAGTTTAATTTTGATGGTTGTGACGCCGATGAGTTATCGGAAGAAATTACCAACGAATTTTTCAAGATTTTAAGCAACAACCTAATGGATAATGTTTTGATAGCTATTTACCGTGGAGGTAAATCGGCTGTCGGATATAATGATTTTCTGCAAAAAATAAACGACTACCTGTCGCAGCACGGTATTTACACTCAAGAGATTGTGCCCGGTATAAAGATTAAGAGGGAAATATTTCCCAATATTGAGCATCCAATCGCCAAGCGCACGGATGTGGCTGCCGATGACGGCAAGATTGACGAAGTGGAGCTTTTGCCTTACTTCATGTATTACGAAAATGATGACGGCAATCCGGAAACCATACGCAAGCGCGGACGAATTGTGTATCTGAAATACGGAGAGTGAAAACAATTGGCTAAATTTGTCGGCATTGATTTTGGTGCCTGTAATATCAAAACAGCAGTTTGGCGTGGGAAGGGTGCCCGTATTGTAAGCCTCTCCCAAAATGTAGAACAAAACTACATCCCAAATGTTGTGCTTTATGACATAACACGCGATAAAAAGGTAGAGAAGAAAATCGGCGACCCCGCCAAAGACGAGCAAGATCCGGAAAACAGCGTGGAATATGTGAAACGAAAATTGGAACTCACGGAATGGTCGAAAAATATTCCAAATTTGCAGCGAGATGTGTCTGCCTTAGAAGCTGCCACAGACATTTTTTACGGCATTGGCGAAAGGCTTTGTAAGAAGCTTAATTGCGAATTAAACGACCTTAATGCCGTGATTACCGTTCCCGTTTGTTCATCGGGACTTCAAAGGAGCCGCATCTATCAGGCAGCCAAAACGGCCGGCATTGCCGTGGAGGCCGTGATTACCGAGCCGTTCGCCGCAATGTTCTCCCTTTATGACTTGTTTGATGACAATGAAGATGCCAATGTGCTCATTTTTGATTTTGGCGGCTCCACCCTTGATTTGAGCTTGCTGTCCGTTGAGCATGACGATGGTATCCGCATCGAAGAATTGGCGTCGGCGGGTCTCGCTTACGGCGGCATAGATGTTGACGAGGCTATTTTATCCGAAATAATCTCCGTGAAATATGCAGCGGAAATTAAGGAGATAAAGGCTAACGATGACACCATGGATCAGGCTAAAACCACCCGGGAACTTTGTGACTTGGTGACAAGCCTGAAAGAAAAATTGTTTGAAGATGATAATTCTTCCTCAAAAAAAAGTTGCACATTCTATGGCAGCAGTAAATTTTACGAATTTGAACTTACCAGCCGGGAAATGGTGTCGCTGTTTGAAAGACACAACCTCAAAGAAAAGATTTACGCCCTTTTGGATGAGCTTTTCAGTCAAACATATCTGAACAAAAACGAAGTCACACAGGTTAAAACTTTTGGCGGTACTTCTCGTATGAAATATGTGCTCGACATTCTGACGGAGTATTTCGGAGCCGATGTCTTTGATAGCGATGATTACGAATGGGAGGAAGAAGCCATAGCGGATGTGGCCGCCGGAGCTGCGCATTATCTTGCCATCCGTCAGGAACAAAGCGATGACATCGAAATCATAAGCAATACTCCCTTCAGCCTCGGCATTGCCAAAGGACAGTCCTTCAAGAAGTATCTTGATTACTCTCCACCTTACGGCGTGCGTACCAAGCGTATTCCTTTGCCATGGAAGGAACTTACGGATAGTAATTATAAAGTGTCTGTTTATCAGAGCTTTGCCGATTCCGAAAATGTGGAAATCGGCGGTAAAGATGGCGCGATATATGCAGGATCGGTTACCGTCCGCCCGAATCTCTACCAGGCCAAGGACGGAATCTTACTGGAAATGGAATTGGTCGACAGCGGTCATCTTCGCATGATATTCTCGGAGATGAGAGCCGGCGAAAATAACCCAATCGAAGTTGAGGAACAAATTATCGATTTACAGAGCGAGGAAAATATATGATAAAAAAAGGAACTAAATGAACTTGTAGGAAATCGTGAAAACTCTCGGAGGCAAATGAAAGAGTATTTTGCAGACAAGAATAATCAAGCAATGCTCGACGTGCCGACTTCCTTAAAAAATCGAAAAAGGCAGTTAAGAAAATCAGCAAGAAATAAAGCCACAAGAATTGGGAGGTAGATAAAATGGACGACAGTCGTAGTGAAGATCTGAAAAGTTTACAGGGCTACGGGTACAGGATTTTGGATGAATTGACCACTATAGCAGAAGAATATTCCAAAGAAGCTGATATGTGGCATACCAAATATGACGATTGTACATCGCAAAACGAAGATTTACTGAATCAAATCAAGTCGCTTCAAAACGTCATTAATAATCAGGCAGGCGAAATTAAAAACCTGGAGCGTAATTTGGGGCAGAAAATTGACAACCTCCGTAACTATCGAGACAATGAAATTAATGATTACGGCAAAAAAATGCAGGATCTCGATGATAGTCTAAAGACCTTGGAAAGAATGACTTCCGAAGTTGAGAACGAGAAAAGACGCTTGGCGGACGACAAATATTCGTTCGAAGAGGCAAAAAAACAATTTGAAAAAGACCTCCAGGAACTTAAAGAGGAACGCAAGAGACTTGAAGAGGAAAAGCAGTTAAATCATGATAAATTGGATGGTTATGATGAACTGTATAACTCCAAGCTGGATGCCGAGGCACAAATCAAAAAGGCGCAAGAAGATGCCGCGGCTAAAGTCAAGTCCGCCGATGAAGAAACTGCCACATGGAAGAGCAAATACGATGAAGAACATAACTCACGGCTGAAGCTTGAAGAGGAAAATGACAGACTCAAAAAACAGTTGCAAGGCGATGAAGGTAACGTAAACACCGAATCTGATGCTCCTGCCCAAGTCGAGGAAAATGAAGTACAGGAGAACAATTATGATGACGATGATGGTACGAAGTAAAGTGTATTGAAAGGAACAGATTTTATGGAAACCGTTACGATAGGAATTGATTTAGGCACCACGAATACGCTGGCTTGCTACATGAAAAAAGGCAAACCGACGTTGTTCAAATTCGACGGCGATAAAATGTTGCACTCCATGCTTTATGTAGAACCGGACGGCAGCTTTACTATTGGGCATGAAGCCAGAGTCAAGGGCGAAGGAGATCCCTACAATCTCATTCGCTCCTCAAAAACCTTTATGGGAGATCCCAATAAAAAATGGAAAATGCGAGGAAAATCACTGAATCCCACGGATGTTGCCACCGAGATTCTTCGGATAGTAAAAGCTACGGTGCTTAAAAAACTCAAAAAGGAAGAAAAAGACACCATCGTCAAGGCTGTTATTACCGTGCCGGCATACTTTAGCGGCAAACAGAAAACGGAGACGACAAAAGCCGGCGAACGGGCAGGACTGGAAGTTCTTCGCATTATCACCGAGCCTATGGCGGCGGCTGTGGCGGCAGGGCGCACCAAAGAACTGAACGGCAAACTGTTGGTGGTTGATATTGGCGGCGGCACTTATGATTTGAGTATTTTGGAGGCCAATCCCCAAGCGGGGGAATATAACGCTATCGACACCGACGGCGATCATCATTTAGGCGGCGATGATTTCGATTCTCTGCTTTACAAATATTTTTTGGAGCGTTTGGGCGAAAAAACCGGCATGGATTTCTCATCCCTTGACGCCTCCGGCTTATCTATAAATGATTACGGTTCTCTTCAAGGGCGTCTGCGCGCTGCAGTTGAAAGCACCAAGAAAGAATTGTCTGAAAGCATGGATGAAGAAGTCAGCCTTCCCAATCTCTTTCCGTATAAGGGATCGAATTATACATTTGACATTATTGTTGATCGCGACCAGTTTGATGATATTTGTCGGGAACTTTATGACAAAATTACATCACGTCTGAAGAACTTCTTAAATCGTCAACCCTTTTCAATTGACAGCATCGGCAGCGTTATTCTTGCCGGTGGTAGTTGTTACATCCCACGTATTCGCGAGGAAGTGGAAAAAATAGTCCGGAAGCAGACGGATACGGAGCTCAGCCTTGATACCCTTGTTGTTATTGGCGCTTGCATCGTGGCCGATCATGAAGCTAGCGGCATTGCCGCTGTAGGCGGTTTCCGAGATATTATTTCTCATTCCATGGGTGTCGACATTGTAGACGATAATGGCAATCATGTCCTCTCGAAAATTCTCGAGAAAGGTAAGTCTTATCCCTGCGAATCCACTCGCCCCTATACTACTACCTTTGATAATCAGAGTACGGTGGATATCAACATTTATGAAGCCGGCAGTGATGCCGAAAATATTGCCGATATCGAAAGCCATGATTTGTACGGCGGTATGACTTTAGAGGGTATTCGTCCCGCACCGAAAGGCGTACCGATTATTAATGTGACTTTTAGTTACGATAAAAACCAGACGCTAAAGGTTACGGCAGAGGATATGGAAACCCATGTGCGTAAACAAATTTTGATTCGAGAAAACGAGAAAATTGTCATAAAGGCACGGCAAATTCCCATTGATTTTATGCTGCTTCTGGATAATTCCGGCAGTATGGTAGGTACGCCTTTGCGTGAAGCCAAGAAAGCTTGTTTTGCCCTAATTGATAAGATTATCGATCTTTCGGTTCATCGTTTGGGGTTAATTACTTTTGAAACATATTCCAAATTGTTGTATCCGGTCGGTCATGATAAGGGCGTTTTGTGTAAAAAAATTGAGGACATAGTCGACGCAGGTGGAACTAATATGCTTCCGGCATTTCGGGAGGCTGAAAAAGCATTGAAAGACAGTCCGAACAGTAAGGTTATTATTATGGTTTCTGACGGTGATCCTTTCGATCCGGGCGAAACATTGAGCAAAGCAAGGCAGTTGGAGAAAAAAGGTATTAAAATCATAGCCATTGGCGTGGGGAGCAGTATAAACAGAAACTTCTTGCGTGATTTGGCCGGCAGTGGTCTTTATTACACCATAAGCAATATGAATGAACTTGAGAGTACCTTCCAAACGGCAATTCCCGCTATCATGGAAAAAATATAATGTTGTTTTAGGTTAATCATAAAGGAGGTACAAAGAATTGGACGAACAGAAAAAGCGTGATTGGTCGTTCCTGCTTACCGGCGGCAAGCCGACAAGCAAACAGCGGCTGGAACTTAAGAAAATCAAGGACAGCATGATGAATTTGGAGCTTGATGTAGATGGCTTTGATTTTGAAACCGAATCGAGCTTCCGTGATTTTGTCATGGCAAAAACCACCCCCGGCGATAGTGTGGTAGAATTTTTGAAGAAGTGTCTCGAAGATGCGAACATCGAATATGCGGAAAACGGATTCCGCAAGCTGGCTAAAAAAGATTACATAGAACTCTTCTTTGATGTCTTTACTTTGGGTATTACCGAGGGAGCAGACAGCGGCTCTGAGAGCGATTCCAAAGTCGAAAAATCAGCTGCTGATGATTCGACTAAATCCAATAACGATAAAGATAGCGAGAAAGTAACCATAGATGTTAATGATGAACATTTGACCGTGGAGGCTATGGATAACCTGTACAAGACGTGGAAAAAAGAAAAGACAGTCTCCATCAGCTATTCTGATTTTGTCGTCACGGAAAATATTCCTGTGCGTGCGCAGGATAATTTTTCCTTGCGTCTCAGGGATAATGCGCCAAGTATTTCTTACGGCAAAGCGGCACTTTTCAATACTCATTTTGGCAAAACCGTGGCGGTAGGACATTTGGAAGGAACACGCAAAGAGCCGCGCTTGGTATTTGCAGACAAGGATATCGATTATAATACCGTTCAAAAGAACCGCAAACACGAGATTATCCTATTCCCGACAGATGAAAATGCTAAAGTCTTTTATGCGGTGGAATGTGAGATTGGATTCCGCAAACTGGAAGAAGCCAAACGGACTCTTTGCATTGATTTTGGCACCAGCAACACGACTGCCGGCAGTTATGGCATATTGGACGAACAGGCAAATCAGCCGGAAATTGTTGAATTCCCCGATGTTGCCGGAATTGAAACGAAAAAAATGTTTCCGACGTTGGTTTATATTGATTCATGCGAAGATGGAAAGCCTATTCGTTATGCCTTTGGCTACGAGGCTAAAAGGCGTATACTTGCAGACCATTTTGAGAGCAGAGCCACCGTTTTCCACGAAATTAAAAGCTGGATGAACGATATCGACAAAGAAGAGGATATATTTGATTCCCATGGCAATAACGGCAAAGTACGCCGAGAGGATGTCATCAAAGCATACCTTAGACATGTCATTTCCTTGTCGGAGCAATTTTTCCATGCACACTTCAGATATCTTCATTTTTCGGCGCCCGTGAAACTTAAAGATAGTTTTCTTAGCAAAATGCGCCAAATGTTCCCCAAGGAAGACGGCTATTCGGTATTGGATGACGATTCCAGTTTGGATGAGGGCATTGCCATCGTATATAACCATATTGCCAAGCGTATTAAGGATATGAAAGAGGGGAGCAAGGAAACTGTCTTTGTCATCGATTGCGGCGGTGGAACTACGGATTTGGCGAAATGTGAGTACAGTCAAACCGCTGCTCGTATCGGCGAAGGCAAAAAAATCCTCTCCGTCAAGACCAGCTTTGAAAACGGCGATTCAGCTTTCGGCGGCAACAATATTACCTATCGCATTTTGCAGATGCTGAAAATAAAGATTGATGCTTATCTGCTGGGGAAAACCAATCCGGATATGCTCGAAATACTTTCGGACAATGAAATTGAAATTATGACCAAACTCGATGAAGAAGACAACTTGTTGACCGAAAAGGAAAAATTATACAAGAAGTTTGAGTCTGATTACAATGCAGCCGAGGAACATATTCCCACTCGATATGCGGATGCCAAGTTTAATGATGATAAGCATTACATGCGCCGCAATTATAACTATTTGTGGCAAATGGCCGAAGCCATTAAAATTGAGTTTTATAAATCCTCCAGCACAGTTTCGGTGGATTTCTCCAAGGAAGCGGATCGTAATATTTGCATTGGCGGTCAGGAAGATTATTACCTTTACGTACGAAAAAATGCCGATGCATCCATGGAGAAAAAAATCGCCCCATTGGGAAACATTAGCATTACTATCAAGGAAATCACTCGAATTATTTGCCCGGACATTTACGCATTGCTAAATATCTTGCTAAGTGAAGGCTACCAAAACAACACTCTGCGAGACATTAATTTCTTCAGGCTTTCCGGGCAATCGTGCAACATCACTTTATTCCATGATTTGATGAAAGAATTTGTTCCGGGTAAAAAAATCCGTCGTAAAACAGGAACAGACGATGGCATAAAAAAGGCAGAAAGACTCAAAATTGCCTGTATTGAGGGCAGTATCCGTTATCTTATGGCCAAAGAGTTCAGCCAAATCAAACCCGAGATTGAAATGGCTCCTCCGAGGATGCTTTACAAAATCTACGAAGTAATCGGAGATGGCGAAAAAAAGCCGGCTTTGACCAACGAAGAAGCAATTTTAATGCATAATTTTATCTCCGGGCGTCGTATTCATTTCGTTGTCGAGGATAATTACGGTCAGCAAAAGAACAATGTTTTCTATAACTTCGAACTGGATAAAAACAAACGTATAGACTTGAGTCTGGCCGATTTGGAACTCCTGTTGGCGCGAGACACATACTGGAGCAAGTACGATATAAACAGGCACATTATCGAGTCACTTAAAAAAACCACCTTGCACAGCAAAGACGATAACGAGCAGTGTATTTTCCTATTGCCCTCCAAAAACGGCTATGGTTTTCGCATTTATCAAGTCCGAATCAGCTATGGCAGTAAGGGCGATACCCAATACTCCCTCATCAAGATTCAATCGCCGGATAGAGCCAATGGGGAATATCACAGTTTCGAGGAAATGTCCTCCTTCTTTGACGGAAAAAGGTAGGGTGAGTCATGGAATTTCGCGATTATACCGAGATAACATTTGCAGCCGGAGATATTCTTACGGCTCAGATGCTTGAGGAAACTTACCGCTATCCCAGAGAATTTTTGCACATTGTCCATGCTACTTACGGTGACGGCATACTTTCGGGGCTTGATTTTGAGTCCCGTGATGGAGATGTTTATTTGACAGCAGGTATAGTGAAGTATCGCGACCGCTTTTATATTCATCCCCGAGATGTAAATCTCGATAAGTGGCTGCGGCTTCAACACCTTGCCGGAGGCAGAGAATATTTTCTGTGTCTCGTGAACAGCGATACCACAAATGCGGATACATTGGAAAACGGCGTGGTATCACGCTCAAAAGTTGAGGTAAAGGTATTTCCCGCGCGCGAGTATGAAGATGATTCAATACTGCTGGGAAAGTTCCGCTTTGATTTAAACAGAATACACCTGCCAAGCCTCAAATCAGAGGAAGAAGGAAAACCTTTCGAGGAATTTTTTCAGTCGGGTTTGTTGTGTTTGCTTGATGTACAATACGCGCATCCGCAAGGGGGAACGACATATCATCCCTTCCTGTTTCGCGCCATTCGGGATTACTTGGAGCAAAAAAAGCCGCTTTCACCTTACGATTTTGTCATTCTGTCGGAAATACAAAATCATGGCATTGTGGCTGAGTCTACATTAAAATCATATGTGGCTGCCAATGACAAAAAAAATTCCCCGCCCGTCAAAATGACCAGGGAGGAACTTTTCCGAGCCACTACCGAATTCCTACAAGAATTATATTTGCCCTCTAGGATGGGAAATTTCGCAACAAGCGATGATGATAAGGCGACAGAGGAAAGCACCGAAAGTGCGTGGATTGAAGATTAAAAGACAAAAACCAAAAGTTATCCCATGCCGAGTTTTTGAAGAAGCTCGGCATTTTTTATTGCATCGGTATCTTTAAACAGTGCCACTTCCAAATAGGTATTCGCTCGTGAACAACCAACATAGAAAATACGCCGTGAAATTTCGCTGTCCACTTCGCTGAAATGGAAATCCACGATAAGAATCGCCTGCGCCTCAAGACCCTTGAATTTCCGAATGGATGTAAACCATACTTTACCCGGCTCCCGTTTTTCCGAAAGGGGAATAGCGGCAAGCGTAGCGACTTCATGAAGTGGATTCCTATCCGTGCGATGGATGGGCTATATCCTCTACTTTGAGGCCGTTCTTTATCATGTCTTTGACAAAATTGGCGGCTATGTTTTGAAGTTCCTTATCGTTCTTGTAAACGAAGCTCTTCGGCTTATTTCCGTGAATGTTATTGATGTATCTTTCTTCCTGTACCGGTACAAGTCCGCTGATAATGTGGGCAATCTCCGAGGTGTTGCGGCAATTCCGATAAAGCACCAAGCGGCAGTCGGCGTGTTCGTCAATCCACGTGGACGGCTCTTTTTTCATGATGGCTTGATTTCGATTATGAAAGATATAAAACACGCCGCCGGAAATTTCCATAAGATATGGAAGATGCTCCAAAAGTGTATCGGACAAATCGTCTACAATGATATTGGGATAAGGCCAAAGATTATCATCGTATTCGCTGTCGAGATATTCCTCGAAAGTCGCGACGATTTTCTCGATAGGAATATCGTCTTTTCTCAAAATTACATTTCCCAAGGTGCGGACATTGTGAAATGTAATATATTGGTCATTGGGATATGCTTTACGAAGGGATTCTAACAGAAATTCGTTGAAGCACAAATAAAGCGTTTTATGCCCGGAGCGTGAGAGAATACGCGCCTTTTCAACGGCTAACAGTGTCTTTCCCGTTCCCGCAGGCTCATGAATGGCTGCATTGGGCTGCTCACCGAGGAATTCCAAGATAGCGGATTGTTGTCTTGTCATGCGTACATAATGCTCACTGTTTTCACGGATTATGCTGCTGATGGCGGGAGCAATGTGAAAAGTGGGCATAAGGGTGTTGATGACTTGGATGAATTGAGTGGGAGGTATATCCGTTTTCCACGCCCCTAAATTTTCCTTCCAGAAAGTAAAAACTTTCTTGATTCCTTTCTCCGGCTTATCCAAGTCTGATTCGTCAAGCAAGATTGACAGGGAGGCGGACGGCGGCAAAGGAAGTTTCTTATCCAATACCACTGAGGTGAACCAAGTTGCTCTCCCCACAATAGGACGAGGCGTGAGATTTGGCAACCGTCGGCGTAGCAAATTGATAATATGATATTGGCTTTCTGCCGCTTGCCCCAAGGGGTCGATAATCTTTTCCTCTCCGGTATGGCGGTTAATCTGAATCCAATTTCCCTCGCGATAAGCGATACCACCGGATTTGACCTCAATGGCAAGGGAGGGATTAGCATTCAAGTAGTTTATGTCAACGAATTCGCCTGTGAAAATATGCCTTTGGGCGCGATATTTCCGCCGAGCATTTACCTTCTTGACTTTCCGGTCTACCAAAGCTTAGAAAGATTTTAAGTTGATGACTATATAGGCTTTGTCCGGCATGAGTAAGTCCTCCCCTCGAGTTGTTGTTTATGTAATAAATGTTCGCCCAAAAATGTTGTTTTCCTGTATGAGAGAGGCAATGACTAAGGTTTGACACGTTAATACAGGACTTTCAAGTATGCGAATTTGTTTCCGAGAGTGGATTCAAAAATTTGTATCAAAGATATGCTGAACGGCAGAGTACTTGAGATTTGCGGCATTGCACATCGCGCAATAATCTGCCGTTCGTTTGGGTGGTGGTATCGCCCAAGGAACTCCCTGTGGCACTAACAATCACCGGTATTTCCCATACTATGCGGCACTAGGCAAATTGAACGAGAATCGGCAAATGAGCGCAGGTAGGCGCAGTCCGTTGTGAAGCAGAGATTCATTCTGCGCAGTGAATACGAAAATATAGGGTGTTGGGGAAATAGCAATGCCGATGATGCTCATTTACTCAAAAATCGTGAAGATGATTTTGCCGCGCTATCGCAAGAGGTGTAACCGATTATCTTGCCTTCGATAAACCAATCACCAATAATGTAAACACTGCGCAGGATAACAGTAATAAACTCAGTAAGCATTTTGATATCGGCGAATTTACTTACCACTGTTGCGGCGGCGCATGATTTATTCATGTGGACGTTCCGACGGCGGCATCGGAAGTCATATCGTTTAAATCGGATAATATAAACCACGGCAACACCTTCCTTAGTTTAGGAGAGTGCTTTTTTTATATGCGCTTTGTCTGCAGTGGTATATCGTAGCCAAAAGTTAGGATATCTTAACTCCGGTTAAGATATTTCTCGGCTTGTTTTTCGTCAGTTGTTAGTTCCTGTTAGAGATTGTGAAGTTAGATTTATAATATCAGAAAATTATTTTTGGCACGAAGATTTTTGGTTCCGGGCAGAGTTAAAAGTCGCATGTAGACTTGTCGCAATATTCAAAGTAAACAGCGAAAAAAATTGCCAAAAGTACAATACTCGTGTAGAATTAAATTGCGATTGAGCGTGAAAAAAATCTTTGCGCTTGACGTTCGGGAATGTGTCGACGAAAAAATTTTCGGATACAGCTCGAAAAAAAGGAGGCGTGTGCTAATGAAACAGGTTGGAATTTTCGGCAAGCGTAAAAGCGGCAAATCCGCATTGATGTACGCGCTTACTCGGCAGAAACAAGATGCGGCGTTCAGCGCGATGGAAATAGGCGGCGTGACGAAAGTTATGTTGGTCGATACAGTCGGGGTGGACGTGGAAGAATCGACGGCGGAAAAATCTGCGCAGACCGTTGAAGTTGCGTTGATGTTGATAACAGACGATTCTTTTGAATTGGAAATGGCGTGGATAAATAAATTACGTAAAGCCGGCATAAAGATATTGGCGGTGATAGCGAAATCGGATTTGTACGAGGATGGCGGAAAAAATTTGGCGGCGTCGGTCGGCGAAGTAACGGGTATCGAAACAATGTGTGTAAGCGCAGAAAAAAAAATCGGCATTGTTGAGTTGGACGAAAAGATAACTCAACTGCTGAAAGATGGGAAGTGATTACGTTGTTCGGAAAAATTTTGGTCAACGCAATAATTTTTATGATTATGTTTATATCTGCCGCCAATGTTTCGGCCGCGAAAGGCGAATGGTATTGGCTCGACTCAAATGAAAAGTACAGCAAATATTTCGATCCCGATACGGTTGTCGTGACGAAAAAAGTAGTGACGAACGACGGCAGAGAAGTAGCGATAGAAATAGAGGGCTGGACGAAGACAACTTATTCGTACGAGGGCGCAGACGAAACGATAAAAAATTACGGCATCGGAAAACTCGTAAAGGATTCCAAAGATTTGACATACAGTCTTGCATTAATTCGCGTCAATCCGCAAAATCGCACGTTGCAATATGTCAGCGAAGATTTTTATAACGCAAGGGATGAAGTCATTTGGTCGAAGCGTGAGGGTAGAATAAAAGAAATTACGTCACAAACTTTCGACGAAGAATTTTACTGCGCAATCGTGGATGAAGTATTTAATATGGGCGAACGCGACAGAAAACGCGCGCCGTCATCGGAACGTTGGTTAGAGTTGTGGACGTACACCGATAGCGAAGGCATAACAAATTCCCTTTCCGCCGATACAACTACAATGCGCTTGAAGGGTAATAACTTAATCGTCTGGGAGTGGCAAATTACGAAAAATGTTGCCGGCAGGACAACCGAAATAAGATTCATGAAGAAAGCAATAAATTTGACGCAGGGCACGGAAATAATAAAAGACGGTCAAACATGGACGCCGAACAATTCATGGCAGCCGATAAAAGACGAATACGACGGTAACTATCGCATGATAAGTTCCGACGAGCCCGATTATAAGGGTCTTGTTCGTCTTCGCGCTTACGTCAACAATAACAAGCAATGGGTTAATCGGTATTCGTTAGACTGAGGAGTGAAAAATTTTGCCGATAAAAATTCCAAACAACTTACCTGCGTCGCATATTTTGGAGAGCGAAAATATTTTCGTGATGGATGCGGATCGCGCTTATTCGCAAGATATTCGTCCGCTGAAAATTTTGATACTGAATTTAATGCCGCTCAAATCCGTAACGGAAACGCAATTGCTTCGGCTTTTGGGAAATACTCCGCTACAAGTTGAAGTAGATTTCATTTACACTCGTACATATGTTCCGTCACACACTTCGCGCGATTATCTCACGGAATTTTACGGGACATTTGACGACGTCAAGAATAACAATTACGACGGCTTTATAATAACGGGTGCGCCGATTGAGCTGATAGATTTTGAAGACGTTGTCTATTGGCAGGAATTGACGGAAATAATGGAGTGGAGTAAGACGCATGCATGGTCAACTTTCCATATTTGTTGGGGAGCGCAAGCGGCTTTGTACTATAACTACGGCATACAAAAATATCTCCTGCCGAAAAAAATTTCAGGCGTGTACAAACATCATTTGTGCGTTCATCATGAAAAATTGTTGCGCGGTTTCGATGATGAATTTTATGTGCCGCATTCTCGTTACAGCGAAATCCGTCGCGAAGATATAGAAAAAATTCCCGAGCTGACGATTTTGGCGGAATCCGACGAGGTAGGGATTTACGCCGTGGCAAATTTGGATAAGCGACAATTTTACATAACAGGTCATGCCGAATACGATCCGAACACTTTGAAAACGGAATATGATAGAGACGTCCGCGCAGGTTTGAATCCCGAAGTGCCGCAGAATTATTATCCCAATGACGACCCGACACGAGAGCCAATAGTTAAATGGCGTTCGGTTGCTCATCTGCTCTTCGCCAATTGGTTGAATTATTCCGTGTATCAGGAGACACCGTATGAATTGGAATCGATAAGCAGCAAATCATTTTCGCAATTTCTTAAATAAGACGCGCGTTAAAACTTGACAGGCGCAAAAGTTTCTATTAAAATCGCCTGAGTATGGCGGTTTGCCGATTGCTTCCATTAGCCCCGGACAATAGGAAATTTCGTCGTGCGTTCAATAAAAAGTCGTCATGGAGGAATTTTGATGAAAGATACGTACATGGCAAAGGCGGGCGACGTTGAGCGTAAATGGTATATCGTCGACGCCGAAGGAAAAACCGTCGGGCGTTTGGCTGCTCAAGTTGCAAGCGTCCTGCGCGGCAAAAATAAACCGGTATTCACGCCGCATGTTGATACCGGCGATTTCGTTATCGTGATTAACGCGGCAAAAGCTGTCTTCACCGGCAAGAAACTTCGCAAGAAGATTTATTTCCATCACACCGGCTATCTCGGCGGCGGAAAATACGAAACTGCCGGCGATTGGATGAGAAAATTCCCCGAGCGCGTCATCGAACACGCAATCAAGGGCATGTTGCCGAAAAATAAACTCGGCGCGGATTTGTTCAGAAAACTTCATGTCTTCGCGGACGGTAAACATCCCTATGCCGCGCAGAAACCCGAAGAACTTAAAATCGAATCGCGCTAAGGAGAGGATATTATGGCACAAGTAAGCTATTACGGCACAGGCCGCCGCAAAAGTTCGGTCGCTCGCGTTCGTCTCGTACCCGGCGACGGAAAAGTTACAATCAACAATCGTTCCATGGAAGAATATTTCGGACTCAAAACTCTTGAGCTGATTGTTCGTCAGCCGCTTGTTTTGACCGAAATGAATGATAAATATGATGTCATCGCCAACGTAAAGGGCGGCGGCACAACAGGTCAGGCGGGCGCAATCCGTCACGGAATTACACGCGCTCTTATGGAATTGGACGAGGGACTTCGCCCCGCGCTCAAAAAAGCCGGTTTCGTTACGCGCGACCCGCGTGAAAAGGAACGTCGCAAATACGGTCTCAAGAAAGCTCGTAAGGCGTCCCAGTTCTCGAAACGTTAATACGAAAAATTTTTTGTATCGACTCCCTGCTTCCCGTAGGGAGTTTTTTATTAAAAGTTACTGTCATTGAAACGCGCTAATATCGTTAACATTAGATAAAATACAGCAGGGATTTATTTATCGGCGTGGAATACTGTTGAGAGATTAATGACGGATAACAGTCCGAGGAGGGGAATTAACTTGAAAGCCGAAGGAATTTTGCCGACGGTCGGAAGTAAATTTGACGAGCTTACCGGTCTTTACAATCGCGAGGCTTTTTTTAGAGAAGCATCATTGCTTTTGGGTGTACGCTACGATGTCAATTACTGCATAGTTTGCATGGATATAAGTTGTTTTAAAATCATAAACGATTTATTTCATATGGAAACGGGCAATTTGATTTTGTGTACGGCGGCGGATTATTTGAAGTCCATATTGAATCCGAAAACCGCATTGGGTTGCCGCACTACCGCAGATCATTTCATATTGTGCATACCTTCCGAAGAATTGCATATCGAAGAAATTATCAAGAATCTTGATAGCAAAATTCAAGGACTGCATATAAGCCACAACATTTTATTCTTCGCAGGCATTTATCCCGTAGAGAAGCGCGACTTGCCGATAGAACAGATGTGCGACCGCGCAAGTATGGCATTGAAGAGAATCAAAGGCAGTTACTTGACGCGTTACGCCTATTATGATGCCAAGATGCGCGATGAGATGATTGAAGAATTGTTGATAACGGGCAATTTGGAAGTCGCTTTGAACGAACGGCAATTTACAATTTTCCTGCAACCGATTTTCGATCCGAAGAAAAATAAAATCGTCAGCGCGGAAGCTCTTGTGCGTTGGTTCCATCCGATACACGGCATGGTTTCCCCCGGCAAATTTATTCCCGTGTGCGAGCGTAACGGCTTTATCGTCAGACTAGATAGATTTGTTTGGGAGGAGGCTTGTCGATTCCAAAGAAATTTATTGGATAAAGGTAAGCCGATTGTTCCGATTTCCGTCAACCTGTCGCGTCTGAATTTCTACAGTTTGGATTTGCCCGAATTCCTTTCGTTACTGTTGGCAAAATACGAATTGGAACCGTGGATGTTAAAGCTGGAGATAACCGAAAGTGCTTACACGGACAATCAAACGCAACTTTGGGATATGATTCATACGTTCAAGAGTATGGGTTTCGCAGTTTTGATGGATGATTTCGGTTCGGGTTATTCGTCGCTGAACATGTTAAAAGATATGCCGCTTGATACGATTAAAATTGACATGGCATTTATTCGCGAGCTTGAAAAATCCGAACGCGTGGCAATCATCTTAAAGTTCGTCGTCGAGATGGTTGAAGCGTTAAATATGGGTGTGGTTGTCGAGGGCGTTGAAACGAAGAAACAATGTGACTACGTGTCGAGTTTGGGCGAAGTCGCAATTCAAGGTTATTACTTCTCCCGTCCGCTCCCGATGCCCGAATACGAAAAACTTTTGGATAAATATCCCATGGATGAAGAATAATTTTCCGAAACGTGTACATAAAAAAAGCACCCTCGAATTAGGAAGGTGTTTTTTTTTGCGGTTACATATCCCGAAAAATTTTTACTTGTGCCGAATGACTTTGAATCGCCACAGCAAGACTTTTTCTTCGGAGCGAATACCTGCCTTGCGTTTTGCTATCGCTAATTGTTCCTGAACGGTATCGACGCCCTCCAAATCGGGCAACAATAATCCTTGTCGTGTACCATTGGCGACGATTATCCCGTAGCGTTTGACATCCAAATCGGAAACGGAAAAAACTCTTTCCGCCGGACTCAAAACATCGACACTGTATTCGATATCCTCAAGTTCGTCGACAGTCACGGGATCGAATCGCGGATCTCTCGAGCAGGCAGATATCGCATTGTGAATAATTTCTTCGGCTAAATTTTCCTGCGATGCCTGTGTCGTGCCGATACAGCCGCGAAGATTACCGTCTTTGTGCAAACTGACAAAGGCTCCTGCGCGAGTAGTAAATAACTCTTCGGGCAAATCGTCGGGGACTGCGACAACTTTCTTTGTCTTGACAAAAGTTTCAAGGCTGTAACGCGCCAGCTTGACATAATCATCTTCCGTCGCCTTACGCTTTATCAATTCCTCTTCTTTATATTCCGCGTATTGTCTGTCGAAATCACGCGCAGGATTTTCGCCGCCGATATTAAACCAGACAACGCCGTAACCTACGCCGAAAGTACCTTCGTAAGATAATTTTTCCGCCGTGACATCACGTCTGTCCAATGCGCCAGCCATGATTTGAAAGGAACGATGACCGCATTCGGCAGCACGTGAACAGATTGTATTATCCATGGTGAGCAAGCCGAAGAAATCGGCCGCGCTCAAATTTTTCATGACCTCAAAGTCAAATAACGGAGCTTCTTCAACATAGCCGTAAGGGCCATCTGCTTTCAGTTTGTGCGATAAATCTCCGCTTGCCAAGAAAAAAATTCTGCGCCCGAGTTTTTCAGTCGCCGCGTTAATTATCTGCCCGAATTTGTAATGAATCGCTCTTGACAATCCCGATAAACCGATTCGCAAAAATTTTACGCGTTTGAAATCCAAACCTGCTTTTTCAAGAAAGTAAAGCGGAATCATAGTGCCGTGATCTAATTCGGGGTTGCGTTCGCCCAATGTTCCCGCAGGAAATTTTTCTGTCATCGCGTCCAAAGAAATTTGTTTCACTAAATCTACGTCGTAATTTATTTTGAATGCTACTTGTCTTGCTCTGAACTGCTGCATGTTGCCGGAAGCGACTTCACCCGGTGATATATGGAAATAATCCGCGTACATAATAGAATGCGGTGTCGTGATTATTATCGTATCGGGATTCAAGTCGACTATTCGCCGCGCTACTTCTTCATAGGCGGTCTTGGTAGCTGAAATTTTTTCTTCCTCGCCGTTTCCTATTTCGGGCAAGATTATCGGCGGATGTGGCACTACTGCTGCTCCCAATATACCCATATACTACAACCTCCCAAAAAATTTGAGTAAACATTTCAACTATTACTACCAAAACTAATTTTCCCCTGCCGATAAATTCAGTTTGTAAAATTTTATTTAATACACTTTCGCGGCGGCTTGTGCTAATATACGAGGGAAATTTTTACTTTAGGAGAGTTCAATGGAAAATATTTTTGAGTTAACAAAACCGGCACGCTACACGGGCGGAGAATTCAACAGCGTGACGAAAAATTTTGATACTGTTGCTTGCCGAATTGCTTTGGCATTGCCCGATGTTTACGAAGTCGGCATGAGCAATTTGGGTCTTGCGATTCTCTATTCGATTCTCAACGCGCGTGAAGATACTTTGTGCGAGAGAGTTTATTCGCCGTGGATTGATGCCGAAAAAGTTTTGCGCGAAAACAACGAGCCTCTTTTTGCCCTTGAATCGAAACGCGCGATAAAAGATTTTGATTTCCTCGGCTTTTCGTTGCAGTATGAGATGATTTATTCCAATGTGTTGAATATGTTAGACTTGGCGCAGATACATTTGCATGTTAACGAGCGCGGCGAAGATGAACCGTTCATTATCGGTGGAGGGCCTTGCGTCTACAATGTCGAGCCCGTCGCGGATTTTTTTGACTTCTTTATTGTCGGTGAAGCTGAGGAAGTTTTCGGCGAAGTTATCGAAACATTTATCGCGTGGAAAAATTCGGGTAAGTCGGGCGGTCGGCGCGGCTTCCTGAAAATGTTGATTAACATTAGCGGAATTTACGTGCCGGCCTTTTATGAACCTCTCTACGCCGACGGAAATTTTATCGGCATGAAAGTTATCGAGCCGAATGCCCCGAAGAAAATTTTAAAACGCGTTGTGAAAGATTTCGACGTAACTCCCACCGTAGGCAAACCGATTGTGCCGTTCATGGAAATTGTACACGATCGCGCAATGTTGGAACTGTTCAGAGGTTGCAGTCGCGGTTGCAGATTTTGTCAGGCAGGTATGACATACAGACCGGTAAGGGAACGTAAAAAGGAAACTTTACGGAAAATTGCGCGGCGGCTGATTGATTCGAGCGGTTGGGACGAATTGTCTTTAACTTCGTTGAGCTCCGCCGATTACTCTTGTCTGCCGCGATTGATTGACGATTTGAAACATGACTTTCGTAACGAAAAAGTAAGTTTCTCCCTACCGAGTCTGCGCATCGACAGTTTTTCGATTGAACTTGCGGAAAAAGTGCAGACGGTACGCAAGAGCGGTTTGACGTTCGCGCCCGAGGCAGGTACGCAAAGACTTCGTGATGTCATAAACAAAAACGTTACCGAAAAAAATTTGCTTGATGCGTGTGCCGCAGCGTTCGCCAAAGGTTGGAAGACGGTCAAATTATATTTCATGATGGGTTTGCCGACGGAAACCGAAGATGATATTCGCGGCATTGCCGATTTGGCGCAGAAAGTTGCAGACTTATATCGTTCCGTAAAAAATCGTCGCGATGTCAAAGTCACGATAAGTGTTGCATGTTTTGTTCCCAAGCCGTTTACTCCGTTCCAATGGTTCGCGCAGATTTCCGCCGAAGAATTCGAGCGACGTCAACAATTTTTAAAAAGTTTGATTCGCGATAAGGCAATAACGTATAATTATCACAATGCACAGTTGTCGGTATTGGAGGGAGCTTTGGCGCGCGGTGACAGAAGATTATCGCAAGTGATTGAAACAGCGTGGCGCAACGGAGCTAAATTTGACGGTTGGTCTGATTTATTCAAGCCCGAAGTTTGGGCGGAGGCATTTACGACATGCAATTTAGATCCGAGAATGTTCAGCGGAAGGACGCGCGAATTTTGGGAGCCGTTACCGTGGGAACATACTTCGCCCGGCGTGGATAAGAGTTTCTTGCAATCCGAATGGGAAAAGTCACAGGCGGAGGAAACGACAAGAGATTGTAGGCGAACGAGTTGCACGGGTTGCGGCGTCTGCATGAATTTGGGCGTAAAGGTAAACGATTTTGCGAAGGAAAAATTACCGCCTTCGGAAAATTTGCCCGTCGAGGAGCCTAAAGAATTTTCGTTAACGAAATACCGCGCGCAAATTCGCAAGGGGACACAAATAGCCGTATTGAGCCATTTAGACTATATGAATTTGTTTATGCGTGCGCTGATTCGTTCAAAACTTCCTGCGGCATGGAGCGAGGGATTTAATCCGCATTTGAAGGTATCATTTGCAACGGCATTGGCTGTGGGCGTGACGAGCGATTGCGAATATGTTGACTTTGAATTGACGGAACCGATAAGCGAATCGGAAGTATCGCGGCGACTGAACGAACAATTACCCGACGGCGCGGAAATATTGCGGCTGAAAAAATTGCGCGGTAAGGCAAAGCCGGTCATGTCACTCGTCGATATGTCACGCTACGAAGTCAAATTGCCTTTCGACGAAAAACTTTTCGGCTCTGCGCAGAATTCGGTTACGAGTTTCAACGCGGCGGCAGTGATAGAATTTACACGCGTGACACCGAAGAAAACAAGGGAACTTGAATTGAAACAGTATATCGTCGAGCCGTTGAAGGCGGAGATGATTGGCGGCATCTTGCAAATAAAATTCGGGATAAAAATCACGCCGACGGGCAGCGTCAAGCCGAGCGAAGTACTAAAGATTTTGCGTGAACGATTTAATTTCCCGACAGACTTTTCTGCGGCGATAATCAATCGTACGGAATTACTTTGCGGCGGAAAATTGTTGCTTGACGTTTGACGGCGCGGATTATCTTATATACAAGAATGAAAAATATCTGTACAATTCAATCGCTGAAGGATTTGTAAGCATATGAGACGAATTACGGGGATGTTTGGCATATTGTACAGGGAAAGGAGTAACGAAGATGGTTGACAGTATGGAACTTTATCAAGAAGCTTTGGCATTAGCTCAAAAAAATAAATTCTATGTGATACCGAAAGATGTGTTGAAGAATTTTTATCTGCAATTGGTCACGACGATTTTCTGCGAACTGGTAATAAAAAAAAGTTCGCCGCTGCTGTCGTTTTTCATTAAGGGCAACCAAATTAATTACTCTTCGAAAAATTTTATCATTGTTCCGATTCAATATCAGCCCTCTGTATTTTACACGAGTTTTGATATGTACATGATTGTTTACGGAATCAATATGGTCATCACGGAGAATTTGGAATCGGTTTCCGGCTTATACGAACACAACGAAAAATATGTTTTCTGCGGCACTCCGTTGAGTAATAATTCGATGGGGGAGTTAATCAAAAGTTTGGGGACGTTGGACGAATCAATCGGGAAAATTTCGGGCGGCGAAAAGATTGTCGAAAAAAAAGTCGAAGTGCCCGTCGAAAAAATAGTCGAAAAACGTATCGAAGTACCCGTTGAAAAGATAGTCGAAAAACGTGTCGAAGTACCTGTAGAAAAAATAGTTGAAAAGGTTGTTGAAGTGCCTGTCGAAAAGATTGTCGAAGTACCCGTCGAAAAAATTTCTTTGGAAAACGGTGACGATTTAAAGCTGATAGCCGATAAATTGACGGCGGAAAGACACGCTCAAGACGAAAAGATTGTCGACGAGATAAAAAAAATTCAACTGTCATTGCAGGACGAATTACCGCGATTGCAGAAAACTTTAAAGACAATTGCCGATATCCGCGAAGAAATTGACTACAAAACTTTGGAGGAGCCGATATATCAGCTGTTGACATTGTTTGATAAAATTAACGAGACTACGCAGAAACATCCGCAGGAAGATATAAAAAAAGGTTACGACAAACTTATCAAACGTTGCAATGCCTTCGCCAATTACGTTAGACAGTCGTTGGCGGCATTGGGCGCGGAATTAATCGACGAGACAAACATTTCATTCAATCCCGAAAAACATAAATTAACTGAGGGAGATTATCCTTCCGACGGCGCGAAAGTTTCCAAAATCGTGACGGTCGGTCTCATATACAAGGGTAATGTTCGCCGTAAAGCCGAAGTGGAAATCGGCAACTGAGGTAACTGCGGCGAATTAAAAGGTAAACACCCCGACGATTTTTCGGGGGAAATTGGGAGGTAATTTTTAATGAAGATAGGGATAGATTTCGGGACGTCTTTTTCATTGCCGGTCGCATTGATAAACGACAATCCTGCGGTACTTTTACCGGGCGGGCAATACGGAATCCCTTCGGTTTTCTACTACGACAAAAAGCAGGGAGTAGTAATCGGCGAACCTGCAAATAATTTGAGTGTTCGTCGTCCCGATAACGTTATCCGAAATATAAAGATGGAGATAAGCAACCCGAAGAAAAGAAGTTTTCGTATCGACAACAAAATTTTTTCCAAGAAGGAAATTATCGGTCACATCTTCGAAGAAATAAAAAATACCGCGCTGGAAGGTATCGAGACGAAACAGTTGACTTCTCAGGAGATTGACGGCGCAGTTATTTCGGTTCCTGCGGCATTTACTTTGCGCGAATTGAACTTAATCAAGGATGCCGCGCAGGATAAGGCCAAATTAAAAGTTTTGGGATTTATTCGCGAACCCGTAGCGGCGGCAATTTCCTATTTCAATGCGCCCGGTGCCGAAGACGAAAAAACAATTTTGGTTTACGATTTGGGCGGCGGTACTTGCGACGTGGCTATTGTTCGTTCCGACAGAGAAGCCGAAGAATGGTATCAAGTAATAGATTCGGATATGTTGAGAATCGGCGGCAGAGATTGGGATAACGTTTTGAGTGATTGGATAAAAGAAAAGTGTCGCGAACAAAATCCCGATATCAAATTCGATAAGAAGGCCGAAGAAAAAATTTTGAAGGTAGCTTTGGAAGTAAAGCACAATCTTTCACGCCTCGAAACATATTCATCCTACATTGAGATTAACGACGAAGATTATGACTTTGAAATTACGCGCGAAGAATTTGAAATCATAAGCGAAGATCTTTTGATGAGCACGATGAAAGTAGTCGAAGACCTAAAGGAAAAATGTGCCACGAACATTGATTATATCGTCTGCGTCGGCGGCAGCTCCAATATGCCGCAAGTTCGTAAAGCATTCGAGGCAAATTACCCCGATACCGAAATAAAACTTTTCGAGCCGGAAAAAGCTATAGCGATTGGCGCGGCGATTTACGCCGAACATTTGACCGATGAAAATTTCTTGCATGACATATGTAAGTTCTCGTACGGCGCGCGCTACGTTCAGAACTTCAGCAAGTACAAAGACTACAACAGGCTGAGAATTTACAATATCATTTACAAAGGTAACCCCTTGCCTACGACCGGCATATCTATGTCCACCAAAATCGAGGACGATCAACCCAGCACTTATATTGCGATTTACGAATCGGAATGTACCGATTACATTTACAAGCCCGAGAACGGTACTTATATCGGCGAAATAGAAATCAGCGGCTTGGATGACGCAAGGCAGGGCGATGAAACAATTTTGACGATGATGATAGATCAAAGCGGACTCATGCAATTAAAAGCAGTGGACAGCCGTACGGGAAAAACTGCGGAAGTAACAATACAACTTGAAGAATATTGACGCCGAAATTTTCACGGCGCATCAAATAAAAAATCCCCTTCCTTTAATCGGGAGGGGAATATTTTTTAATCGTTGAAATCGGAGCCGTGCAAGTTAAATCCGTGATTTAATGCCCCGTTGCCTTTGCCTATATTTAAATCGTTCATCAATGCGCCCGTCAAATAACTTTTGGCACGCCCGACCGATTCGATTAAGTCATAACCTTTGGCGAGATTGGCGGCGATAGCAGAACTCAAAGTGCAACCGGTACCGTGCGTATTTTTTGTGTCGATACGTTTGCCGTAAAACCATGTACCTTTTACGCCGTCGAAGAGAAAATCACTTGCGTCGCTAAAACCGTGTCCGCCCTTCGCCAAAACCGCGCAACCGTACTCATCGAAAATTTTCGCGGCTATACGTTCCATATCTTCGGGCGAAGAAATTTTTTCGTCGGCAATTGCTTCAAGCTCGGGCAAATTCGGCGTGATAACCTTCGCAATCGGGAAGAGCCGCATTTTCAAAACGGTAACGGCATTCTCGTCTATGAGCCGCGCGCCCGAAGTTGCTATCATCACGGGATCCACGACGATATTATTTACTCCGCACGGACTCAATTTATCCGCTATGACATCAATCAACTGCGCAGATGATACCATGCCGATTTTAACCGCGTCGGGAAAAATATCCTCGAAAACCGCATCAAGTTGATTGCGTAGAAATTCGGGGGTGGAATTCATTACCGCACGAACACCGCAAGTATTTTGGGCAGTCAACGCGGTCACGACACTCATGCCGTAAACTCCGTTTGCCAGGAAAGTTTTTAAATCCGCTTGAATACCTGCGCCGCCCGAACAATCCGAACCGGCTACAGTCAATGCTATATACTTTGTCGGTGTTGACATAATTGATATCCTTTCGCCGCAGAATTTGATTTACTTAAGATTGCGAATAGAAACATCACCGGCGTAAACAGTGCGCAAACCTTGTTCGGTCTCCACGATAAGCGCGCCCGTTTTATCCAAGTCGACAGCTTTACCGCTGTAACTTTCTCCGTTATCGCCCATCGTGATGACGCGAATATCTTTGCCGAGCGTGATATTGTATTTGCGCCAGAGATTTATGATATCGTCGAAACCCGAGGTGATAACATTCAAGTAAAGTTTGTCAAATTCCTCAAGTACCGCTCGGAAAAATTTCACTCTCGAAATCGGTGCGCCGTTCATTTCGGAAAGCGATGCGGCTACAGAACGAATATCTTCGGGAAAATCTTCATGACTGATATTTACGTTGATGCCTACGCCGATAACTATGTAATTGATTTTACCAATCTCGCCGCTCATTTCCGTGAGGATACCAACAATTTTTCGTCCCTCGAACAAAATATCGTTAGGCCATTTTATTTCGGCTTTGAGATTGAAACGCGCCATAGCTTCGGCAACCGCAACCGCCGCCATCAATGTAAATTTTGATGCTTCGTACGGCGGAAAATTCGGGCGAAGTATAACAGAAAACCAAATACCTTTACCGCGTGGCGAATAAAAATTTCGTTCCAATCTGCCTTTGCCGCCGCTTTGTTCTTCGGCGACAATTATCGTACCTTCCTGCGCCCCGTGATATGCCAACGCTTTTGCCTCGTGGTTTGTGGATTCTACCGCAGGATAGTAATACATTTTATCGGTTGTATTGGCGATAATTTTTGTGTCAAGTCCTATTTGAATTTCGCTGGGCAGTAATAAATCGGGCGCGTCTTTCAAATTGTAACCGCGTCTTTCACGGCTTATAATTTCATAACCGCTGTCTCTCAACTTCTGTATGTGTTTCCATACTGCAGTTCGGGAGATTCCCAATTCTCCTGCGATACTCTCACCCGAAATAAAATCGGTACCAGCATTTTTCAAAATCTCTACAATGGTTTTTCGCATATAAATCCACCTCAATTAAGCTTGTCAGTTTTAAATAGAGTTCGCATATTGGGTATCATAAACGATAAACTTTTTGCAAGTCTTTGTCAATAAAATTCTTTAATAATAGAGTGACACCAAAGTTATACGATAACATTTGTTCCCGATAATTACCGTCGACGAAAAATTATCACGGGCGGCAGGATTTTTAAACGGCGCGGCAAATAAGCGTAACAAGTGACGAAAAATTTTTGAACGCAGTTTATATTTCAGGAGGGATTACCTTGAGAGAGCTAGACGTCAAACTCATTACCGAGAACGTCGCAGAGATGTGCAAAGAGGCGGCATATTATTTGCCGGACGATGTTTATCGCGCATTGAAACGCGGACGCGAAACGGAAAAATCACCCGTCGGTCAAATCGTCCTCGATCAAATCATCAAGAATGCCGAAATCGCAAAAGCCGAAGATCGTCCCTATTGCCAAGATACGGGCATGACGATTGTTTTTCTTGAAGTCGGGCAGGACTTACACATTGTCGGCGGCGGTCTTGAAGAGGCAGTGAATGCAGGTATCGCAAAAGGTTACACCGAAGGATATTTGCGCAAATCAGTTGTCGGCGAACCGCTTTTTAATCGCGTAAACACGAAGAACAATACACCGGGCGTTATCTACACTAAAATCGTACCCGGCGATAAACTCAGCATTACGGTTGCGCCCAAAGGTTTCGGTTCCGAAAACAAATCGGGCATCAAAATGTTAGTACCTGCCGACGGTGTTCGCGGTGTCAAAAAAGCTGTCATGGAAATTATTTTGCATGCAAGCATGAACCCTTGTCCGCCGATGGTTGTCGGTATCGGTATCGGTGGCACTATGGACAGAGCCGCATTACTTTCCAAAAAGGCGTTGACTCGTTCCATTGACGAACGCAATCCGATGCCCGAATATGCACAGCTTGAACAAGAGTTGCTTGATATGATAAACTCCACGGGCATAGGTCCCCAACTTGGCGGCACTACTTCCGCACTTGCCGTCAATATCGAATGGGCTCCCACTCACATTGCAGGTCTGCCCGTCGCCGTGACTATTTGCTGTCATGCAATGAGACACGCACACAGAGTACTCTAATCACCGAATTTATTTTGTAAGCGTAAAATTTTTCGCAAAGGAGAGATTAACAGAATGGCAGAGAGTATAAGAATCACGACGCCGTTCACAGAGGAGATGTCGCGCAAACTCAAGGCAGGCGACAGCGTCCTTATAACGGGCACGATTATCAGCGCAAGAGATGCCGCACATAAAGTCATGACGGAGGCTTTGGCACGTGGCGAAAAATTACCCGTCGATTGGACTAATCAAATCGTTTACTACTTAGGACCTACACCCGCAAAACCCGGGGATCCTATCGGTTCATGCGGCCCCACTACTTCGGGCAGAATGGACGCCTATACGCCCACAATGCTCGATCAAGGAATCAAAGGCATGGTCGGCAAAGGTTCGCGCACAAAAGAAGTCGTAGAGGCTATGAAGAAAAACGGCGCGACTTACTTTGCGGCGGTCGGCGGCGCGGCTGCTCTTATCGCAAAATCGGTCAAGAAATACACCGTGCTTGCTTATCCCGAACTCGGTCCCGAAGCCGTAGCGGCTCTTGAGGTCGTCGATTTCCCCGCTATTGTCGTCATCGATTGCGAAGGAAATAATTTCTACGAAATCGGGCAGAAAGATTATCGTCACTTCGATATTAATCAAATCTAGTAAGGACTAAGGAGATGCGAGGGCGATTTGATTTTGTGAATTGTCCTCGGTCTTCGTGTAAACAAGGAGGCTACCAATGTTTCACACAACTTTTTATCTGCGGCGGTTACATTCGCTGTGCGGCTTGCTCGTATTGGGCTTAGTGCTTTTTGAGCACATATTTACAAACTCCATGGCTATTTTTGGTCCCGAAGGACTTAACACCGCACTCGAAATGATGGAGCTTATTCCAAAACCGATTTTCCTCGGTCTTGAACTCGGCGGCATCGCTATCCCCCTGTTATTCCACGGCATTTATGGTATTTACATTGCTTTACAGGCGAAGAACAATCCCGGCGATTACGGATTCATTCGCAACATAAATTTTACTCTTCAACGTTGGACTGCTTGGTTTCTCGTTGTGTTCCTGATTTGGCACGTCGGTTATCTTCGTTGCTACGTCAAGGGTGTCACGGGCACTCCTATTTCTTTTGAGTTGTTGCAGAACTTTTTCCAAAATCCGATTGTCGTCGTGCTCTATATCTTGGGCATGTGGGCGGCTATCTTCCATTTCTGCAACGGCATTACGACTTTCTGCATGACATGGGGTATCACAAAAGGTCCCCGCGCTCAAAATGTTATCAGCATTATCAGCATGATGCTTTGCGCTCTGCTCTGCCTCATTACCGTTGTCTTCATGGCAAGCTACTTCATGTATTAAGCAATCGAAAGAAAATCTTTTTAGGAGATTAATTATGGCGAAAGATATGACTAAGAAACAAATAATAATCGTCGGCGGCGGCATATCGGGCTTGCTTGCCACGATTAAAGTCTGTGAACTTGGCGGCGAAGTTTTACTGTTTTCATATTGTCCCGTTAAGCGTTCACACTCCCTTTGCGCTCAAGGCGGCATCAACGCCTGTATGGATACGAAGGGCGAACACGACAGCATTTACGAACATTTTGATGATACTGTTTACGGCGGCGACTTCCTTGCGGATCAGATTGCCGTTAAGGGTATGGTCGAGGCTGCACCGAAACTGATTAAGATGTTCGATCGTATGGGCGTCCCCTTCACTCGTACTTCCGAAGGCGTTTTAGACCTGCGCAATTTCGGCGGACAGAAAAACAAACGTACTTGTTTTGCAGGTTCCACTACGGGACAGCAAATTCTTTATGCGCTTGATGAACAAGTTCGTCGTTGGGAAGTCAAAGGCTCCGTCAAAAAATTTGAGTTCTGGGAATTTGTCAAGATAATCAAGAACAAAGAAGGCATCTGCCGCGGTATCGTTGCGCAGAGCATGAATACAATGGAAATCCGTGCATTCCGCGGCGATACTGTTATACTTGCCACGGGTGGTCCCGGTCAAGTTTTCGGGCGTTGCACGGCGTCCACAATTTGTAACGGCTCGGCAGTCAGCGCGGTTTATCAGCAAGGCGCGGAAATTGCCAACCCCGAATTTATTCAGATTCACCCGACCGCAATACCGGGTTCTGATAAAAACCGTTTGATGTCGGAAGCATGCCGCGGCGAAGGCGGACGCGTTTGGGTCTACAAAGACGGCAAACCTTGGTACTTCCTCGAGGAAATGTATCCGGCATACGGCAATCTCGTTCCCCGTGATGTTGCAAGCCGTGCTATCTACAAAGTTTGCGTCCATATGGGTCTGGGTATTAACGGCGAAAATCGTGTCTACCTTGACTTGTCACATATCGACGGCGATTATCTCGTAAGAAAACTCGGCGGCATTTTGGAAATGTATTCCGAATTTGTGGGACAAGATCCGCGCAAAGTGCCGATGGAAATTTTCCCGAGTGTTCACTATTCCATGGGCGGCATTTGGGTTGACAGATTGCATAACACGAATATTCCCGGCTTGATGGCTTCGGGCGAATGCGATTACCAATATCACGGCGCGAATCGTCTGGGCGCAAACTCCTTGCTCAGCGCGGCTTATTCGGGTACTGTCTCGGGTCCCGAGGCTATGAAGTGGGCGAAGACCGGCAATAAAGGTTCCGAACTCACCGACAACGATTTGGAAAATGCACGCCGTGAAGTTCAAAACGAATACGACAAAATTTTACAGATGAACGGTTCCGAAAATGCGCATAAGCTTCATCATGAAATGGGCGACTTGATGTACAAATACGTTGCAATCGAACGCGATAACAACGGTTTGGATAAATGCCTTGTCGAATTGAAAAAGATACTTAAACGTTGGGACGACATAGGAGTAACCGACCGCGGTAACGTAGCCAATCAGGAAGCTATGTTTGTCCGTCAACTGCGCAACATGATTCTTTACGCGATGGCAATCACGAAGGCGGCTCGTATGCGCGACGAATCGCGCGGCGCACATGCCAAAATCGTTTTGGAAAACGGCAAGCAGAAACATGATGCCGATGGCGAATTGGTTTTCATGGGACGCGATGACAAAAACTTCATGCGCGTCACTATCGTCAATTACGACAAGAAAACCGAAGACCCTGTCATTTCCTATCGCGAATTCGATCACTCGCTGATTAAACCGCGTGCACGCAACTACGCCGTAGCCAAGAAAGAGTAAAGGAGCGTTTGCCATGGCTGAAAAAATCAGATTTATAATTGAGCGGCAGGACGGCCCCAACGAAAAACCTTACACGCAAGAATTTGATGTGGATTATCGTCCGGGTTTGAATGTAGTTGCCGCGCTTATGGAAATACAAAAAAATCCCGTCACCGTCGACGGACAGAAAGTGCCGCCCGTTGTTTGGGAGTGCAATTGTTTGGAAAAAGTTTGCGGCGCGTGCATGATGGTTATCAACGGCAGAGCACAGCAAGCATGTTGCGCATTGGTCGACAATCTCAAGAAGCCGATTCATTTGAAACCTGCGCGCACATTCCCCGTTATCCGCGACTTGCTGATAGATCGTTCGCGTATGTTTGAGGCTCTCAAACGCATTCAAGGTTGGGTAGAGCTTGACGGCTCGTGGGATGTCAAAGATGCTCCGATTCAAAATCCCTACACTGCCGCGACTGCCTACGAAATTTCTCACTGCATGACTTGCGGTTGCTGCCTTGAGGCCTGCCCGAATGTAGGTCCCCAATCCGATTTCATAGGTCCCGCGCCTACCGTTCAAGCTTATTTGTTTAACCTGCATCCGCTCGGGAAATTCGACGCGCACAAACGTCTTAACGCGCTCATGGAAAAGGGCGGCATTACCAGTTGCGGCAACAGCCAAAACTGCGTTGAAGTTTGCCCGAAGGCGATTAAGTTGACTACGTATCTGGCGCAACTCAATCGCGATGTTAACATTCAAGCTTTGAAAAATATATTTGATAACTGATTTACTGTCGACATAGAAAGTAAATTGCCCGTCGGTCGAAAGATTGACGGGCTTTTTGTTGCAAAAAAAATCTCCTGCCGTTTGACGGGTAGGAGAATTTTTTTACTTGAGATTATCTTTGTCGTCTTTCTTTTGTAAGTTGGGATTGCCTGCCGCTGCTATTTCGTCCAATTCCTCAAAAGACATTTGCTCGTTCATTTCTTCGTTAATCGCGCGGCGGCGAAGTTTTAATCTCATCAACAGTGAATTTTTAACGCGACTCATCTGCGAAAAATCAGTTTCCATGAATCTTTCTTCCAACATCATTTTAATCGTCTCCTCTTTATTCGGGCTTTTTGTTCCCTCGTTTTTACTTTCTGTTGATTATACGATTGAAATTATGATTGGTTACATATCGCCCAAAAATTTTTTTAGTTTACCGGTTGCGCGGTGTAACGTGACGCGGACATTTGTTTCGGTCATATCCAAAGTTTCGGCAATGCCGCGCGTATCCATATCGCCCCAGAATTTTAATTCGATAATCCGCCGTTCACGTTCGTTGAGTTTATCCAATGCCAATAGCAATTCCCGATTTGTTTCACCCGTCATCATCTTCGCTTCCGGTTCTTCGTACGACGGCGCGGCAGGATCAAAAAATTCTTCCCATTCCGTTTCGTTGTTTCTGTCGGCATGACGTGTGTGATCTATTATCCCGTTGGTTGCGATTCTGAATAGCCAAGTAGAAAATGCCGCCTTACTCGGGTCGTAGCGTTCCAAATTCTCATTCATCTTCAGAAAAACAGTGCTCGTCACATCATCCGCATCCGCTACGTTTTTCAATCGGGCGTAGATAAAATTGTAGACGCGTGGGAAAAAATACTCGTAAAGTTCTTCAAAAGCAAATTCGTCGGTTTTCGCCTGTTGAGCGAGATTGTTATAATATTCGATACTCGCCATAAGATAAAAACTCCTTTTAAAACTTCCGTCTTTAAAATCGGCAAGACGCAGACAAATTCTCACCGTGAAGTAAAAATCCGTCCGCGTCCGTCACCGATAAAAATTTTTAGTTAATTACTTTTGTTTTCTCAAGACAACGCCGCTACGCGCAGGGATGTAAAGTTTGAGCCAACCTTTGCCGTCTTCCTCGTACAGAGGATCGTAATTTGTGAAATGTTCTACAGTGTCGTCCGTCAAGCCGAAGCCGCCGAAATCGGGATTATCGGAATTGAGTACGACTTTATATTTGCCTTTCGGGACGAGGAAACCGTAATCGGTGTAGGATGTTCTGGGGGAAAAGTTGAACACGAACACCAAATCGCCGCGCATGTAGGCAAGTACTTGGTCGCCATCGTTATGCCAAATTTCTACAACGGGCGTCTTTTCAAAATCGGGCTGCGATTTAATCGTCTCCAACATTACGCGATCGAAATCGCCGAGCCAATGATAGCAAAGCTCTTTGTTGTCGACTAAGTTCCATTGACGACGCGCATATTTGTAACTCCAACCGTTACCCTCGCGCGGGAAATCAATCCATTCGGGATGACCAAACTCATTGCCCATGAAGTTGAGATATCCGCCGTTAATTGTCGACGCGGTTACCAAACGAATCAGCTTATGCATCGCAATGCCGCGCGTCGCCATATCGTTTTCGTCGCCCTTACGGAAGTGCCAATACATATCGGCGTCAATCAGACGGAAGATAATAGTTTTGTCGCCTACAAGTGCCTGGTCGTGACTTTCGGTGTACGATACTGTCTTTTCGCCGGCACGACGGTTAGTCACTTCCCAGAAAATCGAGGACGGTTTCAAATCTTCGTCGCGAACTTCTTTAATGGTCTTAATCCAGTAATCGGGGACATTCAATGCAAGACGATAATCGAATCCGAATCCGCCATCCTCAAATTTCGCCGCAAGTCCGGGCATACCGCTGACATCTTCGGCTATCGTTACCGCGCTCGGTTTTACTTCGTGGATAACTTGATTTGCCAACATCAAGTAACAAATTGCGTTGTCGTCTTGATGACCGTTGAAATAATGATCGTAGCTCATGAACGCTTCGCCGAGACCGTGACTGTAATACAACATACTGGTTACGCCGTCGAATCTGAAGCCGTCGAAATGGAATTCCTCGAGCCAATATTTGCAGTTACTCAGCAGGAAATGCAGAACATCATCCTTACCGTAGTCGAAACACAAACTGTCCCAAGCAGGATGTTCATGCTTTTCGCCTTCGTAGAAATACTGATTGGGATCGCCTGCCAAATTGCCCAGACCTTCGACCTCGTTTTTAACCGCGTGGCTGTGAACGATATCCATGATGACGCCCAAGCCCATTTGATGAGCCGCGTCAATCATTTCTTTCAATTCGTCGGGGGTGCCGCAACGACTGCTAGGTGCAAAGAACGAACTGACATGATAGCCGAAACTGCCGTAGTAGGGATGTTCTTGAATCGCCATGACCTGTATGCAGTTGTAACCGGCTTTCTTGACGCGCGGCAGAATATTATCCTTAAACTCGGTGTACGTGCCGACTTTTTCCGCATCTTGCGCCATACCTACATGACATTCGTAAATCAGCAACGGACTTGTATCGATTTTAAAACCGTCGTCGTGCCACCGGTAATTGGAATCCCAAACTTGCGCGCTGAAAATTTTCGTCTGCTCATCCTGCACGACGCGACGACACCATGCCGGAATTCTTTCGCCTTCGCCGAAGCCGTGCCAATGAACTTTCATCTTGTATAAATCGCCGTGTTTCATCGCATCCGCAGGCATTTTCAATTCCCAATTACCGCCGACCAATCTTTTGCAACGATATTCGGGTTTTTCCTGCCAGCCGTTGAAATCGCCAATCAGATAAATATCCGTGGCATTGGGTGCCCATTCGCGGAATACCCAACCGTCTTCGGTACGGTGCAATCCGAAATAAAGATGTCCGCTTGCGAAATCCGATAACTTGCGTTTACCGTGTTGAGTGAGTTCGCCGATTTTCCACATTGCATGATCGTGACGACCTCTGATTGCATTCTCGTAAGGTTCAAGCCAACTGTCCTGCGCTACTAATCCGATATGTTCCATTAAAAGTCCCCCTCTCTTTGTAAAGATTGTAGCAAATAGTCATAATTTTAGCAAGACAGTTATCGGCAAGATAACCAAACAAAGACAGATAATTTGAACAAAAATTGTCGACCGTCACAAGCGTTTAATCTGCGCAGAAGTGACAGCCGACAATCAATCGATGTTTATAAAATTTTTATGCGTTTTCTTTTCTGAACTTGTCCATGAATTCCGCCAAAGTTTGTGCACCCTCGATAGGCATGGCGTTATAAATAGACGCGCGCATGCCGCCGACCGAACGATGTCCCTTGACGCCGCTGATGTTATGTTTTAATGCCTCGTCAACAAATTTTTTCTCCAAATCTTCATTGGGCAGACGGAAAGTCACATTCATAAACGAACGCGAATCTTTTTCGGCGTGACCGCGATAAAAACCGTCGGAAGCGTCAATTGCGTCGTAGAGCATTTTAGCCTTGATTTTATTGCGGCGTTCCATTTCCTCGAGTCCGCCGTTATTTTTTATCCACGCGACTACTTTGCCGACAATGTAAATGCTGAAAGACGGCGGCGTATTATAGAGCGAATTTTTTTTGTAGAAAGTGTCATAGCGCAACATTGTCGGGAGTGTCTCCAAACTTTTTTCGATTAAACTTTTACGCGCAACGACTACGACAACACCTGCAGGACCGAGATTTTTTTGAACACCTGCGTAAATAAACGAGAAGCGTTTAAAATCAACGGGACGACTCAACATATCGCTTGACATATCGGCGAACAGCGGCACATCGCCCGTTTCGGGTATGTAATGAAATTCCGTGCCGTAAATCGTATTGTTGTAGCAGAGATGAAGATAGGCGGCATTGGGATTTAATTTAATCTCTTCGTTTTT
Organism: Selenomonadaceae bacterium; assembly: GCA_024698045.1. Classification (GTDB taxonomy): domain Bacteria; phylum Bacillota; class Negativicutes; order Selenomonadales; family Selenomonadaceae; genus Quinella. Next base: position 68,264 of record JAILRS010000020.1, read on the forward strand.
CGGTACACGACGGAAATTTTCATCTTTGGTCGACGCGGCAATATCTCCTACGCCCAAATTTTTTGCCTCTTTATATGCATTACTCGAAAATGTTCCGCTCAAAACATATGCGCCGTGTTTTTCCTTCGTCGCGAAATTCATCGGAATCATGGAGAATTGTAAGGACGCGCCGCCCTGAATGAATAATACTTCGTAGTCGTCGCCCAAACCCATCAACGATAAAATATCTGCCTTCGCTTGATTGTGTACTTTTTCGTAGGGCATACTGCGATGACTTATTTCCGTGATTGACATGCCCGTACCTGCGAAGTCTAAAAATTCCGCCTGTGCTTCACGTAAAACGTCAAACGGCAATGTAGCGGGGCCGGGGTTAAAATTATATACTCTGTTCATTCAAATCCCTCCAAAAATTTTTTTCCTATTCTATCAGCCGTAAATTTATTTGTAAACATAAACGCCGTTTATTGTTCGCCGTGACGTACCTCCTGCGGTTTTTGTTGACGGCTATTGTTTTCAATGATAAATTACTTGTATTACCTTACAGGAGGTTTTATATTTTGAGTGATACAAAACAAAACACCGAGGCGGACGAAAAAACTTTGTCGCCCGTCGATATAGTTGAGCATACGACAATCGCCGACGTCTATCGCGCGGATAAACAATTAGCCGGCATAGTCAAGAAAACCAAGCTCATTCCGAGCGATTTTTTTTCGGAGATGTGCGGCAACGAAGTATTTATCAAGCCCGAGAACATGCAACATACGGGAGCTTTCAAGTTGCGTGGTGCTTACAATAAAATCAGTCAATTAACCGAAGAAGAAAAACGTCGCGGAGTTATTACGGCGTCCGCAGGCAATCACGCTCAAGGTGTCGCGTTCGCCGCGCAAAAATTGGGCGTCAAGGCTGTTATCTGTATGCCCGCAACCACTCCGATTTTGAAAGTCGAGGCTACGAAAGCTTACGGCGCGGAAGTTGTTTTACATGGTGACGGTTTCGACGACGCTTATAAACACAGTATCGAACTTTGTAAAAAACACGGCTATGTTTACGTCCACCCCTTTAACGATCCCGAAGTTATTCTGGGTCAAGGTACAACCGCGCTTGAAATTATAAACGAACTCAAAGATGTTGACGCTATACTTGTCCCGATTGGCGGCGGAGGTTTTGCTTCGGGCGTCGCGCTTGCCACTAAAGTTGTCAGTCCTTCCGTCAAAGTTATCGGCGTCGAGCCCGAAAATGCCGCGTGTATGAAAGCCGCACTTGATGCAGGGAAAATTGTATCGCTGAAAACTTCCGACACTGTTGCCGACGGTTGCGCAGTGAAAACCGCGGGCGATTTGACTTTCGCCTTCTGCAAAAAGTATCTCGACGAAATTATTACCGTCAACGAAATGGAAATCATGTCGTCATTGCTCTACTTAATCGAGAAACATAAATTGATTGCCGAGGGCGCAGGCGTTTTATCGTTGGCTGCTCTTAACAAACTTAACTTCAAAGGCAAAAAAGTTGTGGCAATCGTCAGCGGCGGCAATATTGATATTTCTACGCTGTCGGCTCTTATCGACAAAGCTTTGATTGTCCGCGGAAGAATTTTCTGCTTTGGCGTTCTGCTTGCCGATAAACCCGGCGAACTGCTCAATATTTCCCGTATCCTCCTCGAGGAAAATGCCAACGTTGTAAAATTGGAACACGATCAGGCACGAGTAACAAACAGTTTCAAGAAAGTTGCGCTTGAAGTTACCGTCGAAACTCATAATCATGAACATATCGAGCGGATTATTCGCGCGCTCAATAAACACGGCTACGAGATAGAAAAAATAGATTTACTTCGCTGATTTCAAACAAGGGAATATCATTTCGGAAAGGGAAAGTATGCGGATAATAACGGGAAGAGCACGCGGCTTGAAATTGAAGACGCCGACGGGCTTAAATACAAGACCGACAAGCGATCGCGTTAAGGAATCAGTTTTCAATATACTGAACGGCTTGATAACCTTCGGCGAAATAAATGCGGTACTTGATATCTTCGCAGGGACCGGCGCACTCGGTTTGGAAGCTCTTTCGCGCGGCGCACACTTCGCAACTTTTATCGACGCAATCACAACCGAAATTATTCGCGATAACGTAACTCGTGCCAAATTCCTCGACGAAAGTAAAATCATTCGCGGCGATGTCACAAAAATTCTGCCGCGCTTGGCAAAACAAAATCAGTCTTTCGATTTGATTTTCAGCGATCCACCTTATGCTCAAGGTCTTGCGCAAATTTCCATAAATCTCACGGCGGAATTAAACTTACTAAATGTCAACGGACTTATGATTGTGGAACACGGCGCAAACGAATTTTTAACCGATATCCCCGAAAATTTTACCTTAATCCGACAAATAAATTACGGTCACACGACGGCGGCGGATATTTTTACCCGAAAATAAATTTCAAACAGAAAGGCGGTGACGCGTCGGCTGATGACTTTTATTTCTCAGAGATAAGAGTATAATAGAGCCTACGCCCATGAAATGAAAAAAGCAATATGCACCGGGAGTTTCGACCCCGTGACGAACGGACACATAGATATTTTTGAGCGAGCCGCGCGGCTGGTGGACGAATTGACTGTCTGTGTCTTTCACAATGAAGCAAAAAATTATTTGTTCAACATGAAGGAGCGTGTAGATTTACTTCGCGAATCGACTGTCCACATCGATAATTTAACCGTCGACTCCTGCGATGGTCTTGTCGCCGATTACATGAAGGAACACGATATTAACGTAATCATTCGCGGTCTTCGTTCCGCTACGGATTTTGAATACGAAGTCAATAAGGCGCAAATGATGCATCATCTTGTCCCGACTTCCGAAACGATTTTTTTATTGACAGCCCCCGAATTTTTGTTTATAAGTTCTTCGGGAATTCGTGAACTGGCACATTTTAACGGCGATGTGCATGGTTTGGTACCCGAATGTGTGGAATTTGCTTTGCAAAACAAAATGTCTTCGCATTGTTGAACTTATCCCGTTCGCCCAAAATCCTAACCGCATTACTTCATTTATGTATACGGTGAAGTTACTAACATTATTCGGATATCGGTAATAATTAAAAGGGAGATATTTATGGCAGTACGTGAAACCTTAGGAAAAATAGAAAACCTTGTGGCAACCGCCACGCATTTACCGCTCACAAGCAAACTCGTTGTTTCCGAAGAAGAATTGATTCAGATGGTTGAAGAACTGCGCAATGCCTTGCCCGAAGAATTGGAACACGCAAACAAAATAATAGCGGATCGCGACATTATAACTCAAAATGCACAGAGTGAAGCAGGAAGTATAATAAAGCAGGCACAGATGCAGGCGGAACAAATAATAGACGAAAATGATATCGTGGTAAAAGCGCGTGAACGTTCGCAGGAGATTTTAAGTCAAGCCCAACAGCAGGCAAACGAATTGACGGAACAATCGCGACAGGCGGCAAGACAACTCGAGGATGACGCAAATGTTTACGCCAATCAAGTTTTCGACCAGCTTATCGCACATGTAACGAATACTTTCCAAAGTGTACAGCAAGCTCAATCGGGCTTGGAACAGGCACGGAAAATTTTACAGCAAGCCAAGTTGAAAATGAATCAGCAGGCAACGCAAAAATCTTATTCGCAATACAACACGGCACAACAATACGGGCAGCAACAACAATATAATCAGCAACAACAATTCAATCAGCAACAACAATACAATCAACAGCAACAGCAATTCAATCAGCAGCAACAACAATTCAATCAACCGGAACAAAGATAAAAATTTCATGCGGAGTAAAATTCTCCGCTTTTTTATTTCCGGAGACATTGCAACGGTACGGACGGCGGCGAAGTTGCGAAAGGTAAAATCTTTTGATAAAATCTTCGGAAAATAATCGGCGCAAGGTTGCAACGTCCGACATTGGAAAGGAGAAACGTTATCGGAGACACGCAACTTTATAAACGGCAGTGATTTTCAAAATTTCGTTTGTAAGTTTCCGATAACGGAGTTCAAATGGCAGATTCATCGGTTAGTTATAAATGCCCGAATTGCGGAGCCCCGTTAAGCTTCCTGCCCGGCAAAAAGACAGTCACCTGCGAATACTGCAGCACGGAATTTGAAGTCAGTGCGATTGAGGAATTATTCCGCGACAAACAAGATATGGCGGTACATGCGGCGGAGGCGCAGGAGGCAAAGTGGGAGACCGAAAATGCGGGCTCTGAATGGAGCGGCGACGAAGCTGCGGCATTGCATGCGTTTACTTGTTCGAGTTGCGGTGCGGAATTGGTTTGCGACGAAAACACTATGGCAACAGAATGCGTTTACTGCGGCAATCCCACAATGATTCCCAAACGTTTCGACGGTATGTTGAAACCCGATTTTGTTATCCCGTTCAAAAAGACGAAGGAAGATGCAGTAGCCGCGCTGAAAGAATTTTACAAGGGTCATATGCTTTTGCCGAGCAATTTCACGGCGAATAACCGCGTCGAGGCAATTCAACCAATGTATGTACCTTTCTGGCTGTTCGATTCCAAAATCACTGCGCGCGCCGAATTTCGCGCCCAAAAAATTCGCAAACACAGTCACGGCGATGAAATCATAACCGAAACAAGTCATTACAATTGCCGTCGTTCGGGCACAATGAGTTTCGAAAAAATTCCCGTGGACGGTTCCAAAAAGATGGCGGACGATTATATGGAAAGCATCGAGCCGTTTGATTATTCGGAGCTGACGACTTTCAGTGCCGCCTATTTGACGGGCTACCTTGCCGATAAATACGACGTAAGTGCCGAGGAAAGTGCGCCGCGCGCCGATAAAAGAGTCGAGGCAAGTGCAATCGATGTTTTGCAAAGTACCGTTGAAGGTTTCGACACATGCAGTTTGAAAAGTTCCGCAATCAGAAAAGATGTCGGCAAAGTCGAATACGCAATGGTACCCGTATGGATTTTGACTACACGTTACGACGATAAGCCTTATACTTTCATGATGAACGGGCAGACGGGCAAAGTTGTCGGCTCCTTACCGTATGACAAGACGAAAGCTTTTTTGTATCCGGCTATTTGTTCCGTCATATTAATTCCGATTCTCTACTTTGTAATTCTGGCGTTGATTTACTGAGGAGGGAATTATGATGTTAAAGAAATTTATCGGCTTATTGACGTTAATGATTGTGTTGAGTTTTTCGGCGGTAAGTGCCGCGCAACTTCAACCCGTAACGGATGATTTGGGCTTACTCGGTGCCGAAGAACTTAAATCAATCAATCAGAAAATCAAAAGTATGGAGCAGACGCACGGAATAAAAATCGGCATATGGTTCACCAAAATGAAGAACAATACCGATATGATTACGGCGTCAAATAATTTTCTCGACCAAAATTTTGCCAAGAGTAAAAACGGCAGCATAGTTTTAATCGTCGATATGAATCTCAGAAAATACGAGATGGCAACCAATTCGCTGATGTTGCAGAAAATCACGGATACCGACGGCATTCCTTTTCTGAAGGGTGAATTTCAACCGGCACTGCATAACGGAGATTATTACGGCGCGGCAAATTCTTTCGTCGACGGCGTTGACAAATTGGTATCATATTACGAAAAGAACGGACAGCCTTACGGATCTGCGCCCGACGGAATAGATTTTGCGGCTTTGGGCGGCGCGATTATCGTTGCGCTCCTTTGCGGTCTCGGAATCCGTTCGTGGCTTATCGGCTCCATGAGTAATATTCATCATGCCTCAGAGGCTACCGATTATCTCCAAAAAAATTCCGTCAACATAAATGAAAATCGCGATACCTACCTGTTCAAAAATGTTACGCGTACGAAGAAGAGCAGTAACTCAAGTAGCAGAGGAGGCGGCGGCAGTCACGGCGGAGGAGGTCACGGTGGCGGCGGCGGTTCCTTCTGATTCGTTCAAAATTCATTCGGCAATAAATTTTAGGAGGCGTGTATTATGTTGATTACTTCGAGTCAAGAGAGCAATAAGGTTACAAAAATCCGCGAAGTAATTGAAAATTTTTTTGAGATTGCCAATGTAAGACACGAACCTTTTAATGAAAAGAACAACACTCGCGCAACCTTCACAATCAATTCCAGATTCAATCACGTTACGGTTTACTTTCTTGTCAGAAAAAACAGTTTGATTTTGAGTTTTACGATACCGGTTAATGCCATCGAGAAGACGCAGAAAAAAATCGCCGAATACCTGTTGCGCGCCAATTACGGCAATGATATCGGCGGCTTCGATTTCAATTTCGACAACGGAGAAATTTCCTACAGGATACCGATTTATTGCGGCGAAGAGGATTTTAAATCGCCGACGTATGAACAAATTAGCCGCGCGATAGTTGTCGGTATGACGATGGTAAAAAGATACAGTGACGGACTTATGAATGTGATGTACGGCTTGACGGAACCTGTTGATGCCGTTGCCGAGGCGGAAAAGGATGAAGTTTGACGGCGCGAAAAATTTTTGCCGAGGAATATTTTTGGAGGTTTGAACATGGAAAATTATTACGACGAAGAACGCAATACACTTGCCGAAATCAAAACGGCGGTAGAAAATTATTTTAGGCGCGAAGATTTACAATACAGTCCGTTTGACGAAAGAAATATCGCGAGTGTGCCGTGGAATATCGATCTCAAATTGTTAAACACGGTTACCGTTTACTTTCGTGCCTACGACGATAAATTAGTCATACATTTTATTTTGCCGGTACGTGCGGCGGAGGAAGTCCGCGAAAAAGTCGGTGAATTTCTCTTGCGTGCCAATTACGGATTAAAAGTCGGCGGTTTCGATTTCGATTTCAATGACGGCGAAATTTCTTACAGAATAGCGTATTACTTGGGCGAAGAAGAATTTGCCGTGCCGACGTACGAACAATTAGACTTCGCGATGTCTGTCGGTTTGACGATGGTACAAAAATACGGCGATGCTTTAATGAAAGTCATGTACGGATTTATACAACCCGAGGCGGCAATTATCGAGGCTGAAGCGGAAGATTAATCGGCGACTCTTTAACACGGTAAAAAAATAATCCCTCCCTAATCGGGGGGATTTTTTATGTCAACGAACGTTTTATCAGTGTCCATTGAGTTGCAATCATTCCGAAGAGCATTAACAGATATCCGATAAGTTCCCGTGTCGTCATTACTTCGTTCAGGAAAAACCAACCTGCCAACGCGCCGAAGATTGCTTCAAAACTCATCAGGATAGCCGCCGCGGCAGGTTCGGCATATCGTTGTCCGTAATTCTGCAAAGTGAACGCGACACCTGCGCTCATCACTCCGCCGTAGAGAATCGGGAACCATGAATCAAACATTGCGGAAAGTTTGGGCGTTTCAAAAATAAACATTGCCGCGAAACTCAAAAGCATTGTCATGAAAATCTGCGCAGCAGACAACTCCAACAAGTCAACCTTCGCCGCGAATCTGTCAATCAATAAAATTTGCGCCGTCCAGAAAAATGCGCCGATAAATAAAATCACGTCGCCCGATTGCACGGAAAAACCTTCGTTGACCGCCAGTAAGTACAGACCGATAAGCGCAACGGTTGCGCCTATCCAATTTTCACGGCGAATCATCGCGCCCAAAAGTTTTGCGCCCAACGGTACGAACACGATATACAAACACGTTATGAATGCCGCTTTGCCTGCCGTCGTGAATTGCATCGCCACCTGTTGCAGTGAACTTGCTACGAAAAGCACAATGCCGATAAGCAAGCCGACAGAAAATCCGCGCCGATAATTTTCCCGACGTCGTTCCTCCGCTCGTTGTCTTTGCGTCGCCAGCAATACGATTAACAGTGACAGGAAACCCAAAAGATATCGCGCCGCCGCGTATGAAAACGGCTGTAACTCTTCCATGCCCGTCATCTGCGCGACAAAGGTTGTCCCCCAAAAAAATGACGCGCCTAATAACATGAGCGTACCTTTAATCTGCATTCAAATTCCCCTAAAGTTTGGTATTCCACATGATTAACGCGTCTTCACCGTTGTCGAGATAATAACCCTTGCGCCGCCCGACGCTCTTTAATCCGAAATTTTCATAGAGTTTGATAGCCGCGGTATTGCTCGGGCGAACCTCCAATGTTATCGCCGTTGCTCCGCGTGCCTTGACTGCCTTAATCATTTCGCCGAAAAGAATCGTGCCGACGCCCTGACCGCGCAAACTTTCATCGACTGCCACATGCATTACTTCGGCTTGATTCAGTGAAACCCATGCCCCGGCGTACGCAATAATCTTTCCGTCAATTTCTCCGACAATGTATTCGGCAAGTTCGTTTCTCATTTCGCGAAAAAAATCTTCACGACTCCACGGCATCGCGAAACATTTCAACTCAAGTGCCGCAACCTCCGCCGCATCTTCAGAAGTCATTGCGCGGAAAATCAATTCGCCCATAAATACTCCTTCATTCGGGATTGCTGAAATTTTCTTTCATCATTATGTAAGCGTCTTCATCGCCGTAGAAATTTTTCGATATCTCAACTGTTTTGAATCCGATTTTCTCGTAGAAATTAACCGCTGCGGTATTGCTCGGGCGTACCTCAAGAAAAATCATTTCGGCATGCCGCGCGGTGATTGTATCGAGTAATTCGGCAAAAAGTTTCGTGCCCACGCCTTGTCTTTGATATTCCGGCATGACGGCAATAGTTTCGATTTCGGAGGCATCTTCAAAAAATCCGACACCTGCGCAGGCAATAATTTTCCCGTGACTTTCGCCGACAATGTATTCGGCTTGATCTACGCCTGCCGTATAAAAAAAATAATCGCTGTCCCAAGCGTCACGGGTGCCGAAACTTTTCAAGTCAAGCGCGGCTACTTCTTCGGCATCATCCGCAATCATTTTCCTAAAGACAATTTCTGTCGTTGCTCCCATAATTCTTCAGCCTCCGCACGACGTATATAAAGCGGCTCCAAATTCATTACATTATCTTCTTTGCCGCCGGCAATTAAATCCGCTCCGCATAACGCCACACTTGACGCGCGCGGCATTTTCAAATTGGGCGGTGCGATTTTCACATTAGACGGTAAAGGAATTTTTATCTTGTGTAAGACGTCGCCGCACAAAAAAATTTCGCCGTCAAGTTGCGCAAGTTCGGCTACTGCCTCGTCTATCGGTTTTACCGTCAAATCCGTTCGCGCAATCATGTTATCGAAAAGTTGACAGTACGCCCGATTTTTTTGCGCATCAATCAACGGCAAAACCTTTGTGCCGGGGAAATTGTACGCCATGGCATTCATTGTCGGTACGCCGATTATTTTCACGTCCCACGCATAAGAAAGAGCCTTGGCAGTCGCCAAACCGATTCGCAAACCCGTAAAAGATCCGGGGCCTATGCTTATCGCTATCGCGTCGATTTTCCCGAACGCACTCGATGTTTTGATTGTCTCTTCAACCTGCGGCATCAATGTTTCCGAAAAACTCTGCGGCGATTCGCGTAACGTTTCGGATAAAATTTTACCGTCAGAAATTACCGCCGTACCCGACGCCCGTGTCGCGGTATCGATTCCCAAAATGTACAAGTTTACGCCTCCATCGTCAGTCGTCTTTCGTCACATATTCTTCAAGTTCGTCTATGAAATCCGCATGTTCTTCGCCCACGCACGAAAAAGTAATTCGCCGCATGTTTTTGGCATTTTTGATTCGCTCGATTTTTATAACGACATAATCATCGGGCAATGCCTCGGGAAATTTTTCAGCCCACTCGATAAATACAATCCCCTCGGGAAAATCAGTGTACTCGTTGAATCCGATATCTTCGAGTTCCTCCTCGGTCTTGAGTCGATACAAATCAAAATGTACAATCGGGCAAAAACCTTCGTAGACGTTCATCAGGTTAAATGTCGGGCTGGTTACTTCGCCCTGTACGCCCAACGTCCTTGCCATGCTCTGCACAAATAAAGTCTTGCCTGCTCCCAAATTTCCCTCAAGACAAATGACAGTACCTTCTCGCACTCGTTTTGCAACTTTCTCCGCCAATTTTACCGTCCCGTAAGGGGACTGGGTTATGTGGGTAAACAAAATTTTTTTCACTCCTTAAAAGATTTGTCCGCACTAATTTATAAGACCCCGCCGCAAATTTCGGTAGGGT
>JAILRS010000034.1 GCA_024698045.1 Selenomonadaceae bacterium
AAAAAGCACCCTCCCAAAATTTCGGGAAGGTGTTTTTAATTTTATCGTCCGTTCAATCGTCAGCCGTATCGCCGATTTTTTTGACGCCGTACAATTCTATTTCACTTTGAGTATGTCCGCAGTACTTGCAAAATTTATCAATTTCCTTAACGGTATCGGGCGCGGAAAAATTTACGTTAATCCAGTAGCCGTTTGAAACGCGCTTGCAATGTAAGCCGGCAATCGCTTCCGCCATAAAAAACGGTCTGCCCTTTTTTCGCGGCGATAAATTTTTGTTGCGCAGAGATTTTATTTCGGGATTGCGATTGGCAATTTCGTATTCGACGACTTTGGCGAATAAACTCGACCAACTTTTTTCTTCAATCGCCGTGCCGTTAATCTTGCAGTCAATCGGTTTTGTGTCCTTAAAATCTTTAAAGTTGGTGCCGTCAAATTTTATCCTACCGTCATCTGCGCTTTTCTCTTCGGATTTGATTTTGTCGTCGTCTTCAATTAAATTTTCTTCCCGAACATTATCGCGATTCAAAAATTTGATGTAGGCGCGCAAAAGATTCATGGCATTAATTTGGCGGCGTTCGGTCGTGAAAACTCTTTTAACCTGCCTCAACGCGTTTTCTACCTGCCAGACGTGAGTTATTTCGGTCAAAGGTCTGAGCAACAGTCTTTTATTTTCCAGCGCGGAATTGATGATTTTATATTCGCTCATGAAGATTTGATATTCGTGTAACGGTACTGTGTTTGACAGCCATTTGAAAAAAATTTTTTGATTACTTATCGGTAAATCTTCCATTACTCTACTTCCTTTCCGATAACGGTTGTTGATTAGTTTAATGTTGAGCCCGATAAAAGTCAACGAAGGAGATTAATCGACAAAGATAAAAAATTCTCCCGACGAGTCAACGACGGGAGAAAAAATTTTTTCCGAGCAATATCAATCAAAGAGGAAGACGACTTTTAAATCTTTGAGAAATTTGGTAGCGTGATTTTCTATCAACACGGAATTTGAATCCTCGATACTCAAAACGGGATTGCTGTTGAAATTTTCGAGCTTGACAGCCTTGACGGTTAGGGGATTGCTTCCGGCGCGATCTACCGCATTTAAATCTGTTACGTAGTCGACCATGCCGCTTGTTACGATTTTATCGACGTCTAAATTTTTATGACCGTAAATTTTTGTGCCGTTGGTGTTGAGGATGACTGGACTCATGACGGGCTGAAGGTTTAAGCCTCTGCAGTCGACGATTAAGCCGGTATAATTTCCTTTTGCCTGCGCGGCGTATTCCTCAACAGATTTTTTCTTCACGACAGGATTTGTTTCGGTTACTCCCTTAACGATTGTGGTATCGGTTGAAAGACGTTCCAAGGGCGATTTACTGTTATCAATCGGCATTATGTATCCGCCGTTCGGATAATTCTGCGTGTTGGTGTTGTCATCGAAATTTTCGGTTGTGATACCTTCGGGATTGGGAAAGGGTTCGACGACATACTTTTCGGTGAAGATTGCACGTGCCAAAGAATTATTTGCGCCGAAGACTGGCACTTGCATAGTAACATTACAGGAGCCGTCGCCGTAAAATTTTTTATCGATAACTTTCGCGCCCTTAATCGTCGCCGCAACATTCACTTTGATTTTGGAATATTTGTTACCCATACCGTCGATTGTCGTTTCGCCCGTGACACGCACCCCGTTTATCATTTCGGCAAGATTGCGATAACATTGAGCCTGCGCAGCTTTATAGGTGAAGGCTTGAGCTTGAGCGGAACTGACCGAGTCGGCAGAAGGAATTCCCTTACCCGTGGCGGTAACAACTTTTTTCGTCCAGTCTACACCCTCGATAACTTCGGCGGAAGATTTTTCCGCATTGACAATTCCGCCGATTAGCAAAACGGTTGCCGCGGCGATTGTCGTTAAAATCTTTGGCACATACATTTCAATCACTCTCCTTGTCGGTATTTTAACACAAGTTTATTAATTGACGCTTAGGAATTTTTACGGCGGAATAATACTGTAGACTTTAACGTGACTATGTAGTAAAATATTTTCAAAATTATTTTGCGATAAAGTGTACGGGATATTTCTATGAAAAGAATAATAATCAGCCGCAAAGGAATCAATACACGCGCGGTAGTTTTGAGCGACGATGAGATAGAAAGTATTTACACCGAACAGGAGGACGCACCGCGTTTGGTCGGAAATATTTACAAAGGTCGTGTACAAAATTTTTTGCCTGGGATGCGTGCGGCATTCGTGGATATCGGGCGCGATAAGAATGCCTTCTTACAATTCAACGCGGCACAAAAATTTTCCGTCGGGCAGAGTGTTTTGATTCAAATCGAAAAGGATGCAATCGGCACGAAGGGCGCAAGAGCCACATTAAATGTCAGTGTGCCCGGGCAATTTTTGATTTACCTACCGAATCAAAATTATATCGGCGTATCGAATAAAATCCGCGGCGAAGAGCGTGAAAGACTTCATTTGTTGGCGAAAAGTATTCGTGACCAAAACGGCGGATTAATCGTGCGGACGGCGGCGGAAGGTGCAAGCGAAGACGATTTGATAGCGGACTTGAACGGCTTGCAAAAAATTTGGGCGAATATTTTGGAACGATATCCGAAAAGAAAAGCCCCGGCACTTTTATTCAGCGATAACGACTTGATAGAAAAAATTCTGCGCGACGAATTCGCCGAAGATATCACAATTGTTGTCGACAACATCAAGATTGAGCGGCAACTCTGCGAATTGATTTCGCCCGATAAAATTACTTTCTACGACGGTACGGAAAATATTTTTGATGCGTACGGTCTCACGGCGGAACTCGATTGCATAAACAAACGCGAATTGGATTTGCCCAGCGGCGGACAAATTGTCATAGACAGAACCGAGGCACTTACGGCTATCGACGTGAACACCGGTAAATTTATCGGGCACGGCGATTTTGCCAAAACAATTCTCAAAACGAATCTCGAGGCGGCAAAATTAATCTTAAGGCAGTTGAGACTTCGCGACATAAGCGGCATCATTATCGTTGACTTTATCGATATGCTCAACGAATCGGATAAAAAAACTCTGATGGATTATCTGCACGAACAGGCGCATACAGATCGCAATCGCGTAAAAGTAATCGACATGACTCCTTTGGGTTTGGTGGAGCTTACTCGGCGCAGTTCACGACATTAAAAAATTTCCCGTACACTTCCGAAATGTACGGGATTTTTATTTGCATATGCAATCGAGTATAAAAAACAAGCGACCGGAATTAAAATCCTGTCGCCCGTTTGAAACTTACTGTTAAATTTTACTCAAAGATATTGTGTTTAACGCGATCGTGTTCCTCGGATTTTTTCGCGTCATTCCATCTGTCTGTTGTTCCGACAAGATAACCTGTTATTCTTCTGATACGTTCAAATTTTTCGCCGCGAGCATTGTAAGTGACATCAACACAACCGTCGTCGCACATCTTGACGTTAATGCTCTTTAGCGGTGTGGAAATGCGATCGCGCACGTAGCCGATATAATTTTCGGCTTCTTCGCGCGTGGCGTCGTCCATGCCGATAAAATTAACCTTTACGCCGTCAACAATCATAATAAATCTCCTCCTTACCGTTAATTTATTTCAGCGGCAAAAATTCGCCGCGATACTGCCGTTGACAATCTTACCGCAGGAAATTTAAAATTACTTGTCGAGTTTAACCGCACTTGCGTCCGTCTCTTCGGGCAAATTAATCGTGCGAATCGGGAACGGAATATCAATATTTTCTTCGCGATATCGTTTGGTAATTTCTTTGATAAATTCATGCTTGAGCAAGAATTGATTTTCCAAAGTGGAAACGTGCATGACAGCATTGAAATCGATTGAAGAGTCATTGAAAGCCTGATAGCGTACAACAGGCCCTAACGGATTTTTATCTTCGCCGTCCGCATTGAATTGAGGTTGATAGCCATCAATTTTCGTCATGAGATCTCTGGCAACTTCAACGGTGACACGCTCGACCAAATCCAAATCGCTGTCGTAAGATACGCCGATGGGAACGATGACGACGATATCATTTCGCGGTTGTGAGAAATTTGTCGTGACAGAACCTGCGATAACTTTGTTCGGGATAACTACGACATTACTTTCGGAAGGCGGCATGATTGTAATGTAACGCCAATTGATATCGATGACACGACCTTCATCGCCCGTGGAAAGTTTGATGTAGTCGTTGACGCGCAACTGTTTGGAGATGATAATTTGCAAGCCCGAGAAAATATTTTCGAGAGTTTCGCGAACACCGAAGGCGACTGCCATACCACCGACACCCATGGCAGTGATAATCGGCGCAATGGATATACCGTAATACTGCAGAATTATCAGAGCACCCGACGCGTAAATCGCGACGCGGAAAATCGTATCAAGCAACGTGGATTGTGTCATATCGCTGGAGCCCGAAAATTTCAGGCGAATAAATCCGGATAAAGTTCTTTCGCAAACACGCGTCAAAGAAAATACGATAACGGTAAACAGAACATACGAGAAAGCTTTTACAAGACCTTCGGGCAAATCGGAGGACGTGGTAACAATCCAGTAGAGACCCGTGACCAAGCAGAGCGAAATCGGTACGCCGCGCAATGCTCTGAAGAAAATTCCTTTGATTTCCGACTTGTCGGTATTCACATGACCTTCTATTCTGTTTATCAACAATTGATTCAGTGTGATACCGACAAACAATGACACAGTCAAAATGCAGGCGGGGACGATTAATTTTTCGCCCAAAGCCAACCAGTCGATATTATTGATGTACTCCAAACAAAACACCTCTTAAAAAATAAAAGTTAAACCTGTTAATCATCACCAGAAAGGTTGTGACATTATGAATGACGTATTGATTTCCGGCGAACGATTGAGATTGAGACGGGCGCATATGAGCGATTTGGATTATATCATGTCTCTGCAAGCCGCGCCTGAAAATCTGAAATTTATCGTGCCCTTCGACGAAGAATATCATTGCATGATTATAAGTTCCGACGGCACGGAAAGATTAGATGTGATAATCGAGGATATCGAAACGTCGACGCCCGTCGGTTACTTCATGCTGCGCGAATTGGATTCACCTTGCGCAGAATTTACACATGTTATCGTAGAGAAAAAGGGATGCGGTTACGGACGCGAAGGAATGAAATTACTGCTTGAGTGGACGTTTAACATCAAGAAATTTCATCGCGTATGGATTGACTGTAAAGACTATAACAAAGTCGCTCTTCATCTCTACGAAAGTGTCGGATTCGTTCGCGAGGGACTTTTACGCGAAATGATTTTAACCGAAGGCGTATGGGAAAATTTAATCGTGTTGGGTATGTTGGAAAGTGAATACAGCAAATAACGCCGATTGATTTTCCCCGAAATATTATCGGCAAAAAAATCCCCCGTACCCTTTGAGGCGCGAGGGATTTTATTTTTGGTAGCCGAAAAAATTATCAGAGAGCTTTCGCCAAATCCGCGCCGAGTTTGCGGCATTCTTCTAATGCTGTATCATCGGGAGCATTTTCCGCAATGACACTGCCGATAAATTTCGCGCCTGCTTCTTTGGTGCGTTCGCTCCAACTTTCCATCCATGCGCCGCCGCCCCAACCGTAGGAGCCGAACAGACCCACAGCAACACCTTTGAGTTTCGCTTCGGCTTCGGTAAAGAAAGGCTCAAAAGAATCTTCCTCGAGAACCTCATCACCCATAGCAGGGCAGCCGAAAAGGAATCCGTTATAATCGTCCATATCGTTTGCGCTGAAATCGTCTACTTGAAAGACATCAACTTCGACATCGGCACCTGCGGACTTTGCGCCTTCTTCAACTGCGTTCGCCATTGCTTCGGTGTTACCCGTGCCGCTCCAGAAAACGACTGCGATTTTACTCATTAAAATCCCTCCAACTTTATTGTCGACTTTATTTGATTTACCGGGCGCATTATCTTCGGAAATTTCTTCCGCCGCCGCTCCGACTTTATTGCCGAGTTCGCGGCATTCCTTCATTGCGGTATCATCCGGAAAATTTTCCGCAATAACACTGCCGATAAATTTTGCCTTTGACTTTTTGGTGCGTTCAATCCAATTTTCCATCCAGGTACCGCCGCCCCAACCGTAGGAGCCAAACAGACCTACAGCAATGCCGGTAAGTTTATTTTCTGCTTCGGCAAAGAAAGGCTCAAAAGAATCGCTCTCGAGTTCTTCGTCACCTTTGGCGGGACAGCCGAAAAGGAAGGCATCATAATCGTCCATATCGCTTGCGCCGAATTCGTCCACTTGGAAGATATCAACTTCGGCATTTGTAGATTTCGCGCCCTCGGCTACGGCTTTCGCCATTGCTTCGGTATTACCTGTGCCGCTCCAGAAAACGACTGCGATTTTGCTCATTGAAACACCTCCAAAAAAAATAACTCTGAAAACTTGCTAATATTAACATAGCAGATTATTACCGTCAATAAATTTGCGCCGCGGATTATTTATCGCGCCCGATTAGGTATTTGACGAGTTCACGGAGAAAATCAGCCTCTTCACCGAAAATTTTCAGCGCGTCGATTGCAGAATCAACAGCCTCACGAGCATAACGCCGCGCCTCCTCCAAAGAAGTAAGACTGACATAAGTTGCCTTATCTTTTTTGGCATCGGATCCCGTTGATTTGCCCAAAATTTTTGCATCGCCGATAACGTCAAGAATATCGTCGGTAATTTGGAAGGCAAGCCCGAAAGCCTCGGCGTATTGGGTGAGCGCGTCAAGTTGATTATCGTCGGCACGAGCAAGTAACGCGCCCGAACGAATTGCCGCGCGGAAAAGTGCACCGGTCTTGCCGCTGTGCATAAGTTTGAGCGTAGATAAATCGGGGTGGACACCTTCGGAACGCAAATCAATTGCCTGACCGCCAACCATGCCCGAAACTCCTGCCGCCGTACTTATCTCGCTTATGACCCTAACCAAAATATCGGGCGGAACATCTTTTTGACGCGTCGCAACTTCAAAGGCAAGAGTCAACAGAGCATCGCCGGCAAGAATCGCCATAGCTTCCCCGAAAACTTTATGGTTAGTCAATTTGCCGCGACGATAATCATCGTTATCCATTGCGGGCAAATCGTCATGAATCAGCGAATATGTGTGAATCATTTCCAGTGCGTCGGCAACCGTGATAAATTTTTCGCCGTTGACGCCTACCGCGTCCGCCGCTGCCATCAAAAGTATCGGGCGCAATCTTTTGCCGCCTGCCATCAAACTGTATTCCATTGCACGCGTCAATTCTTCGTCGAGCGATTTTGTTTTGCGCAGTTCGGAAAGTAAATCCGTTTCAACCAATTTGGCGCGTCTTATCATGATATCTTTCAATATTGTCACCTCCGAAAATTTTTCAACCTTTGAGCCGACCGATTCGATAGCCGAAAAATTTTGCCGCATCCCTGAAGATTGCGCCGATACAATCAAGGGGATTTTTCTTCGCGAGGGCGGAAAGTTTCATCACGACAAATTTTTTCCCTGCGCCCTCCGCCGAACCAAATGTATTACGAATCCACGACTCTTGTGCGTGAAATTTTCCAATCTCAACATATCGGCGGAACTCCTGCGCAGCGGTGTAATTGTGCGAATGAAATACTTGTGCGTCCGCCGCGTAAAAAATTTTCAAACCCTGCATTAACATTTTCGCCGCGACAAACATATCTTCGCAAAGCGGTACATGTGAAGGGAATCCGCCGACCGATTGTAACGCGTCGACCCGATACGCCGCAAACGAATTCGAGGCAAATGCTGTCTTCAATCCGAAAATTTTTCTGTCGTCGAATGAACGCAGTTGACTTTTCTCGGGATAATTGAACGACCGCAAAAAAATCGCCTCGTTGGTTGCGTTGACGTGCGGAAGTTGTCGACCGTATGCCATGCCGACCGTTTTATTTTCGCCGAATATTTTTACCAGCCGCGCCAATGATTCGTTGTCATGCAGTAAAACATCCTGCGTCATGAAAATTACGACGTCAACCGCCGAACGCTTTAACAAATGTTCCAAAGCTTTTTGACGTGTCGCGCCGTGATTAAATTCTTTCCGCCGTATCGTCAACACTTCCGGAAAAAATTTCTTCGCCAAATCCGCAGTGCCGTCCGTCGATTCCGAATCAACTATTAATTTTTCCGTCGGCAATGTTTGCTCTTGTATTTGTTCCAGCAGTTTGCGAAATTGTTCGCCTGCATTCAGTGTCGGGATAATCAATCCGTATTTCATTTTTTCAACCAACCGAATTCATCAAAACTCTGTCGCCATGCAATTCGCTCAAAAAATTCTTTCATGGTAACGGGCGAATGGAAAATCGGGACGCGTTCCAACGCAAATAAATTACTTCCGCTGTCTACAATTCCGTACTTAATCGTAAACGCTCCTTTGTATCCCAAATCCTGTGCAATACCTGCGATATGTAAATTGTAAGTGCCCGTCGGATATGCTAAAAATTCTATCGGATGCCCTAAATTTTCCTCGAGCATATTTTTTGAGTTTAACAGTTCCGTTCTGATTTCGTCGTCGGGTAATTCCTCAAGCTTGGGATGTGTCAAAGTATGCGACTCAATTGTTATGCCGTTCTGCTCCATCTCTTTGAGTTGATCCCACGTCATATAATTCGGATAGACGCCCGTAAACGCAGGTATCACAAAAATCGTCGCATGCATACCGTACTTTTTGAGAATCGGAAAAGCATTGGTGTAGTTATCTAAATAACCATCGTCGAAAGTTATCAATACGGGTTTCGCAGGTAAATCGATATCGCCGTTCAAACCGGCATAAAGTTCGTCGGGCGTTATCGTCACACAACCGCTGTCTTTGAGATATTTCATCTGCGTATCAAATTCTTCAAGCGATACCGACAGTGAAGTATTTTTGTTTTGTACTTGATGATAATTCAGGACAAGAATTTTGGGCGACTCCATAACTTGGGCGACATCGTCGACACTCTGCGCACGAGACTTGTAAACCTCAATGCCCGAAAGAATCACGCCGAAAACCAATAGGAGCACAAAAATTTTTTTTAACATGGCGACAAAAATCCTTTGCATAAATTTGTAGGATAGATTAAGACAAGATTTAATCTGCGTCAAGCTTTCGGCTGAATTGTACCGTTTCGATATTCCTGCAGGAGTTTATGCAAGCCGATAATTTCATCGCGAATACCCTGCCCGTGATCCGTATCGCCTATCGTAATTCTGTGCGGCAAAATTTCCACATTCTCCACAACCGATTCAATGTCTTTATTTTCGGCGAGAGCAGTTTTGATATCGGCGATTTTCTGATGCCGTAAAAGTCTCAAGCCGCGCGAATTGAATACCAATGTGTAACCCGAAATGCCTGTCTTCTGATGATATGGCGTACTGAATCCGCCATCAATGACTATAGCTTTGCCGCCCGCTTTAATCGGTGATTCTCCTCTGCGCACTCTTACAGGTACATGCCCGTTTATTATGTGACCGCTTGCCGAATTTAATCCGAACTCCTCAAGAATTTTGTCGCAAATCTCTACGTCGTCAATCAAATTATAGTAAGCGTCGGCAGGTTCTTGCCAAACCTCTTTATCGTCGGTAAATGCCCGTTCAAAAGTATGAAACTCCCTACCTGCCGTCGGCGCCAAATATCCGCACCAAAGGAAGTACATAAAGTCTAAATCCTCCTGCCGTCGTTCGTAGTAAGCACGACGAGCACGATGATCTACATAGTCAAAATAATTTTTGCCGCTGTAAGTTCCACCCTCAAAGGAAATTTTTTTGAAGCTACCGTCTTCCTCAAGCGGTACATTGGCATGGAAAAGTAAGTTACCGTTGTGGCAGGTATAAACTCCGCCCTTCTTGTAAAGATAATCGACATGCTTTTGCAGATTGAAACTTTCGGCGAAATTCTTTCGTAAATCCGAAATTATTTTCCGTTCCTCTTCCGTCAATTCGTAGCGGTCATTGCCAAAGTCAATCGTCGGGAAATCATTGCGCGTCAAGTTGCAAACCTTATCGCCGATACTTACACTTACCGGCTTACCGTCTTCGCCCAAATTTATTTTATCCAGCAAAAGACGGTTATTCATTTTGAAATCTGGATTGCGTCGAATCAATTGCCCTTCCAATTTGAACATAATCATCATTGTCGCGAGTTCTGCGGCTCTCAAAGAATCTTCGTCGGGATAAATATTCGAGGCGAAAACGGTCAAAGGACGCAAACTTATTCCGTAACCGCGCTCGAGAACTTCGGTGTTATTGTAGTGCATAGAATTGCGCACGACTGCCGCGACACAAACCTCGCTACCCAAAGCCGCGCCCATCCATAAGACATCGTGATTACCCCATTGAATATCTACGGTCTCAGGATAATCAATCAGCAAATTTAAAATTGCGTCGGGTCTGTCACCTCTGTCGAAAAAATCGCCGACAAGATGTAAGCGATGAATCGCCAGACGTTTTATCAGCGCGGTAAAGGCATAAATAAAATCTTCGCCGCTTTTTATTTCCACGATTGAATTCAGTAACTTGTTGTAGTAAGTTTCTTGAGCCTCGTCGGATTCGGGATGTGTGTTAAGCAATTCCAAAATGACTGTCTCGTAGCGATTCGGAATCAAGTCACGCATTTTGAACGACGGATATTTATAGCTCATGTGTTTGGCGATTTTTAACAGCCGCGCCAAATTTTTTCTGTACCACGCGGGAGTATCGCGCCCTTGATTTTTTATCTGCTCAATCTTTTCTTTCGGGTAATAAATCAGCGTACAGAATTCCGCAATTTCTTCTTCGCCCATGTAATCGCCGAAAACATTGTCGACTTTTTCGCGAATGACGCCCGAACAATTATTGATGATGTGCAGGAACAAATCATATTCGCCATGTAAATCGCTCATGAAATGTTCGGTACCTTTGGGCAGCGATAACCGCGATTGCAAGTAGATTAATTTTTCGTAGATTGATTCTTTCGTAGGATATTTTTCCGACAAGATTCGCATTAAACTTGCCGCGAAGTTATAATCGTTTACCATTGGATTCAGCTCCTTTGTTTTCGGCGAAAATTTTTTCACGGCCTTAACGTTTAAAATTGACAGGCAGGGGAATTTAGCCGTAAGAAGAATAAAACAGGAATTGAATAGGTTTTGACATTTACTTTGAAGGAAATTAATCTTAATTGAGGTGCCCATGAAAATTGTAATTTCCGGCTATTACGGTTCCAAAAACGGCGGCGACGAAGCGATGTTAGCGGCGATGCTCGAAGTCCTACGCGAAGAAGTTGAGGATTTGAGCGTAACGGTAATATCAATCGACCCCGAATATACAAAGCGACGGCATAATGTCGACGCAGTGCCGAAACCGGATATCAGGAAAATTATACAGGCAATTCGCTCGGCAGATTTACTGATAAGCGGCGGCGGCTCACTTTTACAAAACGTGACCAGCGGGCGCAGTCTTTACTATTATCTGGCGATAATTTTTTTCGCGCTCATTTTCGGGCGCAAAGTCATGTTATACGCGCAAGGTATCGGCCCCATTCGCGGCATGTTTGCACATAAATTGATGAATCTGATTGTTAATCGAGTGGACTTGATAACCGTACGGGATAGAGGTTCATTGGAAGAATTGGCGCGACTCGAAATAACGAAGCCGAAGATTTACTGTACCGCCGACCCTGTTTTGGCTATTAAACCCGTGCCGCTCGATATCGGCGAAAAAATTCTGGCGCGTTGTTCGATTAAACGCGAAGGGAAATTTATCGGCGTGGCTATTCGTCATTGGATGCATTGGGATTATTTCCGAAAGGAATTGGCGACCGCGCTCGATTTGCTTGTCGAAAAGACTTCCGCCAAAATTATTTTCCTGCCGATGAAATTCCCCGAAGATATTCGCGCCGCACAATCTACCGCAAAATTAATGAAGACTTCCGCTCACGTCCTCGACGAAGAATTTAACACGAAGGAATTTTTAAGCCTCGTCGGTTGTATGGACGTTTTAATCGGTGTACGGTTGCACGCGCTGATTTTTGCCGGCGTCATGAATATCCCGATGTTGGGCATTTCCTACGATCCGAAGATAGAAAGATTTTTGGATTCGGTCGGCGAAAAACCTTTGGGAGATTTAAACAGTGTGACAGCCGATAAAATTTTCGACGAGACCATGAAAAAACTTTCCGAACCGAAACACTTGCGAGACGATTCTCTTTGGCGGAAGCTGAGTGATTTAGCCGGTATGAATGCCAAATTAGCGATTAGTCTTGTCAACGAAAAATAAATACGGGCTCGCAAATCCGCGAGTCTTTTTTATTGCGAATCAAAATCTCACTTCGACGCCGTGACTTTGCAAATACTCCTTGACTTGTCTGACGGTAAATTGTCCGTAGTGAAAGACCGAGGCCGCAAGTACCGCGTCGGCTTTACCGGTAGTCAGTACGTCGTAGAAATGAGAAAGTTCGCCCGCACCGCCCGAGGCAATCACGGGGACATTTACCGCCTCACTTACCGCGCAAGTCAATTCCAAATCGTAACCGTTTTTAGTCCCGTCGGCGTCCATACTCGTTAACAAAATTTCGCCTGCGCCCAAATCGACCGCATGCCGCACCCATTCGAGACAATCCATACCTGTCGGAGTGCGTCCGCCGTTTACGTAAATCTCCCAACCTTTTTCGCTACGTTTGGCATCCACCGCCAGAACTATGCATTGACTGCCGAATCTTTTCGCGCCATCTTCGATTATCTGCGGATTTTTTACCGCCGCACTGTTTACTGAAATTTTATCTGCGCCCGCGCTCAACATAACGCGCATATCTTCAACGGTACGAATACCGCCGCCAACCGTGAACGGGATAAAAACCTGCGCAGCACAATTTTTGGCGACCTCAACCATAGTACCGCGCCCCTCGTGCGAGGCCGTGATATCCAAGAATACCAATTCGTCGGCGCGTTCCAAATCATAGCGTTTGGCGAGTTCCACGGGATCTCCTGCGTCACGCAATCCGACAAAATTTGTTCCCTTCACTACTCGTCCCGATTTTACGTCAAGGCACGGGATTATTCTCTTTGTTAACATTTCAACCCTCCGCAACTTTTATCGCCGCCGACAAATCAAGTGCACCCGTGTAAATTGATTTGCCGACTATCGCCCCGATAACTCCGTCGTTTTCTTTTGCCTTCAACGCGACGATATCATCGAGGGAACGAATACCGCCCGACGCCACTACTTTTGCGCCCGAACTCTTTGCAAGTTCCGCATATACTTCCGCATTTATTCCGCTAAGCATACCGTCCTTTGAAATATCTGTGTAGATAATCGTCTTAACGCCGACCGCCGTCATTTTTTTCGCTAAGTCTTCGACTTTTACCGCGCTGTTTTTTTCCCAACCGTGTACCGCAACAAAGCCGTCGCGCGCATCAATTCCCACTACTACTCTGTCGCCGTAACGCTTTATCATTTCCTCGACCAACGCTATTTTTTCTACGGCTATACTTCCCAAAATTATTTGGCGTACGCCCATTGATAAAAGTTTTTCGGCATCGTCAATCGTACGAATACCGCCGCCGACTTCTATCGGGATTGTTACCGACTCGAGTATTTTTTTGATTGCCTCCAAATTTTTCGGCGTACCTGCCTTTGCTCCGTCCAAATCGACCACGTGTAAAAATTTCGCGCCCATACTCTGCCATTTTTCTGCCGTCGCGCCGGGTTGCTCCGAATATACTGTCTCCTTTGCGTAATCGCCTTGTATCAACCGAACGCATTTACCGCCAAGTAAATCTATCGCAGGAAATATTATCATTGTTTTACCTCCAAGCCCCAACCTTTTAAAATTTCCACTGCCTTTTCGGCGAACGGCTCCACCATTTGCGACATCTCTTGCGTTAAATTTACTCCTGCCTCCAAGCTGTACGGTTGCGCCCCTATCAACTCAATGCACGGAATTTTTTTGCCGCTCAGCTCCAACATCGTCAAGACATCTTGTATTCCTATTTCATGTGCCGATATTTTTTGGGCAAAGTGTGCTTTTATTTCGTCGCCGCGCAAGTGAAATGTTGTACCCGGTTTTGTGCCGCCGTCTATCGAATCGATTATCAAAAGTCTCTGCGTACCCGTGACGAAGTGTGTTAATTCCACGCCCAATGTACCGCCGTCCACCAATTGAACATTTTCGGGGAACTTGTAATTTTTTTGCAGGTACTCCACCACGTGAACTCCGAAACCTTCATCGCTTAAAATCGTGTTGCCGATTCCCAATACGGTATTTTCCGCCGTGAAAAGTCCTTCCATTAATTTTCCTCCACACGTTTCGATAACCATGCACACCATTCGTCAAGCCCCGTGCCCTGCGTACAACTTGTTTCAAAAATTTTTATTGTCGGGTGCAATGTCGTCAAATCTTCCTTCGCCGATTGCAAATCAAAATTCGTGAACTGAAGTAAATCGATTTTGTTGAGTACTGCCGCCGTCGACTCTTTGAATATCAGCGGATACTTCAGCGGTTTATCGTCGCCTTCCGTTATCGACAGTACTACCGCCTTGAAATTTTCTCCGATATCAAATTCAGCAGGACAAACCAAATTGCCGACATTCTCCACGATTAACAAATCTATTGCCTTCAAATCAATTGACGTGCAGGCCTTTTGAATCATTGGCGCATCCAAATGACAGCCGCCCGCCGTGTTTATCTGTACTACTTCAACGCCTGTGCGCTCGATTCTTTCCGCATCTTTCGCCGTGAATAAATCTCCTTCTATCACCGCGATTTTTATTTTGCCGGCAAGACACGCCAAAGTTTTTTCAAGCAAAGTCGTTTTGCCGGAGCCGGGCGATCCCATCAAGTTCATCACGACTACACCGTTATCGGCAAACATTTTCCGATTCTGTTCGGCGATTTCGTCATTGGCTCCCAAAATATTTTTCATCAACTTTATTTCCAAAATGAATCACTCACAATCTACATAGTCTACTAAAAGTTCACGTCCCGTCTGCAGAATCAAAATGCCGTCGCATTCGGGACAAAAAAAATTATACCGCTCAAGCTCAAAGAGTTTGCCGCACTTGTTACACGCCGCCCGACACGGCACGCGTTTAATCACAAGTTGAGCGTCTTGAGCAGATGTATCTTTCTTCAGCACATCAAAGGACATAGTCAACGCTTCGACTTCCACGCCGGCAAGTTCGCCCAAAGTCAAACCGACCTTGTAAACTTTCGCTGCATGATTTTCCTGCGCCGCCGCGATTGCTATGTTCAAAATATTTTCGGCGAGTGTCGCCTCGTGCAAAATTATCACCTCTGCAAAAGAATTTTAAATCGTTAAAGTTTCCAAACCCAATTTTTTCACGACTCGCGCAGGATTACCGACCGCCAAAACATTTTCGGGTATATCATGAGTGACGAGCGATTTAGCCCCGATAATCGAGCCGCTGCCGATTGTCACGCCCGCCAAAATCGTCACGTCGCCGCCAATCCATACATTATCCCCAATCGTTATCGGCTTACACATTTCCAAACCTGCATTGCGTTTTTCTACGTCAAAGGGATGAATCGCCGTGTAAAATCCGCAGTTAGGACCCACGAAAACTTTTTTACCGAGTTGAATTTTTGCGCAGTCCATCAAGTAAACATTGTGATTAAAGTAAGTGCCTGCGCCGAGGAAAATGTTATAACCGTAATCAACCATGAAGGGCGACATAATTTCCACGGATTCCGCGTCCACATTCGGCAAAATCTGCCCGATAATTTTTTTGCGTTTATCCGTATCCGCCAACCGTGTCGAATTTAATTCAAGGCATAAATCTTTCGCAAAGGTACGTTCTTTTGCCAAATCCAAATCAAAATTAGCGTCGTACCATTGTCCCGCCAACATCTTTTCTTTTTCCGTCAAGGTAGTCACTCCTTAAAATTTTTTATCATTATACCGAATCGGCTTGACTAATTAAAGGCGGCTGTCTTAAAATTTTCTGCAAAGGGGGTAATTGCAATGGCTACTTACATTCCGCGAATATTACTTTGCGGCAACATTGAAGAGTTTAAACAGACGATAGGCGACAGACCCGTTGAGATTGTGGGCATGGTTTCCGCCGAACGTACCGAAGATAATTTAAACCTGTTTTTAGACGGAAAGAAATTGACCGATGACGATATAGCCGCGTTAACAGACGGAACCTTCGATTATCTTGTCTTCACCGATAAACTTGATTACACAATGTATCTGAAATATTTTTCCGTCAAAGATCAAGCAACTTCGTCCACTGCCTTTGCCAAAAATTTTCGTGACGGTTTCTTTACATTTACAGGTCTATTAGTGTTCTGCAAGATTCTTAACGATGTAAAATTTTTTAATCATGTACTTGATTACGATTGTTTTCTGTCTAAATCCGGCAGAAGAAAAAAAGATTACTTAAATGTTGAGATTGATTGTATAGCGGAAAACAGTAGCGACAATATTTTCCCTATTATGGAAAACCTTTACGACAAAATCTACGCGACGACCGAAGAATGCCGATATCACATATTCGACGCAGTTATCCTCACACGTGAACGCACGCCCGATGAATTTATCGATACCATTATTTCAACCGATAATCTTAGCAAAAGAATTATGACATTCGTGCGAAAAAATTCTCCTCTTGAAACTTGGTTGAGTAAATCTAAGAATATTTTTGCCGATGTCAAACCGGTTAATTTTTTTGACACTAAATGGTATGTATTGACAAAAAATATGCCCAAAGATGATGTAGGTATTTACGTTGTCACACACAAAGATATTAAGCTGAAAAATTTGCCCGAGGGATATTATCCGATTCATGCGGGACACGCCGCCGCTCAAAATGATTTCGGCTATCGAGGCGATGACACCGGCGACAACATCAGCAACCTGAATAAATTTCTCGATGAAGTGACCGCGCTGTATTGGATTTGGAAAAACACAACTCATACACATACGGGTTTTGTGCACTATCGTCGTTTCTTAACCGGTAAATTTAATCAACCTGAGCGGCGAACAAATAGTTATTTATTTGATACGAAAGATATTTTGAGTAAAGAAGAAATTCTTACCTTTTTGGATGAGTACGATATTATAGTCAGCGCGGAAATAACGAGCAATCGCAGTCAATTGGATTTAATGGTTCTTTCTACAGAGAAACCTGATTTGGTTCACGTATCCGAACAAATTCTGTTAAAACATCTTAAAGCCAAACAGCCCGATTATCTCGACGCCTACGATAATTTAATAAACAGCAATATCATGTTCCCTTTCGGTATACAAATTTCGCGGCGAAGTGTCTTCAATGCCTATTGCGAATGGTTATTCTCGTTTATATTGGATGCAACAATAGAAATGCGCGACAAACTTACAATAGACGGATATAAATTTGAAGAATTTCCGCACATCTATACCCGTATGATGTCATTTTTCGCCGAACGTATGTTGACACTTTGGCTGATGAAAAATCATTTGAAAATCAAAACATTGCCGATAATGTACCGCGACGATGTTTAGGGAGACTTAATGTTACAAGACATAACGCTCGGGCAATTTTTCCCCGGCAAATCAATATTGCACAAATTAGATCCGCGCACGAAAATAATTTTGCTGTTGACGATGATAATTTTGATTTTCGCGGCAAAAGTTTGGGCGGCATATTTGGTGTTGTCGCTCTTTACGATTGCGCTGATTTTTTTATCGCGTGTACCGTTTTTGACCGTAATAAAATCCGTCAAGCCTCTTTCATGGATAATTCTGTTTACGATGCTGATTCACTGTTTCAGTCACGACGGCGAAATCATTGCGAAAGTCTACGTGTTTAAGTTGACGTGGGAGGGAATAATTTACGGCGCGAAAATAAGTTTGCAACTGATACTGTTAATCGTGCTGTCGAGTTTGCTGACCTTCACGACATCGCCGCTGAAATTAACCGACGCAACCGAAAAATTATTATCACCCCTGCGCAGAATCGGAGTGCCTGCCCATGAATTGGCAATGATGATGACAATAGCGATAAGATTTGTACCGACATTGATAGAGGAGACGGACAAAATCATCAAGGCACAAAAATCGCGCGGTTTGGATTTTAATTCGGGCGGCGTGTTCAAACGTTTGGGCGCAATGGTTCCTATACTTGTGCCGCTGTTTCTGTCCGCCTTCAGACGCGCGGATGACTTGGCATTGGCAATGGAGGCGCGTTGTTATCACGGCGGCGAAGGGCGTACACATATGAAACAATTACACTTGACGAATTTGGATTTTTACGCGGCGGCAATAGTTTTGCTGATGGGCTCGGCGATAATTTTTTTGTCGTGGAATTTATCGGCGGTATGACTTGTTGCGGAGGTATATGATGCGCTACGAAAATCGGCAGGAAATGAAAACAAGACGGCGTAATTTGGCATTGACGATTGCTTACGACGGCACGAACTACAACGGGTTCCAGTGGCAAAGTCCGCCGCGTATTGCCGTGCAAAATATTTTAGAGGACAGATTAACCAAAATATTCGGCGATAAAATAGAATTGGCGGCTTCCGGTCGCACAGATGCGGGCGTTCACGCATTCGGGCAGGTTGTAAATTTTTTTACCGACGGAAATATACCGGTCGATAAAATTCCGCTAGCCGCCAAATCCGTTCTGCCGCCCGATATAATTGTCCGTGAGGCTCGTGAAGTCGATAAAAATTTCAGCGCGTTACACAGTGCCAAAAGTAAAATTTATCTATACAGAATTTACCTCGGCGCGGTGGCAAATCCCTTCGTCAATCGTTTTGCGTGGCACATACCTTATCCGCTCGACGTTGAGGCAATGGGCGCAGCTTTAAATTTACTCGTCGGCACGCACGATTTTTCTTCGTTCAAGGCGTCGGGCGGCGCACCCAATATGAATCCCGTCCGCACGATTTACGTTGCTGATTTGTTTAACGAAAATTTTTTCGGCGCGGATATTTTGACGATAAAAATTCATGCAAGCGGATTTCTGTATCACATGGCGCGGAATATTCTTGCATTGGTTGTGGCTGTCGGTAGGAATCGAATTACATTGGATGAGTTTCAAAAAATTTTCGACGCCCGTGACAGAAGTTTAGTACCTGCTACCGCTCCTGCTCACGGTCTTTATCTGCAGGAAGTTTTTTATTAGGAGGAAATTTTTATGCCCGAAGAAAATCGCATAATAAATGTTAGGGGTATCGGTCATGCCGTACAGGCTCCCGATAAAGTCGTCCTGTCGCTCACTTTGACCGCGCAAAACAAAGAGTATGCCGCCGCGCTCAAGGTTGGTAGTCAACAAATCGAAATGCTCCGCGAATCCGTTGTTGCCGTCGGGTTTAACGCCGAAGATATCAAAACCGTTAATTTTGACGTGCGCACGATTTACGAGGACGAAGAATATCGCTCGGGGAATACAAAGCGTTATCGCTCCGCCTTCGTCGGCTTTGAGTGTCGGCATAATCTGCAACTGGCTTTCGATTTCGATAACGAAAAATTAAACGCGGCGACGAATGCGATTGCCAACTGTCTTTCGCAGCCGAAAATCTCAATCGCCTTCACAGTGAAAGATATCGCGGCATTTAACGATAAAATTTTAGAATCGGCAGCACATGACGCAAGGCGCAAGGCTGAAATTTTATGCGTGGCGTCCGGTGTCAAGCTCGGCAAATTGATTCGGATTAGTTATCCGTGCGACGAAGAGATTAACCGTAGGGAAGTTGTTTTCGCGAATCAAGAAGTGTTAGGCTGTTCCACGGATACGGCTTTTGATTTTCAGCCCGAAGACGTGAAAGCAGATGCCGCCGTTGATTTCATTTGGGAGATTGTTTGATGACGGTAAAAATAAAATTCACGGTCGGAAGTATCGCCGAAGGTTACAAGACGGTTGCGATAAATATCGACGGCGATAAAGTTTCATACAAAATTCTGCGCAGCGGTTTACTTGACACGGTCAAAAAAACTTCGCCCGAATTCGAGATGCCCGATAAATGGTTCGAGGAGCTCAACGCAATTGAAATTTTTTCATGGGAAGAAAATTATTCTGCAGATGGCGGCGACGGTATTCATTGGGAATTGATAGCCGAAGACGACGAAAAAATTTATCGCGGTCACGGTGTCGACGCTTATCCCGAAACTTTTGCGCGATTCATGGATTGGCTTGATGTCATTATCCCCGAATTGGAATTTGTCGACAGGAAACGCTCCGAATCTTTGACGATTTATTTTGACGACGAAAAACTTTGCATAGACCGCCGAAGTAAATCGTTGACCGTAACGAAAAAAAATTCCCGTCACATCTACGACATAGGTGACGAGATAAAAAATTTATTCGATTGCTGTCAAAAATTTTTCGATAACACGGATACAACTGATGCGGATATAAATTCCGGTACACATGCCGAAATTGAAATCGTTCGCCATGACGGGACGCGCCAATCTTTCGAGACTATATACAGTGACAGTTTTATTTCGGGTTTAACGGATTTTCTTGAATTGATTCGCACGACGGCAAACGATTTGAATGCAAAAATTTTCGCGCCGCCTCCGCTCGGTGTGGTTAACGGTAGCGGAAAATATATTCTCTGCAAAGTACAATTCAAAGGCAGCTACAAATCTTACACATACCGCACGGAAGACGAAACACTTACCGTCGGCGATATTCTCGATGTTCCGGTCGGGCGCAATAACGAAATCAATCAGGCGCGACTTGTCGATATCGCTTACTGCGAAGAATACGAATTGCCTTTCCCCTTGAGCAGAATCAAAAGTATAATCGGCAAACATGTCGGCGAAGTTTTGAATATCTGAAAATCAGTCGTCAATCGCGCCGAGTTTTTTCAAAGCCGCCCGCGCCGCCTCTTGCTCGGCGGCTTTTTTACTGCGTCCTTCGCCGGTTCCGAAAATTTTATCGTCGATTAAGGCCGCGGCACTGAATACCCTCATGTGATCGGGACCGCTCGAACCGAGTTCCGAATAAGTCAACTGTTTCGGCGGTTGTCGTTGAATTATTTCCTGCAACTTGCTTTTGTAATCTTTGGGTACGCCCGTAATTTTGGCATGGTTAAATTCTTGAGCGAATTGACGGAAAACATAATCGCGCGCAACTTCCCAACCGTGTTGCAAGTAAATCGCTCCGATTAACGCTTCCATTGCATCTTCCAAATTCGAGGGGCGATTCCTACCTTCGGCGAATTCGCTTGCTCCGAACAAAAGCATTTCGCCCAAATCAATTTCTTGCGCAAGTCTTGTCAGCGTTGATTGTCGCACGACACTTGAGCGGATTTTTGTCAAATCGCCTTCGGTGAAAGTTTTGAAGTGATTAAATAAATACGTACTCGCCGCCAAACCTAAAACCGCATCGCCTAAAAATTCCAGTCGTTCGTTAAATTTCAAGCGCGGTTCAAATTCTTTGGCGTACGATTTATGTGTCAATGCGCAGTTTAACAATTCGAGACGCGGAAATTTTATCCCGATTCTCTTGGAAAATTTTTCCAAATCCGCGCGTCGTTTATCGCTTATGACTTCGTAAACCGTGTAACCTTCGCCCTCGGGCTCCTCAAAAATTTTTTCGTCTATAGTCAAAAATGTCACCTCTGAAATTTATCTGTTGAGAATTTTTTCCGAAGCTATCAGCGTTCCTGCCAATAACCAAAATTCTCGCATAATCGGTACCTGATTCATATTTGTATCGGTTAAACCTTCCAACTGTAGTGCTGCCAAAATCAAGAATGCCGTCAGTCCCGCGCTGAACGGTAATTTTTTTTCGCGCCGCCATTGCTTGAAGAATTGCACAAAGAAGTAAAGATACAGCCCGATAAACGACGCAAACCCGATTAAACCGCCCTCACTGAGTCTGTGCAGAAAATTATTATGCGGATGAGTATGACCGCGCCTATCTTTTCCGGGACGCTCCTTTGCCTCGGGGGATATATACTGCTCGTTATACGCCTTGAAAAACATTTTTTGACCGATGCCGAAGACGGGATAATCGGAAAAAATTTCAAGTGCGGATTTCCACATCAATACTCTTTCGGTATTACTTTGGAAATTGGCATTTGTCAAAGTCGACAATCTGTCCTGGAGTTTGCCGGAAAACATGACGACAACCACGAAAATTATCGCAAGACACGCAAAAGTTTTGGCGGCCGCCAATCGATATCTTTCTTCCATTGCGATGAAAATCATAACCATGACGATAAACGATAACCATGCGCCGCGCGTCATCGACAAGACCAAACAAATTAGCGTTAAACCTGCGACGAACATCGCGATTTTTTTCCACATCGGCGATAAAATTTCCGATTGCGCAATGAAAATCATCATAGGGAATTGCATCAGCATAAAAGATCCGAAGAAAGTCGGCGTGTGATTTAATCCGTAAGCCCTCGGTTCGCCCTGTACCACGTATTGCCAAATGCCTGCCGCGTCGTTTATCAATGCCGCCAAAATCGTTGCGATTAATACGCCGCTCAACTGTTCACGGTTTTTAATGAAAGTCATTGCGAAGAGTAACGGGAAAAATCTGTGCAATTCGCCGCCAACCTCGCGCAAACTTATCGGCACATCCCACGAAGTCAATGCCGTGATTAATTGGCAGATTAGGTAGACCGCAAAAACCGTTAAAATTTTTTTGTCGAATTGGGGAAATTTCCGCTCGCGAACGAAATAAATGATGATGAAAAGTACACCGGCACCCACGGCAATACTTGCGGCGGCGGTGGACAACGGTACGCCCAACGCCAAGAGTACTACGACCCAATACATAGCCGCGTCCAATGAAAATTTTGTCGGCATATTTAATTTCTCCCGTCACTGAATTTTTGGCAAAATCTTACTATGTTGAATTGACAGTGTCAAACGTATTGCCGCGAATCACTTTGTTAATTCGATAAACTTTTCCTCCAGCGAACAACCTGCGCAGAGATTTTCTGTGGTATCCAGCGCGACGAGTTTACCGCAGTTCAAAATCGCGACGCGGTCGCAAAGAAATTCCGCCTCTTCGATATAATGCGTCGTTAAAATTATCGTTATGCCCTGCGCTTTTAATTCGGTTATCAGCTCCCAAATTTTTCGACGTACTTGCGGATCTAATGCTACTGTCGGTTCGTCGAGCAATAAAATTTTCGGGTGATGAATCAGCGCACGGACTATTAACAATCTTCGTTTCATACCGCCCGATAATTCGCGTATACTTGCCGCCCGTACTTTACTCAGCTCCACGAAATTTAGTAACTCGTCAATTCGTTTACGCCGTTCGTCTTTCGGCAGATGATGTAGTCTTGCATGCAACTCCATATTTTCCTCTACCGTCAAGTCTAAATCGAAATTCAAATGTTGCGGCACGAGTCCGAGCAAACTTTTGACAAAAATTTCGTTACCGCGAACGGGATGCCCCTCGAAAAAAATTTCGCCCGATGTCGGTTCAAGTTGCATTGTCAACATTTTTATCGTGGTCGTTTTTCCGGCACCGTTCTTGCCGAGTAATCCGAAGACTTCGCCGCGGTTTATTGTGAAACTTATTCCGTCGACCGCTCTTTTGTTCCCGAATGTCTTCACCAAATTTTTTAGCTCAATCAAAGTCGTTTCCTCCCGTGAAAATTTTTCATGTGCACATTTGTTACGCCGCCGCAAATTTTAATTACGTTTGAGTTGCAAGATAAATATTTACGGTGTACAATATAAATCAAAATTATAATACGTTTGCGGATTTTTATTGAGGGAAGTGATTTTAATGGAGCTGAGGCAACTTGAGTATTTCCAGATGGCAAGCCGTTTGAAAAATATTACTCGTGCCGCGCAAAGGCTCAGAGTTTCACAACCGAATATCACGGTAGCAATCAAGAAACTCGAAGCGGAATTGGGTGTGCAACTCTTTGACAGGAGTCAAAAACAATTATCGTTGACGCCCGAGGGAACTGTTTTTCTCAAACGGATAGATCTTGCTCTGAGAAATATCGATGACGCCATTTTAGAAGTAGACGACTACAAACAATTACAGAAGGGGACGATAAAAATCGGAATACCGCCGATGATGGGCGCATATCTTTTCCCGAAAGTTTTTTCCGATTTTCGTCATGTTCATCCCAACCTTGATGTATTACTTTACGAGGAAGGTTCACTTTCAATCCGCGAAAAACTCGAGAGCGACGAACTTGATTTCGGAATTATAATCGTGCCGGAAAACGCCAATAACTTAAACATCCTGAACATGTCACGAAATCAATTGATGGTTTACGTTTCAAACGAAAGTCCTCTGGCTGAACACGAATCAATATCGCCCAAAGATATCGCCTCCTCCGATTTAATCATGATGAAGGAAGGTTCTTATCTGCGTCAAATCGTTCAGAATAAATTATCCGAGCTGAAAATTTCTCCGCGTACGGTACTTGAGTCGGGACAAATCGTCACGATAAAGGGGCTTGTAGCACATCAAGTCGGTATCGCCTTTTTGTTGGATTTTATTTACGAAGATTCACAAAATATCAAGGCATTACCTTTTGACAATCCGATTTTCGTTGACATCGGTTTAGCGTGGAAAAAAGACAAATACGTATCGAAGGCGGCGCAAGCATTCATAGATTTCTGTAAAAATCCGCTGTAAATTCATACCGTCAAAATCACGGCGGTTTTTGACATTGTATTTGTGCTATGATAAAATTGCAAAAAATTTTCTGAGCAGGTGAGACGGTTGAACTTCGTGGCGGCTTTGAACGAAGCGACGGCAAAAAATTTGCAAATATTGGAAGAACACTTAAGACAATCGATATCGGATGATAAATTTATTCACGAAGTATGTGAGCCGTTGATTCGCGGAGGCAAACGTTTGCGCCCGATGCTCTTCATGCTTTGCGCCAATTCTAGAAAAGATTGTCCGACGGAATTGACAATGCCCTTGGCAACGGCTTTGGAATTGATTCACACTGCCAGTCTCGTTCACGATGACATTATCGATACGTCGAAGAAGCGGCGCGGCGTTGAGACTGCCAATTCAAAATACGGCGCACAAATTGCCGTACTTGTCGGCGATTATCTTTTCGCCAAAGCTTTTCAACTTGTTGCGGAAAATAATTACAGCCATGAGGTCACTTTAATACTTTCCAATCTCGTTAAAAATCTCTGCATAGGCGAAATTTCGCAAGATAAATCGTTATTCGTCGTGCCTACCATGACCGAATATTACACGAATATAAATTTGAAGACGGCGATTTTTCTGTCAAGCTGTTGCAAACTCGGCGCCATAATATCCGACATGACCGAACGCGAAATCAATAATCTTACCGCTTACGGTTCGGGGTTGGGGCTTGCCTTTCAGATTGTCGATGATTTGCTTGATTTCTTCGGCGATGCCAATGTCACGGGAAAACCGCAGGGCGGCGATTTGAAAAGCGGCGTGATAACTTTGCCGGTGATTCGTGCTTTGGAGAAAAGTAACAGAGCCGATGAATTGAGGGAGCTTGTCACGCGCGGCAATGTGACGCCTGAAGATATAGACAACGCAATAAAAATTATTCGTGCTACGGATGCGGTCGACTACTGCAGGACACGCGCGCAAGCCCATATAGATTCGGCGCGGATTAATTTGCCCGATACCTTGAACACTTCCGCAATATTGGCACTGGAAAAATTAGCCGACTTCATTGTAGATCGCACGAGATAAAATTTTCGACCACATTTATTTTTCAATACACTAAAATTTTTTGAAAGGTGGTGACCGACGCGCCAAGCCGTAAAAAAGTTTTGGTCGCGTCATTCACAATGAAACACATCAGAACAATCAACAAACCTACACTGCAAGACAGCCTTAGCAAAGGCGGTTGCGGCGAATGTCAAGCCTCCTGCCAATCCGCTTGCAAAACCAGCTGCACAGTCGGCAATCAAGTCTGCGAACAGAAATCCAAATAATTTTTGTTTCGGCGTAATCAAAAACTCCCCGTCATTTCGACAGGGAGTTATTTTATTGGGTACGGCAAATTTTTATTTCAATAAGCCGTTGTGTTGTCTTTAACGTAATTTATAAAACTCTGAACGATTTCCGCCTTGCGCTTGACGATATCAATTTCGTTGAAATCATCGCAGGTATCCGCCAAATCAAGTAACTCTTGAATTTTGGTGCCCTCTTTCTTTTGACCGTTGCGCGTCTCTTGCCCCTTATAGTATTTGACTTTATCGCTGAATTTATAATCCGAGGCACGAATATTGACACGCTTTTCGAGGATTGATTTGTTGCCGAGACTCTCCATATTTTTGGAAGTAGACAACTTATTTTCTCTCCTGTGCGAATATATGTGCTCGATTTCCAAATCCGTTTCCAAAGGCAAGAGTTGTTGATTCTGATTTTGGAACGCCCACCATGTCAATATTGATTTCGTTATCGGGCGCGTGTTACCGAACATGTAGTCGTTAAGAGTGGTTTTTAATTTGTTTGGCGTGAAAATATATCTGCCGAATGTGACGGGCTTATCGGTGACGATATTAATCATCTCGGCAAAAATCGGCGTGCGCAGAGCGTTTATACCGGGGTTTGTCATCGAGTAAGCTAATGTGAACGCGATAATCTTATCCAAGAAATTGAAAAATTTTTCGTCATCAATCGAACCGTTATCGTCACGGTTACTCATGTAATACACCGAAACAATATAAGTCCACATACTGTTTGGCGAATAGTTCAGCACGAAGAATTTTTTCAAAACACGGTCGCTGAATCTGTCTTGATTCTGAATTGCGACATCACGCCAAAAGTTTGCAAGATCTATAAGGTTATTGAAAGTCTCTTCGCTTTTTAAAAGGGCGTAGTCATTTTTCTGGTAGAATTTCCGCAGACCTTCGGTAGTCGAAGAAGTGATGCCGGCTTTGGCGCGTTCGCAATACATATACCTGGAAAAAATTTCGTCTATCGCGCTGCCGGATTGCGAACGAAAAACCGATATGCATGTCGCTTCAAGTTCTTTCCACTTCGCGATAAATTCATCTTTCTTATTGAGACCGGTAAAAAATTTATAGAACTGCGCTTTAAAGATATCGGAATCGGATAAAGGTTTGCCGCGATTGTTAAGCGTGGAGAAAATACACAATGCCGTATCTTGTGATTCTGCCTCTATCGGTAACAAAATACAATTGTTCATGATGCGCAGCGGGAATAGCGAAAACCAATCGGGATACGCGTTGAGAAATTCGGTAATTTTATTTTGGAAGAACCGATAATTATTTGCGTAGTTGCTGTCTTCATTCGCAGTGGTTTCGCCCGTTTTGAGGATGTTTATAAATTCTTCTCTGTCGCTCTCGGTAGCAACTTCGGAATTAATTTTCAAAACATTTTTATCGGCCTCTTCATATTCATCGGTTTTCCATATGCACTGCCCGATAATTTTGGCGGTTCTGATTGCCTTGTCGTTCTGCATTTTGCCGTACTTTTCATAGAACGCACGAAGTAAAAGCATGAGCGTTGTAATACGCTGTTGTCCGTCGATTATCTCCATTTTCTTTTCGTCATTCTTGAACATTACGATAGAGCCGAGAAAATATTCCTGATTATCGCTGTTGAAGTTATCGCAATTATTATCGGGAAAGGCAAAGGAGCGTAAATCATCCCAAAGCGTTTGACACTCTTTTTCTTCCCACGCATACGGACGTTGATAATCCGGAATCAAGAAATTAATCTTGTTGTTACCGAACAGTTCTTTGATAGTTTCCCTGTCGATATTTAATTTAGACATTTA
Source organism: Selenomonadaceae bacterium (assembly GCA_024698045.1). Taxonomy (GTDB): domain Bacteria; phylum Bacillota; class Negativicutes; order Selenomonadales; family Selenomonadaceae; genus Quinella. The sequence goes on from JAILRS010000034.1 coordinate 27,670, forward strand.
ATTACTCCCCCTTTAAAAGTTAAGAAAGTTGGGCGTTGTAATACAAACGTCGTGAATTGAATTGCCTTTAACCGCGCGGCTTCGTAGTTTTTCGAAAAACTGTTCGCTAGTTTAGCACAAGTCAAAAAAAATATGCAAGAAATAATTCAAAACGCGGATTATACCTAACAAAAATGGTATAGTCCGCGCCGAAGTTAAAGCGTTAAAAAATTTACCTTGAGGGCGTCGCGTCGGTGGTGAAGAACATATATTTGCCGCGACAAGTCACATTCATTTTGACATTGCCGCTCCAACCGTAGCGATTCGGCAAAACACTGTCAGTCAAATAGTGCACTGCGTTTGAAGCATTTTTATATCTCTCGTCGTAGGGCGCAACCACCCACGATAATTGATAGCCATCGGAACAAATACGACGGGCAATGTAGTCAAGAGCATTCTGCGCAGTGGTTGAATGTGCACCGAAATATTTTCCGCCCGTCGAAGTAAATTCTGTCGTGTAGTAAAAATATCTGCCGTCGGGAGTTTTAACCATATTGGGCGCATATTTCTTCGACCATTTGTGCGTAGCGGCGGCAACATCTGTAGGCGCGTTGAAATAAATGTAACCGTTGTATTCGCCCGTATCGGCAAAAGTAAATGACGCGTCATCCCACGTCAAATCGACGAAATAATATTTACCGTCGCCGAAAGTTATCGTGTTCCAAACATGTGATTCTTTATTCGTGTAGCCGTTAATCTTATCGACATCAAGTCCGCACATCGTACCCAACATGTAAAAAGCATCGGTGTATCCTTGACAATTCGCTTTGCCGTCGATAAGTGCCCCGAAAGCCGTTTGGAATCTTGCCGAAGACGGTTGCGGATTTTCCGTGTAATAACTTGTTCGTTCGATAATTGCGTCGTGAATATAAAGTTGTTTATACAAAGCCGGCGAAGAATGATTAGCCGCGAAATCATTAGCCTCGTCAACTATTTCGACAGCCACATCATAAAGTTGTTGTTCGTCATCCGTGAGGAAAGAAGTATCATTATGCAAGTAGGCGTAGGCAACGCGCTCGCCGGGGTAATTCCTTACCTTGTACAGCACATTCATTTTTGAACTGTTATTTTTTCGGGAAGTAGTGTACTCAATGTACCAAGCAGAAGAATAGAAAGAAATGTCGTTAATATCGGGATTAAAACCATCGGTGAGCACCACGGGTAAAGTTGTCTCCAATGTCTTGCGTGTTTGCCTTATATGATTGACCAAATCAAGTTGATTGTTGAAATGCGGAACATTATCCCAATCTATATCCTCGATTTTTGATTCGCTCGATACCGCTTTGTTTTCCGCCGATTTGCTGTCGACATCATCGTCGCCGCAACCGGTCACAAACAACAACGTTATCGCAAAAATTATAGCCAAAAGATTTTTCATTTATAATTGCGCTGATATCATCCGATATAAGTCGCGTTTATTCACCACCTTTATGCTAATTTACGTCTGAAGAAAATCGCCGCGGCAACGTGACGTTGCATCCAATGGTCGCGATAAAGTTTTCGACAGCCTCAACAAATAACCGCGGCAGTAATAATAACCGCTTTACTTTGAACACTTTTGTTAACCGTACGAAAGGAGTATCAAACCGGCACACGGTTTTCTATTGCCTTCGCCAAAGTCAGACTGTCAGTACCTGCGAAATCCGCCCCGACTGCCAATCCGCGCGCCAATTTCGTTACCTTCACGCCGAGAGGATTAAGTAAACGAGAAATAAAAAGTGAAGTAGCATCGCCCTCGACAGTCGGCTCGAACGCGATTATAACTTCACGAACATTATCATCGCCCACGCGTTTAACCAATTCGCGCAGACGAATATCATTTTGCGAAATGCCCGACAGCGGCGATATCAATCCGCCCGTCACATGATATTTTCCCTCGAAAGATCCCGCGCGTTCAATCGCGTCCAAATCTTTGGCGTCCTTCACTACGCAGATAACTTTTCCGTCGCGTTTATCCGAGGCGCAGATATCGCAAATATCTTTGTCGGCATCAATGGTATTGAAACAAATTTCGCAAGCATGAGTATCAAGCTTGACCGAACGAATAGCCGACGCCAAATTTTCCACATCATCGGATTTCATTTCCGCTATATGATAAGCGAGCCGAGCGGCAGTTTTCGCACCGACGCCCGGCAATTTCGTTAACGACTCGACAAGAGTCGCCATAGCTTTTGATATCATTTAAATGTTACGCCTTTGAACCGCCCAAGAATTTTCCGATTAAATCGCCGATATTGCCCATATTACCGCCGCCCAGACCGGCAAGACCGCCAAGTGCATTGCCTGCGAAATTCGACATGTTGCTTGAAATTTTTTTGTCAATCTCGGCATTGGCGGCATTGACCGCGCTGACTACTAAATCTTCAATCGCATTGACATCGCCTTCTTGCACGAGTTCGGGCGAAATTTTAATTTCCGTGACAACTTTTTCGCCGTTGACTGTTGCGCTGACCATACCGCCGCCAACTTGTGCCGTCGCCGTTTCCTGTTTCAAACGTGCCTTGTTTTCTTCAAAGTTGCGTTGTAATTCCTGCGCCTGTCTCATGATTGCGTTCAAGTCAAAACCTTGTTGTGCCATTGAAAATCTCTCCTTAATCATCATTAATTTTTGTGACGTCGGAAGTATTGAAAACAGACATTGCTTCGGCAAGGTTACTCCTTTCGGGTTCGCCCATGCCGTTCAATATCGGCGGCGGCATATTTGGATTCACATCAGACGAAATTTTTATCGCGCGCCCCGCAATTCGTTCAAATATCTGCTCGACGTCTTTTTTGTCACCCTCGAAAAGAGAGGCAAATGTTTTGGATTTAAATGTTAAAGTCAAAACACCATCGGAGAAACTTGTAACTGCGGCATTTTTCAATATCGGATAATATACTTTGCCCTCCGAAGAGTTTGTCACATCATAAAAAATTTTTTTGCCCTCGTCAAGGTTGCTGACTGTGGCAGAAGTTTGCGCCTTTACAATCGGTGTCGACACTGTAAAATTCTGCGCAGGTGCCGCCAATTTCATCAACGTCATTTCTAAAATTATATCGGGAATGCCCGAGCCGTTCATTTCACCTGTCGCCTTGCGCAAAGCCTCAATCATCCTATCGAATTCGGGGAAATCTTTTTCGTTCGTGCCGAGATTTTCAAATTCAATATCGCGCAAATGAGTTATCAGAGATTCCGCGATAACGTTCGCCGCCAACCCGGAGCGAAAAGCTTTGACAAGTCCGTTACCGGTTGCTGTCCTGTCGCGCATTTTTACCGCCGCGATTATTTCGTCAAGACTTTCGTTCGATATCAGCCCCAATGTTTCGTTGACGTCGTCGAGTGTAATTTCTTTGTCCGCCATCGCGTAACACTGATCCAAATAAGTTAGAGCGTCGCGCATTGAACCTTCGGCAAGTCGTGCGATTTTTTTTGCCGCATCTTCGTGCAAATCAACCTTCAATCTTCTCGCCAAAGTTTGAATATAAGTTGCTATAGTTGTCTGCGGAATCAAGCGGAAATTTAAAACTTGACAGCGTGAACGGATTGTCATGGGTACTTTGTTCAATTCGGTCGTCGCCAAAAAAAATGCTACGTTCGGCGGCGGCTCCTCGATTAATTTCAAAATTGAATTGACTGCCTCGAAAGAAAGCATGTGGACTTCGTCGATGATGAAAGTTTTTACGCGCGAACGCAACGGTGCAAGATAAGCCGTCGACAAAAGCCGCGTGACATCTTCAACCGAACGATTTGATGCCGCGTCAAATTCAACGTTATCCGGCGACGAATCGAAATTCTTACAGGATTCGCATTTGTTGCAAGGTACTTCCTTTTTGTCGAGCGGTCTGCCCGATAATTGCGCCTCGTGTACTCTTTCGCAATTCATAGCTTTGGATAGTAATCGCGCCGTCGAAGTTTTACCTGTGCCGCGCGTACCTACCAACAAGTATGCATGCGATAATCTTTCATTCGATATCGCCCGTGTCAACGCATTGGCTATATGTTCCTGCCCGATGAGTTGCGACAGTGTTTTCGGTCTGCCGCGTGTATATAATGCCTCGTATGCCATGAAATTTTTCCTCCGCACATTATTTACATTTCATTTACGGGAAAATTTTAGCGAAGAGATTTTAAACCGTCAAGCAAGTTGCAAGTCAAACGAAACAGGCATAGACGGCAAGAGTACCGCGGCGAACGTACACCGAAATTTTATCGGCATCAGCGCGATTGCTTGTAGCGTTCGGAAATTTTTGAGTCAAAGTAGCGTCGGCAAGTTCCCAATGTAAATTTTTCGTCGTGACCCCTTCGCAAATATCGGTCATGGGTAGGAGCGATACCGCAAGAGGTTTGCGATTAAATTTTATCTCGGTACCTTCGCCGCCCTTGACGTAGCAAATAATTTCGTGTTCGTCCGCCAAATAAATTTTCCGATTGTCCGCCGCGCAGGTCAGCACCGTATTATATAAGTGATCCAATCTGCCGCCGAAGCAACCGGTAAGCAATGCAACATGTTCGCCGAAAATTTCCGCCGCACGATGTAAAGCTAACTGCGTATCGGTAAAATCTTTGTCGACGGGATAAGTTTCAACGTGAATATTTTTTCCGCGCGCCCAATCAACTTCGGAAGTCTTCGCACTGTCGAAATCGCCGATTAAAATATCGGGAATCAAATTGCACGCGCGACAAATTTCTATTCCCTTGTCGACGCAAAAAATTTTCCGCCCGATTGCCGCCGATTTTAACCAATCAATTTTGGGAGCGCGGCCGCCCGTCACGAATAAAATTTCCCGTAAATCTTTTGCTCCGATTATTTCGCATTGCGGTAATATCATCATCATCACTCCGAAAAAATTTTCCGTCCGCCCACATTTCGACGGCATCTTCATTCTAGCAGGAAAATCGTAGCGATAACAGAATCAACTACAGAATAAAAATTTTTGATTGGATTGCGAACGGAATATGAAAATTTTAGTTATAAACTTAATGCATTTGGGAGATTTAATGTTAGTGACGCCCGTGTTGACGACGTTGAGAAAAAATTTCCCCGAAGCACATTTGGCATTACTTGCCGATAAAAAACTTGCGGATCTCGTACAATACAACAAAAATCTCGACGAATGTATTTTGATTGACAAGAAGGGCGTCGACAATCATTTGCCATCGTTCCTGAGATTTATCGGCAAGATTCGCGCGAAGAAATTCGATTTGGTTATCAACCTGCACCGTAACGAACGAGCAAGTGCATTGGCGGCCTTTAGCGGCGCAAAAAAAATCGTCGGCTATTCAAAACCGGGTTTTGCGCTCATGTTTACCAAAGTCCTGCCGAATTTAAAGGCGGTCAAACATCAAATTCATTCGCACTTTGACGTACTGCAACAAGCTTGCGGCGTAGAAAAAATTTACGATAACGGATTGGAAATGTGGATACCCGAAGATACCGAACGTGAGGCAGAAAAAATTTTCCGCGAAAATTACGGTGAGGGCGTAAAGGTTGTCGCGTTTAATATCGGTGCAAGTTGGTTAACTAAACGCTGGCTTGATTCCTATTTCGCCGAATGCGCAGATATTTTGATTGAACGCGGCTACGGCATTGCATTTTTGGGCGGCACAATGGATTTGGAAATCGTTGACGGTTGTATCGCGAAGATGAAACATAAGGACAGTGAACGACTGAAAATTTTCACGGGAAAATTTTCGCTGGCATTGCTTGCCGGTTTTCTCGATAATTGCGTCCTGTTTTTGACTACGGATTCGGGGCCTATGCATATCGGCGTTGCGCGAAATATTCCGATTGTCACGATGTTCGGCTCTTCGCCCGTACCGGGGTTTTATCCCTACGACGCCAAAGATATTTTGATTAAAACGCCCGAGCCCTGTCATCCTTGCGGCGTTCACGTTTGCCCGAAGAAAGGCGACGATAATCTCGCCTGTATGAAAAAAATTCCCGTGTCTGTCGTGATGAAGTATGTTGACGAGCTTTTGAAAAATTACGGACAGCCTGCCAAAGAAATTCCGCGCGTGCCCAATGCCTACGAGTGTCGCGTTATAGATTTGGCGAAGGTACCCGAATAATGTTGGGCGGTAAATTTTTTACGAAGGTCGCGAATTTTTTCCGTACGGATGTAAGCGAAATTATCGGCGCGTTTTTCTACGGCGGTAAATTGTTTCTCCTGCGCATGACGGATAAAATTGACAGCGTAGAGATTGACGTCAAAGGAAACGAACCGGAAAATCTCGCCGAAAAAATTTCAGCGATTTGTAAAGAACGCGGCTGGAAAACTTCGGCAATCGGTTTCTGCATGCAAGATGATGATGTCGTCACTTACCAAACCGCAGTAGATAATATTCCCGAAAAAGAAATTGCCGCGTTCGTCAAAAGTTGGGCGGTAATGCAGAGCGGCGAAGATGCTGTGTATTCGTTCACGAAAGTC
>JAILRS010000006.1 GCA_024698045.1 Selenomonadaceae bacterium
ACCAACCCCCCCCACCCCCCCCCCCGGCCGCCCTTCCTTTCCGGAAAATGTTGTTGCTTGTAAACACCCGACCCCCTCCCCAGAGACCTCGAAGCGTGTCGGGTAGGTATAACCTATTTGCCGGAACAAAAAAAAAAAAAAAAGACTACCTGAGGTTTGAACTAAAAAAAGAGATTTACCCAAATGTTTGCCTTGAAAAAATTTGGTGAACTTGAGTGAAAGATTTGACGTAGCTTTTTTAACTAAAAATGTGTTACCTTTGAAAAGAGAAATACCAAAGCATTTGCCTTGAAAAAAGTTAGATTGAAGAATAGAAACACCGGAGCATTCGCAAAAAAAAAAAAGACCTCGAAGGGATTAGAAATGGATTACCGAGAAGAGTGGTTCAAGAATAACAAATCAAAAAATGGTTGGTACACATGCGAGAAGTGCGGAAAGAAACTTCGTAAGAGTGAAGTAGACATAGATCACATTATTCCGCAGAAGTACGGCGGCAGTGATAAACTTTTTAACCTTCAATGCTTATGCCAACATTGCAACAGGTCAAAGCAAGCAAGTTTAGATGATACCTTAGGAGATTTAACGAAGGCAAATACCAAACGCCTAACCAGAAAAATTAAGGAAGGTGTATCGGAAACTTTATCCAATGTCGTGAAGAAAATCGTTACGCCGAAGAAAAAGAAAACGACAACTGTTGCAGCTAAGAAGACTAAAACAGTTACACCGAAGAAAACCACAACCGTTACGGCTAAGAAAACCAAGGCAACTACACCGAAGAAAACCACAACCGTCGCGGCTAAGAAAACCAAGGCAACTACACCAAAGAAAACCACAACCGTTACGGCTAAGAAAACTAAGACAGCTACACCGAAAAAAACCACAACCGTCGCGGCTAAGAAAACCAAGGCAACTACACCAAAGAAAACCACAACCGTCGCGGCTAAGAAAACTAAGACAGCTACACCGAAGAAAACCACGATGAGCAAAAAATAAAAATTGAGCGAGCAGAAATTTGCCCGCTCCTTTTTGTTGACAGAGATATGTATGGAAATATAATTGATACAGGAGGTGAGAGCGTTGAAGATAATGATGTCGGCAGGAGAAGCATCGGGCGATGTGCATGGCGCAGGTCTTGCCAGAGAAATAAAAAGGCTTTCACCCTCGACGGAAATATTTGGTTTCGGCGGAAATTTGATGGCGACTTCGGGCGTGCGACTCGTACGCGATTATAAAGATTATAACGTCATGGGTGTAGTCGAAGTCATAAAAAATCTGCGGCGGATATTCAAACTGCTCAACGACTTGACGGAAATAATCGACAAAGAAAAACCCGATTTGCTCGTCTTGATTGACTATCCCGATTTTAATTGGCGACTTGCTAAACGCGCAAAGAAATTGGGAGTAAAAATATTATCGTACATACCGCCGAGTGCATGGGCATGGCGAAAAGGTCGGGCAAAATCCTGCGCAGCGATTGCCAACGAATTTATCGCGATATTCCCGTTTGAATTGCCTGTCTATCAGCAAGCAGGAGCGAAAATATCATTCTTGGGTAATCCGCTGGTCGATACGGTAAAGCCGACAGTACCGGCATCAGAGGCACGAAAACTTTTCGGCGTAACGGAAAACGAACATGTAGTTTTGTTAATGCCGGGATCTCGTCGACAGGAAATAAAATTGTTGTTGCAACCAATGTTAGAATCGGCGGCGTTGATGTCAAAATCGAAGGCGATAAAATTTTTCCTACCGGTAGCCGACAGTGTAGACAGGACGACTTTGCAACGGGCGATAGACAACATAGGCATTAAAGTCACGCTGATTGATTCTGCGCGGCGATATGACTTGATGAGTATAGCAGACGCGGCAATCGCTACATCGGGCACAGTCGTCCTCGAGGCGGCTTTATTGGGTTTGCCGTGCGTCGTCCTCTACAAGATGGCTCCTCTGAATTTTTTCATCGGGAAATTACTTGTCGACATAAAATATTTCAGCTTGCCCAATATTTTGGCGAACGACTTAATTTTAACCGAACTGTTACAAGATGAAGTAACACCCGAACGAATTACCGAAGAGACAGTCAAACTTTTGCGCGGCGAGGAAAACAGATTGCATGTTGTGAAGAAATTGGAATCGGCGTGTGCTAAATTGGGAGGAGTCGGCGCGGCGACACGTATCGCCCAAAAAATTTTACAGGTCGCTTCTTCATCGGATAAAAAACTTGCAAAATAAAAATCCCTCGTTTAGAATCGACGGAGTTTATCAACAAAATTTTAAAGATTGTGAATAGCTGATATGAAAAATTACAAAAGACTTTTGGTCTACATTAAACCCTACTTGGGAAGATTCGGGCTTGCGATAATCTGCATAATCTGCGCATCGGCGGCGAATTTATATCTGCCGTGGATTATCAAGGATATGATTGACAAAGTACTTGCCGAGCGTGATATGGCGATGCTCAATTTTATTTCGGTGAGTATCGTTGTCGTATTTTTGTTCCGCGGAATTTTTTATTACGGTCAATCATATTTGGTGTCGTATATAGGTCAGCGCGTTGTCGTGGACGTCCGTGAAGTCATGTTCAGGAAGTTTCAGCGTATGCCCATGGCTTATTTCGATAAACACCAAACAGGCGAAACTATGAGCTATTTGACTAATGACGTCGGGGCGATACAATCCGCACTTGTCGACAACCTAATCGAATTGTTCACCGAGGCGGCAATTTTAATCGGCTCGATAGCAATGATGTTTTATCTCGATTGGAAATTGACGCTGTTGACTTTGATAACAGTGCCGCTTGTCGGGACTGCCATGAGAATTTTCGGCAAGAAGATAAAATCAACGGGGCGCGTGATTCAGGAAAAATTAGCCGATATTACTTCGCTCCTGCAGGAAAGTATTTCGTCGATTCGTGTCGTAAAATCATTCGTGCGCGAAAAGTACGAGACCGATAGATTTCGTGTCGAGAACGAATTAAATTTCCGTGCCACAATGAAAAATGTTCAGCTGACAAGTTTATTAACGCCGACCGTTGAATTTCTTGCGGCGGTTGCCGTCACTCTGATTGTTTGGTTCGGCGGCTATGAAGTCGTCAACGGAATCATGTCGGCCGGTGCGCTCGTCGCCTTCCTGACGTATGCCGTTAATCTTGCCAATCCCGTCAAAAGGTTATCGCGCATTTACGGTCGTATGCAAAAGGCAATGGCTGCTATCGACAGAATTTTCGCCGTGCTCGATTTGCCCGAACCGATTCACGATAAACCCAACGCGATAGATTTACCGAAAGTAAGCGGTAATGTTGTCGTCGATAATGTTACATTCAGTTACGACGGATTACATAACGCGCTTGAAAATGTCAGCTTCGAAGTAAAATCCGGACAGATGATTGCATTCGTCGGAGCAAGCGGCGCAGGTAAATCCACCATTGCCAATTTGATTCCGCGTTTCTATGACGTCAACGCAGGATCTATCAAAATCGACGGACACGATTTGCGCGATGTCACCATTCACTCATTGCGCGAACAGATTGGTATCGTGCCGCAGGAGACACTTTTATTTTCCGCGACGGTAATGGAAAATATTCGCTACGGACGATTGGATGCGACGGACGAAGAAGTTATCGCGGCGGCGAAGGCTGCCAATGCCGATAATTTTATTCGCGAATTGCCCGAAGGATATCAGACGAAAATCGGAGAACGCGGATTAAATTTGAGCGGCGGACAACGTCAGCGCATGGCTATCGCGCGTGCAATGCTCAAAAATCCGCAGATACTTATCCTCGACGAGGCGACAAGTGCCTTGGATACCGAAAGCGAAAAAATTGTTCAATCCGCGCTTGATGATTTAATGGTAGGGCGTACAAGTTTTGTTATCGCTCACAGACTCAGCACGATTTTTAATGCCGATAAAATTTTCGTCATCGACAAGGGACATATCTGCGAACAGGGCACACATAAAGAGTTACTTGCATTGGGCGGCGTCTACAGTAATTTGTATAACATTCAGTTCAGTTCTGTCTGATTGTAAATCGATATTGTTTGTGCTATATTCAACCCGTTGTAACTCAATAAAAGGAGTGCGATTACAAATGATTTCGGAAATAAAAAACTTCGGAATTTTGGGCTATCCCGTCGTGCATTCAATGTCACCGAAAATGCAGAAGGCGGCATTTCTTGCGGCAGGATTTGAAAACTACGACTACATACTTTTGCCCGTCCATTCGGGGAAATTATATTTTGCCGTCGAGGCGTTAAAAGGTTTGGATTTTCGCGGCGTTAACGTGACTATTCCGCATAAATCTTCAATCATGAAATATTTAGACGCGATTGATTCCGATGCATTGGTAATAGGCGCGGTCAACACCGTTGTAAATGACGGCGGCATGCTTACGGGCTATAACACCGATGTTTACGGATTTCTTGCCGCGCTTGCCGAAGCGAACTTCAAACCGGATAAATGTCGCGCGGTAATTTTGGGCGCAGGCGGTGCCGCTCGGGCGATTATGTGGGGTCTATGTAAACGCCGTGCAGATTGTATAACGGTCGGCGCACGCAATCCCCAAAAGGCAAAAAATTTAACCGATGACTTTTTAACTTACGGACATGTGGAGTCTTTCGATTGGCAATCCGAAGAATTCAAGGAGGCAATGCAATCGGCGGATATTTTGATTAACACAACACCTTTGGGTATGTATCCGAAAGTAGACGAAATGCCGCCCGTGGATTTGAAACTTTTGTCGGAAGGGGCTTTGGTCTACGATATAGTTTACAATCCGTTTGAAACAAAATTACTCAAGACGGCGAAGGATTTCGGTTATCGTACGCTCAGCGGCTTGACAATGTTACTCCAACAGGGTAAAGAATCCTACAGACTTTTCACGGGCGAACTTCCCGATTTGGATGTCATGCGCAAAACTTTGGAGGAAGGTTTACACGTCAACGAATGAATATAAGAAACACTACTTTAAATGATTTGGCGAAGGTTATGACGATTTACGAACGCGCCCGAAAATTTATGGCGGCGAACGGGAATCCGAATCAGTGGGGCGGTACGAATTGGCCGCCCGAAGATTTGATTCGTAACGATATCGCAATCGGCAAAAGTTTCGTCTGCATCGAGGGCGAAGAAATTGTCGGCACGTTTTACTATGACTTCGGCAAAGATATCGAACCTACTTACGAAAAAATTTATGAAGGCGCGTGGCTTAACGATTCTGCTTACGGTGTAGTGCATAGATTGGCGGCATCGGGAACGGTTCGCGGCGTCGGCAAATTTTGTATGACGTGGGCATTTGAGCGGAGCGGCGGACATATTCGCGTAGACACTCACCCCGATAATAAAGTCCTGCAACATTTATTGAGCGGATTGGGCTACAAACATTGCGGAACTATTTTTGTCGCTAAGGATAATTATCCGCGACTTGCTTACGAAAAATTTTGACGGTGAAATCATGAACGATATAGATGCGCAGATAACAAAATTGATACATATGGAGCGACATCGCTTTGCGGGGAATGCGGCACGGGCGATAGTCGATCTCGTGGATTTACTGTTGAAATATGCAATCGAAATACAGGCAAGCGATTTACACATTGAGCCGTACGAAAAATCACTGCGCGTACGTTATCGGATAGACGGACAACTGCAGGAATTACATCAGTCGTTACCGTTGAGTTTGGCGGAGCCGTTGACGTCGCGAATAAAAGTTTTGGCGCATATGGATAGTACAGCCGCATTTTTACCGCTTGACGGAGCAATACAAACGGACGGCGTAGAAATGCGTGTGGCAAGTATGCCTTCGGTCGGCGCGGAAAGTTTGACGATACGATTGTTAAATTCTTCGCTCAAACTGCAGAATATCGATAACTTGGGATTCACGCCGGAGAATGAAAAAATTTTCAGGCAAATGATAGACAAAGCTTCGGGCATGATAATTTTGACGGGGCCGATGAATTCGGGGAAATCTACGACACTTTACGCGGCACTGCGCGAAATAAATCAGCCGACACGTTCGATAATGACGCTAGAGGATCCGATAGAACAACATGTTGACGGAATCAGTCAAATACAAGTCAACGACAAAACGGGCTTGACATTCGCGGCAGGCTTACGGGCAATGTTGCGAATGGATTGTAATTGCTTGATGGTCGGCGAAGCACGTGATGTGGAGACGGCAAAAATCGCGATACGTGCGGCGTTGACAGGTCATTTACTTTTTACTACCTTGCATGCGAATGACTCATGTAGTGCGGTCTTTCGTATGCTTGAAATGGATGTTGAGCCGTATTTATTGGCGGCGACGTTGAATTGTGTTATCGCTCAAAGATTAGTGCGGAGACTTTGCCCGAAATGTAAAAAGCTTAGCGCGGCGGATGAATACGAACGACAGATGACGGGCGCAGACGAACTTTATCACGCGGTCGGTTGCGAAGAATGTCGCGGCACGGGATACAGCGGACGAATTGCCTTGCACGAAATTTTATGTGTCGATAAATCTTTGCGGTCGCTGATTGTCAACAGTCGTGATTTGGATGCGATAAGAAGTTGCGCGCTGGCGAACGGCTTGCGGACGTTATCGGATGATGCCGCGGAAAAAATTCGCGCAGGTTTGACGACGGTTGACGAAGTGCGGCGCGTCATATAAAAAAAATCTCCTGTCAAAAAGACAAGAGCCGCCGATTCCTCAGCAAATGAAATGTATGAGCAATGTTCCCCGACCGGGGAAAAACTTTTCGCCAAAATAAAAATGCCCGATTCAACGGGCGTGATTGGGGATAACCAAAATTTTTCGGGACGCATAAAAAAACTTATCCCGATAAAAATCCCCTCCCTGTCGCTCGCAGGTCAAACGGTGATTGTTAATCGAGCAGTTCTCCCGACTTCGGATCTTAGTTTCTCTGCGCCTTCCCAAGAAATTTTTCCCAGTGACATAAATGCAGATTCACTCCCCGTTACGGTGGCGTGACCGTTCCGGCTTTTAACCGGATTCCCTATCAAGTCTTGCGACACTCGACTCAATCATTATGAAATTTTCAACGCTGTTATAATCCTACAAAATGCCGCGCTTGTCAATAAAAAAATTTAACCGCCCAACTTCAAAGTCGAGCGGCTTTTTTATTTTCGACGCCGAAATTTTAAATTGCGTCCGTCGAAATTATTTGTAAAGCTCCGTGGAAAGGTAACGATCTCCGCCGTCGGGCAAAATGACCACGAAATTTTTTCCTGCGAAATCATCACGTTTTGACAGTTCAATCGCCGCGGAAATTGCCGCACCCGAAGATATTCCGATTAAAATTCCCTCGGCACGCGCGAAATCTCTTGCGAACTTGAAAGCATCTTCATTGGCGACGGGAACCACTGTATCGTAAATTTTCGTGTCGAGAGTTTTGGGAATAAAACCTGCGCCGATTCCCTGAATTTTATGTGCGCCGGCTTTTCCGCCCGATAAAACCGCCGAGCTTTTCGGCTCTACGGCTACAACCTTGATTGCAGGATTTTTTGACTTCAAAAATTTTCCCGTACCGCTCAAAGTTCCGCCCGTACCCACAGCGGAAATGAAGACATCAACTGCGCCGTCGGTATCGTTCCAAATTTCTACGCCTGTCGTCGCCTCATGTGCCGCAGGGTTCGCCATATTTGTAAACTGCGAAGGAATAAACGCGTTCGGAATTTCTTTTGCCAACTCTTCGGCTTTGACTATTGCGCCTTTCATTCCTTTACTGCCTTCCGTCAAAACAATTTCCGCGCCGTAAGCTTTGAGCAATTGTCTGCGTTCAACACTCATCGTTTCGGGCATGACGAAGATAGCGCGATAACCTTTGGCGGCGGCGACGCTCGCGAGCCCGATACCCGTATTGCCGCTGGTCGGCTCGATTATTACGGAGCCGCTTTTTAATTTCCCTTCCCGTTCGGCGGTCTCAATCATCATCTTTGCAACTCTGTCCTTGACGCTGCCGGCAGGGTTGAAATACTCGAGTTTGACAAGCAATCTGCCGTTAAATCCGACACTCGCCGCAAATTTTTTTGCCTCCATTAACGGAGTACCGCCTATCATTTCGGTTACGTTTGAAAAAATTTTACTCATCTTTGGCACGACAATTAAAGTCGCGCTGTCACTTCCTTTCCGAAGAAATATTTTATGCCGAAAGTTTCGCCGCGAAATCCGTCGTGACAATATCGCCGTAATTTTCCGCAAGCCATGTCACGATTTTATTCCAATAGTGTTTTGCTTTCCACGAAGCCGCAAAATCAAACCAGTAGACCAGCGGAATTAATACGGGTGTCCCGATATTGTCGACGATTCTCACGCGGTATTTATTCGGCTCATATTCTTGCACCATGAAATTAGTTATATCCGTGTCAACGATGACAATGTTTTCGCTCAAAAACTCTTCTTTGAAATTCATCAATACGTCTTGCATTTTAGCACGTAATTCCGAATCACCGCAACTCTTCGGCAAAAATTTTTCCATATCCAAACTGGTTTTGCCGTTGTAATTCAAAACGCGCTCGAAAATATAACCCGTGCCGATATTCGTATCGACAGTACCGTAAAATTTCGTGATAAGTTTCGATTGCTCCAACTTCGTCGCGCATGCTCTACGGTAGCGCATTTCTTTACGGACATCGCCATCATCTTTTACATGCGGAACTTTTATACACTTGGCATTATCGGTCGGATGAATGTACGTGGCTTGATGACCGCCCGAACCTATGAATAAATCTTCGTTGATTGTCAAAACGTCGCTCATCTGTCTACCTTCCTTATTTTATGCACACGCAATTTATCAAGCCACTGCCAAATTTTAAGTTGAATCTGATTTAAATCACCCACACGACTTATAACCGCGCGATCGTAAATATCGGAGCCAACAACTTCGGCAGTCAATACAATTTCGTTTTCTTCACCGAAGTTGATAACAAAATCATCATCCGTAACAATTTCGGTAGCGATGATATTATCGGCGGTTGTGGCGGTAATTTTAACGGGCGCATCCACATGGAAACGATACAACCCGACGGAAATTTTATCGGTCTCGTTTGGAATTGCGCAGTGATAGAAAAAATTATCGGCAACGGTCAATTTTATAAACGGCGCAATTTTAGTGAGCGAATCTGTATTGGCGAAGAATTCCACTTCGGCAAGACCGAAATTAACACCGCAATCTACGATTGTAATTTCGGCATGTTTGACGAAAAATTTATCTGTATCGATAATCAGCGGACACCCATGCGCAGGCAAAACCGCATCAAAAGTTTTGGTATTGTCAATGACGGGGCTGTCGTTTACCAAATCCAAACGCACTGAAATTTTAGCCGGTTCGTCATCGATTGCATTGCCGTAGATAACTATTCTGCGAACTTGCGCGGCATCATCCCAATCGAAAAAAATTTGTCGTTGACTATCGGCGGAATCGGGTTGCCAAAGGTTATCCCCCAATTTCGCAGGACAAGCATTAATATCGGTTGTGTCGATTATTTTAAAGTCACGAACTTTATCGGGATTGCCGGAAGAGGCGGAAACATGTGCGAAATAAGTTTGACTGTCGGTACGCCGCTCGAAAAATACTTCATCCGAATTTAAAATCCTCAAAGCGTTCCATTCGTTACGTTGAGATTTATGAGCGAAAATAGCATTGGCAATCGGATTATCTTTGAGCAAAGTTTTGCGGCAATGTTCGGGAATCGGAAATCGTACGCGTTGCGCCCAAATGTAATTCGCGCGATCTATCAAATCGAAATCGTAAGTATCTGTTACGCCGACTTTCGGCTTGAGTGTCGACAAAAGATTCGGGGCATAAAAATCGGGCGCGGCAGTGAAGGCAGTAGCGTAGGCAAATTTTTTGTAGACTTCGGGGCGGTAATTGTAGGAGCCGCACAGAATTTCGCCCATAACCTCCTCGAACAAAACGGATAAAGCACGGTGATCCGCATGACTGTCATAGTCGACACAGAAAATAATATTGGCACGAAGTTCAAGCAGTAAACTTTTCAAGTCACGCTTAAAATACTCGCGCGTATACGGACTGTGTTGCCCGAAAGTTTTTTTTGCGTAGTCGATAAAATTTTCTGCGGCATAAGTTTCGGAAAAACCTGCGGGCGAAGTCATTGGGTTAACGGCGTCGAATACATGCGGATTTCCTTTGCCATTGAAAGTATCTCCGTAGCCGAGGAAAATAATTTTATCTTCGGAGACGCCTAAAATTTTCAGCGCGTCGACAGCTTCGGCGGCACGAACCGCGGCAGGGTTTTCAAAATCTCCGTTGGTTGAATAGGCTACAAAAATTTCCGCCTTCGCCGCTGCCAAATTCAAAATCATATTTCCGGCAATGTTAATTTCGTCGTCGGGATGAGGAGCCAAAATCAAGACACGTGTCCCGAAATAGCTTTTGTCAAAGAAGGAATTGCCCACAGAAATTTTCTCTTCAACCTGCGCAGATTCATTGACCAGAGCCAGAGCACCGCACAAATCGGAATCAAAAATTTTGGCGATAAGTTTTCGCATACGAAGAGCACGACGCAATTCCGCGCGGTAAGTATTACTAAAAAATTTTTTATCGTTCAATCGCAACACATCCAAGATAAATTAGTGTCGTGCAATGACATCCGCCAATTTCGGAATGACAGTGGCAAAGTCACAAGTACGCCGAATGAGTTTGGCAGCCTGTTCGCCGAAATTTTTCCTGCGTTGATTGTCGTTGAAGAGGATAGCAATTTTTTCGGCGAAGGCATTGGCATCTTCCGAATAAACGCGGTAACCGTTGACATCATTTTCTATGACATCTTCGCAGCCGCCGATATCGCTGGTGACGGCAGGCAAACCGCTTGCCATAGCCTCAAGCAACGACGTTGGCAAACCTTCATGACGAGACGGGAAAATGTAGACGTCCGCCATCTGATAAAATTCCTGCGGCTCGTCGACTTCACCGATTACCTTTATCGAATCGTCAAGCACGGTTGAAAGTTTTCGCAGTTCGTCAAGTAATTCATTGAGACCGCCGCCCACGACAAACAAAACGGCATCGGGGAATTGTCTGTGCAGAATTTTCCACACATCTTGCAAAGTGTCGACGCCCTTATCGCGGACAATCCTTGCGCAGAAGAGCAGGACTTTACTTTCGGGATTGATACCCTTGGCGCGTTTCAATTCACGGCGTCGATTTTCATCGGATTGCGGATATTTGGCGGTATCGATACCGTGCGGCAGGATTGAAATTTTATCGGGAGCAATGCCGCCGCGCTCTACAAATCCGTCGCGAATTTCTTTGGTCGTCGCCACGTAATTTGTGCACATGGATAAAATTTTATTTCGCCAACCGTCTGCCGCATTGAAAATTTCTGCCTTACCGGTCAAAGCCAAAGTCACGGGCTTATTAAAAATTTTGGCGAAGAGAACAGCCCACACCGAAAATTTCGGCGTACCAATGATATAAAACGCGTCTATATCTCTGTGAGTAGTGAGCAGTCGCAGAAAAATTTCGAGCCAACGAAAAGGGGGGTGCAATCTTACCAAATCGATTCCGTTCAAATTTTCGCGTGCCGCCGTAAACATAAATCTTTTCTTTGTCATCAAAGTAACGCGATGCCCGAGCTTGATTAATTGCAACGCGTGATTTTCGCCGTGAATTTCCGCGCCGCTCTTGGTAGGTCGTCCGTCCGCCAGAAATTTTTTCCCGACGGCAAAATCTTTTATCAGCAAACAAATATTCATATGTCACCTAAAATTTTTACAGCCGCGTCGATAACTTGTTTCGGCGTAACGTTCTGCAAACAATTGGGCTTCGGGTAAGTCGGGCATTGTTCGGCGCGATAAGTACACGGGCAACAATTTTCGCGGCTGGTAAATACAACGGCATTGGGATTAATCGGATGCCAACGATCGGGACTTGTGCAGCCGTATATCGTAATCATTTTAACGCCCGTGGTCGCGGCAATATGAGTCGCGCCCGTGTCGACGGTTATTAACAAATCAACACGTCGGAATAATTCCGCCAAATCCGTCAGAGAAGTTTCGCCGCAAAAATTTTCAACACCGCCGCCCATTTCCGCGATAACTTCGTCGGCATAATCTTTATCGTTGGGCGCACCGACAACAAAAAATGCCGCGTCATATCTGTCACGAAGTTCGCCCACAACTTCCGCAAAATATTCTTTGCTCCACGTCTTTAGGGGAAATGTACCCTTGACACAAAGAGCAATTTTAAATTTGGATTGCGGCAGACGTTTTATCAAGTCATCGGCTTTGGGCGAAGGTTTCAGCGGAAATTTCGGGGTCTCGTGTCCGTCGATATTGAAAAATTTTCTTACAATCTCTTGATAAGTTTCAGCCTGCAAAGTTTTGTTCAAATCGTGCGAAATGTCTATAACATCGGTGTACATCAAAGTTACGCGGCTGGTATTATCGTCGAAAACTTTTGACGGGCAGACGCGGCGCGGAATACCGGCAATAAAAGTCAACAGTGCAGGTCGCAACTTCCTGTCGAATGAGATAGCCAAATCAAAATTGCGCCGTTTAATTTCGGCAATCAATGACATCATTTTGCCGAAGGAATTTTCTTTGGCGCGGTAATCCAAGACAATGACATCATCGACGACGGGATTATCAATGACGGCATCTTTTACAACGGGTTTAACCAACATTGTTATCTTTGTGTCGGGGAAATTTTTCTTGATTAGCGCAAGAGCTGATGTAGTCAAAACGACGTCGCCCAAATTCACAAGCGCATTCACTAAAATATTTTTGTACATAATTCAACTTTCCTTCGCGTCACTTTTCGGTAACGTGAATATTCTCCTTGTCGAAGTAATAAAGTTTAACATACTTCGCCATAGTGTAAAAATAATGGAAACCTGCCAGAACAAAACCGATACGCCCGTCGAGAAAACCGCCGCGCAAGAAATACATGCGGAAACTCGCCCAAAGAGGATGCATAATCATATCTAAAATGTTTGCGGTCTTACCTTGCTCATGTGCCTTCTTCGCTGCCAAGGTCGTATAAAAATTCAGCTTGTTAAAGTAGTGATTCCAATCGCGATAGGGATAATGAACGAGATAATCACTTTGGGCAAAATCTTTTTCTGTACAGGTGTGATGAATTTGAGGATGTACAAAGCCCGTAACGTAACTGCCTTGAGTAGGGAAAAGACGCGTGACGTAATCGGGGAACCAACCGCCGTGCCGAAGAGGTTGACCCCAAAAATAACTTAGTCGTGCAGTACGGTAAGCGAACTTTTTATCGTCGGCAGCCAAAACTTTTTTTATCGCGGCAGATAATTCGGGCGTGGCGCGTTCGTCGGCATCGATGAAGAATACCCAATCAAATTTTGCTTGTTGAATCGCGAAAGTTTGTTGTCCGCCCCAATCGCCGTTCAAAGCATGTTTGACGATTCGCGCACCCATATCGGCGGAAATTTTGGCTGTTTCGTCGGTACTGTAGTCGTCAATCACTACAACCTCATCCGCAAAATCTTTGACGCTTTCTATACACGCGCCGATAAATTTTTCTTCGTTCTTAGCCAAAATCAAAACTGATACTTTAGCCATTTATTCCTCCAAAAATTTTATTGACAATCATTTCTGCGCAGAGAATTGATAATCCTGCAGTAATCGGCGCAGAGATTTATCGGGAAATATTTTTATTGGCTGCCTTGCTCGCGATGATATTTTCCGCCGCCTCAAAGACAAGAGATTTGTCCAGCTCGTTCAAATTAAGTCGTGCAGCTTTGAAAGCGGCGTTGAGCATAGCATTTGAAATATCACTGCCGGAAATGCCGTCGAATTTTTTTGCCAACTCGTCAAAGTCAAGATTGTTGGGTACTTCGTTAGGGGTGTACATTCTCCAAAGTTTTCGGCGACAATCCTCATCGGGCAGAGTGAATTTGACATGCATGGAAATTCTACGCATAAAAGCCGCATCGAAATTCTCAATGAAGTTGGTAGCGAAGATGATAAAGTCTTGATACTCATTCATCAACATAAGCATGACGGAACGAGTTTGATTGACACTGACATCGACGGCTTGTGTCATATTCGTTACACGTTTACTCAAAATTGCATCGGCCTCGTCGAAAAATAAAATGCTGTTACTTTTCTTCGCCGCCTCGAATGCCTTGCGAATATTCTTTGGAGTTTCGCCGACATATTTGGATTCGATATCGGCGTAATTGACGACCAAAATATTTCTGCCGAGTTTTTTTGCGATGGCATGAGCCGCCATAGTTTTGCCCGTACCGGGTTCGCCGTAAAGGTTAATGCCGATTCTTCGGGAAAATTTGTGTGTATGTTTGAAGCCCCAAAGCTCAAAGACGCGATGAGAATTTTCCGAGTAGGTAGCGACATCCAAAATCTGCGCCTTGACTTCCTCGGGTAAAATTATTTCGTCGAGTGACCATTTCGGCTCTTCGGGTATGAAAATTTCTTCGTCGTGTTTAACATCTTTTTTCGGCTCGAAATTAACTGCTTTCTTCGGATTAATAGGCATGACATCATCTCCGGAAATTTTATTGGCGGATAATTTTTAATCTGTTATCCGCCCGAGCATTATCGGTGAAAATTTTTGTTTGAAGTATAATTTCAGTGTTATAATTTTTCAAGCCGAAGACCTCGCGCGGAAATTTCTATAAGATTCGTAACATATACAGCGCGGTTTACATTTTTATAACTGCGTGTTATAATATCGCCCAAATTATTTTTCACCGATTTGAAGGGAGACTTTCGAAAGTTTATGAGCAAGAAAATGAAGACGATGGACGGCAATCAGGCAGCGGCGTATATCTCTTACGCGTTTACCGACGTTGCGGCGATTTACCCGATAACACCGTCCTCGCCAATGGCCGAAGATGTTGATGTCATGGCGGCTAAGGGCGTAAAGAATATTTTCGGACAAAAAGTTCGTTTGGTAGAATTACAATCGGAGGGCGGCGCGGCAGGTACCGTACACGGTTCTTTACAGGCGGGCGCACTCACCACAACTTACACTGCTTCGCAGGGTTTCCTGCTTATGATTCCGAACTTGTATAAAATCGCGGGCGAACTTTTGCCGGGCGTCTTCCATGTTTCGGCAAGAGCTTTGGCAACTTCCACGCTTAGTATTTTCGGAGATCATCAAGATGTAATGGCGGCGCGTCAAACGGGTTGCGCAATGTTCGCCGAATCAAGTGTTCAGGAAGTTATGGATTTATCGGCGGTTGCTCACCTCGCCGCAATCAAGGGTCGTATTCCGTTTATCAATTTCTTTGACGGTTTCCGCACTTCGCACGAAATTCAGAAGATAGAAATGATTGACTACGCAGATTTGGCGAAGATTTTGGATTACGATGCGGTTGATAAATTCCGTCGTAATGCTTTGAATCCGGATCATCCCGTTATCCGCGGCACCGCAACCAATTCCGATGTCTATTTCCAAATTCGCGAAACGGTTAACAAAAATTATGACGAGTTGCCCGATATCGTCGAGGATATCATGGCGCAGGTTGCCAAGATTACGGGACGCGAACATCATATCTTTGATTACACGGGCGCACCCGACGCGGACAGAGTTATTATCGCAATCGGTTCGGGTTGTCAAACGGCAAATGAGGCGGCGCAATATCTCAACGAAC
Source organism: Selenomonadaceae bacterium (assembly GCA_024698045.1). Lineage (GTDB taxonomy): Bacteria > Bacillota > Negativicutes > Selenomonadales > Selenomonadaceae > Quinella. The sequence continues at coordinate 15,598 of JAILRS010000006.1, forward strand.
GCGGCGAAAAAGTCGGCGTAGTCAGTGTCCATCTCTATCGCCCGTTCTCCGTCAAACATTTCTTGAATGCAATTCCCTCCACCGTGAAGAAAATTGCGGTGCTCGATCGTACGAAGGAAAGCGGCGCGATTGGCGAACCGCTTTATCTCGATGTCAAGGCGGCTTATTACGACGTAGCGGATAAACCCGTAATAGTCGGCGGTCGTTTCGGAATCGGCGGCAAAGATACTACGCCCGATCAAATGCTTGCAATCTTCGAGGAGCTGAAGAAAGATGCTCCGATGAACGGATTTACTATCGGCATAAAAGACGACGTGTCACATAAATCGCTTGAGCTCGGTACGGAAGAAGTAGACTTCACGCCCGAAGGAACAACGGCCTGCAAATTCTGGGGTCTCGGTTCCGACGGTACAGTCGGCGCAAACAAATCGGCTATCAAAATTATCGGCGATAATACTGATTTATATGCGCAGGCTTATTTTGCATATGACTCCAAAAAATCCGGCGGTATCACTATGAGCCATTTGCGTTTCGGTAAATTGCCGATAACTTCGCCGTATTTGATTACCAAACCCGATTTTGTTTCCTGTTCGCAAAAGAGTTACGTCCATCACTACAATTTAATCGACGGTTTGAAACGCGGCGGCACATTCCTTTTGAATACGGATTGGAGCGACGAAAAACTCGGAAGAAAATTGCCGACGTATATGAAACGCTACATTGCCGAAAACGAAATCAGTGTCTACACGGTCAACGCCACGAAGATAGCCGGCGAACTCGGTTTGGGCGGTCGTTTCAATATGGTTATGCAAGCGGCTTTCTTCAAACTTGCGAATATCATTCCGATTGATGATGCCGTCAAATACCTCAAGGACGCTGTCGAAAAATCTTACGGCGCGAAGGGTCAAAACATCGTTGACATGAACTGCGGCGCAATAGATCAAGGTATTGCCGCACTCCATAAAGTCGATATCGGTACGTGGGATGTCAACGCCAAAGGACAGAGCGAACTTATCGAGCAAAAGGAAGTACCGAAATTTATCAGCGAAATTCAGAACGTCATCAACCGTCAGGAAGGCGACGCGTTGCCCGTAAGCAAATTTGTCGAGTTGGCTGATGGTACTTTCCCCGTAGGCGGTACTGCTTACGAAAAACGCGGCACGGCAATTAAAGTTCCGAAGTGGGATAAATCGAAATGTATCGGCTGCAATCAGTGTTCGTTCGTATGTCCGCATGCCGCAATTCGTCCCGTACTCACAACCGAAGAAGAATTGAAGAACGCGCCCGAAGGTATGGAAGCAATTCCGTCAAAAATTTCGCGCGGTAAATATAATTTGACGATAGCAGTATCGACTTACGATTGCTTAGGTTGCGGAAACTGCGTACAGGTTTGCCCGAAACAGGCATTGGAAATGGTACCGTTCAACGACGAAGCTAAAGCCCGTCAGAAATATTTTGACTATGGCTTGAAAGTTTCGGAGAAAGAAAATCCGACAAAGAAAACTACGGTTATCGGCAGTCAATTTGAAAAACCGTTGTTTGAATTCAGCGGAGCATGCGCAGGTTGCGGCGAAACACCTTACGCAAAATTGTTAACGCAACTTTTCGGCGATCGTATGATGATAGCGAATGCAACAGGTTGTTCGTCGATTTGGGGCGCGTCGGCTCCGGCAATGCCCTACACAATAAATGCTAAAGGTCATGGTCCTGCGTGGGGTAATTCCCTTTTCGAGGATAATGCCGAATATGGTCTGGGCATGTTTATCGCCGTGAAGACTATTCGCGAATCTTTGGTCAGCGATGTCACGAAGGCACTTGAGCAGAATTTGAGTGACGAACTGAAAGCGGCTTTGACCGAATGGAAAGATAATTACAACGTCAGCGAAAACACTCGTGAACGCGCAGAAAAATTAACCGAAGTTCTTACCGCGCAGAAGGGCGACGACGCTTTACTGAATAAGATTTATAACAATCGCGACTTCTTCGTAAAACGTTCGCAATGGATTTTAGGCGGCGACGGTTGGGCATACGATATCGGCTACGGCGGTCTCGATCATGTTTTGGCAAGCGGCGAAGATGTAAACATTTTCGTATTCGATACGGAAGTTTATTCAAATACGGGCGGTCAGGCAAGTAAGGCTACACCTGCGGCGGCTATCGCGCAATTCGCGGCAACCGGTAAACGCACAAAGAAAAAAGATTTGGGCAAGATGGCAATGAGTTACGGTTATGTTTACGTTGCTCAAGTTTCCATGGGCGCAGATCAAAATCAATTGCTCAAAGCGATTACCGAAGCGGAAGCATATCCGGGTCCCTCATTGATTGTCGCTTATTCGCCCTGCATTAATCACGGTATCCGTAAAGGCATGGGCTCGTCTCAACTTGAAGGCAAATTAGCCGTACAGTGCGGTTACTGGGCAAATTGGCGTTATAATCCTCAGCTTATCGGCTCGGGTAAAAATCCCTTCACTCTTGACTCGAAAGATCCCGATTTCTCTAAATTCCAAGAGTTCCTGATGGGCGAAGTTCGTTACTCGTCATTGAAACGCAATTTCCCCGATGCCGCGCAAGCTTTGTTTGAAAAGACACAGCATGACGCCGAAGACAGAATTAACGGCTACAAAGTTTTAGCCGGCAAAGCTTAATCGACATAAGAAAATCAACGGCAACAAACTCCCTGTGTTTCGGCATGGGGAGCGCGTTGCCTAAATTATTTTAAGGAGTAAGGTCATGAAAAAAATAATAGTCATCCCCGGCGACGGAATCGGGCAGGAAATTACCGCCTCGGCAGTTGAAGTTTTAAAGAAGGTCGACGAAAAATTTAATCTCGGTCTTGAGTACGAGACGCGCGACGCGGGCGGCACCTCCTATGAAAAATTCGGCTCCCCTTTGACCGACGAAACACTTGATGCGTGCAAAAAGGCGGACGCGGTTTTATTCGGAGCGGTAGGCGGGAAAAAATGGGATACTCTGCCCGTGAATTTGCGTCCCGAACGTGCTATCTTTGGTCTGCGCAAAGGTTTGGGCTTGTTCGCCAATCTGCGCCCGACAAAAGTTTATCCCGAATTGATTAACTCTTCGCCACTCAAACCCGAACTTGTCGGCGGTTCCGATTTGTTGATTGTGCGTGAATTGGTCGGCGGAATTTACTTTGGCCCCCGTTGCGAATCGGAAACGAAAGACGGCGTAGAACAGGCATGGGATACCGAAATTTATTCCGTACCCGAAATTGAACGCATAACCAAACTTGCATTTGAGACGGCAAAAATTCGTCGCGGCAAAGTTACTTCGGTCGACAAGGCAAATGTTTTGGCGGCGAGTCGTTTATGGCGCAAAGTCGTTAACGATATGGCGAAAGATTTCCCCGAAGTCGAATTGAATCATCTTTACGTAGATAACGCCGCGATGCAATTGGTGCTTAATCCGAAACAATTTGACGTCATAGTTACCAGCAATATTTTCGGCGATATTTTGAGTGATGAAGCTTCTGTGATTGGCGGTTCAATCGGATTAATGCCGAGCGCGTCAATCGGTGAGCTTACAAGTCTTTATGAGCCGATACACGGTTCTGCGCCCGATATCGCCGGCAAAGGCATTGCGAATCCTATGGGTACGATTCTCAGTGCGGCTATGCTCCTGCGCTACAGTCTCAATGCTGACGACGCGGCAAAAGCAATTGAATCGGCGATTGACAAAACTTTGGCGGACGGATGGCGCACGGCTGATATTTACACCGAAGGATTTAAGAAAGTCGGCACGAACGAAGTAACTGAAATTATCTGCAAGAATCTTTAAGTTACGGCAATGAATGTCTAATGATTTTTAATTTCCGCCTAAAGACAAGCGCGTAAATTTGATTTATACTTCGTGACGTGTTAAAGGTTTTAAGTTATTGAAGGTGGAATTAATTATGCGAAATTTAAAGAGAAATATTTTGGCAGGAATTTTGAGCGGAGCATTAATCTTCACTGGTGCGCAGGCATTTGCGAATCCGCCCGAGATGCCGCCCGAATCCGAAGAGGAATGGCAAGAGGAATCCGAAAAAAATATCGGTGAGTGGGCTAAACATTTGTCTGAGGAATACGGTGTTGACTCTGCGCAGGTTGAACAGGCATTTAATAATCATGTGCACATCGGCGATATTCGTATGGCGGCAGTTCTTTCCAAATTGAGCGGCAAAAGTTTTTCGGAAGTCTTGGCGATGAAAGTCGGTTGGTATCAAGTAGCCGAAAAATTGGGAGTCAGCGACGAACAAATCAGAACGTTCATGGATAAGGAACGCGACGAAAGATTTGCGGAAAGAGTCGGCGTTGACACAAATACACTGCAAAGTTTGATGAAAGACGGTTACAATCCGCACGATATCGGAATAGCCGGAGCAATCGCAAAGGCGGCCAACAAAGACATAAAAACCGTCCTGAAGAAACGTACGATAAACAATACATGGCGCGAAGTTGCGGAAAGTTTCGGCGTGGATATGAGGGACATTATGCCGCAGGGCAGACACGGACAACGTTTTCAAGGTAAATAATGTTTCGTTCAATCTAAAAGAAATAAACCTCTCGATAAATCTTTCGAGGGGTTTTTTATTTTTTATCGTTAAAGGTTTCGACGCCTTAAAAAAATTGCCACTCTCTTTGCCCGAACAAAAAACTTTATGCTTAAAAGCTTACTCAATGACAGTAGACAATTTTAATCGCTGTGTGTAGAATAATCAACAATGAGTACAATAACCTTTCTAAAACCAAACGGAGGCGATTTAAAAATTGGACGGTACCGTAACTTTGAATCAGGTTATAAATTTTCTCTTCATACCCGAGGCATCGATATCGGTATTCTTCTTGGTGGTGTTCCTCGTATTGTTTATCTTCGGGGCATGGATTTACAGGAAGAGTAAAAATGAACTCAATCGATTCGGCGAAAACGCCGAAATGATGTACGAATCTGTAAGCAATAAGATGTCCCCGGAATTTTTTATCAGGAAGAATGTAGAGAAATTATCAGCGCGTGAAGGAATCATGGAAGGTATTCCCGATATGTTCGTCAGTATCGGTATTTTGGCGACATTTATCGGTTTGGGTGTGGCGATTCAAAGTGCATCCGATTTACTGAGCGACAATAACTTTGAAATGAACAGATTAATCGATTTGCTCGGTATTATAGCCTTCAAATTTCAGACGTCGGTTTGGGGCATTTTCTTTTCGTTAGTCTTCAAAAGATTTATTGTGGAAAAACATTTCACGCGCAAACAAAAAATAATCGATGATTTACGCGAAACATTTTACGAGAAGAAACGCGACGATATTCGTACGCTGTTGATGACGCAAAATCAAATATTGCTCACATTTGCGCAGGATGTGGAAGAATCTTTTACAGAACAACGCAATGATTTAAAAACGATTCACAGAGATATTTCGGATTACAACGAAAATTTTTCCGGCTACTCCGATATCAACATCAAGTTCATGGAAAATACTTTATCTTATCGCGAACAAATGGCAAAACTCAATTCGCGTATGGAAAATTTCATGAACACTTTTGCGAAGGAATTGAGAAAGTCATTCGTAAATCAACGCGAAGATTTTAATTCCGTGCACCAAGATATTTTGAACTACACGAATAAATTCGCGGAGTATACCAATATCAACAATCAGTTTGTAAAAAGTACGTTGGCTTATCGTGAAGAGATTTTGACTTCCAATCAACAATTTGAGGAAACATTATCCGAACAGAAAAATATTTTGTCGACCTTATTGCAAGACATGAGTAAATCGTCGACGAGTCAACACAACGACTTCAAAGGATTGGAAGAAAAATTATCCGATTACTTGAGTACGAATAAAAAGTTCATGGATTCCGCACTCAAGTTCGGCGAAGAAGTAAAGAAATTTAACACCTGCGTAGATGATTATCACAAGACGGTCAGTGATACTTTCAACAGATTGACCGATACTCATGAAGAACTTTCCAATAAACAATATGACACGTTGCTCACGATTCGCAGGGCATTCGGCGATATTCAAAAGGTTTATATTCGTAATGAATCGCAATACAAACAGAATATCGAAGAGTTACAAAAAATGTTCCTCACAAATGAGGCGAAATATCTGAGCGAAATCAGTGAGCGTATGCGCGACAGAATTGATAACATGCTTAAGGAAACGGGCGAGATATTCAGTCAGACGATGAAAGCCAGTATAGACAAAGTAAGCGAAGATTATAATGTCGTGCTGGAAAGTTTCAATGATAAATTTGCCTCGACGATAAAAGAAGTCAACAGCAGTTACACGAACGAAATACAACACTTCGGAAATGTCACGGGCGATTTGGGCAAAGTATTGGGCGAAATCAACGACAGAGTCGAAAATCTGCATAACGAATTAATAGACGAACAGAAAAATATCGGTGACAATACTTTGGAGGCATTCGGCAAAGTCAATAAGGTTGTTGATGCGTTTAACAAAGTTGCGGGCGGACAAGTCGACGCGGTAATGAAGATTTACAACCAGGTAAATATTTTGATGCAGAACATAAACAATATGAATACCAAATCCGTAACTGCGCAGGAAGAATCTTTGAAACAGTTCACGACTACATTTACGGGCGCGGTGGACGCAATGCAACAAGCACAACAGGAAAGCTTGGAGTACTTTGCGGAAAGATTGGGCACGTTGGCAAGCAGTATTGAAAATATCGCGAAAGTAAACACCACAGAGCAAAATCGTATACTTGATGAAATTAATTCGTTCAAGACAAATACACAAGAGCGTCAAATGGATTCCGCGGATACTTTCAGGGAAATGGTTATCGAATCACTCGAGAAAGTATTGGTTACAATTCAAGACGGCAACGATCGCATGGCGGAAATGCAGGAAAATTCTTTGCAGGTCATGCAGGATTCACTCAACGAAAGAAAAGATTTCAAAGCAACCTACGAAGAAAACATAATGGCGATATGCGATGCTATGGTAAGTGTCCGCGATGATTTGGTTAAAGAAATAAAATCCTCCGGCGAAAATACGAAGAATATCCCCACGGCGGAAGATTTGGCGGATGTCTTGGCTTATGTCATGAAAGAAGTTTTAAGCGAAGTGCAAAAAGACAGCATGTTGCAACATGAAGAGCTTACCAAACAATTTATCGCAACGTTGTCGGTTATGATTTCGGCACATCTGAATAATTTCTCCAACATGAATAATTCAACTTCAGCCGGCAAAATGTCGTCTTCGTCAACGCGCCGCGACAATACCAACGTAAACTCATATAAATCGCGCTGAATTGACAACCTTTAATTTGAAAAAAATATCGGAAGGAGCGACGCCGATTGAGAAAGCGAAATCCTTGGGTGTCAATCGCGGATTTACTGTCAAGTGTCGTTTTGGTACTGTTGTTGCTCTTCGTCATGGCGACAATCGTGCCGAAGTATACCGAGGAAGCTCAACGCGCCAAGATGATGGATCAGATAGAAGAGGCGTTGAAGGAATACGAGGAAAGCGGACAATTATTGATAAACAAAGAGACGGGCGTATTGGAATTTACCGATTTGACATTTTCTTCGGGCAGTGCTCTGGTCAATCCGGAAACCGTGAAAATATTACAAGAGCTGTCGGGTAAATTAATTTTCTACATGGAAGAAAATCCGCGCATGGAAATTTTGGTCGAAGGTCATACAGATCCTGCGGTAGTCAGTTCCGTACAAAATGAGGGCGGTTATTTTTCCAATAATATTCAGCTGTCAACGTTGCGCGCCGCCAATGTCAGAGAATATCTTCTGAAATACATAGGCAAAGATTATTCCGCGCGTGTGGGTGTTGCCGGCTACGGCGAAACACGATTGAAAAATAAAGAAAATCCGTTATCGGCGGAAAACCGCAGAATAGAAGTCAGGATTTTGTGGAACGGGAAAAACGAGGATTGATGAGATGACTGAAATAATCGACAAGGAAAGATTTTTGATTTATCCCGAGTTGCGCGATTGCGAGACAAAAATGGCTTTAATCCCGAATGAAATTGTAACCGACGCCGAAGAGGAAAGTTATTTCGATTTAAATTTTCGTTTGAGCGATGTGATTATAAATTCCGTCACGCGTAAATATGCCAACGAATATCCCGAAGGAAAAAAGAACGGCGAAAGATTTTTAATCGGCTTGAATGCCTGCACAAAGTTACGCAAGAAATTGAAATGTCCCTACATGAGGAAGGTCAGCAATTTGATAGATTCCGAATCGGAATTCAAGGGCGAAGAGATTATTGCGGTATATCTGCTCGGTACGGATCAAGCGCGTCAAAAATTTTTGGTAATGACAAAAAATAAAATCCTCCTGCGCAACGACACAAACAGAATCGAATCATACGACTATGGGCAAATGCAATTCACCGCGGAAGGTCTCAACGATACGAATCGCACGAGTGCCGAAGGAATTTTGTTAAGCTATCCTTTCGATAAAAATTTTCTGTCGTTCGCACACGAATTTATGTTGCTCCGTTGCGCGACACTTTCAACCGTCGGAAAAAGTCACCCGTTTGGCGGCATGATAATCGATTTGAAAAAATCATACCTGGAATTTCTTGTGGATATCGCGGCGGCCGAAGGAAAGTTGACGGCCGAAAAATATTTGCGGCTGGAATATTTGGCAAGAGAATTTCATGTCACGGATAAAAGTTTCAAAGTTTGGTTCGATAAAGCTTACGAGGGCGGATATAAACCGGAAGAGCTACAGCAATTTTTTTATGACATGTTCGGGAAAAAAATTACCTCCGACAAATGGTACGTGTTATTTCAAGATATTATTGATATGGCGGTAAACGACGACGACACTTTGAATCGCAAAGATTTAATTGAATTGATTAAACGCGACAGCGCGGCCGGATCTGTTTTCGTCACGAATTATATTGAGTTCGTAAAACTGCGCAGACGTGCGTTAAAGCATCTGCAAAAAGCGATATTCACGGTAGGTCATGATTCACTGTCGGAGAAAATCGGCGGCTACTTGAAAAACATTCACGGCTTGCAAAGTTATAACTGTGAATTACTGTTAAAGATTACGGATATCGCCGTATTAACGGGCAACAAATAAATTTAGCGGAGGAAAATTTTTAATGGATGCAAACACGAAGTTGCAGAAATTTTTTCTCGAGTACATAGACAATGCCGGCGCAAAAAAGAAATATATCCGTGAAAGTTTGGACGGCGAAGGACTCGACAAAATTAATCTGCCTTTTCACTTCAACAAATTTATTTCCGACGATATTGCGGTACGTTTGTACGCCAGAATAGAGGATTCGGAAGAAATAACGGACTGCGATTTTTTTAAATACCTTGTTATCGGCGATGCCTACGAAGGCGAAAACAAAATCGAATTTATCAAGAGACGCAATCAAAGTCCTCTGCTGAGGAATATAGCCCAAGATTATTTTATTCAGCCCGAAGATGTCGAAAAAGATTTGCCGGAAATGATTTACTGTGATATCACCGAAAAAGAAATGTTCGGCTACTCGGCAATCACTGAGCAAGATTTATGTTCGGTTGACAGCGGCATTTGGACTATGCACGGCTTTAGGAAAATCGAGCTGACTATTAAAGGTTTGGCGGAACGCAACATAAACAATTCCGAAATGAAAGTGAACATGTATTGGAATCAAATTGATTCGACGAGTGTGCCCGCAATTTTTGAAACGGAAATCCGCCGAATAAAATGCGACAATCCCGAAGAAATAAAATTTGTTATGTTTGCGGATACAAATCGGTTGGGCTCTGCCTTCACGCCCGATATAAAATCAACGCATCCGATTTTCGCGGGACAATTTGAGATTCACATTTACTACGGAAACACAAAAACCGTCTACACCTTCCCGATATCGCTTTGTGTGCACGATACGCGTCCCGTAAACGGCAAAAATGATTTGCTCGATGAAAGTATCGTCTCGATTGACTTCGGCACTTCCTCGACTTGTGTGGCCGTTAAATCGCATGATAAAAATCAGCTGATTCCTCTCTTCGGTGCTGACAGTGACAAGCCGTTTGAAAATCCGACGAATATCATGATTTATCGTTGGGAAAATATTTTCAAGCAGTGGCAAGCCGTAAATAAAAATTATCCGTTCTTCGTCAAGGCGACGGGCGATTCGGATTTCGATGACAAGTATGCCGAATACGAAATCGGAGAAATAGCCAAAGATACAAATAAAATGTCGGCGATAATAACGCAGCTGAAAACAATTACGCAACTGCTCGCCGAAGGCAAAGAATTAAAATTCACACCGCTCAGGGGCAAAGATCGCTACCCGATAACAATTACCGATTCAATCGCCGAAAACAATTCACGGACATTCAATCCCATTGCGTTTTACGGTTATTTAATCGGGCGTGCGCTGAACAATCCGATACAAAATAAAATCTACGGTAATTATCAAGTAACTTTTCCCGTCAATTTCGGTAAGGATATCCGCGAAAAAATTCGGGCGTCACTGGAATACGGAATCAAGCGCGCATTACCGTCAAGCATAAGCGACGACGCTACAAAAATTCTTTCCGTGCAAATGAATTACCCCGAACCCGTTGCATGTATCGGCGCAATCGCAGGTAAACAACTTAAAATCGATAATGCCGCAAAACTTTTCGCAGTCTACGATTTCGGCGGCGGTAACCTTGATTTTTCCTTCGGCATGTTCAGAAAATCTTTGAACGAAGATGAAGCGGAAGAGTCGGATTATTTTATCGAGGTCTTCGGAATTGACGGCGAAAACGCTTGCGGCAGCGAATTTTTGATTCATGAGCTTGCTTACAAAATTTATTTAGACAATCGCAACGAAATGGAACGGAATCGAATTAAATTCGTCAAGCCCGAAAAATTACCCAATCCGAAAGGTTTTTTCGGACTTTTGAGCGAACGCGGCGATTATATTGCCAACGGCAATGTTAACATCGTGAAAGAACTTTTGGCGCGCCCGATTTTTTTGGCGAAAGTTACGGATGCCAAACAAGTCACGTTGCCTTTCCTGTTGGATAAAAACGGCAAAGCAGTCAAAGACTTTAATGTAACCGTTGAAGGTGTCGACAAATTTTTACAGGAAAAAATCGCCGCCAACGTCAAGACTTTCAAATCACGACTGGAAAATATTTTTAATGACAATCGTGAATACATGAAAGCCGCAGGCATCGAAAATTTTAGTGTCGACGATGTTTATATTTTCATAGCGGGTAATGCCTCAAAGCAACATTATGTCGAGGAGATTTTGAAAAATCTTTTTGCGGTCAACAACGAAAAGGGATGTATTCAAAGGATAGGCGCAGACATACCGGAAGAGGAATTAAACGAGAAAACGGCGGTGGCACTCGGGCAAATTGATATCGGTAATTACGGTTACATATCGCGCATGGGCGACGAAGACAACGATAAAATTTCTTCCTTTGAATATAATGTCGGTTACATTGATTCCGGTAACGGTAAATTTGTTTCGGTCATAGCAAAGGGGAGCGCGCGCGAATGGAAACAGGCGAACAAAATCGATATGACGAACTTGACGACGAATCTGTATTACACTACGAATATGACGGCGGAAAAAAATTCGTTGGTGCCGATTAAAGCAGATATTTCCGATTTCGTTGACGTCCGCAATAAACGCAGAAGCACTTTGTTTATCCGCATAAACGAAGAAAACAGTATCGAATATCGAATCGGCGGCAGAAAAGATAAGCCCAAAGATAACGAGCCGATAAAGGAAAATATGATTATCAACATTAATCGAATGAAGTAAAACCAAATAAAAAATCCTCGGTAGTCATTGGTAAACGGAAAATCATACGGTGTATCCCATATACGAAAAGAACCTGGCCGGTACCGGTCAGGTTCAATTTTTATTTGCAGTTCTTCTGGATTTCGTCATTCTAAGATAGGAAGTTTTTCAGTAGTTCAAGATGTATTTTGAAATTCAGATTGGGAAGAGTTTCAAATAGATAAGTCAGATAACGAAATTACTCAAAGCCATTGGCTTTACAGGTTTCCATTATGTTGTAAACTGCAGCAGCTCCCGTGACGTACCTTCTGTTAACTTGAGCAACTACTATGATTTTTGTCATATTGTGATGAATTTATCACAGTGCCTTTTTATTGTACGTTTCAAATTGGATAAACATTACGCACTATCCCATAAATCAACAGGCATATCAGCACTGATAGCAACAGGGCTTTGTGTACGCTGCGTTGCTTGGGTGTTTGCATCAACAGGTCGGTTTGATCCTGGATTATCAGCCAGATAATACCCGGAATCAGTAGGAATAGTGCCCGATTGGCGACGAAGGCGCTTTGCATATCGCCTGCGCTAAGGCTGAGAATCATAGTGGTAATGCCACAGCCGGGGCAATAATAGCCGGTCAAATAATGGAAGGGGCACGGCAGGGAAAGCCCTGTGAATTTAACCCAAAGGAAATAAGCAATGCCAAGCAGCAGGCAACATACAGGTATTTTCATTTTGTTAAGCGGACTGCACCGGTGTTGTTTTCATCGAAATCGATGATGTCGTTGATACTGCTCTGGATAAGGGCATAGGAAACAAGAGCCAGCATAAATAATGTCAGTACCATATACAAGAAGCAGGCATTGTTGTCCACATGCATACCGCGCTTTTCTTTAGCCTCAGCAAGACTTTCGCCCATTTTGTACATCCAGTAAAAAAAGTAGATGCCGCAGGTTATCAGGCCGTAGAGAATCACCATGCCGCCAGAGGCCGTGGTCTGCCGTCCGGTTACTTCGTGGACATCATTGGTTATGGTGTACATCCAGTAAATAGCATAGATACCGCAGGTAACAAGAGATAAGACGATACTTAATCCCACATTTCTTTTTTTCATAAAAATTCCTCCTCAGATAATATAGGATAATAACATAACGTATATTCGCGCTAATATGATGATTTTCCTTCATAAAAACATTATTAATAAAAAAAACGGCGTGGCTTACATCATGCACAAGGAGAGGAAACTCAGAACGCCGTCTTTGCATTATCTTGAGATTATTGCCAAAGCCTATGAGAAATTTGGTTTTGACGAAGAAATCTTAGGCGAGGCATACGATTTCAGCGAAAAAACGTAAATGGAAAACCATCCGGTGTATCCCATATACGAAAAGAACCTGACCGTTATCGGTCAGGTTCAAATTTTATTTGCAGTTCTTCCGGATTTCGTCATTCCAAGATAGGAAGTTTTTCAGTAGTTCAGGCTTCCGGTTACACGAAAAAAGCCTCCGGCTTGTCTTTTTCAAGCCGTAGATGCTCTACATGTTTTTCTTCAGCAGACTTATAGGAAAAATCCTTATCCAAGACAAACAGTTCATTGATTTTCCGGATAGCCTGTCCGCTTGTGGATTCGACCGCTTCTTCTTGGGAAATTTCCGTCGAAATGGCCTCTACAAAGTACCGACGAGCATGTCCCCAACAGAGTGGATGTTTTTTACAAGAAATCTGCTCATAATCGGAGTAGCCGGTCATTGATACTGACCATTTTCCGGACGCTTGTATAAAAGCAGGAAGCTTGTTTTATCCCAAAGCAGACCTTTGATGCAATCTTTGCGAAACCGGTAGTAAAAGGCATTATGGTTAATATCCTATTTGCGGCAGTATTCTATGACATTAAAATCACTCTGCTGTTGATCTATGACAATATGCTTTCAATATTCAATGGACTTCCGGTATTTGATTTGTTGAATTTTGGTCAAGAGTAAAAACTCCCTTATGAAATATGACTAAAATGGATTTTCTGGTCTTTCTTACTTTTTCGTGTGAGCCATTTTAGTCAATTATCTCATAAAGGGAGTCGAGTTTTAATACATCGTATTATTTTGCGGTTACAGTCACCGAGATTGTCGGGGATTATTTTTTACTTCAAAAGTTCGCTAATCAAATTGATTCCGTCAGAAGATTGCAGTAATCAAAAGGAAAGCCAATGCGCCGATAGCAGCCGTGATAGGTATCGTGATACCCCATGCCTTAACCATCTGTTGAGCAACACCCCAATGAACGGCATTAACGCGTTTGGCGGTGCCTACGCCCATAATCGAGCCGGAAACAACGTGAGTAGTGGAAACTGGCATGTGTAACATCGTCGCGGTAAAGACAACGACAGAGGAATTCAAATCGGCGGCAAAACCACTGGGCGGTTCAAGCTTGAAAATTTTTCCGCCGACAGTCTTGATTATCTTCCATCCGCCGCTCGCAGTACCGATTGCCATTGCCAACGCGCACAAGATTTTAACGTAGGTGGGGACTTCAAATTCGCTGATAAAGCCGCCCGAAAATAAAGCCAAAGTAATAATACCCATGGACTTTTGCGCGTCATTGGAGCCGTGAGAAAATGCCATTGTCGCCGCGGAAAGAATTTGCATCTTGCGAAATCTGTCGTTGATGACGTGCGGATTACATTTCTCAAAAAGTCTGAAGATGATATTCATGACGATAATGCCGGTGATTAAAGCCAATGCGGGCGATGCGATAAGTGCAACAACAATTTTTCCGATACCGCCCCAATTCAGACCCGAAGATCCGACGGAAATTAAAACAGAACCGATAAGACCGCCGACAAGAGCATGCGAAGAACTCGAGGGGATGCCGAACCACCAAGTAACCAAATTCCAAATGATAGCGGAAACAAGTGCGGCAATGATGATTTTTTCGTTGACGATATCGGGCGAACTGACAATATCGCCGCCGATAGTTTTAGCGACACCCGTTGAAATCATTGCGCCCAAAAAATTCAAACACGTCGCCATAATTATTGCGTGGGATGGATAAAGGGCACGTGTACTCACGGATGTAGCTATAGCGTTGGCCGTATCATGAAAACCGTTGATGAAATCAAAAACCAACGCCAAAACTATAATTAAGAAAATCAAATACTGAAGTTCTGCCATTTAACCTTCAGCTCCTAAAAATTTGTTGAGCAACTAAAAGTTGCAAAAGGTAAGTATCAAAGCGGACGGCGACAGCTGCGAATTAATTCGGCTGCCCGAATTTCTTCAAGACCTGCGCAATGGTTATCATCATTTTATTTACGTCGAGCGGTTTTGCGATGTGATCGTTCATGCCTACTTCCTGTGCTCGTTTGATATCTTCGGGCATAGCGTTTGCGGTCATCGCGATAATCGGAACTTTACAACCGCTTTTGCGTATCGCGCGCGCAGAATCATAACCGTTCATTATCGGCATTTGCACATCCATCAAAATAAGGTTGTATGAATTTTTTGTTGCCTTTTCAAATGCGTCTTGACCGTTGACGGCGGTATCGATATCGAAACCGAATTCGCCTAACAACATTTTTGCAATTTCGCGGTTGACTTCAATATCTTCGACCAACAAAAGTTTTATGCCCGTGAAATCGAGTGCCGAGAAGTCAATGACTTGTGTCGGCTCTTCCTTTCCCTTGGGCGGCTCAAATTTATCGATAATCTCAAATTTCGTGCGGACAACAAATTCGGTACCCTTATCCTTTTCGGTAAATACGTCAATAGTTCCGCCCATTAAGTCGACGATATTTTTGGTGATAGCCGTACCCAAACCGGTACCTTGTATGCCGCTGACGGTGGAAGTTCTTTCACGCTCAAACGCCTCGAAAATTTTCTTGGCAAATTCTTTCGACATGCCGATACCGGTATCTTTGACGCTCAATTCAAAACAACCGTCCTCGGGCTCTGTGAGCGTGACTGTGACACTTTTGCCCTGAGGCGTGAATTTATACGCGTTGCCAACCAAATTCAACAGGACGCGATTCAGACGGCTTTTATCGCTCTTTACGTAACGATGATGAATACTATCGGCATCAACGATAAATTTGACGCCCTTCGCTTCCATTTGCGTTTGAAACATTGTTTTCATGCCGGCTAACAATTCTTTCAAATCTACTTCCTGAAATTCAAGCTCCATGCGTCCGCTTTCTATTCGACTCATTTCCAAAATGTCGTTAATCAAATCCAATAAATGTTTGCCGGATACATCAATTTTGGAAGTGAACGACTTTAAATCCTCGAAAGTTGTTTCGGGACGTTTGGCGAGAGTTGTGTAACCGATGATTGCATTTAACGGCGTGCGGATATCGTGACTCATATTCGATAAGAATGTTGATTTTGATTTGTTACTTTCTTCCGCTTTACGCTTTTGTTCCTCTAACACATGCATTTCTTTGTACTGCATTCTCTTGTAAATTCTGAACAGGAAAGCAAGCGCGGTAACGGTAAGCATAAGCAAAATCATCATGTTGTTCAGGACAACACTGCGCATACGTTCTATTTGTAAATTCCTGTAAGCGACACGCGGAGCCATGACATTTTCCGAATAGAATTTACTGGTATCACGTACAAAGACAACTATTTCGTTATTAATCTTTTCGCGCATCCACATCAGAGACGAAAAGAATACCAGGAAGAACATCAGCAACCAAACGGTAAGGGAAGTACCGAAATGATTTTCATCGTTTTCGAAAATGAAATTGAAGTAAGCGAAACCGCCCAAACCTACGATAGCCAAAATCAAATAAGATTCTTCCGCCAAAACGTGGATAGACCAGATATTCGGGACGAGGAGAAAGAAAGTAAAGGCAAGAGCGCAGATAATGCCGATGCCGCCCGTAATTTCGCCCAAAAGATTTTTTTCGCGTCGCGCCAAAACGTAAGCGCAGGCGGAAGTATAACCGTAGGCAATAGTCGCGCCGATTGTAGTCACGTCCGTCAACCAACCCACAACGGTATGCCCGCAAAACGGAATCGCCAAACTGGTCATGAAGATAAAAATAATTGCGTTCCTACGTTCGGAAAACCACTGCGGCAAAATACTTTCACGCGCAAAAAGTTGAGTCAAATTGCCTACGATACGATAGTACCCAATTAAACAAGTTATAAGCGCAGCGGAAATGACAAGCCCCAAAACCATTAAGCCGTGACTTGTGAAAGTTTTCATGGTGACGAAGAAAACAGGTACGCGCCAAAGTCCGGTAAGGTTATCGGCATTTCTCAAATAAGCTTCGGCACTGTGAAATTGTTCGGGAAATCTTAAAGTAGCCATACCGGTCATCAAAATGTAGACAATCGCCGCGCAGATTATTGCGACAACCATAATGGCGAAAGTTTTCTTCTTATCTTCGGAAAATTCGTCGGTGTACTGTGAGATAGTTTCAAAACCGATAAAAGCCCACGGAATCAGAGTGACGACGGTTAAAATTTGCAACCAAGGTTCTTCATCGTCAATGAAATAAAATTCGGGCGAAACGGGCGCACTACTTACGGCACAAAGGTAACAGAAAATTACGCCGAGGAAGAGAACGACCGCGCCGACTTGTTGAATGATTTTGGCGGTAAAACTCATCCTCGCGAAGATTAAGCCGAAAAGCCACAGCAAAAACAATGTGATTAAAACTTCGCCGCCGTAGACATCATAACCGGCAAAATTGTAGTGAAAACCGATTTGTAAAAGTCCGCCGAATAAATTTCTTCCCATGAGAATAACAGCGGTGGCATTAGCCCAAAGTAGAGAGACGTAAGCAAGCCAAAGGAACCACGCGCAGAAAAATGCGTGATCTCCTCCGAAAATTTTTTTGGTGAAATTGAAAACGCCGCCCCCGTCGGAAATACGTTGAATGACGAAGTGATAATTGTAGGCGATGAGAATCATGACTGCGGCATCGAGTAAAATTGCGATAGTAGTACCTGCAGTGCCTGCGGTCGGCAAAAAGGTTGTGCCGGGCATCATAAATGCTCCCCAACCTATGCAGCAACCGAATGCCAACGCCCAAAGTGTAAAAGGTGAAAGTTTACGCTGTTCCATTACGGAAATTCCTCCGACATTGTCCCGAAAAGTTTCTAAAGTTAAATTCTACTTACGTTCGCTATTTCCTTTTGTAATGGCACTAAAGTTTTCAATTTCCGAAATAAATCGTTGCAGTTATGCCAATCAATTAATGTTGATTAAATCTTCGACTACCGCGCCGGCAATAATCAATCCCGCAACGGACGGCACGAAGGAATTACTGCCGATAATATCTTTGACGGGCATAGGCGGTTCATCAGACCATACGACGGTTAACGAATCAATTCCGCGTTCGCGTAATTTTTTGCGCATGACTTTGGCAATCGGATC
Source organism: Selenomonadaceae bacterium (assembly GCA_024698045.1). GTDB lineage: Bacteria > Bacillota > Negativicutes > Selenomonadales > Selenomonadaceae > Quinella. The sequence continues at coordinate 33,715 of JAILRS010000006.1, forward strand.
CGTCGAAGTTTGGAAAATATCGGAAACTTTAAACCTTGTCGGATTTAATTTATTTCCCGCACCCATGGCAGAAATAATTTTGATGCCGCGCCGTTTACATTCCTCGACCAAAAAAATTTTCGCCGTCAAAGTATCAATCGCGTCGACTACGTAATCATATTCGCAAAGAAAAAAATCCTCGATCTGTTCGTCCGGCAAAAAGAATTTTTGAACGGTATCGACAACAGCGTCGGGATTTATATCGTGAATACGTTCGCGCATGACCTCGACTTTTGAACGCCCGATTGTCGAAGTCAACGCGTGAATTTGTCTGTTAATGTTTGTGACGTCAATATCATCTTTGTCGATTAACACGAGATGCCCGACGCCCGAACGCGCAAGAGCCTCGACGGTAAACGAACCTACGCCGCCGATTCCGAAAACGGCAACAGTTGCGTTGTTCAGTTTGGAAAAATTTTCTTCGTCGATTAAAAGTTTCAATCTGTTAAATCTGTCGTCCATAAAATTACCTCAAACAATTTTTTTGTAAGTCTTCAAAACCGAATGGCGAGTCTTGGCAATATTTTCGGTAAGTTCTTCCTGCGAATAAGATTTAAGGACGGGAGTGATATTGAAAAATTTTTCATCGCCCGTGACTTTGACCCAATCGAAACCGGCAGATTCAACGACAAAAAGAAATGAACGCTCTATTGCGTGAGCCAAAGTGCCGTCGATTTGACCGCGCTCCTCGGGAAAGTCGTCGAAAGTCAATCCCATATCGAGCAGCGGCGCAAGTGCTTTGGGTTTAAACCAAAACATAGATCCCGCAGGAAATTCAACGAGATTATGAGTGTCGATATTGATGCCAAGTTTATTCATGAAAGTTTTGGTATTCAAATAATTTTCGCCCCAATTGATAGAAACGCGTACGGGCGGAAAATATTGCGGAAAGACCAAGCCGACATTGTCATGTGATAAAATTTCAAAGATACTGCCGACAATTTCGGGACTGCCCAGTAAATTTCTGTAAAGTTGTTCGCGCCAACCTGCAAGGACGGTAGCGGCATGCGGAGATTTTTTAGTATGCAGATGGACACAGAAATCATAGTTGTCGTAAATGTCACGGAAACCTACGACAGCGGCGGCCAAATCTCTGCCGCGATTCGGGAAAACTCTTATCGTGACTGAACCTTTATCGAAATCGCCGAAGATTTTTTCTGTGGCGATTCTTTTTTCATCCGAAGTGGTGGAGATGAAGACGTCGACGGCGCAAGGGATATTTTGGAGGAAAGTTTTTATTTGTTTGGCAAGTTCGGGATAAAAAACGTGAATGATTGCGGCGACGCGCAATTTTTTCGGAACCACGGGAAAATTCAACGGGATACGCAATACAAAATCTTGTTCGCGTTTGAGCTTGATAAAATCTTCCATGCCAACCGTATGCATAAAAAGCACGTCACCCCAATCCTCGCTTCGAGTTGTGTGACGTATGTTGTAGAATATAAATTCATAAATTTCGGGACGATGAACCGCGCAAAAATCTTCAAACGGCCAGACAATATTTCTGCCGATAAAACTTCTGACGGTACGATACAAATTCATAAATTTTTTACCTCTTGACATACTTCCGCGAAAAAACGTGCGATTTGGGCGTCAAAAATCTTTCAGTGACTTTCGACTAAAACTTTGTTGTAAATCGAGATGTATTTATTCGCGACGCGCTCAATCGAAAATTTTTCGGCAACGTTGTTAACTCTGTTGCTTATCTTAGCATAATTATCGGGGTTGTTGGCAAGTGCGGTTAAAATTTCGGCAAGTTTTTCGACGGGCACTTTGCCGTCAACCAAATCAAAGACAATGCCAGCGTCCTCAATCATGGCGGAAACTTCACCGATATCGGAGCTGACTACGGGACGATTGGCGAAGAAACTGTCAATGATAAGCAACGGAAAACTTTCGCCGGCATATTCACTGGGGAGTAATCCGATATCTGCCGTCGCCAAATAATCGCGCACATTGCTTTTGAATCCGACCAAGTGAATAAAATCGGGGACATGCCCGTAAAGTTTATCGTACATTTCACCCGCACCGACTAAAATTAAATCGATACGCCGCTCGCTCTTTTCGTTCGCCAAAGTGACTGCATCGATTGCCGCCTGCCAACCTTTTTGGGGAATGGCACGACTAACGATACAGGCAACGAAAGAATTTTCGGGGATATTCAAATCGGAACGCGGCACGGGATTAATCGGAATACGCTCAAGTCCGTTACCTACCTTGACGAAAATATTTTCGTGCCCGAAGTTATTTTCCTTGAAGGGGATTAAATTTTTATCGGCAATGTAAACGAATACGCTTACGGAATTTTTCACGCAGGAAAGAATTTTTTTCAGGTAATTTGTATCCGCGGCGTCATACATACCGTGAAGTGTAACAACGTGGCTCAAAGATTTACTGTTCTCCGCGACAAAGGCGGCGGCCGAATCGGTTGCGCCGTGATGCGTATGTATTATGTCAATCTTGAATTGTGCGCAGACTTCGGCAAGTCCGCCCGTATTGTTGATGTCAATCATCGGCACGGTTGAATTTAATTTCTTACGGATATCGGGCAAATCGTCAGCCATTCGGAAATTCAAAACAGTAACGGCAAAACCCTTTCGGCTCAATTCATTGGCGAGAGTTACGGGAAAAGTTTCGCCGCCACCGATACTGAAGGCAAATACGCCCATCAAAATATTTGGCTTACGATTGACGCGCAAAATTCTTCCTACGTCGAAAAGTCTGCGCAACTCTAAAATATCTTTGCCGCCGTAGTAACCGAAAAAATGACTTTCCAGTAGCCGCAGATGAGCCTTATGGAGTTCAAAAGATACGTTGTAATTTTCGGCAATAAATTCGGCAATCCGTTGATGTTCGGCGAAATATTGGGGCGTACGTTGAATTTTGAGTGACGTACTGTCTTTGTGTACGCGATAAAAATTCGTCACCTGCGCAGAATAGTAAACGCAACCGCCTTTGATAATATCCAGGTAAAAAGCCCAATCGCCGCAAAGTTTCATATCGCGCCAAAGTTCGGCGACTTGATCTCGAATATTTTGCGGACGACGGAAGATTACACTGCTTACGTTCGGGATAATGTTTTTGACGCCAAAACCTTGGCAAACAAAATCGGCGGCAGTCATCGCGAAATTTTTTGTGAAGTCTAAATTCTGCAGGTCGGATAAATATTGTTCGGTAGTGAAAACTTTTTGTCCTTCCTCGACGAAATCACTGCGACAGAAGGCAAGTTGAATAGCATCATCGGCGAAAGGTTTCACAAGTTCCGCAAGAAAATTTTCAGCGCTGTAGTCATCGCTTTCCGCAATCCAAATCAAATCGCCGCGAGCAGCCTCGAGACCTTTACGCCATTGATTGAAGACCGCGCCCGAATTTTCCGCATTACAAAGGAGCCGCGTGTTATCGGTGTGCAGTTCCTGAAACTCTTGTAAGATATCGCGGCTTGAATCGGTTGACGCGTCGTCAAGTAAAATCACTTCAAAGTTTTTGTATGTTTGAGCGTAAATAGTTTCGAGACGTCTGCGCAGATAACGCGCGTGGTTGTAGTTGGGGACGATTATGCTTACCATTGGCGAAAAATTTTCCCGTGTGGCTATCTTCCATAATTTCGGAGCTTGACCGGAATTTTTTCCGCGAGACATGGAAAACTTTAGCAAAACGCCCTTGGCTCCGGCCTTCAACGGTAACAGAATTCTTTTGCGTACCGTCGGCAGATTATTGGCACAAAAATCGTCTACGCCCTTGACAATTTTGCGTACCGTCGAGCCCGTCAAGGTTCGGTATATTTTCATCTTAAGACTCAAAAATTTTCCCTCCTTCGTCGAGGATAATAAAAAGCATATATAAAGTCAACCACTTTAAGTAAACGTAAAATAGGGGCGGCAAATCGTTTGAGCTGTGAAAATTTTGCGGTGCCGCATAAAAACGTTGTGATATAATTCGTCAATACGCAAAGGAGTTGAGTGCATGGAAATTGTTTACGATGAAAAAATCTGCGTAAAATGTTTGGCGTGTGTGAGTGAATCTGAAAGCGGCGGCGTGACATACGAAGACGAGCGGATTAAATTTGATAAGACGTGTCCAGAAGATTGGCGTAACATTGCCGAAATTTGTCCCGTTGGCGCGATTGCTATCAAAGACAGTGACGAGGTGATTTAAATTGGACGGCTCAACATTCGTGTATTTCTTGACGGCGTCGATACTTCTGACATTGGCACCGGGGCCTGATATATTGTACTTGCTGACAAAAAGTTTATCCGACGGAGCACGGAGCGGAATAATTTTGGCGAGCGGTTTGGCAAGCGGAATAATTTTTCATACGACATTGGTAATGATAGGAGTTGCGGCATTACTGAAATCTTCGGCGACCGCAATGTTACTGCTGAAAATTTTCGGCGCGGCTTATCTCGTATATTTGGCATTCGGAGCGTTTAAATCTGCGCGCGCAGGTAAAAAATTATCATTGGTCTCCTCGACGGCAAAGGGATCCTCATTAGCTCTCTACAAACGCGGTTTGTTGATGAATATCTTAAACCCGAAAGTGTTACTGTTTTTTCTGGCATTCCTGCCGCAGTTCGTCGATTTATCCGCAGACGGTTCGAGCTTAACGATTTTATTACTGGGTATAACATTCGCCGTGCAAGCCTTCGTAATTTTTTCGGGCGTATCGATTTTCGCGGGACGTGTTCGCAATTTGATTTTGGGTAAAAAAAATATCGGGCAAATTTTAAATTACGTCGAGGCGGCAGTATTGACATTAATTGCCGTCGGTTTAATCGTCGCGTGACGAATATAAAATCGTTCGTCGAGGATAATTTATCCGCCGAAAAAATCATAAACCATATTTATCGAAACGGACAATTTGACGGCAAAATTATCCATAAACAAGATTTATCGATTTTGACAATTTCCCGAGCGTTACCTTGGGAGTTTAATGAATCAGATTTATCGTTGACCTCAAAAATCGCCCGAAATTTTCCATTGATAAAATTTATGATTGAGTCGATTAATTGCGGAGGTGATGCCCATGGAATTTCGTGTGTTGAAATATTTTTTGGCGGTAGCCAAACATGAGAACATAAGCAAGGCGGCGGAAGAATTACATTTGACACAGCCGACACTTTCGCGGCAATTGAACGAACTTGAAAACGAATTGGGAGCGGCGTTACTCATACGCGGCAAACGTAAAACCACATTGACGGAAGCCGGATTATTTTTGAAGGCACGTGCCGAAGAGATAACGGCATTGACGAATAAGACTATAGAACAATTTGCTAAGGCTGACGAATTAATCGAAGGAGATGTCTACATAGGTTGCGGCGAAACCGAAGGAATGCGACATGTTATCGGCGCGCTTGCTCCCCTACAACAAAAGCATAAGGGGATTCGTATTCATCTGAACAGCAGCAGCCGCGAACTTGTCGATGATTGGCTTGACAAGGGTATTTTAGATTTCGGTCTGATGTGTTGCGCAATGCCGCCCGTCGATTACGTTTACCGAAAAATTCCGCACGAAGATATTTGGGGCTTATTTATGCACGAATCAAATCCGCTGTCGACAAAGGATGGAATCGCGCCCGAAGATTTGATTGATGAACCGTTGATAGTATCGCGGCAGGCATTGAAATCAAAGGAGTTCGATCATTGGCTTGGCTATTCGGCGGAAGAATTAAAAATCGTGTCGACTTACAATCTGGCATTCAATGCGGCATTTTTCGCCGAACAAAAAATCGGAAGTGTCTTGAGCTTTAAAGATTTGATTAACACGGACAGCGAAGCGCGGAAAAATATTATCTTTCGTCCGCTCGTGCCTACACTTCATTCAAACAACTATTTGATTTGGAAGAAAGGACAAATTTTCTCGCGCGTCGGTCGGCTGGTCAAAGAAACTTTTGAGGCAATATTTCGGTAGTCGTAATTATGCCCGAGGAGCATTGAAGATTATACAGACTAAGTATTTGTAATCTGCGCGGCAAAAATTATAATCATGTCAACGGCAAACAAATCGGGAGTGATTGACGTGAAAAAATTTTTGAAGACGTTGGCAATGATGTTGACGGGCACAATGATAATAGCAGGCAGCTCGGGAGAAATTACGGAGGCGAAGAGCATGACAAGTGCGGAAGTAAGCAGCGACAGAACAATCAAGATGGCAAAATTAAATCTAACACAGGAATGGGACAAAGTTTTCGCGAAGAGCGATAAAGTAAATCACAGTAAGGTTACATTCGTGAATCGCTACGGAATAACATTGGCGGCAGATATGTACGTCCCGAAAAATGCGCAGGGGAAATTACCGGCGATAGCAGTATCGGGACCTTTCGGCGCGGTAAAAGAACAATCGTCGGGATTATATGCGCAGGAGATGGCGGAACGAGGATTTATAACTTTGGCATTCGATCCTTCATTCACGGGCGAAAGCGCAGGACAACCGCGTTATGTTGCGTCACCCGATATCAACACCGAAGATTTTTCCGCCGCCGTTGATTTTCTTTCGACTCGGGAAAATGTAGACGCAAATAAAATCGGGATAATCGGCATCTGCGGTTGGGGCGGTATGGCATTAAACGCGGCGGCAATCGATACGCGTATCAAGGCTACTGTTGCGTCGACGATGTACGATATGACGCGCGTCAATGCTAACGGATATTTTGACTACGACAAAGATGCCGAGACGATTAAGCGCGAACGCCAAACCATGAGAAAAAATTTGAATGCTCAACGCACTGAAGATTATCGCAACGGTTCATATAAATTCGCGGGCGGTGTAATCGATCCGTTACCGGCTGACGCTCCGCAATTCGTCAAAGATTATTATGCTTACTACAAAACCGAGCGCGGTTATCATCCTCGTTCGCTTAACTCAAATAACGGTTGGAACATGACAAATTCTCTGTCGTTCATGAATATGCCGATACTTTCCTACAGCGACGAGATTGAAAGTGCAGTGTTGATTATTCACGGCGAGAAAGCACATTCGCGTTATTTCGGTGAAGATGCATTTAAAAAACTTGTCGGCACGAATAAAGAGTTGATGATTATCCCCGACGCGTCACATGTCGATTTGTACGACAATAAGGATAAAATTCCGTTTGATAAGCTTGAAAGATTCTTCGGCGAAAATCTGAAATAAATTCTTCCGAAAAAATTATCCCCCGACTTCGGTTGGGGATTTTTTGTTGCAAGGTTGCAGGTAAATCATTAAATAATTGACGCCGTAGATTAAGTAAGTTATAATCGGCGGCAGTACTTACATAGAAAATTCAGCAACGGAGGAAAGTAAATATGTGCGGTATAGTCGGATATATAGGCGGTAAGAAGGCCGCGCCGATTCTCATTGACGGACTGACGAAACTTGAATATCGCGGTTACGATTCTGCAGGTATTGCGATTGATTGCGGCGATAGCATATTCATAGAAAAGGCAGTCGGGCGGCTCGACGCGCTCAAAGATAAACTCAGGAACAGAATACCCGACGGAACAGTCGGAATAGGTCATACACGTTGGGCGACACACGGACGTCCTTCCGACAGAAATGCTCATCCGCATACCGATTGCCACGGTGATTTTGTCGTCGTGCATAACGGCATCATCGAAAACTACATGGCATTGAAGGAAGATTTGATTTCGCGCGGTCACAAGTTCACATCCGAAACAGATACCGAAGTCATAGCGCATTTAATCGAGGAAGTTTATCACGGCGATTTTATTGCGGCGGTTCGCGAAGTCTTGAGCAAAATCGAAGGCTCTTACTCTTTGACGTTCATGGCTAAGGCTCATCCCGATATTTTGATTTGCGCCAAACAGGACAATCCGCTCGTAATAGGTTTGGGCAAAGGAGAAAACTTTATCGCGTCGGATATCCCGGCGATAATCAGTCACACGCGCCAAACTTACATTTTGAATGACGGAGAAATTGCATTGGTTCGCAAAGATTCCGTCGAGATACTCAATCGCAGAGGCGAACGCATTAACAAAAAAGTTTTCCATGTGACTTGGAATGCCGAGGCGGCTGAAAAAGGCGGCTATGAACATTTCATGCTGAAGGAAATCAACGAGCAACCTAAAGCAGTCCGCGACACGATGAGCAAACGAATTGCAAAAGACGGTTCGGCAATCACTTTGGACGAATTGAAATGGACGAAAGATTTTCTTGACGGCATAGACAAAATTTATATCGTGGCATGCGGTACGGCGTATCATGCCGGCTTGGTCGGTAAATTTTACATTGAGAAATTGGCGCGGAAATTGGTTGAAGTTGATTTGGCTAGTGAGTACCGTTACAGAGACCCTATAGTCGACGAAAAAACTTTGGTTATAGTAGTCAGTCAATCGGGCGAAACCAGCGACACACTTGCCGCGCTGAAAGAATCGAAAAGATTAGGCGCAAAAACTTTGGCGATAACAAATGTCGTAGGTTCGTCAATCGCGCGTGAAGCAGATCAAGTAATTCATACATGGGCAGGTCCCGAAATTGCAGTCGCCTCTACCAAAGCTTACACCACACAGTTAATTCTTATGTTCATGTTGGCACTGTATATGGCGCAGATTTGCGGCACGTTACCCGAAAACAAAATCCGCGAATTAATCGCAATGCTGAAGAAAATACCTGCGCAGATAAGCGAAACACTTTCGGACGTTGAGCCGATAAAAACTTTCGCGCGTCAATACGGATTCAACGAAGATGTATTTTATATCGGGCGTTCGCTCGATTATGATGTCGCGCTTGAAGGTGCATTGAAACTCAAAGAAATTTCGTATATACATGCGGAGGCATATGCCTCGGGCGAATTGAAACACGGTACATTGGCGTTAATAGTCGAAGGCGTACCGGTCATCGCGCTTGCCACACAAAAAAGCGTCTACGAAAAAACTTTGTCGAATATCAAGGAAGTCAAGGCGCGTGATGCGGTTGTAATAGGAATCGCGGCGGCAGGAGATACCGAACTAGAAAAATATCTCGACCATGTAATTTTTGTGCCCGATACCGACGAATTATTGATACCGTTGCTTACGGTTGTGCCGTTGCAATTGCTTGCCTATTATGCGGCGATTACTCGCGGCTGTGATGTTGATAAACCGCGCAATTTGGCAAAATCGGTGACAGTCGAATAATCCATGGATTTACAGTTAGACGAAAGTCTCGGAGAAAATTACAAAAGCAAATTACAAAAAGTCCGTGTGATGAGTGAAACTTGGTTGTTTGAAAATGTTTACTGTCCGTGTTGCGGCAATCCTCACATAGAGAAAATGGAAAACAATTCTCCCGTAGCCGATGGGCAATGTGATTTTTGCGGCGAAATATTCGAGCTGAAGAGCAAACAAAATCATTTCGGCGCGAAAATTGTTGACGGTGCTTATGACAAGATGATTACGCGAATAACAAGTCAAACGAATCCGCAACTTTTATTGATGCAGTATTCGCCGAAATTTTTGGTGACCGATTTGATGTTAATCCCGAAATTTTTCTTCACGGTTAACATAATCGAAAAAAGAAAACCTTTATCGCCGGGAGCGCGGCGAGCCGGTTGGGTCGGGTGTAACATTTTATATCGGGCAGTTCCTGCGCAGGGACAATTACCGATAATTTGCGACGGGAAGATAAACGATGTCGACGAAGTTGTGAATCGCTACAAGAAAATAAAACGTCTGCAGAACAATCAACTTGAGTCGCGCGGTTGGTTAATGGATGTCTTAAATTGCGTCAACGATATCGGCGAAGAGATTTTCACTTTGCAACAGGTTTACGAATACATTGACGCGCTGAAGATTAAACACGGCGATAATCACAACATCGCGGCAAAAATTCGTCAGCAACTGCAATTTCTGCGCGACAAAGGTTTTTTAGAATTTGTAGGGCGCGGCATTTATAGAAAGGTAAGGTAAAATCATGTCTGTTAAGCTTAATACGAATGTAAAAGAACGCGACGAAATAATTTTCGGCTCATATGACGAAAGTCATTATTTGCACGAAGGCATTCGCGATTTTAGCAATTTGCCAATTGAAGCATTAGAAAAACTTTTTGAGTTGAATTTTGTCGACCCCGATGCAAAGCACAATACGGCTCCCTCCTCAAAAGAATTTTTTGATTTTGTGAAAAAGTACCCTCGATATACCGTTCAAGGATTTGCGACATCAACGAATCGCAGTTATTATGGCGTATTTTTTACCGGTGTTGAAAAAGAAGGCGACTTGGATAATTTGGATGAATTGGCAGACTTCGCGAAATTATTTGGTCATGCTGATGAACTTCACGCCGAAAATTTATATTGCTGGTTTGATTAAACATATTTTTTCGGCGCGGCGGCAAACAAACAGAAAATCTTGTCAAAAAGTTTTTAGATAAATCCGGCGCAGAGTATCACGAGCAAAAACGTATAAAAGAAATCGAAGAAATGTTTGGACTTAATCTGTCGGCGATTTCCGCAAAAAACACTTCAACCAAAATATTTGATTTTGTCGTAAAAACTTCTGATACGGTTTTCGGTATAGAAACAAATTTTTATTCAAGCGGCGGCTCCAAATTAAACGAGGTTGCACGCAGCTATAAAATGATTGCCACGGAAGCGAAAGATATCAAGGGCTTTAAATTCATGTGGATAACCGATGGCGAAGGCTGGCAGAACGCAAAAGGAAATCTGAAGGAAACATTTGATATTCTCGACAATCTTTACAACATCAAGGACTTGGAAGACGGGATTTTTATCGAGCTTTTTAAGTGAATTAAAATTTTTGGAGTTTTACCCTATGAACGAGCGAGTAAAAATATTGGACGTGAATGTAGATTCGGTGACGATGACGCAAGCAGTCGAGCGCGTGACGGAAATAATCGAAACGGGCAGCCCCGAACTTGTGGCGACGGCGAACGCCGAAATGTTGATGATGTCTACGCACGACGCCGAATTGAATAGGATATTAAACGCGGCAAGATTGGTCGTGGCGGACGGAGCCGGAACAGTCTGGGCGGCGCGACACTTGGGAAAATCAATGCCCGAACGCGTGGCAGGATATGACTTGGTGCAGGAATTGATGAAATTGGCGCCGTCAAAGTCGTGGAAATTTTTCCTGTTCGGCTCTTCGCCGGGGATAGCCGATAAAGCGAAAGCCAAAGCGGAAAAACTTTACCCGGGAATAAAAATCGTGGGTACGCGTAACGGCTACTTTTCGGCGGCGGACGAACCCGAAATCATTGCGCAGATAAAACAGGCCGAGCCCGATATTTTACTTGCGGCGTTAGGCGTACCGAAACAAGAGAAATGGCTGTTTGCTCACATGAACGAATTGCAAGTCCCCGTAAATATAGGAGTGGGCGGCACATTCGACGTAATGGCAGGAGCGGTAAAACGTGCGCCGCTATGGATGCAACGCGCTCATCTTGAATGGCTCTTTCGCGCAATGTTGCAACCCAGTCGCGCAGGCAGATTAATCGCTTTGCCCAAATTCGTCATGAAAGTTCATAAACAAAAGAAAGACGTAAGCAGCTGACGAAAAACTTGCCAAAAGTAAAATCCTCGTTTAGAATCGAATCGCAATTTTAACGAACACTAAAAGCCGCACAATTGACGGCAAAAAATTTGGAGCGTGAAAAGTTTTGAGTATTATCCGAGAAGGTTATTATTTTGCGAGCGGCGCGCTCCTAATTGCGCTGTTAACGGGTGTATTGATAAGCCCAACCGCTGCGATACCCTTCGTAGTACTTGCTTGCTATTGCATTTATTTTTTTAGGAATCCCAAACGCAATATCCCGACTGACGAATCTTTGATAGTATCGCCTGCGGACGGTACAGTGCAGGATATTGTAGAGCTCGAGGGCGATGATTTTGTAAAAAGTCCTTGCCGCAAAGTTATAATCTTCCTGTCGGTTTTCGATGTGCATGTCAATCGCAGTCCGATTGCCGGCGAAATTAAAATACAAAAATATGTTTGCGGTCGTTTCCGTCCTGCTTACAAAGACAGTGTAGGCTTTGAAAACGAACGGCATTTAATAGGAATCGAAAACGAAAAAATTCGCGTGACGGTTACTCAAATCGCGGGGATATTGGCGCGGCGAATAGTCAGTTGGGTCACGCTTGACGATAAACTTGAAAAGGGCGAACTTTACGGTTTGATTCGTTTCGGTTCGTGTACGGAAATTGTAGTGCCGAATAACGTTGAAATAATGGTGAACAAGGGCGACAAAGTCCGCGGCGGCGAAACGATTATCGGGCGAATAAAATAAGGTGATTGCGATGAAATGGATGTTACCGAACCTCTGCACGGCTGCCAATTTGTTTTTCGGAATGTGCTCGATATTATCGACATACGAAGGAAATTTTTTCATGGCGGCGGTGTTTATACTGTTGGCATTGGTGGCTGACGGTATGGACGGACGAGTAGCGCGCGCGTTGAATGTATCATCAGAATTGGGCAAAGAAATGGATTCGTTGTGCGATTTGGGTTCTTTCGGCGTGGCACCTGCGTTTTTGGCCTATGCCTTCTGTATGCATAACTATGGAATGTTCGGCAAGGCGGCGGCGATAATATTCGCGTTGTGCGGTATGTGGCGGCTTGCTCGTTTCAATGTCAACACAAACACGGTGCACGGATTTTTTATGGGGTTGGCGATACCTGCAGGCGGCTGTATCATAGCCACAACGACTTTGCTTTTTTCGACACTGAATATTCATCCGGAAAAATTCGGGCTGGTTTATCCGATTACCGTTGTGATAATCGCCTATCTGATGGTTAGTCACGTGCATTATCCCGATTTCAAGGGCGACGGCGAAAAAATTTTCCTTGTGTCGAAAATATTCGCGGCGGCAATGTTCGCGGCAATAATCTATCTGACACAAGATGCAATTGTCTCGGGCGTGTTGACGGCAATTTTTACAACTTATGCAGTCTTCGGCATAGTCAATTCGCTGATAACATTGATGAATCGCGACAAGTTATCTTCGGAATAAAATAAAACCCCTTCCGAATTGGGAGGGGTTTTTTTATGATGACTTGATTAGTTCACATGCCCGAAGTAAATAATTTCGATTGACACTATGGAATCAGAAAAAATATTCGAGCGAAAATGTTATTCGGCAGAGAAGGAAGAATTATCCTTCGCAATAGGTTTTTCGGCTGCGTTTTCGATAGTGACGAAAAGATTAAAGGGATGTCCGTTTACTTCGGTCTCGACGGGCAAAAATACTTCGCTGCTCATTTCGGCATCGATGTTTTCTTCCTCGATAAGTTGAGGCGTAGTGATATCGACGTCAAAACCTAACTGCGCAAATTTAATCGCCGAACGTGCCGCAAGCATGTTGGCAACTTCACGAATGGCACTTTTTACGATGTTATTAAATTCGGTGACGGTCGCGCCCATCATTGTCGAAGCGATAAACATTGCGGTATCTGCCGAAAGATTGCAGATGATGCAGCCCTTTACTTGTTTGATGAATCCGACTTTTACCGTTACGCCGTTACGAATAACATTTTTCTCCTTTAAGTTGATTTCAAGACGGCGCGGCTCTTCAAAACCCAAATTAGGCATGACGCCGACAAATGAATCGACTGCCAAATCAATAAGTTTCTTATCCACAGTGCTCAATCTCCTTCCGCAAAATTTTTTTCTATATTTCTAGGTTGAATGTCTTTTACCTGCTTGCTTGCCAAATTATTTTTTTCTCTTACGAATTTATTGTTTGCGATTGTTGATATAGCAATTGACAGGTTATATCAAATTCCATATAATTCACGAAGAAATTTTCATTGATTATTCACAGAGGGAGGGGACAATTTGTATGGATTTATCGCAAATTTTAAATGACGTCAATAATTTCGTCTGGGGTCCCGTAATGTTAGCTTTCCTTGTCGGCACGGGCATATTCTTAACCGTTCGCCTAAATTTTATGCCGTGGAGAAATCTTTGGTACGCAATCAAAATGATTATGGAGCATAAGGCGGATAACAAAGGAGATTTGTCACCGTTCCAATCGTTAATGACGGCATTGAGCGCGACGGTCGGCACGGGTAATATTGTCGGTGTCGCTACGGCTATGGCATTAGGTGGTCCCGGTGCAATCGTTTGGATGTGGATTAGTGCGGCTTTTGGTCTGTCGACAAAATATGCCGAATCTGTTCTTGCGGTAAAATATCGCGAAACAAATTCCGTAGGCGAAATGTCGGGCGGTCCCATGTACGCGATGAAAAACGGAATCGGCGGCACATTCGGGAAAATTTTGGCGACCTTGTTCGCCGTCTTCGCCGTCTGCGCCTCTTTCGGCATAGGCAATATGACGCAAGCCAATTCGATTAGTTCGGCATTCAATGCAAGTTTCGGTTGGTCAAACGAAATCACGGGCATTCTTCTTGTAATCTGTTCATTGGCGGTTCTCATTCGCGGTGTTCATTCTATCGGCAAAGTTTCAAGCTTTATCGTGCCGAGCATGGCATTTTTCTACATTCTTTTCACCGTGATAATTATTATCGTCAACTTTGAAAATATTCCTTCGGGTTTGGCGATAATGTTCCAAATGGCTTTTTCTCTTGAATCGGTTGCGGGCGGTGTCGGCGGCTCGATTGTCGCAAGTATGTTGACGGCTATGCGTTGGGGTGTTGCGCGCGGTGTTTTCTCCAATGAAGCAGGTTTAGGCTCTGCTCCAATCGCGGCGGCTGCAGCAAGGACGGATCACGCGTCTCAACAGGGCTATGTAAACATGACGGGCACTTTCTTTGATACGATGATTATCTGTTTCTTAACCGGTTTGGTTATCGCAAGCTCGGGCGTTTTGGGTACGACAGACCCCGAGACCGGTAAAGTTATTTCGGGTGCTCCCCTTACGATTTTGGCATTCAGTACCGTTTACGGCGAAGGTGCGAAATATATTGTGTCAATCGCTCTGGCTCTGTTCGCTTACTCAACTATTTTGGGTTGGGAATATTACGGCGAAAAATCTCTCGAATATTTAGTGAGCAATCGTGTAATCATAATCGCCTATCGTGTCATTTTCAGTCTCATAACTTTTATCGGCGCGACTCAAACTCTCGATATCGTTTGGAATTTTTCCGATACGATGAACGGCTTGATGGCAATACCGAACTTATTATGTCTGTTAATTCTGCATAAAGATATCGCAAACGAATGTTTTGACTACCAAAAGAATTTCATAAATCGCGGATTGTAAATTGTCCCCGAAAAATTTTTTGCCACGGCTGTTAACGGCTGTGGATTTTTTTTACGGACGAAAATATTTTGCACGGTAACGCGCCAACCATCAAATTTTCTGTTATAATGAACCGAAAATTTTTTCAGAGGTGAACTATTTAAATGAAGGCAACACAACTTTACGCACCGACATTGCGCGAATCTCCTGCGGAAGCGGAATTAATCAGCCATAAACTTATGTATCGCGCCGGCTTGATTCGCAAAACCGCGGGCGGTTTATATTCTTATCTGCCGCTTGGTTGGCGCACGATAAAGAAAATCATGCAGATAATCCGCGAAGAAATGGACACTAAGGGCGGACAGGAAATAATGATGCCGATTGTGCAACCTGCGGAACTTTGGCAGGAATCGGGAAGATGGGCGGTCTACGGCGACGAAATGATGCGGCTTAAAGATCGTCACGGCAGAGAATTTGCATTGGGTCCCACTCATGAGGAAATGATTACTTCTCTTGTTCGCGACGAGGTTAAATCTTACAAACAGTTGCCGCTTATGCTCTATCAAATGCAAAACAAATACCGTGATGAAATTCGTCCGCGTTTCGGTTTGATGCGTAGCCGCGAATTTATCATGAAAGATTTGTATTCATTCGATCGCGATGTTGACGGCATGAATATTTCTTACGAGAAAATGTATGACGCTTACAGCAGAATTTTCACGCGTTGCGGTTTGAAATTCCGCGCGGTAGAGGCAGATAACGGAGCAATCGGCGGCGGTCATTCGCATGAGTTTACGGTATTGGCTCCAAGCGGCGAATCAAGTATTGCTTATTGCGAAAGTTGTGATTACGCGGCAAGCGACGAGAAAGCCGAATTGAAAGTTATTCACGCCGAACGGGAAGAACTTCGCCCGATTGAAAAAGTTTCTACGCCCGATTGTCATACGATTGACGCGGTTAAAAATTTCTTGAACGTCCCGATAGAAAAAACCATCAAGGCAGTTGCGTTTATGGATGACGACGAAAGATTGATTGTGGCATTCGTACGCGGCGACCATGAAGTAAATGAAATCAAAGTCATGAATGCCGTCGACGGTGCCAATCATCTTTACATGGCGGATGAAAAACTTATAGCCGCGGCAAATTCCTGCGCAGGTTTTATGAGCCCGATAGGTCTTAACGATAAGGCAATAGTAGTCGTCGACCAAACAGTCATGGAAATGTACAACGCGGTAGCCGGCGCAAACGAAGTCGACGCACATTTTATCAATGTCACTCCGCGCAGAGATTTCAACGCCGAAAAAATTACCGTCGCCGATATTCGTATGATTCAAGTCGGGGATCCTTGTCCTCATTGTGGGAAACCGTTGAGCATGACGCGCGGCATTGAAGTCGGTCAAGTCTTCACATTGGGCAAAAAATACAGCGAGGCTCTTCATGCAACTTTCTTGGATGAAGACGGTAAGGAAAAAACTTTTGAAATGGGTTGCTACGGAATCGGAGTCGGGCGGACAATGGCGGCGGCAATCGAACAGCGTAACGATAAAGACGGAATCATTTGGACTCGTGCGATTGCTCCGTTTGAAGTGGTAGTCGTACCCGTCAATGCCAAAGATGCCAATCAACTTGCCTACGCCGAAAAAATTTACGAAGAACTCAAGGCGGCAGGCGTTGATGTTTTGCTCGATGATAGGAAAGAACGCGCCGGAGTAAAATTCAAAGACTGCGATTTAATCGGTTATCCTCTGCGCGTGACGATTAGCCCGAAAACTTTGGAAAGCGGTTCGGTTGAAATAAAAATCCGTCACAACGGCGAGATGTTGAATTTCGACCGCAGTGAATGTGTTTCCAAAGTCATCGACCTGTTGAAAACTCTTTGATGTTTTAATTCAAACTGTGTTGCTGTCGATAAAAATTTTTCCGTGTTCAAACTGCATGGAGACTTTTGAATCAAGGTAACGATACATAAAATTAAAAGCGAACGTCTTTATCGGGCGTTCGCTGTTTTAATTTATAGTATGAAAAATTTTTACTCCGTCGTCGAAAAATCAAAGGGTCTTGACGCCGCGACGGGTTGCCAACAATTTTCTTGCGACGGTCAACATCAATTTAATTCTATTGAGCTGATTGACTTCTGAAGAACCGGCATCGCAATCTATTGCAACGATATTGGCGCGTTCGTAAGTTTGGCGCAGATTGTGCATAACACCCTTGCCCGTGATGTGATTGGGCAGACACGCAAACGGTTGCAGACAAATAACATTTTCAATACCGTCTTCAATGAGTTTAACCATTTCGCCGGTCAAAAACCAACCTTCACCGGCTACATTACCCGTACTGACAAATTTTTCCGACATCTTGGCGATATCTTTAATCGAATGAGGAGCGCGGAAATGTTTGGAATCCTTCAGCGCGTTTTTCATCGGGCGGCGGAAAAATTCAAGTAACTGAATGAAAACTTCTGCGAACAATCTATCCTTTCGAGAACCCTCCAAAAGTTGACGGCGGACAATAGAATCGTAAGCGATATACAGGAAGAAATCGACGAAATCGGGCATAATGACTTCGGCACCTTCATCCGCCAAAACGCGCTCCAAAAAATTATTGGCGACGGGATGATATTTGACAAGAATTTCGCCGACAATGCCGACTTTGGGCTTGACAAAATTTTCGTCAATCGGAATCGCATCAAACTGTTTGACAATCTTCTTGACGTTGCCGCGGAAGGTCAAATAATTTCCGTCAATCAAATCGGCTTTTACCAATGTCATCCATTCGTCGAAAAGTCTATCAGTTTCGCCATGGCGCAATTCGTACGGACGCATACGATTAGATACATTCATCAGCAAATCGCCGTATATGGACGCCTTAATCGCGTCAATGAGGCAATCGCGACTGAGTTCAAATGCATCCGTTTCTTCGGGCAAACCGTAACAAGCAAATACGGGAACTTGTCCGAAGCCCGCAAATTTCAAAGCACGACGCAGGACGCTGATATAATTCGTAGCACGACACGCGCCGCAAGTTTGGAACAAAATTATCGAAGTGTTATCGGGATCGCATTCGCCCGATTTCAACGCCGCCAACATTTGACCGGCAACGACAATCGCAGGGTAACACATTTCGTTATTGACGTAACGCAGACCCAAATCGATAGCCGCCTTATCGGGTAACGACGGAATCAAAACTTTGTAGCCGTACTTTTGTAAAACGGTTTGAATCAAATCGAAATGAATCGGAGCCATCTGCGGAGCAAGAATGGTATGTTTGGATTTGCATTCGGCGGTAAAATGCGGACGGTCGGGAAAAGTTTTCGGGGAATAGGCGACGGGTTTTTTGCGTTTGAGAGCCGCCAACAGCGAACGCAATCTGATTCGTGCCGCGCCCAAGTTAGAGACTTCATCAAGTTTAATCATCGTGTAAATTCGTCCGTGCGCCGTCAGAATTTCTTTGACCTGTTCAATAGTCAAGGCATCGAGACCGCAACCGAATGAACTTAGTTGAATCAAAGTAACGTTGGGATGTTCTGCGGCAAATTGCGCGGCATGATAAAGTCTTGCATGATAACTCCATTGATTGACGACGGAAATATTCGGCGCGTCAACGGGAATATGGTAAATAGAATCTTCCGATAGAATCGGCAAATCGTAAGACTGAATCATTTCGGCGATACCGTGATTAATTTCGGGATCTATATGATACGGGCGTCCGACCAATAAAACAGCGTGTTCGCCTGTGCGCTCGATACGTTTCAAAACTTCGTCGCCGAAATTTTCAACGTCCTTCCGATAGTGCTCGATTTCCTCCGCCGCTTTGTCTACTGCCGCGGAAATTTCTTTAGCCGTCACGCCGTCAAATGCAAATTCTTCCGTCAAACGTTTCTTGAGTTTCTTCATATCATGTACGGGCAAAAACGGTTGAATAAATTTGATATCCTTTTCCTTGAGAACGTCCATATTATTGCGAATATTTTCGGCGTAACCGGCAACAATCGGGCAGTTATAATAATTATCCGAACGTGTATCAAAATTGTACGGTTCGCACGGATAAAAAATTTTCTTCAAGCCGCGATCTACCAAATCCATTATATGTCCGTGCGCCAATTTCGCAGGATAACACAGCGAATCACTCGGAATCGTCGCCATACCTTTGTAAAAAATTTGCGCGGAAGATTTGCCGGACAACTCAACGCGATAACCCAATTCGGTCAACAGCGTATGCCAAAACGGATAATCTTCATA